>JAJCXO010000187.1 GCA_029263395.1 Acidobacteriota bacterium | reverse complement strand
GAGGGTCAGAAGCCTTAGATGCACCCTGCCCAAACGCTTCGGTCGACGGTCGACCGCTCAGATGCGTCCGTTGCTACTCTTGCGCTCGGGATCGAGCAGTGCATCCGGGTAGTTGATGAAGTCTTCTTGACGCCGGATCTTGCCGTCGACGTCGAACTCCAAGGTGATCACGAATCGCCACGGTCCCAACGGCTGACCATCGTAGAGGAACTCCGTGAAGTGCCCCCTGGCAATCGCCGTCCGCCCCTCCACCACCAGCGAACTCAACACCAACGTTTGGTCTTGGGTTTTGACCACGCGCTCATTGTCCCAAGAGAAGAACGCTCGGATCGCGTCTCGCCCTTCGATCAGGTCGCCGTTGACAATGTCTTCAACCACCGCATCCTCGACGTAGAAATCGAGAAACGCCTCGAAGTTCGATCGCTCGGCATAAACCAGGAAGAATGTTTCGGCGCGTTCGCGAGTGGCTTGGGTTGTGGCGTTTTCCATCGGTTCTAGAGGTGTGCAGGCCAGCAAGGCTGCACACGCTGCGATCACCGTTGCAACTCGTGTCGAAGAGCGGCTCATTGACCCTCGCCCCTCAGCCAGGCTATCGAGATCATTCCCGGATCTTACCAGTCCGGCGAGTTCGGAGATGGTGCAGCCCTCCAGGCCGACCGAGCCCTCGATGGGTTGTTGAACGGAATCAAACTAAACCGTCCTCGAAGTCCACGAACTACGGCGCGCCCAATAGGGCGCGTCCGGATAGCGGATCTTTTCCTGGTAGAAACGCTGGCATTCACGATGATACGCATCATAGGCACGAAACAACCGCTGCTCGTAGGCCGAGCATGCAGCCGGGGAGTCGGCCAGCAGGACCCGGGCTCCGTCGATGCCGGATCGCAAGGCCAAAGTGATGCCATGGGCCGAGAGAGGGTCGTAGCTCATCGCCGCGTCTCCCACCGCTACCCACCCGGGGCCGGCAATGCGCTTCAGGCGGCCGCTCCCGGCGTCGACGAAACGCGGCTTCTCGAGCATGCGAGCCTGCCCCGCACGTACCCGCTCCCGGGTGTAACGTGATCGCGCCAGGAGACGGCGGACCGCATCCTGTTCGCGGACACCGTCGACACCGGCATCGGTGAACAGCGACACCGCCAGGCGTTGGCCAGGGATCGGTGCCGAATACCACCAGCCTTCGGGCACGGTCTCGACCAGGCTGCTGGTGTCTTCCAACTCACATTCAGTCGCAAGGACCGCGATCAACGCTACCTGACGGCTGTCGACCACCCTGGCGACGCCCTGGCGACGTGCGAACCAGGCGGTCTTGCCGCTGGCATCGACGATCCGATGGGCACGGATGCCTTGCCCGCCGCGCGGCAAGGAGCCGCACCAGTGATCGTCGTGGAATGACCAGGCTCCGCCGAGCCGTTGCTCGGTGACCGACACGCCGAGAGCGCGGGCGCGCTCGAGCATGCGACGCTCGAACAGATTGCGGTCGATATGCCAGCCGTGGCCCCTCGGATCTCGTATCAGGTCGTGCACCGCCAGCTCATCGCTGTTCCAGGCCGAACGATGGGTGTAACACGGTAGGTGGCCGTCGCGCTCGAAGGAAGGCCACAAGCCGAGTTGGTGGATGAGGCCGGCGCAACCCGGGGAGAGGCTCTCGCCGAACTGCTGCCCGGGCAAACGCGCCCGCCCCACCAGTTGTACCGAGGCCCCGGCCTCGGCCAGAACGATGGCTGCGGCGGCCCCTGCCGGGCCACCGCCGATGACAAGATAGTCGATCACGAGAAGCTCAATCCTGGCCGAAAAGCACGCGCGGGTTCTCCTCTTGGATTGGCGTGCTGTCTTCGGTTTCGTCGTGATCCAGCGTGCGCCCGGTCTCGTACCAAATGATTCCGGGGGTCTCGCTGTCGGCCCAGACTTGGGTCACGATGCCGACCTCGAACCATTTTTTGATGAAGCGGTTGACGCCGATCAGCTTGCTGTTGACTTGCTGCGGAAACGCGATGCCCTTAGGGTACCGGATACCGCGCAACCACTTGGGCCGCTGCAGGTAGGACAGAGCATCCGTAAAGGCGGCTTGTGACGGGCCGCTGCCCTCGGTCAGCGCCTTGAATTGTGCCTCGGTCAGTACGTCATTGGGCACCCTGGCCGGCCAGAACGTGGGCAGATAGTCATCGATGAACGGCAGGTAGCCTGACAGGCACGACGAGGTGTCGGTCTGCCAAGGAACGGCCATCCAGCGCGAGATCGAGCCCGGTACGGAACCGTCCAGCGGGCCCCCCGGCGCCAACGCGCTGCTCTGAGTGAGCTGAGGACCATGGTCCGGCTCCGCCTGACGGCGTTTGATACGGAACGGTTCGCTGTACATGATGCCCTGGCGCATCGGCCAGGTGAACTCGGCGCCAGGGTGGAACGGGCCACCCAAAGTTTCGTCCAATACCGCCCGGTCGATACCGCGGACCTGTTCGGCCGGAGTCAACTCCTCGAATGGCGTCGCGGGCCCGTCGGATTGCGCGAGGATGGCCAACCCTTCCTCGTCAGCAGGGTTGGATATCGGGGTTGCGTGATAGTCATCGATGAACTCGCCCGCCGCCCATTGCTCCAGCCATCGATACTGAGTTTTGGTGACCGCCATCCATCCCATCGGGTCGGTCGACGAAGTATCGGTGGTCATGGCATCACCGTAGTAGCCGGGCACCGCATTGGACAAGGGGTAGCTGTAGTCGGCGTTGCGGAACAGGTTGAAGACCGCGTTGCGTATGGCCAGGCTCTGCACCGAATCGTTCGCCAACTGACGCACAGTGTTGGAGTTGCTCCAATCGTTGGGACTGCCGAGGCCAAAATCACGGGCAAAACCCGCGTTCACCCACTGGTGGTTCGGGAGGCGCCGTAACAGCGGCCAGATCTCCTTTGTGAATCGCGGTGTTTCGATCCTCAGCTCTACATGGGTTTCGCAGAACAGGTCGTAGAGCAAGTCGTATCCGGTGACAATCCCCTGGATACCGGGAGCGAAGTTCGGCGGACCCGTGACCACCCAGGCACCGAGCACCGGATGATCGTGGCCCTGGTAACGAATTCGCGCATCCACCCAGCCGTCGGAAACATCGTCATGAAACTCCTTGTTGTTGGCGAAAGTCGTCGCGGGATGCCCCCACGGATTCGCGGAATGACCGCGGCCGCCCAGGAAGATCAAGCGCCCGGCGTCGTCCGTGCGCAATTCACCCAGGTAGACGTTGTCTTGCTGCGGGCCATAACAGCCGTCTTCGAAGGCATAGTCGGCGTCGCGGCCGTCGGCATTGGTGTTGCGGCCGTGGATCTGGATCTCATCTGGCTTGATCTCCAGGATGTTTCGGTCTTCAATCTCGAGATTCCGCCGGGTCGAGGCGATGTTTGCGGCCGCCGGAATGTCCATGGCCAAGTCGAAGTCGAACCAGGCCGATTTCGTGTTGGCGACTTGGACCGTCCACCGGATTTGCGCATCGTCGTCCGTCATCTCCTTGACGACTTCACCGGCGCTGTTGAAACCGTAGACGCGAAAGCGTGCGGCCTGGCGCTTGATGCGTCCCTGGCTGTCGCGGAAATTGTCCGGGTCGTGAGGATGTGGCCCCGGGGCTTCAGGGCCAAAAAAGTATTCGTCGGGGCTGTTGCCCACGCGGGCGATGCCGATGGATGGATAAATACGGAACTGCGTGATTTCTTGATCGCTCATTATTACTTTCCAGGTTTTCGAGATGATATTTCCCTCGAGATAGTATTGGTTTCCAGGCGGTATTAGTTTCCATTGACGATATGGGTGTCGAACCAGATGCCCTCTGTGACTTCTACCGTAAAGTTATTGCCACCCAGCGACGGGTGGCCGTACACCGTGACATTGATCGGGGAGTCAAGTGGCAACGGGCTAGCGGTCGGCAGTGTAGAGACCGAAATGGAGGGAATCTTGACTTCGATGACAGATTCCAACAAATCATCCTGGCCCGCCAGCCACGCCGGGCGGTTGACGCGAACGACATCGTCGAAAGCCAACGGGTGGGGGTTCTCTTTGGTTCCGCTATTTTTCGTCAGATAGTGCGCCATATAAACATCATTGCCAATGCCAAAAAGTAAATACGTGAGCGTTTCAGGGTAGTCCGCGCTCAGGTCGAAGCGGCGGAAGTACATGACCTTCTCGACGGTCAACGTTACATCGGGTATGTATCGATATAGGCTGTAGGTTTGGCTTTCTGTCCACATCAGAGAAATATCTCCATTTAAATGGGGGACAGATCCCGCGTGGAAGTGAGGTAATGTGAAAGGGTCATGGGAAATAATGTGCTCGGGGTTGCTGCCGCTCCACTCGCCGTTGTGAGTGATCCACGTCCAGCCGGTTTCAATAATCGTGTTGTAGGCAATTTCATAGAAATCCGACGCCGTTACCGGAGTAATGTTGATGTTGATGATCATCTGATAGGGGTGGTTGATCGAAGGGAACGAAGAGGAGTGGTATAACATGATGTTCTCGTTTCCGAGCATGAAAAATCCGTGCACGCTGGAAAACGGAAATGGGCCGGGGTGTTGGTCTGATTGTTGCGGAAAGCCAGTGGTCGTTGTTCCTTCGAGGGGCTTTTTCAAGTGGAGTGGTAGCTCTATCGGTACACGCGGGGCGGCGGTGACCGATTCCTGAGAGGTGACGTCTTGGGGAATCGCCAACAGCACTAGGGTGCCGAGGGCTAGGATCAGAGGCCGTTTGATCGAATTTTCTTGCGTCATGTCGTCTCCTTTTGATTTGGATCGTTTGCAGACGAGGACACTCCGCCTGCCCGCTTCCCGGGCAGGACGCCGTTTCAAAGGCCTGGCCATTCCAAAGGGGTGGTCGTGCAGCCGTCACTGCCGCCGACTCAGCCGGCCGGGTCTCGTCCTCTTTCGGTCACTAGTTCGTACCCCCAGTGTTGCCAGTTTCGTCGAACTGCGCCATCCGACAAAGTCTGAGATCGTGCTTCACAAAGTCTTAGGTACCAGGCTCCGAGGAATAAAGTCTGGGCTAACAGAGTCTGCGGTGAAGTGCAGTCTGCCCCTGAAGCGTGCCGGGGAACCCACTCGAGTCGACCCGCCCCAGCCGCTACTCCTACCCCAACGCACCAGATGACGGATTGGATCAGTGATCAAAGTGTCTTGACTACCACCTCCGCGGCGTTTCAGAACGGTCGCTGGCTGGTAGTCTCTGAAGATGCCACTGCTAGACGGTCTGGAGTCATGAGCGACGGAACATCCGGCGCAGGAGATCTGACGCGTCTCTTCTCCCGTTGGCGCGCTGGCGACGAGGATGTCGCCGAGCAGCTCCTACCCCAGGTCTACCGCGAGCTGCGGGGTCTCGCCGGCAGCTACCTGCGCAGAGAGTCCCGCTCCCATACCTTGCAACCCACCGAGCTGGTCAACGAGGCCTTCCTGCGTTTATTGGGCTCAGAGGCTCATCCGAACGACCGATCCCATTTTTTCGCCCTTGCCGCGCGGGCGATGCGACGCATCCTCGTAGACCACGCACGCCGCAAGCGAGCCGCAAAGCGCTTCGATTCCAACGATCTGGTGACCCTCGAGACGGATTTCACGCCGCTTGCTCAACAGGAGGTTGATGTACTCGATCTCAACGATGCGCTCGAGCGGCTGTCGGTGATCGCGCCACGTCCGGCGCAGTTGGTCGAGCTGCGCTTCTTTGCCGGCCTGACGAACCGTGAGGTGACCAAGGTGCTCGACATCTCGTTGGCGACCGCCGAACGGGACTGGAAGACGGCTCGGATCTGGCTCCGGCGGGAGCTCCAGGCGTGACCGACGACAACGGCCGAGCTGTGCCTGAGGGGTCGTTTGACGATCAAGACGAAGCATCGGAGGACCGCCGCCGGTTCGCCTTGCTCGCCCAGGTGGTGGACCTGCCGGTGGCAGACCGGGAGGCGATTCTTGCTGCGAGCGATCCGTCGGTGGCGGCGGACGTCCGGGCGATGCTCGCCGACGACGACACCGAGGACGGATTCCTCGAGTCGCCGGCGCTGATCGATCGGGCTGCGGTCACACCCGAGATGCCTGAGGCGATTGGCCCGTATCGGCTGCTCGAGCAGCTCGGTGAGGGTGGAATGGGGCGGGTGTTTTTGGCCGAGCAGGACAAGCCGGTGCGCCGCCGGGTGGCGCTCAAGATTTTGCGCACGGCGGTGGCCGGACGCGAGGCTCGGGCGCGATTCGAGGCCGAACGTCACGCCATGGAGCGGCTCGACCATCCCAACGTCGGCAAGATCCTCGACGCGGGTACTACCGACAACCTGCCTTACTTCGCCATGGAGCTGATCGACGGAACACCGGTCACGACCTTCTGCGACGACCGCTCGTTGAGCATCGAGGATCGGCTGCGGCTGTTCGTCGACGTTTGCCGCGGGGTCGATCACGCCCACCGCAAGCTTCTGTTGCATCGTGACCTCAAGCCGTCGAACGTTTTGGTCACCGAGATCGATGGCCGGGCGGTGCCGAAGGTCATCGATTTGGGGATCGCCAAGGGGCTCGATCGTAACCTGGCCGATGCCACCCTGGCGACCGGCAACCAGATCATCGGCACACCGGCCTACATGAGCCCGGAGGCCCTGGGACAGGGCGGCGACATCGACCTGCGATCGGATGTGTTCTCGCTCGGGGTGGTGCTCTACGAGCTGCTGACCGGTCTGCGGCCGTGGGCCGAAGCCGGCGATACGCCGCTGGCCGCACTTCGGCGCTCGGCCGACGATGACGTGGCGCGGCCGAGCACCCGAGTGACCACGGTTGAACCCGACACCCGACGAACGATCGCCGCACGTCGTGGCCAGCGCCCGGTCAATCTGTCGAAACAGTTGCGGGGCGATCTCGATCGGATCGCGCTCAAGGCGATTGCGTTCGATCCGTCGGAACGTTACGGCTCGGCCGCCGAGCTGGCAGCCGACCTCGAGCGTTTCCTCGCCAATGAGCCGGTCAGCGCTCGCCCGCCCACCGTCGGCTACCTGCTGTGTAGGATGATGCGGCGTCATCGCGGGCGCGTGATCGCCGCGTTTGTGGTGGCCTGCGCGTTGGTCCTCGGTACCGTCGGCACGAGCATCGGTTATGTCCGTGCCAGGGCGGAAGCGGATCGTGCGAACCGGGAAGCTGATGCAGCGCGCCGCGCCGAGAAGAGTGCAACCGGGTTGGCGAGTTTCATGACCGAGCTTTTCAAAGCTGCGCATCCGGATCGGCCCGACGCATCCACCGTGACGGCGCGCGAACTGCGCGTTGCCTCAGCGTTTCTGCTACTCGCAGCGGAGTCGTTGCCTCATGAGAATGCTACCCAGCGAATGGACGCTGGGAGGCACCTATGGGGAGACGTATCAGCATGGCTACACGCAAGGAGCTCTTGAGAGCAGTCAGAGAACGGTACGCAGGCAAGGGTCGGGTTGGGAAGCGCCGGATTCTCGACGAATTCGTTGCCGTGACGGGCTACCATCGCAAGCACGCCTTACGGCTTCTGAATCAGGCTGAGCCTGAGCGAGGCACGGAACGGGTAGGCCGGCGGATCTACGACGAGGCTGTCCGAGCAGCGCTGATCGTCGTTTGGGAGACCGCCGATCGGATCTGCGGTAAACGGCTGAAAGCCGCGATGCCGAGCTTCGTGGAAGCGATGGAACGGTATGGTCACCTTCATCTTGACGAGGAGGTACGGCGACGCCTGTTGGCGGCGAGTGCTGCAACGATTGACCGATTGCTGGCGCCGATTCGGGAGAAAGCGGGCCGTCGTCGCCGTCGCCAAGTAGCCAGTAGTGCGATTCGCAAACAGGTGCCGGTGCGCACGTTCGGTGACTGGGGCGACCCGATCCCCGGCTACTTTGAATGCGACTTGGTCGCGCACTGCGGCGGCGTGATGGCCGGCAGCTTCGTGCACTCCTTCGTGTTGACCGACATCGCCAGCGGCTGGACCGACGCCTTGCCTCTACTGGTTCGCGAGCAGGGACTCGTGACCGAGGCTCTCGACAGATTCCGCGCTGTTCTACCGGTGCTGCTGCGAGGTATCGACACGGACAATGACAGCGTGTTCATCAACGAGACGTTGGTGGAGTACTGCGACCTCCACAAGATCGAGCAGACCCGGTCGCGGCCCTACCGCAAGAACGACCAAGCCTGGGTGGAACAGAAGAACGGCTCTGTCGTGCGACGTCTTGTCGGCTACGAGCGCCTTGCGGGCGTGTCGGCGGCTCGGGCGTTGGCTCGGCTGTTCGATGTCGCACGCCTGTACGTGAACTTCTTCCAGCCCTCGTTCAAGCTGCGAGACAAGACGCGAGACGGCGCCAAAGTAACTCGACGGTACTTTCCGCCGGCCACGCCGTGCGACCGACTCCTGGCCCATGCCGAAGTCAGCGAAGAAACCAAAGCACGACTGAGACAGCGCCAGGCCGAGCTAGACCCCGTTGAGCTGATCAAGGATCTGCGCGATGCCCAGGCCGAGCTTGCTCGACTCACACACAGTGGAGGCGCTGACGAGCGGCCTGAAGCCGACTCTAGCCTGGAGAGTTTCCTGACCCAACTTCCGGAGCTGTGGCGGATGGGAGAGAGCCGACCGACGCACCGTCAGCGGCCCAAACGCGTCCGCACTTGGCGGACCCGAGCCGATCCCTTCGAGGCTGTCTGGTCTGACGCGCGCAATTGGCTGGAGCAGGAGCCGGACATCACCGGCAAGGCTCTGTTCAAGCGACTCCGAGAGAGGCACCCAGGCGAGTTCGCCGCCGGCCAGCTCCGAACCCTTCAACGGCGCGTGCGGGATTGGAGGCAAGCCATGGCAAGACAGTTGATCGTGATCACCAACCCCGCAACTGAGCCCGAAAGAAGAGCAAACCCGGAAGCGCGCGCGACACGACAGACCCTCAGTCGCTCCGCTCCCTCGCCGCAACCTAAGCCGTCGTGTCGCGCGCCCTCAGAGAAGAAAAAGGAGGAAGAAGCAGAGAAGAGCTGGGTAAGGCGAAAAACCCTTCCTGGTGGGCCGAAGGGCTCTCGACAGGAAGGTGACAACTCGCCCTCCAAACCGACGAATCCGAAGACGACGACAACTATCCTCGGGTAACATTAAACCGTGAGGCAATACGTCACCGGATTTGACTCGTCGTTTGCACGTGTGCGATCTCCTTGCGTGGACACCACCGGAACTCCAACGCTTGCCCATGGTGGATCTTTCAGAACGCTCAGCGGCGCGAATCCAACGTGCACCGTTGGCTTTGTTGTCTTTGAGGTTCCAGGTTGTACGGGTAGCAGAACGCAGATCATTTCCGCGGGATCGGTACCGGCCCTTCCAACCCTGGGTTCCTTTGATCAATACCATGAAGAGCAGACCGTCCTGGCAGACACCGAGTCGGTCCAACTATCGCTTTATTGTGAAGCCGCCACCGACTTCGTGGTTTTAATGGACAACATCTACATAGGTGTGGGGCTGGCCGTCCCCGTCGAGCTTCAGAGCTTCTCTGTCGACTGACACCAGGCCATGGGCAGCAACTGCCTCGACGCCCAACATTTGAGACCAACAAGGGTCATTAGGAGAGTCTATGTTTCTTAAGGTAGCTTTTGTTATGTCCACTTTAATCGCGATAGCGGCATCCTCCTGGGCTGAAGAGTGTGGGCCAGGTCACCCTCTGGGGGCTTCAAATGGCTCTGCACAAAGCTTGTCGGACGGTCCTTAAGCTCAATGTCATTTTGCCCAAGGCTTGTCGGACGGTCCTGAAGCACAATGTCATTTTGCCCAAAGCTTGTCGGACGGTCCGGCAGTCCTTGGGCAAGACTTTTTCCGGGTTTTCCGAGTTAAATCGTTCGATAACCGTGAGATCAGGGAGCGATAGACTCTTTCTTCGAGTAGACCTATTTCTGAGCAGACTTGTTTCTGAGCAGACCTTTGAAGGCGTGCAACTCGAGGAGCAGAAGATGTTTGCCGTGGCCCATGAGCTGAGACGACGAATGTCCGGGATCCTGGTTCTGACCCTTCTCTTGTCGGGACTGTCGGGAACTCCAGGGATTCTGGCAGCGGACGACGATACGGGCGCACTCGTTCTGTTGTCACGAGAACGCAGCGCACGGTCGATCGGGGTTTCGATCGGTGAAGACCTGCGTTTCGAATTGGCGGTGGACGAAGGGGTGCGGCTCGAGGTCCGCGACAATCCTTATGGGATCGCCGAGGTTTTCCTCTACCTCGATCATGGAGGGTTCTGGATCGTCGGCCTCGACCAGCATGGCAAGGAGTTGGTGAGGGCAGAGAAGCTCTATCGCGATGTTGTCGGCACGATGGATCAAATGGGTGCCTGGCCGGTGATCACATGGATGATGTGGCAGCCAACCGAGACCGGCCTAGCGATTGATTTTGTGATCTCGGATGACAAAGCCCGCAATCGCGAAATCCGGTCCAAGGCGTTTTCCAAAGACAGTCGGATGGCCTTCATGGCCCCGGTCGACAACTACTTTCTGCCGCCGGATCTCACCGTGGACCAGAAGCTTGTTGGTTTGGTCCACCTGTGGAGTGAGGTCAAAGCCAACTTTGCGTTTTTCGATCAGGTACCGGAGCTGGATTGGGATCAAATATTGGTCGAGTATCTGCCGAAGATCCGCCAAGCGGAATCGACCTACGCCTATTACAGCCACCTGAGGGAGATGACCGCGCTGCTGAAAGACGGTCACACCCAGGTCTACGGTCCAGACGACCTGGCTCGTTTTGCGCCACCCGTTCGACTGGTTGGGCTGGCTGGGCGAGCTATCGTGCGACGAGTGAGCCCGTTGGAGGAGGTTGTTGATCCGTCGGTGAGAGCGGAGCTGGCAGCGGCTCGGCTGGAACCTGGTGAAGAGGTAGTGCGGATCGATGGGCAGCCGATCCTGGAGCTGCTCGAACGGAAACTCTATCCGCGGATTGTGGCTTCAACATCACAGGATCGGGATCGGCGGGCGTTCCCGGCGTTGTTATATGGCGAGTTGGGGACCACAGTGCGCCTCGAAGTGAAAGGGCTGGATCAAGAGCTTCGGGTCGTAGAGCTGACGCGCTCGGGGCGGCTGCCGAGAGCGCCGCGCAAGGGGTTCCTGCATCGCGAGGTCGCGGAGGGGTTGGCCTACGTCAACCTGCCCGGATTTGGGTCCGATCGAACCGCAAACCAATTCGACGAAGTGTTCCCGCACATTCTGGGCGCGTCGGGCTTGATCTTGGATTTGCGGGAAAACGGCGGCGGTGACAGCCGGGTTGGCGATCAGATCATCTCCCGGTTGATCGACCGAACGATCGAAGGCTCAGCTTGGAAGACGCGGCAGTATCGGCCGGCGCTCCGAGCCTGGGGAGAGCAGGAGACATGGTACGAGGGTGAGCCTGATCAGATCGAACCGCGAGACGAGACGCCATTCCGGGGTCCGATCGTAGTGCTGGTAGGCGCCGCCACCTTCAGCGCCGGTGAAGACTTCGTGGTGGCTCTTCATGCCGCCGGCCGGGTGACCGTCGTCGGTCGCAAAACCGGAGGGTCGACCGGCCAGCCGCTATTCATAGAGCTGCCCGGAGGTGGCCGCGCCCGAATCTGCACCAAACGGGACACCTATCCCGACGGTCGAGAGTTCGTCGGAGTCGGCATCGTCCCGGATATCGAAGTCGCACCAACGGTCGACGAAATCGTGTCGGGTCAAGATCTGGTGCTCGAGCGTGGCGTCGAGGTGCTCCAAAACATGGTGGCATCCACCGAGCGGTCGCTCTGAGGTACCGGCGGCGAAGCTGCACCAGAAGTCTCGCGATGCCTGTGCCCGCTACGAGCAAGGGAAAGCCGTGCCCACGGTCGAAAAGCTCGAGGAGCTCTTGCGGGCGATCGCTCCAGATCAGCAGTTGGTCTGCCGGCTGGCTAGTTGACGTTGGAGCCGGGGGTTAGCCGGTTACCCGGGTTGGGCTGGAGGCTGCCGAGCGAGGCGGAATGGGAGTATGCCTGCCGAGCCGGTACCGTGACGTCCACATGGGCCGGTGAGCTAGAGATCGCTGATGACGAGGCGCGTGTTCTGGACGGGATCGCTTGGTATGGCGGCAACCAAGGGTCGCGAGATCAGCGGACGCGGGCGGTGGGGCAGAAGTATGCGAACCCGCGGTGTCTGTTCGACATGCTGGGTAACGTCTATGAGTGGTGTACGGACTGGTACGGTCCTTATCCAGAGGGCGAAATGAAAGATCCCGAAGGCCTTACCCAGGGGCTGCGTGTCATACGCGGCGGCTCGTGGCTCTCGGGCGCTCGGCTCGTGCGTGCGGCGTGCCGCCTTCACGGGGGGCCGAGTGGCCGCTACGGCTACTTGGGCTTCCGCCTGGCTCTAGGTCCAGGGCGCGGAGCGCCTTAGCCAAGCAGAGAGCCTCCACGAGAGCGCAGGGAGGGACGACCGTAGCGACGTTGGGGCCGGGGGCTAGAAGGGCCTTGCTCCGAAACCCCTTCGGGGTACCAGAATCGAGCCACTGCCAAAGGTGACGGATCGGATCGTCGTACAACAAGGGCGATCGACACGGAAAGCTACGCCGCCGCTCCGACAGCCCAGGGTCAGCGCAGCGCAACCCTGGGTAGGGTTTGAGTTCGCTCGAGTCGCGTCCGCGTTGCTTTTCAGGTGTAGAGTGTCGATGGAGGAAGAACGATGGCACATTCTGGCCGGCGATTCGGACGGATGACGCGAGACGCGGGGCCCAACGTTGCGATGATCCTGGCGTCAGTAGCCTGCCTATGGCAACTCACCTTCTCATCGCCACCACCCGCCGATGCCTGCAGCAGGATCGCCCGCCCGCCCGCCGGTGCATTGGCCGCAGACGGTTCGGTCGTCTTCACCTTCCAAGAGCCAGATGACGCCCATCCAGGCCGCTTGCGGCTGGTGCACTACAGCGCCACCGGCGTCCCGGCTGGTGAGACGCGAGTCGATCTCGGCATTGTCGACGCCAGTATCGATGCCCGCGGAATCGACCGCGCGGGCAACATCTGGTTGGCGATCAGGTGTTTCCTTCACCCTGAGAGCGAACTCTGCAACCGCCTCGCCTTGCTGACGCCGAACGGCGAAATTTCCCAGACTCTGCCGATACCGGACGATGTCGAGTTGCGCTTCGACACCGTTCGAGAGCGCTTCATCAACAGCCAATTCGACCAACGGCAACTGTCGATCACCCCCTTCACGGCCAGCCAAGAAGCCCCCTTGCTGCATCTCATACTGCCTCAAGATCTCGAGTTGGATCGACATTCCAGTCGACCTGACTGGGCTGTCGGCGGGGGCGGCGAAGCGGCATTGGCGATCGCGACAGGCGAGGAGATCCGCTTGCTTCGGTATGACTCGAGCGGCCGACTGAAAGCCAGCGCCAGTTTTCCCGCGGCGCGGTCGGGGGACCACTTCGACGACTCCGAAACGCCGCGGCTCGGCCCGATAGGATAGATGGTCCTGGCTGAAGACGGCACCCTCTACGCCAGCCAATATGCTTTCGCCCCGGACTGCAGCGTCTTCCAGCCGCCGAGCGTCGCGATCTTCGACTCGGAGCTCAATCTTGTCGCGGTCGCCGCGAGCGACGGACCGATTCATAGGATCCAAGCGGTCGACGACGAGCTTGTGGTGTTGCAAGAGAACAGCAGCGTGATCCGTTTCACCGCAGACGGCACGCGAATCGAGACCTGGACGCCAAAGCTCGAGTGGCGACGCAGTCGAGAGGAGAACCTGGAGCGATGCGAGCGCGCCAAGACCATCAGCCACTCGGCGGGACCCGCCGAGTGGATCGCGGTGCATTCCTGTGCCTTTGGCGAGAAAGAGACAGAGATCGAAGGCTGGCTGATCGAGGCCGGCCCCGACGCCCTCGACGACGCACCTGACCGGCTGTGGCAAGATCTCGGCCCCAGGCTTTGCGCCCGCCACCCGCACGCGACGTCCCGTGAAGCCCTGCGGCGATTCGCCCGAAGCCACGGCGTCAACCAGGCCCGCTGGCTAAAAACCTTGGCCGCCTGCTTCCCAGAGCCGCCACCCGAGGCCTACAGCTACGTCGTCGACATCGTCGGCAGGGATGGCCCCTACTACGAAGACGCAGTACAACTCGCCTTCAGGGCTTGGGGTTATCCGCCCGCGATCCTCGACACCCTGTGGCGGGAAGCCTTGGGGCCGACCAGCCAACCAGAGGCCGGCCAAGAGTTGTTGCGCAACTTCCACAACCTCGCCGAAGACTTCGATGACCGACTGGAGCATGGTCCGGAAAGCGAGCGCCGGATCGTCCGCCAGATGCTTCTAGAGACGATGCGGCGCTCGAGCTGGTATCTCTATTTCGATCACCCGGCCGAATCCCCTGAATCAGCGCCGTACCCCGACAACCGTTCCCGCTTGATCGAGATGGCGGCAACTTGGGCGAGTCGCGAAGATCCCTTCACCGCGACGACCGGTGAGCTCCTGCTGGTCGGCCACGATGCGGCACCGGCGGCGTCGGCGCTGCCTCCGCTCCTCGACGCCACTCGGCAGGATCCCGAGCTGACACTTTGGCTGGTGGTCGCTCTCGAACAGGTGGTGCGCGATCGCGACGCCTTTGCGGCCTTGCCACTCACGGCGCGAGACACGCTCGTCAGCTTGGCGCTCGCCGCACCTACAATCACCCGCGCACAACTCCGCTCGGATGCAAGCTCGTTCCTGGCAGATCCCTACCACTGGGTATTCGAGCTCGGCGGCACTTCGGTCCTCGAACGACTCTACACTCGAGCCCTGCAACCCGATGCCACCACCAGCCTTCGTCAGCGACTGCTCGGGCGGCTCTACGAGCAACCGTGGGCACTCTTTGGCGCGTCTCTGGAGCACCTTCTCGAGCAGCCCTGGCTCGGCCAACGGATTCACCTGGCCATGACGCTGAGCATCGCCGCACGATTGCATCAGATGCTGGACGACTCTGAGGGGAGACTGAGAGAGTTCCTACTAGCGCGCATTCGTCAACTCTTCCTATCCGCCGCCAAACGTCGACCGCTGCGCCTTCCTTCCAGTCCCTGGGATGGCATGAATCAGCTGCTGCAGCAATCCTTGGCTACTCATGACGCTGCGGCCCTGGTCGACCAGACTCCGGATGGTATTCGCCAATGGCTTTGGTTGATCGCCATCACTGGCACTTGGCCGGCTGTCGAAGCCGAGGTCGAAGCGCTGCTGGACGACTCGACGCATGCGGTCGCAGCAGCTGTCGCCCTGGCGCCCCAACGTCACCCGGCAGCGTTCAGCGTCCTGAGGCGCCATGGTCTGCGCTGGAGCCAGCCACCGGCCTCAGCCTTCGCAGCTTATGGCGAGGTGACCCAGCAATGGCTGGAACCTCTCATCTTCGACCAAGACCGGAACATCCGCTATGCCGCGCGCAAAGTTCTGCGAGCCATCCAGCCAAGCCCTAAAACCCTCGCTAAACTCGCCGCCGAAGCCACCGAAGCCCTCGCCAAAGGCGAGCTCCCAGAATTCTAAGTCACCATGGCTCTACTCGATTCCGGCTTCGATCTCATGCCGCAACTGCTTGCGCAGCTCGAGATCCAACGCCGCGCCGAAAGCTACCTCTCTGAGTACGAGGAGAGCCTCGAGTTCGCTCGTGCCGTCGCTCGCTGGTCACAGTCCGATCCCGGCCGACAAGACTCGACGCGAGAATTGAGAGAACAGCTGAACAACCTGGCCAGCCCCGCGGCGCTGGCTTGGCTCGCCGACCTCGAGGCCGCGGAACAGATATCTCACTGAACGATTTCGGCATCGCACCAACGTTGGAGAAAGAATTGCCCAACCCACGAGGTTACTCTTCAGCATGGAAGATCAGGACTACTCAGAGAAACACTACTCAGAGAAACTGCGACGACAGAGAGTTTCGGCAGCCGACAGCCAGAGATCGGTGGCCGATACAGCCGACGAAGAAGCGGGAGCCCCAACCGCTAGCGAGACGTCGGAGTGTGAGGGCTAGCCTATTGGCAGGATGTCGGAAGCGGCTTAGTACAACGGGTGAGCGGACGGCTTGACGTTCCGCTCGACCTAGTTGTTACACCTTGAATACTCACGCCAGGATCACGTGACGACACGGCCGACGAAGTCTCCCACCTGCAAAAGTAAGTGGCCGACCTGGATGTCGGTGTACTCGGTAATACTGAGCATGCGCCGCTTTGTTCTGCAGATCAAGCCAGGCTGTGACGTTCTTGTTATCGAGCTTTCCATAGACTCCTGCTTTATAGAGTTCTGTATTCATGGCGCTAGCTGCCTTCGGTCGAAACTCGCTACGCCAACAAACTGATAATCCCCTGGTGGCCTCGCTCTACTGCCCAGCTGTAAATGCTTCGATCTTGTGCATCCCTGTGGCGGTGGTCAGCTCCCGCTGACAGCAGGATGGTTACCACTTCTTCATGGGCATCATCTAGGATGTATTCATCCTCCTCGGCTTCGATGTTTTGTATCACTGCCCAGGATAAGGCCGTTCGCCCCAGATGATCGACTGCGTCAACATCTGCCCCGATCTTAATCAGTTCAACAATGAGCGCGGCATGCCCTTCGGCTGCGGCCAGCATCAGCGGCGTCAATCCTGTCTCAATGGGAGCATTCAGATCAAAACCATGTGTGAGGAGCTGTTCCACCAGTTTAATACGGCCCTGCGAAACGGCTAAATAGAATGCGGAGACGTATTCTTTGAATTTCCCATGTTGGAAGGGCCCGGGAAACGCTCCGTTATCAAGTAGTTTTTTGAAAATATGCGGATTGCCGCGGTTTACTGCGATAATGATTGGCAGCTCACAATGGTAGCGAACTTTAGGATTTGTATCAGCGCCTGCGTCGATGAGAAGTCGAACAATATCCGAATTCCCGTCCTCAATAGCGCTGGCCAAGGGCCGCCTTCCTTCGCGATCAGCTTGACTAGCATTAGCTCCAGACTGGATTAGGAGTCGTACAGCGTCAGTGTTTCCAATTTGCGCGGCGACAACCAATGGTAATTCTCCACTGATGTTCTGAGCGTTTGGTGACGCACCACGATTCAGTGCAGCGACAATACGGTCCGTTCTTCCCGCTGAAACGGCACGCAGCAGCTCATTATCCCTCTTGCTCATTTGGCTGTAATCTCATCTATTCATAACGCCCAGATCACCGGTGCCCAAAGTGGAGTGCGCTTGTGCTAAATTTGCGAAGCAAATGCACAAGCGGACGGAGCTTTGGGCATCCGCGTGCAGCTGCTTGTTAGGCCTGCTCAAAGCTGAGGCCTACTTTTTTTGCCCAAGAAACATACCTGCTTTTTGCTCTTGGCCGTGACTCAATTGCTTTTTGTAACCTTAAAACTGCAGACGCCTCACCTCCCGATAATAATGCTGCCGAAAAGGTCTCCGAGGGTCCGTGTAACATAAGGGCCTGAGCCTGACCTGAAAGGACCTCAGGAGCCCTAGAATCCGCATGCTGAGGTCACTTTACCGGCCACGACGGGAGGTGTCAAACGCGACATTCGGTGTCGCATAACTCAAGCCGTTTGGCGCCAAACACGGACTTGCGAAGATCACTCGGTGCTACAAACGCGACACAGGTGGTCCGCGTAACCCAAGAAGCCGCCCTGGCCAGCTCGGTTCAAATGGCTGTGAAGCGAGGGACTTTCTCGGATGCTGGGGTACATCCCTCCGTCGCATATGCGAACGGCTATGTGTCCGCGTAGCACGACGGAGCCGCGGCTCCACGTGTTATCTGGGCTTTCCCGTGCTGCATAGTCGAGTCCGCTGGCGGTCGAATTGGCTGCTTCAAGGCCATTATTCTACAAGGTTTATGGCGTGACCATGGCCTGATCCTTGCTCGTTAGCGCGTCATCGCGGCGTCGCATAGCCGGGGACAGCGCGACGTGCAGAGGTCGTATTGCGGAGGACATTAAGCGCCCAAACAATGCCGTGAATCATCAGGCTGACCCGTCGCCTGTCCAGTACCGGTACCCACTTCCAAGCCGCGAGGCTCCGATCCTCAGAGTACCCACCGCGTCTCGACCGCTGTGATCGTCGCCGGAATAACGGCAACGAAGACTCGTCCTTGGAAGGGAGGCTCCCACAGCCACGTCTCGCACCATACAAGGGCGTTGATCAACGAGTCTCAAGGCTCGGACTTTGCGCCAGTTTCAGCCAAGAGATTACTGCTTAAGTAATTGACAGGCATTTGTTTAACCACTTCGTGGCCATGATGGATTTAGTCCACCATGCGGGAGCAAGAAGGACTCGGCACAGCCATCGCCTTTTCGAGATACCTCGTTTGATCCGTCGGAGAAACTTCGAAAGCAGTCTACCCAGGGTGGCGCTTCGCTTACCCTGGGCTGTGGTATAGAACCCCTTCGGGGTTCCCGAGTCGAGGACCGCGAAAAGTGGCGGATCGGGCCGCCAGACAATAAGGACGATTGAGCCGGACGGCTACGCCGCCACTCATCGCCAAACCGCCTAGCGTCTATGGCCCCGTGGTAAGGTCTCCAAAGCCGTGCGCCACGAGGATGTAGAAAGGAACACGATCGGCGATCATGAGATTCCGTTGGGGCATCCTAGGTCCGGGCAAAATCGCCCACCGGTTCGCCGACGCGCTGGCCATTCTAGACGACCACCACCTCGTCGCCGTTGCCGGTCGCGATGCCAGCCGGGCGAGGGATTTCGCCCGCCATCACGGTGCCGCCCGTGCCTACGACTCCTTCGATGCCCTGCTCGCCGACGCGGAGGTTGACGCCGTCTACGTCGCGACACCCCACTCCCACCACTGCGAAGCGACAATCGCCTGCCACCAGGCCGGCAAGGCAGTCCTCTGCGAGAAGCCCCTGGCTGTCAACCTACAACAGGTGGAGGCGATGATCGCCGCCGCCCGAGTCGCCGACCGTTTCCTCATGGAGGCGATGTGGACGCGTTTCCTTCCGGTCTACCAGGAGGTACGGTCCTGGCTCTCGGAAGGAGCCATCGGCGAGCCGCGTATGCTCCAGGCGTCGTTCGGCTTCTGTACCGGCTGGGACCCCACTGGCCGTGTCCTCGACCCCAGCCTGGCCGGCGGCGCCCTCCTCGACGTTGGTGTCTACCCCGTGGCCCTGGCCCTGTGGATCTTCGGCCGTCCACCTGCCGAGATCCGCGCCCTCGGCCATCTCGGAGAGACCGGCGTCGACGAGCAGACCGGTATCCTGCTGCGTTTCGACCGCGGCGAGCTGGCAGTCCTAGACTGCGCCGTGCGCACCGTCACCAGGCACGACGCTGAGCTCTTCGGCACCGAAGGCCGGCTCCGCATCGAAAACTTCTCCCGCGCCACCACCGCGCATCTGGAAGCCGGGGATCGCAAGGAGACTCGGGTGTGTCAGCTCCGCGCCAACGGCTTCGAGTACCAGGCCGAGGAAGTGGCCCGCTGCGTGCGGGCCGGCCACCGCGAGAGCCCCGAGATGAGCCACCGGATGTCCACCGAGATCATGGCCGTCATGGACGAAGTCCGACGGCAGCTGGGGCTGCGTTACCCCTTCGAGACGGACGCTGGAGTCGGAGACCAAGGTCGTCCGCGCCCCTGATCTCGAGCCACGCCGATACAAGAACGCGTTACTAAATTAGAGGGGGTTGCAGAATTTGAGCGAATAAGATTGTCGCTAGTGAGAGTGATCCAGCTCGGGATAACTGTCCTGTGGCGTCAGCAATAAGCTGATATAGGGACTCAATGAACAAGAAAGTATCTAGAGCTCGTTGGGTGAACCGCGCAAGCAAAGCGCTTCTAGTGCTACTGCTCAGCGCAAGCTTAATCTTGGTGTTTACGAGTTCCCTGGTCGGAGTTGGAACTGAGACGGTCGAGTCCTACCGTTCTTTGAAACTGGAGCTAGCCAAACAACGATCCGAATATCTTCGTCATCAGTGGGCGGCGCTTCCGGCTCGACAATAAGCTTTGTCTACCTTCGGTGGTGCAACGCGCTGCCAGATTCGTTGGAAGTTGGTTGAGGGGGCACCACTGAGCTATAAAACGATACCGGCTCATGAGAATTAAGCGGAACATAGACGCCGACATTCAACATTCGCTAAGGAAAGCCTGTATCGCGTTTCCTCTGGATAAGCACGGCGAAATTGCGATAAGCGAATATCGCATGGACACGGCGGCAAAGGCAGGATTCGCGTATATCCAGCATCGCGATACGATTCCATCCGGCGAACTTCCGTTTCTTGTCGTAGCAGCGGAGTGGGTGTTTGGCGTGTTTCACCACGACGGAAACGCTGTGATTATTGAGTTGGGAGAGCGTGCGATTGAGGGGTCAATAGTGGACTTCTATGAGAATCGAAACAGTTAATGAAGCAGCCCATCGAGATATCCGACCTGGATTTGCGGAGTTAAAAGAGGCCGCGACGCAACGCGCCGCTGCTCGCAAGGGAAAACAACTCGAGCAACCTCTACGGGCTCAACGGCACCTCAGAGACCTCGACCGGCGACACCTCGGGTGTCCCCTCGGGGGCAACACCTTCGGACGCTGGCTCGGTCTCATCGGACATCGTCGATTCCTCATCGAACGAGCCGCGGTTGGATCAAGCGAAGGATTCAGTACAATCCGCACCCGGAGTGTGCTGTGTCATCTGAATCACCAACGGTCTTCGTCAGCTATAGCCATCGCGACGAGCGTCAAAAAGAACGCTTGGCGACGCATCTCAGCGTCCTGCGTGGCCGGCTGGCGGTGTGGGACGATCGCCAGCTGCAAGCTGGCGACGACTGGTACGCGGGAATCGAGCAGGCGATAGCGACCGCCAACGTGGCAGTGTTGCTGATCTCGGCGGATTTCTTAGCGTCAGACTTCATCGCAAAGGAAGAGGTTCCGCGGCTGCTGAAACGTCGTCAGCAGGAAGGTTTGACGATTGTTCCGGTGTTGTTGAAGGGGTGTGCCTGGGCTGAGATCTCATGGTTGTCTGCGATGCAGATGCGCCCGACAGACGCGCGGCCGCTGATGGCTTTGCGTGGCAATGCGCGCGAAGAGGCTCTGGCAGCGATCGCGACGGAAGTCTTGCGGTTGGCCGAAAAGAAACCACGACCGGTGCCTGGGTCGAAGCCCCCAGGGGCTTCGGAGTCAACGCAGCTGCGGGCCACCGCCCAGGAGTCGGGGGAGTTGCACTCGCCGCCATCTTGGGCCAGTCGATCGGGGAAGGATAGTTATGGGGAGTGGGCGAGCTTCGAAGTGGAGGGTGTAGAGCAGCGTATGCAGTGGATCGCCCCCGGAAGCTTCACGATGGGCTCCCCAGAAACCGAGGATGGCCGATTTGGCGATGAGGGGCCGGTTCACGAGGTGTCCCTAACGCAGGGGTTCTGGCTCGCGAACACGCCATGTACTCAGGCACTATGGGAAGCGGTGATGGGTCAGAATCCGAGCTTATTCCTGAGTCCACAACGACCCGTCGATAGGGTGAGTTGGGAAGATTGCCAACGGTTCATCAAACGTTTGAACCAACGTATCGCAGGGCTGGATCTGAGATTGCCGAGTGAGGCTGAATGGGAATACAGCTGCCGTGCTGGCACAACGACTGCCACTTGGCAGGGTGATCTGGAGATCCTGGGGCAAAACAATGCACCACGTTTACACGCTCTGGCATGGTATGGCGGCAACAGTGGCCTCGAGTACGACTTGGAGTTCGGTCTTGATTCTTCAAACTGGCCCGGGAAGCAGCACCCGCACCTCGAAGCAGGGTCACGCGAGGTCGCCCAGAAGATCGCAAATCCATGGGGCCTTTACGATATGTTGGGCAATGTCGACGAATGGTGTCGAGATGGTCGACGGTGGTACACCGAGGATCCAGCGACCGACCCCGAAGGCTCCTCAGAGCGTACTTGGTATGCGATTCGGGGAGGTTCGTGGCTGTCGGATGCAGATCAAGTGCGGGCCGCCTATCGCTATAAGTACGACGCCAGCTACCGCTACATCTTCCTGGGTTTCCGCCTGTCTCAAGGTCCGGAGCGCGGAGCGATGTAAGGGTCAGCTTGCGGAGCGCTCGAACCAGCGGCGGGGGCTCCACGATGGTTTCAAAGGCCTGCCGCCTCAGCAACCAGATTCAGGAACTTCTTCAGGGCGCCGCTACCCTCGCCGTATTCTTTGAAGAGGCGATCGTGATTGACGGATGCATAGCCGTGGGCGATACGGTTGCGAAGTCCAGTCGCGGCCCGCATCGAGGTAGCCAGCTCGCGGTCGATCGCTCCATGATCCGCCAGGCAGTCGAAAGCCTCGGCAGCGTCACTCGGTGGCGGCCAACCGGCATCAGACACCCAGTGGCTTGCCAGGTCGAGGCAATCTTGGATCGCCAGGAAGAGATAAAACGTCGCTAGGTCTCGACGCTTGATGTCGGTGAAGAAATCTGCGTGCCCAGTCCCTAGGATGTCGTCGACATCGGTGAGCCGAGCCGTCGCGCTGGCGACCTTGCGCGACGCGACGTCAACGCTAACCATGGGTCACTTGTTCGCGCAATCGTTGAATGTAGACCGCATGCATCTTGCGGGCAGTGGGTCCCCAATCCCACCAGTCGATCATCGCTTTGCTCTTGAAATCTGTCCACAGCCTCGGCTGTTTTTCCACCAGTACGTCGCCATCGCGGGCAATCTCGAAGCGCAACAGCGGCGGCGCCTCGTCGAGATAAATGATATCGACCCGGCACCGTGCCGCTCGTCCAGCCGCAACCTCTACTTCCTGGCGCGCGGCCAACGTATTGGGTGTCAGGAGTAGGCCCAGATCGAGATCACTGCGCGGGTGAGCCTCACCACGTGCAGTGGATCCGAACGTCACTGCTAGCCGCACAGTGGGCAGTGATTCCAAGATCTTGATGACTGGGGCCAAGTCGACCATGGCACAGATCTTACCACCCGCTGATTCAGCCAAGGCGTGAGCTGGTTGGCTCCGAGAGCTGACCAGAGCAGACGAACGAACGCGCTGAGATCGCAGACCACAGATCCATCAAGCTAGGGATTCAGTACAATCCGCCCACGGGAGGATGCTGTGTCTTCTGAATCGCCAACGGTTTTTGTCAGCTATAGCCACCGCGACGAGCGGTATAAAGACCGCTTGGTGACACATCTCAGTGTCCTGCGTGGCCGGCTGGCGGTGTGGGACGATCGCAAGCTGAACGCGGGTGACGACTGGTACGCCGAAATCGAAAAGGCGATGGCGACCGCCAACGTGGCGGTGTTGCTGATATCGGCGGATTTTCTGGCCTCGGACTTCATCTCCGAGGAAGAAGTGCCGCGGCTGCTGAGGCGTCGTGAGCAGGACGGGCTGACGATCGTGCCGGTGCTGTTGAAAAGCTGTGCCTGGGCCAAGATCCCGTGGTTGTCGGCGATGCAGATGCGTCCAACGGATGCTCGACCGTTGATGTCTCTCCGTGGCAATGCACGGGAGGAAGCCTGGTCGGCGATTGTCACGGAAATTCTGCAATTGGCCGAAGCACCCGTGGTGCAACAGCGGTTCCGGTGGATCCCACCAGGCAAGTTCACTATGGGGTCTCCGGAATCCGAATTAGGACGGCTAGAGAATGAGGGCCCCGCACATGAAGTCACCTTGACGGAGGGCTATTGGCTAGCGGAGATGCCTTGCACCCAGGCGTTATGGCAGGCGGTGATGGGGGAGAACCCGAGCCGCTACAAATCGCCGGAACGCCCGGTCGAAACCGTGAGCTGGTACGACTGCCAGGAATTCCTGAAGCGGTTGAATCAGCTCCTTCCGGGGTTGGAGGCGAAGTTGCCGAGTGAGGCGGAGTGGGAATATGCCTGCCGGGCCGGCACCCAGGCTGCTACTTGGAACGGCGAGTTGGAGACGGTCGCTGGGCCGTCAGGGGCCTTGGACGCGATCGCTTGGTACGACGGCAACCGAGGTACGGCAAGGGGGA
Source organism: Acidobacteriota bacterium (assembly GCA_029263395.1). GTDB lineage: Bacteria > Acidobacteriota > Thermoanaerobaculia > Multivoradales > J023 > JAAELT01. The sequence goes on along the minus strand of JAJCXO010000187.1, from coordinate 122,765 downwards.
CCCGTGAGTTAGGCCAGAAGCAGGCTAATCCATGGGGGCTCTACGACATGTTGGGCAATGTGTGGGAGTGGTGCCAGGATGGACAGCGGTCGTATGCGAAGCATGCCGAGACAGACCCGGAAGGCCCCTTGGGCGGCACCCTCCGGGTTATTCGCGGAGGTTCCTGGATCGTCCATGCACGGTACGTGCGTGCGGCGTTCCGCTACGGCAGAGATCCTGGCCTCCGCAGCGGCCGCCTGGGCTTCCGCCTATCTCGAGGTCCAGGGCGCGGAGCGCGTAGGTCTGGAGCGCGGAGCGCCCGGGAAGAGGCTCAGCGAGCGCGCAGGGAGGGACGACCGTAGCGACGTCTGAGCCGAGGTCTGAACTAGTCAGGGGCCTGACCGCCCGCGAGCTTTGGTTGTTTTACTCAACGCCGTTCGGACGGTACAGACGCCCTATGGCGCTTTACCCAACGTTTCGGACTGCCAGTCGTGGTGCCGCCAGATTCGTGCGATCGTCGAGAGGAGTTGATCTTGTACACGGATCAGTGTACATTTGATCCATGAAGCGTCGTCGACTGGAGAAGAAGCTCCGTGCGCTTGGTTGGCGATGTCTTCGCCATGGTGGGAAACATGATGTTGGACGAATGCCGAACAGACCAAGATCGAGTACGTCCCGAGACACGCCGACATCAACGAAATTCTGGCGAAAGTCATTCTCAAACACGCCGGGGAGTAAGTGATGCGATTCGAAGGCCGAGTCTGGAAAGACAATGACCACTGGCTGATCGAGGTGCCAGCTCTGCATGCCATCACCCAAGGGACGAGTGAGCAGGACGCCTACGAGATGATGCAAGACTTGGTCGAAACGATGGCCGATACCGAGGGGTTCGAGGCGACCGTCTTTCCTCAGGCTGCCGGTCAGCTCGAGTTGGGTGCCAACGACGTCAAGGTCCTGGTAGCGCTCCTGCTCCGTCGACAGCGAGAGACCCGTGGCATCACTTTGGCGGAAGCTGCTGCGAAACTGCACCAGAAGTCTCGCAATGCGTATGCTCGTTACGAGCAGGGGAAAGCAGTGCCGACGATCGAGAAGCTAGACGAGCTCTTGCAGGCCATCGCTCCCGATCAGCAGTTGGTCTGCCGGCTGGCCAGTTGAAGGCACGCCTAGCTGACGGCCGCCCAGAACGGTTCGGCGTGAGACAGCGTGTGACCTGACTCCGCTTGCCTCAAGAGATTCAGTACAATCCGCCCCGGGAGTGTGCTGTGTTATCTGAATCGCCAACCGTTTTTGTCAGTTGTAGCCACCGCGACGAGCGCCAGAAAGACCGCCTGGCGACACATCTCAGTGTCCTGCGTGGCCGGCTGGCGGTGTGGGAAGACCGCCAGCTAAACGCGGGTGATGACTGGTATGCCGAGATCGAAAAGGCGATTGCAACCGCTAACGTGGCGGTGTTGTTGATCTCGGCGGATTTTCTGGCGTCGGACTTCATTTTGAAAGAAGAAGTGCCACGACTGCTGCGGCGTCGTGAGCAAGACGGGTTGACGATCGTGCCGGTGCTGTTGAAAAGCTGCGCCTGGGCCAAGATCCCGTGGTTGTCGATGCAGATGCGTCCAACGGATGCTCGGCCGTTGATGTCTCTCCGTGGCAATGCGCGGGAGGAAGCCTGGTCGGCAATCGTTACGGAGATTCTGCAACTGGCCGAAGCGCCAGTGTTGCAGCAGCCCGATCAGGGTCCTGCCCCTAGCTACCCAGACGCGCCTTCGAAGGAGCTTGCCGAGGCCCTGGACGCGGCCTATCAGCGTCACGAAGAGCTGGTGAGCACCGGCGGTGACGCCACGGAGTCGCTGGAGACGATTCTGGACTTGAAGCGCCGGCTACGGATCGAAGGGCAGCTCAAGCCCGGCGACTTTCTCGCTGAAGGCCGCTACCGCTTGCTGGACGTCTTGGGCAGCGGTGGCTTCTCCAAGGTGTTCAAAGCCTACGACCGTCAGACTCGCGGGTTAGTGGCGGTGAAAGTGCTGCACGCGCAATACGCTCAAGACAAAACCCGTCGCGATCGATTCTTCCGTGGCGCCCGCAAGATGGGGGAGCTCCAGCATCAAGCGATCGTGCGGGTGATCGATCCCAAGGGTCAGGACGAGGGCACGCACTACTTCGTGATGGAGTACGTGCAAGGCGGCGATCTTCGTCAGGCGGTGAGAACAGGGGAAGTCAGCGGCGTCGAGGGGCTGGCCCTGCTAGATGAAGTCGCCGAAGCGCTGGACCTCGCTCACCGTTGCGGTGTGATCCATCGCGACGTCAAGCCCGCCAACATCCTGCTGACCACGGACGGCAAAGCGAAGCTGACCGACTTTGACCTGGTGCGAGCCCTGGACACGACGGCCGGCACGCGAACTGGCAGCATGCTCGGCACGGTGCTCTATATGGCGCCAGAGGCGATGATGTCTGCGGAGCTTGCGGACGCCGCCGCGGATGTTTATTCGTTGGCGATGACGGCGGCGTTTGTGCTGCACGGTGAGGAGATCCCCGCGACGTATCTGCGCGATGCGGAGTCGTTCTTCGCTGGCCTCGAGGTTCCCGAAGGTGTGAAAGAAGCGCTGCGTCGGGCGACCGCGTTGGAGGCTTCGGAGCGGTTTGGCTCAGTGTTGGATTTCTGCAAGGCGCTGAAGCACGCTCCAGAGCCGACAGAGATCCAGCCAGTGCCAGATCCAGTACCGCCTACTGTCCATCAAGAAGCCGCGGTGGTGAGCTGGCCGAGCCGATCAGGCCAAGACAGCTACGGCGAGTGGGCAAGCTTTGAAGTAGGTGGTGTGGAGCAGCGCCTGCGGTGGATCCCACCAGGTAAGTTCACGATGGGGACTCCAGAGTCCGAGGCGGGGCGGTGGGGCGCAGAAGGTCCGCAGCACCAAGTCACGCTCACGCAAGGTTTCTGGCTGGCAAAGACTCCGTGCACGCAGGCGTTGTGGGAAGCGGTAATGGTTGAGAACCCGAGTCGTTTCCGTTCGCCACATCGTCCTGTAGAGCGGGTGAGTTGGGAGGACTGCCAGCGGTTCATCGAGCGATCGAACACGTTGATTCCCGGTCTGGAGGCCAGGCTACCCAGCGAAGCCGAGTGGGAGTACGCCTGCCGTGCGGGCACCAAGGCAGCAACTTGGCGGGGGAGCTTGGAGATCCTAGGCCAGCGCAACGCACCGGATCTCGACGCCATCGCCTGGTATGGCGGCAATAGTGGTGTGGAGTTCGACTTGAAAGACGGCCACGACTCTTCGGATTGGCCCGAGAAACAACATCCCCATACGTTGGCTGGCACTCGGGATGTGGGTCAGAAGCTGGCGAACCCCTGGGGTCTGTACGACATGCTGGGCAACGTTTTTGAGTGGTGCGAAGACGGATGGGCGGAGTACGAGGAAGGTCCCGAGGTCGATCCTGTGAGAGAAGGTGGGAACCGTGTCGGACGTGGCGGCTCGTGGTACTCGAACGCACGGATCGTGCGTGCGGCGTGCCGCATTCGCTGGGCGCCGGGCAGCCGCGACGGCGACCTGGGCTTCCGCCTGGCCCTAGGTCCGGGGCGCGGAGCGCGGTAGGTCTGGAGCGCGGAGCGCCCGGGAAGAGGCTCAGCGAGCGCGCAGGGAGGGACGACCGTAGCGACGCCTGAGCCGAGGGTTCCGCGAGCGGCACTCCGATTGAAACGTTCACAGGTCCCAAGTCCGAGGCTAAGGCTATTTCGAGGACCCATTCGCCTCTGTGTCCAGCAACCCCGTGTAGATGAATGGGTCGAAAGTGAGTTGGTTGGAGTGAGACCAAAATATGGGCAAATGGGTCGATGAAGACGATGATCGAAATACCCGACCCGGTGTTCCGGAGGAGTAAGGCGGCGGCGATGCGGGGAGAGAGTTTCAAGGACTTTGTCACGGATTCGCTTCGGGCTCGTCTCGAAGCCAACGAATCGGTGGAACAGGACTCGTCTGGGTGGCGCCGAGTCTACGGCCAAGCTCGTCCAGAGGATGTTGCGGAAGTGGATGCGATCGTCGCTCAGGAGTTCGAGACAGTCGATCCGGACGCCTGGCGGTGATTCTTGACACCAACGTAGTCTCTGCGCTTCAGTAGCTGATGCTGTTCTCTGGGTGCCTGATGTAGCCATTGGCGCCGAACCCTAACGTGATCACCAAGGCTCTGATTTCTTCCCAAGCGCGCTGATGATCGCCGCTAAGACCCTGGATCAAATCCAAGCGCACTGTGGATCGCCAAGAAGGCTCTAGATCCTATTTTGGAGCTTTGTTCACCGCCGCGGATGGATTGATTCTTTTTTCGAGGGGACTGTGGACGGCCGAGAACGCTTTGATTTTTTCCCAAGAGCGTTGTTGACGGTCAAGAAGCTCAAAGGCATTTTGCCAGGAGCGTTTCCAGCGGTCATAAAGCTCAATGGCATTTTGCCAGGAACGTTTTTGGCGGTCATAAAGCTCAATGGCATTTTGCCAGGAACGTTTTTGGCGGTCATAAAGCTCAATGGCATTCTGCCCAAACCGTTTTTGGCGGTTCAGAAAGGTCTTGGCGAAAAATATTGAGGGGATTTCGGCTAGAAAGACCAAAATCAGGCGGTTTCAAGCTCGTCCGGTCAAAATGGCTACGTGGTGGGCGGTCTGGTGGCCACCTAATAGGGCCTTCAGCTGCGCTCTGCATTTGGTTGTGCGCGAGTGTCTCGAGTTGTAAGCCATTGGAGTACAGTTAAGATATCCAGTACAATTCAGTCTTTCGATGATTTGTTACGCGTCCGAGTCGGACTGACGTCCCATGGGAGGGATACTGCCGGTGCGCATCATTCATACAGCAGACTGGCATTTGGGCCACACGCTGCACGAGTTCTCTCGCGAGTTAGAGCATCGTCATTTCCTTGCCTGGTTTCTGGATGCCCTTGGCGAGCAACGAGCCGATGCACTGCTCATAGCGGGTGACATCTTCGAGACCGCCAATCCCTCCGCGATGGCGCAAGAGATGTGGTACCGCTTCCTGGCAGAGGCCCGTCGCCGCTATCCAAAGCTGGACATTGTCGTGATTGGCGGCAACCATGATTCTGCCGCCCGGCTCGACGCACCGCGGCCGATCCTGTCGGCTCAAGACGTGTTTATGGTCGGCGGTCTTCCTCGACAAGCCGACGGTGGGTTGGAGATGGATCGGCTGTTGGCTCCGCTCCACGATTCAGACGGTTGCGTGAAGGCCTGGGTGGCGGCTGTGCCCTATCTGCGGAGAGGGGATCTACCTCGGATCGAGGATGTCGAAGATCGCCTTATTGGCGGGGTGAGGCAGGTCTACGCAGAAGTGATCGCAGCAGCTCGAGAGCGTTGCAGCGCTGATCAAGCGTTGTTGGCAATGGGTCATTGCTACATGTTCGGTTCCCAGCTCAGCGAGCGTTCGGAGCGTCCTATTCTCGGCGGCAACCAACATGCACTTCCTGCCGATATTTTTCCTGACGGTGTCGCCTATGTAGCCCTCGGTCATCTGCATCTACCGCAGTACGTTGTGCCAGGCCACATTCGATATAGCGGCTCGCCGATCCCACTCTCGCTAAAGGAACGCACCTACCGGCACCAAGTTCTATTGGTGGAGCTGGAAGACGCTGAACGGGTGTCTATTCGGCCGCTGTATATCCCTCGCACCGTGGAGCTGCTGCGGATACCCGAGCAAGGGTCAAGGCCGCTAGCTGAAATCCTGTCGCACCTCCATGCGTTGCCAATGGCTGATCAGGAATCACAGGATGAGTGGCCCTACCTGGAGATCCATGTCAGTTTGCCGACGCCTGAGCCGACCTTGCGCGCCGACGTTGAGTCCGCGCTTGAAAGCCGGCGTGTACGCTTGGTGGGTCTCCACACCGAATACACCGGTACCGGTGCGGCTCTTGGAGATACCGTCGAGCCACAGCCGCTTAACGAGCTGGGGGTCGAGGACGTCTTCTTGAAGTGCTGGCATGTGAAGTATGAGGAGCCTCCGAGCGCTGAACTGATCGCTGCCTTTCATGAGCTTGTGGAACACGTCGAGCAGGAGAGCGGATGAAGATCCTCGCCATCCGTGGCTGCAACTTGGCCAGCCTGCGCGGCCATTTTGAGCTCGATCTGGCGGCCGAGCCTTTTGCGTCGGCCGGCCTGTTCGCGATAACCGGGCCAACCGGTGCTGGTAAGAGCACGCTGCTCGATGCTCTTTGCCTGGCACTGTTCGACAAGACACCACGGTTGGACGGTAGCGGTGGTGCGTGGGTTGGCCGAGCCGACGAAGAAGAGACCCAGCGCATCCGCTCCAAAGATGTGCGCGGGCTCCTCACCCGTGGCCAGGCGCATGCCTTTGCTGAAGTCGACTTCGCGAGCCAGGACGGCCGCCGGTGGCGAGCCCGCTGGGAGGTCCGCAAAGCGCGCGACAGCGCGCGTGGCAGGCTGCAGCCGCAGAAACTCTCTCTCCAGGATCTCGATAGCGGTGGTTTTGTCGGGGATAAGAAAACTCAGGTGCGTGAAGCTATCCAAGAGCGGATCGGACTGTCTTTCGAACAGTTCAGGCGTTCGGTGCTTCTCGCTCAGGGGGATTTCGACGCGTTCCTACGCGCCGCCCCGCCAGCGCGGGCTGAGTTGTTGGAGAAAGTCACCGGCACGGAGATTTATGCGCGCCTGTCCGCCGCTGCCTTCGAACGGGCCAAAGTCGAGCGGAACACGTTGGACGCGTTGAACCTACAGCGCTCCAATCTCGGGCTGCTGAGTCCCGAAGCCCGTCACGAGGCAGAGCAGCACTTGGAGAAGGCCTCGGCAACACTAGTCGAGGCCAAGCGGGCACTCGATAGTGCTGTAACTGCCGTCCAGTGGTATGCCGAGCGGTCGAGGCTGTGTGGACTCGAGGACAAGGGCAACCGGAAGTCTCTAGAAGCTGCGGAGCGGTGGCAGAAGGCCGCAGAGCGTCGCGAGGTGCTGAGGCAGGTCTCGGCAGCTCAACCCCTGCGCTCGCTAGTGGACCACCAGGACAGGGCGCTGGAGCGCCGAGACCAGGCGATCCAGCGCCTCGATGAGGAGCGCGACCACCAGCAAGATGCCAGCGAAGGCTTCACGAAGGCTTCACGGCAACTCGACAAAGCCCGTCTGGACCAGGAGCGGGTTCAGCTGGAGTCCGAGACCAAGGCACCGGAGTTGGAAAAAGCACTACTGCTCGACGCCCGCCTCGTCGCGGCCCAACGCGAAGTTGATGATGCGACTGACGCCGCGGCGAGTACCAATCTGGCTGCCCAACAGGCGACGAAAACAGCCGCTGATGCTGCCCAGGCTAAGGACGAGGCACAGCAGAAGCAAGCGATCGCGGAGGGTTGGTTGAAGGACCATCCTCATGCCCAGGCATTGAGCGGCGCCTGGACCCATCTGCGGGCTGCCCTCGGTGACTATTCTCAGGCTGAGACGGTGCTCGCCGAATTAGACCAGAGCCTGCCCAGTCTGGAGTCTGCTGCGCTACGGGCCACTCGAGACGCCGAGGCTACGTCCGCCACACTAGACACGGCAAAACAACATCTCGAGAGGTGCCAGCAAGCCGTTGAGGGTGCCGAAGCGGCGATCCCCAAGGGCCGCCGCGACAAACTCGCAGGTCAGCGAGCGACCTTCCAGCGTCGCTGGGACTCTGCCCGAGAAGCCAAACAGGCTTTGACAGATATTCAACGAGCACGAGTCGCCCAACAGCGTGCCGAGCAGGAGGCGCAAGCAGCACGGGAGCAGCAGCTAGCGGCCCAAGAGGTTATCGAGGCCACCGCCGCTGCGCTCCGTGACCATGCTATTCGTCTCGATGAGGCAAGCAGCAGTCTCAGAGAAGCTGAAGCCATCCGCGACCTCGCCGAACGACGCTCCGATCTCGTAGACGGTGAACCTTGCCCGCTGTGCGGCTCCACGGCTCACCCTTTCCAGCACGACGGAGCCCCCGACGCTCTCGCCAGTCAGAAGCAGCGGGTGCAATCGCTGGAAGAGCAAAGCCAGCAACTGACCGCGGAACTCACTGGTGCTCAACACCAGGTAAAAACGCATGAGCAAGAAATCCGCAAGCAGACCGAGCAAGCAGCGCAAGCGAACGAGCAGCTGACTGCTCCATTGAAATCTTGGCAGGAAGCTCTCGACACCATCCAGCAGATTGGCCAACCGGAGCTCGAGCTACCGGACGATCCTCGCTCCGCCGGTGCCGAGGCGACGCTCGAGCGCCTGGTCTCGATGGCGCGGCAAGAACTGGACAACGTCGAGCAAAAAGAAGAGGACCTCGGTGAGCTCGACAAGGCAGCCGCAACGTGCCGAAAGGCAAGAGATGCCGCTCGCCAGCAACATGACGAGTGCAATGTCTCGCGTGAGATCGCGAAGGCGGCTGCTCAGCGCGCCGAGGATGCTCTCGCTGAGGCGATGCGCCTGCGAGAGGCCGAACACCGGCGGATCGGGGCAGCGAAGAAATCTCTTGAAACGTCATTGAATGCCCGGCCGGGTTGGGAAGAGCAACTCGACCAAGATAACCACGCCTTCCGAGAATCGTGCCAGCAAGAGGTGGATGATTTTGACCAGCAGACTCAGGCTCATGAGCTGGCTTGCGCTGCGCTGGCCGAGCTCAGTCCTCGTGCGGTCAAGGTCGCCACAGAGGCTCGAGCAGCAAAAGACTCAGCGGCAAAGCAAGAAGAGTTGGCGCGGCAGCTCTGCGCGAACCGGGACACGTTGCTGTCTGAGCGGAGTCTGCTGTTAGGCGGAGAGCCGGTCGCCGATGTGAAGCGAGCCCTAGCAGCGGCCAGTACGGCGGCGGATCAAGCTCTCGATTCCGCAAGAGTGATGGAGCGTGAGGCGCGAGATCGGTCCCAAACAACAGAGGCGAACGTCGAAAATGCTCGTCAGCAGCTTCGTACGGAAGCCTCTGCGTTGCAGGACGCCGAGTCAGCCCTGCAGGTGGCGTTGACCGAACATGGGATCGACCTCGCAATCCTCCGCCAGCGTTTGCAGCGCGATGCCGCGTGGTGTGACGATGAAGCTCGCCACCTCGAGCGTATCCATCAAGCCGTTCAAGAAGCTCAGACGGTGCTCGAGGAACGTCGAGCGCGGCGTGAAGAACACGAGAACTCAGATCACCCCGAGCTCTCCGAGTCGGAAGCGACATCCCAGCAACAGATTGCTGCTGAGGACCATCAGCGTGCCGATGAGGCAGCACAAAGCCTGCGGCTCAAGATCAGACTAGACGATGACGCCCGCGAAAAAAGTGCCCTGCTTGCTACCGACATCGCCCGGCAAGGAGCTCAGTCCGCTCTCTGGGAGAAACTGACCGAGGTGATCGGCTCCCGCGATGGCGGGAAGTTTCGCAAATTCGCCCAGGGTCTGACCCTCGATACTCTTCTGGCCTTCGCCAACGAGCACTTGCGGCAACTGGCGCCTCGCTACCGCTTGGAGCGCGTGCCAGGAGAAGATCTCGAGTTGCAGGTGATCGACTGTGACATGGGGGACGATGTCCGTTCCATCAAGAGCCTCTCCGGTGGCGAGACCTTCCTTGCCTCTCTGGCGTTGGCCCTCGGTCTGTCGTCACTCTCGGCTTCGGAGACCCTGGTCGAATCACTCTTCATTGACGAAGGCTTCGGCACCCTCGACTCCCAAACCTTGGAGATCGCACTCTCCGCGTTCGATGCGCTTCGAGCATCGGGGCACCAAATTGGCATCATCTCTCATGTTCAGGATCTGGATCAGCGGATCGGCGTCCAAGTGCGAATCGTCAAGGTGGGTGCAGGCCGTAGCCGCCTCGAGACAGTGAGCGAAATGTAACTTGCGAAGTGTGCGGGAACGATGCGGGGTTTTAACGTTACGCCAAGTCTCGTTGGGCACACCTGGCACTTTCCGATTGTTGGTGAGAGAATAGATTAAAGTCTTGAGCTGATATCGCTCTATTGGTGAGCAGATTGGAGGAATAATTTCATTGAATGCTTCGGATGCAACGTTGCGCGAATGCCTTGATTTACTGAGGGGAGAGTGGCGGGAATTTGGTGATCATTTTCTGAATGGGAAGTATTCCCTATGGATCGGCTCACAAGTTTCGAGGGAACGTAACCCGGATCTTTCTGGCCTTCTCAAGGGCTTGCTTACGGCACTCTACGGTCGAATCGACGAAGAGCCCTATAAGAAATGTTTGATAGAGATCCTGGGTCTTGCTGACTGCAAAACTCACGATCTGAGCCATCCTCCGAAGACATGGAACGATCTACAGTCAATCCTCGACCGGCTAGTCAACAAATACGCTACAGTTCTCGATGTTACCGTTAGTGGTAAACCCGACGATTTTATCCCCTGGGAGCTTCTGAAGCTGCCGGAAGAGTACAGCAAGACCGGCGTCGAGCCAGATGCTGACCACCGATTTATTGCCCTGCTGATCGACGAAAGAGTAGTTCAAGAAGTCGTGACTGCCAACTGGGATCCTCTGATAGAAGACGCTTACCTTGGTTGTCCGCCTGACAGGGATAAGAAGGAGAAAATTTCACTGTTTACGACTGGCTCGGGTGTTTTCGACACGAAACCCATCGTTGTCTACAAGATTCATGGCTGTGCTCGACATATGCACGAAGAGCCCAAAGAACATCGGCAATGGTTAGTCGCAACAGCTAGTCAGATCCGCGACTGGATCGATGACGAGAGATGGGAGCCGCTCCGATCCAGGCTAAAGGATCTCATCCGTCAGCGACGGGCGCTTTTCGTCGGCCTCTCCGGCCAAGATGAGAACATACAATTGCTCTTCAAGCGTGCAGTTGGACCTCTGGTCGCCGAGAATGGCTTTCCTCGCGATCGTGTAGTCTTTGCCAAGCCTGATCTTGATCCCCCGCAGAAGGGCATTCTGAAAGCCCTGAATAAGGATAACAATGGTGATTATGGTACCAACGCTGACGATATCGATCGCCGGGCGGCTCTGCCTCTGTATTCCAAGCCGCTGCTTGGCTCACTGTTCGTCTATTGCCTTCTCGAGAAGATTCGGGTGTTCTACGAAATCGCCCCGGAAGTAGAGCGCAGCCCTGACCGCGACCAAACTGTGGACGAAGGCCTCCAAGCGTTCCAAGAGCTCCTTATCAATCGCTACGATGGTATCGCCGATGTAAATGATCGATGGCGCAGCCTTGCTCGTGAACTTCCACGAGCTGTCTCGCGATTCTTACGCTTGTTCAACAGCGGTGAATTACCTGATGAACAGTCGTGGGACTACCGCCCAGTGCGACCGGACAACCTAGAAGCGATACGAAACGATGCGGAATTGCCGGGTTATGGGTTTCATCGGTTGGTGCTGCTGCTGGCGGCTCTCCAGTCGGGTAGTACCGAAGGGTACTGGAGGCTCGCGCCTGCGCAAGGGTGGGATGCCTCGTTTGGGCAACTTGTGCTTGGCAGGGACTTTCAAGACCTCAAGCTCCATGTCATCCTGAACTCGGCGGTTGGTGCCCATGAGTTGTTCCGAAAGAAAATAGTTGATTGGGGTCAACCAGAAGGCTGCCTAATTGTCTATGTCCGAGGAAGTGGTTTCAAGCATAAACAGTCTGCAGCGATTGGGCGAAAGCTGCCGGGAACCGTGCCCAGCGAGCCGACCGAGATCTGGATCGAGGACCTTCTTGCGGACAACACCAACCGGAGTTTTCAAGAGCTGCTAGAAAAGGAGCTACCTTGACTGACATCGTCGGTAGTATCGTCAAGTTATTGGTTGAGGGTAACTATGAGGCAGCAAAAGAGCCGCTCCGAGTCGCCGATGTGGCTTTCGAGTTCGAAGCTGTGCTTCAAGGTCCTCAGCCGCAGAAGACGATGGTCCTTGTCGCACAAGTTGGCACCGCGGAAATCCGCGAGCTGTGGAGGCGAGTGAAAGCCCTCACCTTGACGCTCGAGCGTTCTGAATCCAGTTGCCCTCTGTCCCTTGTTGTTGTTGCAACCGAGCCTTCGCCGGACGAAATCTCGCGGCTCCGCCAGCTGTGCCGCGTGCTGATCGTCCCTAATGATATTGAGCAGGATGCCCTGCGAGATGAGCTTGCCATTCTGTTGCCTTTGCCGTTGATCGAGCGCCGCGACTTGGGAGAGTCGCGGTCGACAGCATTGCGCGAACGACTCGAAGAGAAGCTTGCAGTCTTGCGGAGTGACGAATCCATCTCTGAACTGGTTACAGACCTGATGGCTTCGGCAGAGAAGGGCAAATCAAATGTCGAACGTAGCTTTCTCGACCATGTGCGGCGTCAGAGTACTCTTTCAGAGGACACGCGATGATCCAGCGACTACTAGAGCTAGAGCTCAACAATTTTCGCCTCTTCAGAGGGCGGCATACAATCCCGCTCGACGCAGATATTGTGCTTGTACACGGCGCCAACGGCTCTGGCAAGTCGAGCCTGGTCAGCGCGTTGGAGTTTGCTGTTACGGGCCATGTCGAGGATCTCGCCCGTTTTGAAAAAGACTACCCTCGCTGCCTCAGAAATGTATACGCGGATCCCTCCAAGCCGACAACGACTCGCTTACGGTATATCGACGATAACGGGACTGCGGAGCAGCTCTTAGCTTTGAAGCCGGAGAATGGCGAGATATCTACTTTTACTATCCTCCCCGAGGATCAAGAGTACTTTAGAGACCGATGCTGTCTGCCCCAGAATCGCTTGAGTCGACTGGTTAATGATTACCAGAAGTCGAGTCCCAAGAGTGACGAGATACCTCTAGTTCGTTTCCTTTCAGAGGTTCTAGGGCGAAACCAACTAGACAATCTAGAGCAAGGCCTCGGAGTCGCAGGAGATATCCGTAATGTACGCAAGGCGTGTGAGGAGTCTCGCTGGGTAGTTGATGCCGGTAAACGTCTGGAGCAGGACAAAAAGAGGTGGCAGGGTGATTGGGAGAAGCTGACAGCTCGCGAGCGTAAGAACAATGAGGTTTTGCAAGAGTTGGCAGTTGGCGTCGCGCTGGATTCAGGTGCCCAAAAGGAGGACATTGTTTCCACATTGCGCCAGACCCGAGAGGCTATTCGTTCAAAACAACAAGCAAAACAGCGACAGCTCGATAGTCAGAAACAGAGCCTCGCTAGGCGCGAGGGCCGCCTGGCTTCGCTGAAGGAGATCCTGACTGCACCCCAACTTCCACAAGTCCCTTCCAACCTCGGTTCTGATCGGAAGAGCCGCCAGTTCGACGACGAAGCAGCATTGGGAGTCGCCGGTGGCAGCGATTTAGTGGAGGTGCTGCGACTGGTGCGGAAGCACCTCGAGGGCGACGACTGCCCCGTTTGTGGGCGAGATTTCGGTGAGCTAAATCAGGGGAGTTTGGCTCAGCGGGTTGATGCCGAAATTGAGCGAATGGCGACGACGCGTCCGAGTGTCACATCGGCAGTTGACATGTTGGCTGGTGAAAATGTTGAAACGCTTGACGCGAGCAGCCGGACGTTAGAAGAGACGGAACGCCCGGGCGAGCAGCGCTTTGAAGCAGAAAGGGCACTCCGAGACCTGGCAGAGAAAGTCGGAATCGAGAGTCGGCAGGACACTGGAACTCCAGCGGAGCTGATGGCTCGCCTCGAGACGCACTTTGTCGCGATTCGAAGCCGGCTGGAGGGGCAAAAGCTGCAACGTAGCGCCAATGACCTTGGGCAACTCGATCCTGCGCTCTACGAGGCTGAAGCGATAGCTCGGGAGCGGTCCAACCTCGACCGCACGAGAACCGAATTGGAGCAACGGCAAAACGAAATTGACCGGGCCACCGCGGGTATCGGCAAGGTTGTGAAGACTGCAAAGAGTATTCGGAAGATTGCAGGTGAGATACGCCAAGATCTTCTGCGTCAGGTATTCGCTCAGCCACTCAACGATCTCTGGCGCAATCTCTTCCGTCGCCTAGCCCCCGGGGAGACTTTTGCACCGGAACTTGCAGACCCTGCTAGCTGGCTGGGCAAACGGCGCTCCTGGACTCGCGCCAAAGCGAGTGGCATCGACGACGATTTTGAGCACTTGGGTTCAGTCCTGAGCTCCGGAAACCTGAACACGGCAGGGCTGACACTCTACCTGGCTCTGAACCTGATCGAGAAGCCCAAGATGAACTGCCTCGTGCTCGACGATCCGGTGCAGAACATGGACGATCTCCATCTCGTTCAGGTAGCGAGCCTTCTGCGCTCCCTGGCACACGATGCCGGCCGCCAACTCTTTGTTGCGGTGCACGAGAGATCACTCTTCGATTTTCTGTGTCTCGAGCTCGGGCCGACTCACAAAGACAGCTCTTTGATGGCTATCGAGGTTACTCGAGAGGCGGACGGCCAGAGTTCCCGCGTCACGTGCACACCGCACGATTGGGAACCCGGTAAGCTGGCTTTTGGTAGCTGAAAGTCGAATCGGGTTTCGAGTTGGATCGGTACTGGATTTCGAGATGATCGCCGGCCCGAACCGATAGGCCGCTTCGGTCCGGCGATCGGCTCTTCAACACTTCTTGTAGGTAGTCTTCGTGCCCTTAGGGCAGTTACCGCAGGGCGGCAACTTGTCGCTGGCGTCGTCAAGAGTGACGCTCCAGTCGCATTTTGTGCAGCAGTACGTTCCTTTGCCTGGCTTCTCTCCAATGTTTGGCATGAGGCTCCTCCGTGGGTTGTCTAGATCAAAGGGTGCGATCATTGGTGGATCACCTTCTAAAGATGTGACCCCGGTCCGGTGAGAAGGTTGAAAAGGTCCGCGAAAGCGTAGAGCGGTCCACTCCTACGCCTTGCGAGACGGCTACTGGAAGTCTTGTTTTTGGGGATGCCGCTGTGAACAACCTGATACCCCTCGGTGGTGGGAGCAGCAGCCTCTTCGAGATCCCTGCCCGCAGACACAGGACGGCGACATCGTGCCGTCTCGGCACAGGAGCGGCGCGCGCTGCCATGCCCACACCGCGGACAGGTAGGCTTGCTCCTTACGTTTCTGCGTCAGCTCGGCTTCACGCTCCTGCCGCGCTCGCTCCTGTTCCGCTCTGCGCTGCGCTCGATCGATTTCTTGGCGTTGCTGCTCCGCCAAACGCTCGCACTGTTGGTCCACCGTCTCTTTAGTCGGTGCTGCCGACTGGGTCAGGCTGTTGCCATATTCCTCGAGGTACCTCGTAGCGGGCTCGATGGCCTCGCACACCGCCATTCGAGTCGCAAGACTTAATTGCCTCGAGCGGATCTCAGCCCAGCCTGTAGTCACCCGCAACTCGTGAATGCGACGCCAGAGATCCAGCACATCCTCCTCATCCTGAAGCCTCGGGGGAATCAGCTTCAGTAGCGCTTCGCTGGCTGGATCTTCATCTTCTTCAAGGCGAGAGCCTGCCTCTCCGACTGTCAACTCGAGGCCGTGAGCTTCCGCTCGCTGACGTCCAGCCCCGGTGTAGAAGTGGCGTGATTCGATGTCGATCCACACGTCATTTGCTTCTACGATCCCTTCAACGAAGCCTACTTGGAGTTCATCGTGAAGCAATTCGGCAGCCTCGACATCGATACCGAGTTCGACACCTGCCCGCAATTCAGCGATCGCATTACCGGTAGCTCCGGCATGCATCAGCGCCCGAGCGTGCTCGACCGACGGGTGGCCAGTCGCTGAGAGCGCCACCAGTGCGGTAGCCACCAAAAGGGCTGGCAGGGCAGCCAGCGGCCAGGTCTTTCGGCGAGTTGGAGCTGGTGGAGCCAGCATTGACACGGGAGGTATGACCAGGAACCCGAGAAAGGTCGAGAGCCACAAGAGCCAGGTTGCGTTTTGCGTGTCGAGGTAGAAAGGGTGGCGTGAGCCGAACCAGAACGTCAGCACCAAGCCGAGGGTCAAAGCGGTTGCTGCAACCGACCCTAGAATCCATAGGCGGCGAGTCAACGGAGCCAAAGCCTCCGTCGACTCCAACGGGTGCTCCTGCCAAATCGGTACCTCGATCTCACCTGGGCGACCAAAAAGCTGGTAGGTCACGGTCGAGAGCTCGGATCGAAACGATTGGACGTCTATTCGATCCAGCCGATCGGCACCCGAAGCTGCGTGCCAGACGAGACTCGGCGAGTGGTGGAGTAGCTCTCGAGCATCCGCCGGTGCGGCTTCCAGCGCTTGACCCGACCAGGACAGGCCAAGCGCCACTGGCCACCGCTGTTCGCTGTCAAAGTCTTCCGGATCACCAGCCCTCTCGAAAGCTTCACTCAGCGGGTTCGGTATGCTTTGAGTGACGTGGACAAAACGCTCTTCTGCGATCTCCAGCCACTGCTCGACCTTGCCTTTCCCGGAGCAGATCTCGCACTTGACAACTCCGTTCCGGCAACGGCATCGACGCTGCCCCTTGCCTCTGCATCGCTTGCAGTTGATCACTTTTCCAGTCCTCGTGGAAACCACTCGCCCGCCACCGCTGCACTCAGTACATTGGACCCAGGATGCGCCCTGGCATGTCGGGCAGGTGACCCTCTTGGCTCCCGAACAGGCTGAGCACTGAACGAGACAGCGTGTCTCGTCGGGCAGCGTCTGAGGCGCGTTCCACGGATCGACGGACGAAGGATCTGGAGGAGGAAGCGTCTTCCGAGAACGGCTTGAAGTTTCTGCCGTGCAGACTTTCACCCGCCGGGTCCGTCCTAGCCATCGAATCCGGGTGAACCGCAGGCTCTCGTCTTCGGTCGAGATCACCGAAGCTCTGAAGGTCTTTCGTGAGATGAACTGCCGTGCTGCCCAAGCAGCCGCGATCTGAATCGCTCGCTCCCCTAGATCATTCATTGCCCTCGTCGTAGTCATCACAGCTCTCCAGGCAGTGTTGTCGAGAGATTCAGATGACATCTCATCGTAGTTGTTTGACGATCAGGCTCCAATGAGAGCTCTCTTTGTTCTCAGAACCAAAACGATGCGATCACCGAGACAGCGCCTGCTAAAGATGGGACCCCGCTCCGCTGGGAAGGTTGAAAAAAAGCCGCGACGCAAAGCGCCGCGGCTCGCAGGGACAACCCGTGTTGTCCTAGTTCACATCAGAGGGCTCGTTAGGATCCTCGTCCGGCAGATCCGGCAGGTCCGGCGATGGGTCGGGAGTGTCGCCATCGGAGTCCGTGGGCTCGTCAGGCTCATCCGTCGGTCGCTGTGTTGCCACTTCGACAGTGACACCTGGGCGACGAGTCGACGGCCGCACGCGGCTGGCGATCTCCGGCAAATCGACCAGCTTGAACATCGTCTCGGCAGTACGCGCCGCCAAGAGGAACGAGAGGTCATACGCTTGCACAGCTTCGTCCTTGGCGATTTTGGTCGCTTCGGCTTGCCGTGCTTCGCGGCTGACGTTTTCGAGCGCTTCGCCAAGCTCGGCGATCTTTGGCTGCAACTCTGTTGCTAATCCGATCACGTCGAAGGTCAATGTGCGGAACCTGGAGTCGGGTAAGGTTGCTTCCTCGTTGCCGAGCCGTTGGAGCAGGTGCTCCGCTTGCTCGAACAACTCGTCGGCCCGCTGCGGGGTGCGCAGCGCAAAGCCGATTTCTTCAGCAGCTTCCGGACCGTAGACGCCTCGAAAGGCGTCCCGCAGACCGGCGACCAACGGAGCCACTCCGCTGGCTGAGCTGTCCCGTTGGCGGCGGAACGAGGCGGTGCGTGCCGTCTGGTCGCGATGGGTGCGCTCCGCTTGGATCATGAGATCGCGGGCGGATCGCAGCAACTCAGCCAGGTCGGCCGGGAGTGGCCCGAAAAGATCGGCGACACCACTTGGCAGGAACCGCAGAGTTGGTCCGGTGACCTTCTCCAGCAATCGCGGCCCGTGGGTTCCGAGAGCCCAAAGCACCACCCGGCAAGAGACCAGGCGACTCATGAGCGTTCTCGAAGGCATGTTGACGTTTTTATTTGGCATAGCTTTTTCTCCTTTGAAAGTTCGAGACAAATTTGGATGGAGCCCGAACCGTTCGGGTCGTGTTGGGATTTCGGCCCGGTAGCGGTTCGGGGGCTTCAGTTGTGCCGAAGATCGGGTCCCGCCAGCAGACCTTCTGACGAGCAAGACCTGGGATCCTCGGGGGACGTCGGCGCCCGTTGGGGGGTGTACGCCATCTCGTGCGTGACCCCGCAGGGCGCCGGCGGGTCAAAGGGTTATTTGCCGACCAGGGCTTGGCATTTGGAGCCATCCCCAAGTTGGCGGTCGACTTCGAGGGCAAACTCGAATTCGGCCCGGGTCACTTCCTTGTGCTCGGCGCCGATCGTCACGTAGACGATCTTGCCGCGCACGTCGAGATCGGGCGTCACGGAGAACGGTTCCGCGATCCGGCCGAGCTCGGCCACGGTCTCGCAGGCTTCCAGGTGGTCAGTCATCTCGAGTGCCGTCCACAGGCCTTCGATCTTCTGTTCCCTGATTGCCGACGCTCTGGATCCGTTGATCGGGACCCAGCCATCCAATAGACTCAAGTCGAATTGGGTTCTCTCTGCTTTCATCTCCTTCAGGTCGGGTTGGACTGGTTGCATTGCTAGCTCCTTTCTTCGATTTTGAGGAATCGAGAACCTTTATTTGTCAGAGACAGCAGGCGTTGGCGTTGGCAACAACTGTGATTTTCACGCTCACCAGTTGTTTGTTTGCGTCGTCTGGTGTCTCGTGACAGAAAATATTCTGCCCTGGAGAGATTTGAGAGAGCAATGCCCGGGAAGGTAAAGATCTCGGGAAAGATGGGGCAATCTTGCCCTTGCAGGGCAAGATTTGACCCTGGATCTCCGTCTTGAGGATCTTTTCTTTGCCATAGAGAGACACTGGTGGCCCCGGTCTCTTGGCGAGGTTGTCTCGTGCCCGGCCCGATTCGGCAGACGGGCGCGCGGCCGTGCGCCCCTACTGCCTTTACCCTCGCGATCCCCTGTCTGGGGTCAATCCTTGGCGTTCCGCGCCTGGCGCAGACGCGCGGCCTGGATGCTGTCTTCGAATCCGTTGATCAGCTCTTCCAGATCCGCCGCCAGTTGCTGATGGGCCGTCAGGGTGCGTTCGCAAGTCTGCCGCAAGGTCTTGTACGTTCTGGCGAGGACAATACGATCCTCGGAGCTGACGTTGAGTCTGTTGAGGTCGAGCCGCTGGAGCATCTCGAGTCGCTCCTCGAGGGTTGGCTTGCCATAGGGGATGTGCGGCTCGCGCACCTCGTCGGCCTTGGCGTCGTCCCCGCGACTGTAGAGCTCAAAGCGATGGGGTCGATATGTTTGCTCGAGTAGGTAGCCGATCAACCAGCCGAGCTGATGAGCATTCAGGTTGGTGACTTCCGAAATTTTTTCCAGGGCGGTAGTGGGGCACCTTTTGCTGTTCTTGTATTCACTGATCTTGCTCTCGCCCAGGTCGGTTTTCTTGGCGAAAACGGCCTGACTCTCGGTGTTTACGCGACGCATCATCTGGAAGAGAAAGTCGCCGCCAATCTCCTTGAGGATGTCGGAGAACATGCTCATGGTGGTCATGAGTACCACATCGGCGGCGATCTGCTCAAGTGAGGTAAAGCTCTGATTCAACGTGACTTGTCGCCATAAATAGAGATTTGTCTCGGTCTTGCGGATCCTTCCGAGAATTCGAAAGATATGCAGTAGGAATCAACTTGTAACAGGCAGATCTTTCGTTCGACGGAAACGTTCAACGTGCCGAGTGTCGGGGCAATTCAGGACTCTATGTCCGGTTTTGGTTCGATCGGGCAAATCTCTCGCCCGCCCCAAAGGCGACTTGATGCTCAGAATCGAGTCTTCTCTGTGTGGTGGGTGCAGAATGCCCACAGGATGCGCCGAACTTGCGCTCAATGTAAAGTTGGTGGCAAATAGGAGAGAATCGGCCTTGGTCCGAGCGCAGGGCCGCAATTTCGCCGCCCACGACTCGGGTTGATTTGGAGCAACCTGATGCACGTGCAAACTTCGGTGATTGCAGGTCATGGTCCGTTGATGGATCCAGAAGGCTAGATGCTTCTTTAAGATCGCGGCGAGCCGGGAACCGGCCGCCGCTCGCTTGCAGCCCGGTAGGAGACTTTGCTACCGTCAGGCACCTATGGGAAGGATTGCCGAGGCAGGGGTGATTGCCGATCAGGCGAGTGCTCGCAAGGTGCTAGAGGGTGCGCCGTCACCCGCGTTGGTGCGGGCGGTGGCTCTGCGTGCTGAGGAGCTTCGTTTCTTGGACCCGCCAGCAGCGGTAGGTGTGGCTGAAACAGTCCTCGAAGCCCAAGCCAAATTACCGCCGCAGTCCCGATGGCCCAGATTGGTCGCCCTTGCCTGGTGGACCTACGGCTCTGCGTGCCGTGCGATGGCACGGTTTGACGAAGCTGAAGCTGCGCTGCTCATCGCTGCCCGAGTGTTACCAGCGTCAGATATTCTTAATCGCGCTGAAGTGCTGCGTCGGTTGGCCTATCTGCGCGCCGATCAGCGCCGAAAAGCAGAAGCTTTCGAGATGATGGATGCAGTGATGGCTTATTGGCGGCCCCGTGGTGGTCGAGAGTTAGGCAAGCGCCTGATTTCGTCAGCAGCGATTCACGGCAGGTTCTACGAATTTGCTCGTGTCGCTGCCGATGCCGAAGAAGCTCTGACGCTGTTGCAACACAACGGCGATCGATTCCATCTCTCGGCGGTTTACAACCTAGCTGCTGCCCGCCTTGAGCTGAGTTCCAGTCGGCGTGAACTCCAGGCGGCCGCCCTGAATGTAGCCGAAGCTGGGCGCTATACGCAGGCTGGCACCTTTACGGAATTGCGGATGCACTGGCTGGTCGGCAAATTGATGCGGCGTTTGGGCCAACTCGACAACGCGGTTGCCGCTCTCGAACGCGCCCGTGTCGGCATCGAAGCACGTGCCGATGGCTACGATCGTGCCTTGCTGTTGTTGGATCTGGCGGAAGTTCATCTCGAGCGTGGAGATGCGGGCAGTGCCCGCACCCTGGCGCTGTCGTCGTTTGGCGTGTTGCAGGCACTCCGCAACGAAACCGAGGCCTACAAGGCGCTCAAGGTTCTGCATCAAGCGGCGTCGGAGCTAACCCTCGACCAGGCTACTGTCCGCTCCGTCCGCTCCGCCCTCCTCGCTACCCAGAGTTAACCGGTCCTCGATCGCCCGCAGGCGCGCGTCGTGCTCGTCGAGCAGGCCGGCCAAGGCGCGCAGGCCGGGTGGCAGGTCGGTGCCACCGAAACGCTCGATCAGGTCCCGCGCCATTTGACGGTAGGCCGGCTCCACTCTCAGTCGCTGCTCACCTTGGGCCACCTGCTGCTCGAGCACCAAACTGACTGGGTCCCGGTGGGTCAGCTGGTGATGCAGGTCGAGCAAGTTGGCGCCGAGCGCGTCCAGATACGACAGCAGGTTCGATACTTGGGGGTTCGAACCGGCTCGCTCGAGTCGACTGATGCTGGGTTCTGAGCGACCAATTTTCTGTGCCACTTCGAACTGCTTCAGGCGGCGAGCTTTGCGCATCGCCTTCAGGGCTGGGCCTATGTCGTCACGATGGTAGGTCATGGAGAGATGTCACCTCTATTTTTTTTGGCAGACGCTGTCATTGGCATACGTCTTTCTGGGGTGTAAGACCCCGCTGACGAGGCTACCCCAACTTATATGAAAGCGCAAATATAGAAAATGTCTTTAACTTGATTAAAAACTGTTGACGAACTACATTCTAGAAGCTTAGCATTAACTCTATCTTGAAGTGAAGACGTCTTCAAAGGGGTAATAGTTTTGGCTGGCTACAACAAAAGCACCTATTTATGTCCCTGAGTTGAATTTATGTGCTCTTAAGTCTTGTGTTAAGTCTTGTGTTAAGTCTTGGCCTTGCCATATCACTGCCGCAAAGACGAAGAAGCCCAGGAGCCAACGCCCCGAACCCGTGCGAAGACATCCGCCAAAACCCTGTTGAGACCTTACCGAGAGGACACGACTATGGCATCCCAGACCGCAATTGGCCTGACGCTCCGAGACCTCGCTATCTTAGCGGACGGCACCGGCAACATCCCTGACGACACCGCCCGTCGCCTGGCGCCGCTGATCCGCCACGACCCCCGCGTCGCTGCGGAGATGGACCAACTGCAGCAGATGGCGGACGATGCCAATGTCGCCCGTTTGGCGGATGGCCTCTTCACCTTCGAGATCCTGGAGACGTTGCTCGGGGCGACCTGGGAAACGCCCCGCGACGTACTCGATCCCAACCTCGAGATCCCTTACCGGGAGCTGATTGAAATGTCGCAGGCGATGGCCCGTCGTTCTGCGGAATCAGACAAGGAGCCGCTGATCAAGATCGTCACCCGGCTGGAGGTCTGGTACGGCGCCCACGTTGCAGGGAGAGACTGTTTCCAGCGAGTGGTCCGGCTGCTGCGTTCAGTACCCGCGGGTATTGCCAACCGGGCGATCGAACGCCTCTCGAGAGTGGTCAACTATCGCGATGAGTCGGCGTCGCAGGCTCAATCGTAGAGCCCCAGCTCCTGTGCTTCGGCAGTCAAGCCGTCGAGGATGGCGCGGCGACGGGCGTCGTCGATGCGCTTGAAGTCGAGTAGATCGGCCAGAAGAATCTTGCGTCGATTGCCCACCCGCCGATGAGGTATTTCTTCTTTATCGAGAAGGCCGATGAGAAACGGACGCGAAACGTTGAGCAGATCGGCAGCCTGTTGGGTTGTCAATTCAGCCTGGGCAGCCGCTACGGTGACGGCGTGGCCAGATGCCAGCTCACTGAGAATCGCGGCGAACGCAGCGAATGCAGCTGCCGGCACAAGGAGCGGCCTGTTGTTGTCAGTACTACCGAGGTGGAGGAGTGCCGGTCTTGATGGGTGGGCCGCAAGGTATCTTCGCCGTCGGGTCCACGGTCGTCCAGCAGATCGCTCATCGCCTGCACAGCAACGGGGTTCGCCCGCGACGCCGAAACGATCCCCGTGATCCCACACATCGATGCCGCATGTTAGCATCCGCCTGCCGGCGCGGCTCGACTCCCGATCGGGTATCGGGTGGTTTGCGCTCTGGAGCGCGAAGAACCGTGATCGCATCGAGGAGAGATTGTTGAATGTCGACGGACCTGGTGCCCAGGAGCTGCCTGCCGAGGCGTCGGGTCTGACGCCGAAGCCAGGTCTGACGCCAAGGCCAGCGGCACGTTCAGCTCGACGATTCCAGCTCGCTCGGCTGGCGGTGGCGTTTGGTGGACTCGATCGAGGCATCAGCGCGGTGGTTTCGCTGATCCGCGTGCCGCTGCTGATTTGGGGCCTGGAACTCTACCAATACGGCCTCTACATGGCGATTTTAGGCTTGGTTGCGGCGGCAAATCTGCTGGATTTTGGTCTTCACTTCGGCGTTGTCAACAACGTTGCCTCGGCGCGGGGGAACGATGACGAGAAGTCCATCCGCCAAACGATTGCAACCGCATTCTTGATTTATTCGGCGATCGCCGCGACCTGTGTCGTGTTGATCTTGCCCGCCGTCTGGCTGGCACCGCTGCATGTCCTGCTTGGAATCGGGCTCGATCAAGTCCCCCAGGCCCGGCACGTCGTGTTGTTGGCGATGGCGAGCCTGCTGTTACCTCTGCCGCTCAAAGTTTTTGCCGCTGGCCTGGACGGATTCCAAAAGCAATACACCGTCTCGATTTATCGTTCGTTCTCGAGTCTCTTTCAACTTGCGCTGCTGGCCTGCGGCGTCGTGTTGTTTCGCGGGCAATTAGTGGCGGTGGTCACCGCCACGGTCGTCGGGGAATTGGTGCACTGGATTGTGCTTGCCTTCTACGCTGTCAAGCGTCAGCCCGAGCTTGCCTTACATCTCGGCGCGGCCTCTCGGTCGCTGGCACCAGTGCTGTTTTCCACCAGCCTGATGTTCCTGGTGACGAACCTCGCGAACCTCTTCAAGTTCACCTTGGGCAGCTCGATCATCTCCCACGGAATGGGCCCTGCAGCGGTGCCGGTCTTCTCCGTATCGATGGCTCTCTTTATGACCGCCTACAGCATTGCCAGCCTCGTCTCGGCGAGCTTCTGGCCAGCCTTTGGGGAGGCTGCAGCACGTGGCGAGTGGCAGTGGATACAACGAGCGTTTGATTTGTCGGCGAAGACCGCAATCGGTGTGAGTGCCTTGTTTGCCGTCCTTGGCGCGCTGTTTGGGGATATGGTGATAGCTGTCTGGATTCCCCGTCAGATCGAGCCTTCGGCCACGTTACTCGCTTTGCTCGCGATCTGGCTGTTGACTCAAACCGCAGTGCACGCCTGCAACAACCTGCTCGCCGGACTCAACCGCATCCACCTCGTGATGCAAGTGACGTTGATCGAGGGTCTGAGTGTTTTTGGTCTGAGCCTATGGCTCGTAGGCAGGTTGGGCGTCGAAGGCGTTGCTACGGCGATGGTAGCCAGTGGCTTGGTAGCCGCGAGCTTGTTGTTACTTTATGTTGCCCCGAAAAAGGCGGGAAAGAGGTTGTATGTTCCGTGGGGGGCGTTGTCCCGCATCGGTTTTTGTGGACTGGTGGCGGGGGCAGTCGGAGTCATGCTGCGTCGAGTCTTGATCGACCTCCAGCCAGTTGTGCTGCTCATCGTCGGAGCGGGGCTGACCGCTGCGACGTTCGCGGGGTTGGCGTGGTGGCTGGCTATCCTGCCGGACGAGCGTGACCGGCTTCGCTCTTGGGTGCGTCAGCAGTTGCTCAGACGGTCACCCGGTTAGCGAATACCGGTTAGCGAACGCCGGTTAGTGAGCGCCGGTTAGTGAGCGCCGGTTAGCGAGCAAAAGTCCGCAGCAGAGACCGAGTCACGGGTCACTGCGGTCGCAGAGCAAGCTCGCGAGTCGCCGTAACTCACGGATCACCCAGTTCTCTTGCATGGCAAGTACTGCGGATGCGCATCAACCCGGCTCGACCACGGTGCGGACGTCCACCGGGAGCTCTCCGTGCCATCGCCAGCCGATGCGTGTCGCCTGCTGTTCGACGCCGTAACACGGGTGATAGGGGCGGGGTTCGATGCATCGCTCGAGGGTTCGGTTGCTGTCTAGCGACACCTTCACGCAGTGGCCCTCGTCCGAGAGTCGCCAGCCATCGGCCGTTGCTTCGACAGTCCATGACGGTGCGACAAGCAAGCCGCCTTGGACGTGATGGTGTCCAGATCCCGCAACATGGTCTTGCAGTACCAGCGGGCCACCTTCTTCAACGGTCACCTCACGACGATGCCGTGGCTTCCCCGGCAGGTGGTCGTAACCATCATGGGAACTCGCTGCGCTCAAGCCGTCCGTGCGGATCTCGGTCACCCCATCGAGGGGGCGGGCGCGGCGACCGACTCGGAAGATCTTCCACATTTGGCTCGAATCGGTGGTGTCGATACAGACCGTATTGTGGGCCTCGGTGCTGCGATCGTAGCGGCGCCGATGGTCGTCGTCGTAACAGATGCATCCGGGATCGACGAAAAGGCGTCGACCGTCGAACGAGCTTTCGATAGTCAAAGTGTCGGCATGGGCATGGCCGGGTTGAAAATCCGGCCCAACCAGGCCGACGTCGAAGAACAGCGTCCAGCGGGCTCCCTGCCAGACCACCATGCCAGTGTCGGCAAACACCCTGCCACCACGCCTCGGCGAGGCATCCACTGCAACGTCGAGGCGTTCGCCCAGACTGAATAAATTGGAGATCGTGCCGGCTCCACGCAGAGCTGCATCATTGAACAACGGGATGTCACCGTCTGGGTGACGCATCCAAGCCAGGTGCTCGGCCATCTTGGCCCAGGTTTGTCGCAGTTTCTCCTGAGCCTCGCGGTCTTCGAGGAGGAAGATCAGTACCAGCAGGTCCTCCATGATCTCGACGTGGTAGCCGGGGCTACGCTCGAAATGTCCACCGTCCGGCAGCACCTGTTCTGTAGCCTGCTCGATGGCCAAGGATGTCGCCTGCCGTAGCCAGGCATGGGGCTCAGGGCCATCGAGGAACCGTCCTGCCCAGGCCAGGCCCACTGCATCACGCATCAGATGATTGCCGCGCAGATGCCATTCGATGTGGTCGTTCAAATAGCTGGCCTGCTGCCAAAGGCTGCGCAAGAATTGGAGCTCGAGTTCTGGCTGCGGCTCGAAGACCCACGGTCTAGCGCCTTGGAACAAGCGTATCCAAGCCCCCAGGCGGGTTGCGATGGCGTAGGCATTCCAAGCCAGCGCCGGGGCGCCGGGCTGATCGACGTGACAACGCTTGAGCCAATCGAAAAGATAGTGGCGAACCAGCGCGCCCGCTTCGGCCCTTTGTTCTCCCTTGGTCTCAGCCAGGGATTCGAGCCACTCGTGATAGTGGAGGGTTACCGTCCACAGTCGGTCGTTGGAGCGTTCGCCGAGTCGCCAGTCGGGTTGACTGCGCCCGATTTTGACGCGTTCGTTCAGGAGCTCCAAAATGCCGTTGTTGAGATCTTCCATCGAGACACGCCGTTTCAGGCTCGGTGACGGAAGCTGCGGGACTTGGGGGAAATCGTTTCGAATCGCCGGCCGGTCGGGTACGTTCCATGCTCGACGTTGCCGGGAAAGGCCCAGAGTGCCAACGAGTTGATGCTCGACAACATACCGTAGGCGCCAGAGCACCTGAGAGGGTCGCAGGTGGCGGACAGTCTGAAACACGTTGGGGATCACGGCGCGGCTTGTTCCTGAGAGGCGCAGCAGACGATGCCGGGAGCTTGCTTGGTCAAGCGGGTCTCATCCGTTTCTAGGATCTAGGTCTCCCAGTCCATCGTTATGACGATCATCGAGGCGCTGGCACGACCTCTTTCTCCTCCAGAATCTTCCAATCACCGTCCTCCCGAACGAGATCCAGCAACTTGGAGACCCTGTCTTGATAGGTGTCCGATCGGTAGGTTTGGATGAAGGTTGCCACTGCGGCTCTGGATGCGACCGAAACAATATCGAGTTGTTCCAGGCTAACAAGGATCGACGTGGGGCTCGAGACACGATCTCTGCGCGAAGCTTCCCAAGCCCTGCGACTAACCCCGAGGGGTGGTCGAAAGCCTTGGGCATACAAGGCTAGGTAGTCATCAACCCGTTGGTCTGACCAGGCCGCGGCCCACTTCAGGACAACCTCTCGAACCGCCGCGTCCACCATCGACTCTGAAGGCGTCGAGCCGGCGGTTGGTGGGCTTCTGGCTGGCGCCTGTCGGGCATCTCGCAGGAGGTCCTCCCTGGCATCGGGGGAGACCGGAATCCTGAACTCGATCGCGATTCCCGGTCGTACGTCGATGTCGCCTGTGATCTCGACCAGAGATCGAGTCTCTTCGGTCTCGATCAGCCTACCGGTTCCGATCTCGATCCGCTTGGTTCCTTCACCTATCGTGAGCTCATAGAAGAAGACGCCGGAGTCGCCTGGGCGTAACCCCTCGAGGCTGCCGTGATCGATGGTAGCGATGCCTTCTTGGACACTCAAGATCGTTGCAACGAGCAGTAAAAACGTGGTGGCTGGCACAGTGGGTGGACTCTATCTCAGGCTGAGCCGCGTGCTTGTCTTCAAGGTAGGCGCTGGTGTAACCATCGTAGAGCGCGGTTTGCCGGCAAATAGGTCTCACCGACCGGATAGGACAACCGGCGTAGGTTGGTTGCCATCAACAAGTTCCCCAACACTCGAGTCGTTAGCGGCAGAGACTGCCGCCAACGATCGATCTTCTGCGGATCGAACGGTTGGTGATACATCTCTTCGGTAACCCAGAAGCCATCGATCGGGATGCCGGTCTGCTGTGCTGTGATCTTTTCTGGAGCTATCAGGCACTGCTCGGCAACGGGATGATCGCTCGTACGAGCTTCTGGTGCCGATCTCTATTGGTGGCCGCAGCCAAGGCCAGGGTCCGCATTGCGCGCTGATCGCTCCGCTCGATCAGGCAGGCTGCCCGGTGACGGTGACGGTGATCGTCAGGGTCAGGGTGGTTTGTGGGTCAAATTTGGCCGAATCGGGCGAATTGGGGGCTGTATTGGGTGATTCGTCCGAGCGGTCTCGAAAAAGGCCCTCGGGAGAAGACCCTTCGGGCGTCGAAGACTAGGGCCCTCCCGCCGGGAGAAGACCTTTCGATCGTCAGGAGCCAACCAAAGGGATGTATGGCCATTGAAAGGCTGCACCTCGATCGAGGCCAAGGGCCACCTTGACGCCGAGACCGATTCTCGATGCGTTCTATAGGCTTATGGGCGGTCGGAGGATAATGTTGAGGCCGAGGAAATCTGTCGACTTTTCCTATGTTGAATCCAGCACAAAGGAGCAGCTCTTGAAAGTGACTGTATGCGAGCTCCGCAACGATCCCGAAGGTCTCGAGCAAGATTGGTCAGCGCTGGCCGAACACGTTCGAGCCGAGGCCAGCGATGTGGTGTTGTTGCCGGAGATGCCGTTCTACCCATGGTTGGCGGCGAGCCGAGAAGTGGATGCTGGAGCCTGGGCGGATTCGGTCCGAGCACATGAGGCTTGGCTTGGGCGGCTGCCTGAGCTTGGCGCACCGACGGTGTTGTGGACTGCAGCAGTGATCGAAGCAGGTCAACACTTCAACGAAGGCTCGGTCTGGACTGCCGAGGATCGCACCAGGCGTCCCGTCCACCGCAAGTGTTACCTACCGGAAGAACCTGGTTTTTGGGAAGCACGGTGGTACGAGCGGGGTGACGGTCAGTTCACACCGTCCGATACACCGCACGGGCGGGTTGGATTCATGATCTGCACCGAGATGTGGTTTCAGCAGCACGCTCGTGCGTACGGCCAGCAAGGAGTGCAGCTGATCGCCGCTCCCCGTGCCACGATGAAGCCGTCGGGTGACAAATGGCTAGCTGGTGGCCGTGCTTGTGCGGTGGTCTCGGGGGCCTACTGTCTGTCGTCGAATTTTGCTGGCAACACTGACGGCGGGGACTGGGCCGGCCTGGGCTGGATCGTCGAGCCTGAGGAAGGGGAGGTTTTGGGAACAACCTCGGGCGACCAACCGTTTCTGACTTGTGACATCGATCTGGCGGTGGCCGACACGGCCAAGACAACGTATCCCCGGTATGTGTGTGACTAGGACGCGGATAAGGATGAGGCAAAGAAGGAGGTATTCGAGGCGCTTGATGCTGTGGTAACATGGACTACTGGGAAGACAGTTGGGGATCCTTAGTGCGTTCCATCCATATGAAGACCTGGCTTCTGGCCTTGCTCGCGACATCCGTGTTCGCGCCGGTCGTGTCGGCTGGCGAGCCCGGCACGACGGCGTGTTTTGATGGCACCCCGGCATTACCGATCGAGCCCTCGCGATCCATTGATGGCCAGGGAACGTTTGCCATGTGGCCGACGAACTTTCAGCCCGCCGAGTCGATCGGTCAGCCGCTGCCGGCAACCCGGGATAGCACTGCCTACACCGGATTCGAGGTGCCGCCTGGGGAAGCGAATGGCTTGGAGTTTTTCAACGATCTGGACATCGTCGCCACCGACAGCAGCGCACATCTCTTCTTGTCCTACAACGCTGGCTTCCAGATCTGGGACATCCAGGGCGCGTTGGCCAGAACTCCGGTGCGTCTCTCCCAGCGGGATGGCTGGCTTGGTGATTTCCACGAGTTCGATATCCCCGCACATCAATACTTCAAGATCTGGGATATCGCGGCCATCGACCCGCCCGACGAGCCCGGAGCGACCTTCGTTGTGTTACCTGGCGAAACTGCAGTCGGTCTTACAGTTTGGGACGCAACCAATAAGTCGAACCCGATACAGCTTTATCAGGATACTGGGAAAGTCGGCGTCCAGGTATCGGTAACCAACATCGGTGGCCGGAGTTACGCTTTCTACGCGAGCAATAGAGGCGTTGATGTTTACGATATGAGCCGAGCGCGTGAAGTTGGCCCCTGTTTCGAGAGCACGTCTTCCGCCGGAAGTCTGTGTGGTGGTGATGCCGATCCAGTGTGGCGAGGGCGGCTGGAGCCTTGGCCATGGGGGCGCGCCGCTTATCTAGATGTGATGTCGGCGGAGATCGATGGGGAGATGCGGCATTTCGTGGCGGTCAGTGACGAGTTCTTATTCGAGGACTTAGGAGCGGAGATTCGCGAGATCCTCGACGTCACACAGTTGCCGCCTGCCAGTGTCTCGGTTGTTGAAGGTTTGAACACCCTCAACGCAGGGCTTGATCTTTTCACCATCCCCGAACGGGCTTATCATCGCGACCGTTATTACCTCGGTGCGATCGACGCCGGGTCTTTGGTGATCTACGACCTCACCGCCTGCCTTGCCCCGGCTTCGGTGCCAGGGCAGGCTTGTGCTTTCAGTGCTGGCAACCGCCGTTATCGTCAGCCTCTTGGTAATCTGCCTTCGTTCGCGTATCTGCAGTTTTCCACCAGCATAGGCAGACCGTTCCTCTACCAGGGCTTTCATTCGTTGTGTAGCGCCCCGCCGACAACCGGAGAGAACAATATCGAGCATTTGCTCGATCTCGAGGGGCTCGCCAGCGGCGGGCCGATCGTCGACATCCGTGGTGAGACTTACAACGATCCCAACCATGCGGGTCCACAACGCCGGATCGACTATTGGTCGAGCTACTACGATCAGTCGACGGATGGCCTGAGCGCGTTCGCCCCCCATGGCGGGCAATTCCATGGTCGCTTCTTCTATCGCAGCGCTCAAACCGTTTTCGACATCCATCGTTGGACCGGTCCGCCGCCTCCGTCCGACGACGTTTTTGCTGACGGTTTCGAGTCTGGCGGCACCTCGGCTTGGGATGAGACGTTTCCATCACCCACCCGCTGAGCGGGGACTGGCCGCTTGATGCTATGAGATAGCAGCGCGGGTCGCTGGCGACATCGGAAGACGACCGCTGCATTTTCTGGACTGGCTCCGTCCCGGATAGGTGGCTTCGGAACCAAGGCAGAGTTTCGGCAAAGGTCGGCAGGGGGTTATGATCAGCCCACCAAAATCCGTCTCCTGGAGTCCGTACTCGAGAGCAAGGTCAGGGTGTGCACGTGCCCTAACAGGATACGGCGGATTTGTCCCGTTTCAGAGATCAGGCAAGCAAGTTGTTTCGCGGCAGGCCTCCGCGAGGCTCGATCTACGTCCGACCCAAAGGGAACCTACACGATGTTTTCTCTCCGACGCGCTGGTTTGGTCTGTGTTCTTTCGGTGGCAGCCTTGATGCCTCTGTCTGCGCTGGGAGCCCAGAGCCCCTCCGACGAGCCGTTTGTGCTCTCGTCAGGGGAGCGGTTTCACAAAACCGATTCTGAGGTGCAAGATCACCGTTCGATCGCGTTGCCCAGCAGCGAGGTCAAACTCCACTTATGGCGAGAAATGCAGGCTTCCGGCGAATCACAAGCGTTCTACGCGGTCAGTGATGGCGGTGTTCTACGAGGTAGGGTGCGCGCCACCGACTATGTCGTACGACTGCGCGATCACCGGTTCGATCCGCTGGCAGTGGAACCTCCCGTCGTCAGTCTGGATCTCGCGGCGCGTGCCAGCAACCGACTGCATCTGGTCCAGTTCCACAGCGCTCCGCTACCGGAGTTCCGGGCCGCTATCGATACATTGGGAGGTACGGTTTTACGGTTCCTGACCAACCACACCTTTGTGGTCGATGCCGAACCGGATGTGTTGAACGAGCTCAGCTTCCTACCCTACGTCCGTTGGATCGGGCCCTATCACCCTGCGTTTCGATTGGAAGCGCCGCTACGGGATGCGATCGAAGGGCACGCAGCCCGGCTCGAGCGTCAGCGTTACTCCATCATGCTAGGTCAGCGGAGCGCTGAAAAACAGGCTGGATTGGCCGCTCGGATCCAGAGCTTGGGAGGGTTGATGGAGTTGATCGAAGGCGGGGGTGTTCGGGTCGAAGCGACGTTGACGCAAGAACAGCTGGTCGAGGTGGCGCACGATCATCGGGTGCTCTTCGTCGACCGTTGGGGAGGGCCGGGCGAAGTTGATATGGATATCGTGCGCGAGGTTGGTGGCGGCGACTATCTGGAGGGCATCGAGGGTTTCACCGGTCAAGGGGTCCGTGGCGAAGTGTTCGACAGCGAGCTACTGACGACGCACCAGGAATGGCCAACAGCACCGATCCTACATAGCGTCGCCTCTTCCTGCAGCGTGCTCCACGGTACCAGCTCCTACAGCAACAACTTTGCTGGAGGCACCAGCGCGCCGGCCCGGGGTGTGGTGCCGGATGCCCAAGGTATCTTCTTTTGCCTGTCCGAATCGACGCAGTTTGGCGGCGGGACATCACGTTACGACGCCAATGCCGAGCTGATCGATCCTGGCGGGGTCTATCGTGCGGTTTACCAAACGTCGAGTGTCGGGTCCACTCGTAACACCACGTACTCGACGATCTCCGCCGAGGTTGATGACTACTTGTTCTTGCATCAGATTCTGTCGACGCAGAGTCAGAGCAACTCTGGCAACCAACAGTCGCGGCCGCAAGCATGGGCCAAGAACATTGTTTCCGTCGGGGGCTTCAATCACGAAAGCACTGCCGACCGGTGTGACGACAACTGGAGTTTTACTGCCAGCATCGGTCCGGCCGCTGATGGTCGGATCAAGCCGGACTTGGCCTTCTTCTACGATTCGATCTTCTCAGCTTCCGGCAGCGGCGATACAAACTATACGCAGTTCGGTGGCACGAGTTCGGCGACACCGCAGACCTCGGGCTACTTCGGTCTCCTGTTCCAGATGTGGCACGAGGGCATCTGGGCCGGCCACGGCGGTGGCAGTGACGTCTTCGATAGCCGGCCGAACATGGCCACCGCCAAAGCTCTGATGATCAACGCAGCCCACCGCTACGACTGGGCCAATCCAGGGGCCTGCGCCTTTGGCGACATGGACCGGAACAAGCAGGGTTGGGGCACCGCCGATGTCCGGCGACTCTATGATCGTGCAGCGAAGACTTTTGTTATCGATGAGACCGAGATCATCGTCCCATTGGAAACCAAGTCCTACAGCGCCGATGTGGTAGATGGCGAGACCGAGCTTGCGGTGACGTTGGTCTACGTTGATCCCATGGGTACCCCGGGCGCCGCCCAGGCTCGTATCAACGATTTGTCGTTACGTGTCACGTCGCCATCGGCAGTGGTCTATTGGGGAAACAATGGTCTTGCGGCCGGCAACACTTCAACTCCTGGTGGTAGCTCCAACACCATCGATACCGTGGAGAATGTTTTCATCGCCAATCCGGAAGCCGGGATCTGGACAATTGAGGTGGTCGGCGACGAGATCGTGCAAGATGCCCATCCCGACACCGCCGCGCTCGATGCAGTGTTTGCCCTGGTGGTCAATGGCGACCGAGGCTCTGAGCTATTCAGCAATGGCTTTGAATCCGGCGATACGTCTGCCTGGTCAACGACGGTTCCGTAGAGCTGGTATCAATCGGCCGACTGTTCAGGCATCCGTGGGTGCGACGGTGGGTGCTGTCCAGCCGAGAGCGGCGATTTCTTGCAGGCTGGTCGGCACCTCGAGCATCGATTCGGCGACGAAGAAGCCTTCTTTTTCGGCGCCGCGATGCTCGATCTTGTCGAGTTCCCAGTTGGATTCATAAGGAATGTGGATCGCGTTGCCGCCGATTTGTAGGACGGGCAGGATGTCAGATCGGACAGAGTTACCGACCATCACGAAGCGCTCGGCATCAATTCCGTAACGATCGAGAATACGACGGTAAGTTGCGTCGTCTTTCTCGGATACGATCTCGATTCCCGCAAAACGTTCCGCCAAACCCGAGCGGGCGATTTTGGTCTCCTGATGAAAGAGATCACCTTTGGTAATGAGCAACAACGGGTGCTGCGACGCAAGCCGCTCGAGGGTCTCGACAACCCCGGGTAAGAGTTCTATCGGGTGCTCGATCATCGCCTTGCCAGCATCCAGGATTTCTTGGATCACAGCGCCAGGAATTTCGCCCCGACTGACTTCCAACGCGGTCTCGATCAATGACAGGGTGAATCCCTTCGAACCGTAGCCGAAAAGCTGCAGATTGCGCTTCTCCATCCGGTTGAGCTGCTCGCCCAACTCTTCGGGAGGCACCCAGTCTCGCAGCAGCTCCGCGACTCGATCTTGGGTCAGATCGAAGATTGGCTCGTTGTGCCATAGAGTGTCGTCGGCATCGAAGGCTATATGCATCTTGATTCTCCTTGGCCTAGTGTATCGATCCAGGGCGGTCGATAACGATGCCGTCCTGCTGGAAACTTGCAGCAATCGGTAGCAGTGTTAATATCTGTCGCTTATGTGGACACGCAAGATCTATCCGCCCACCCGGTGGCGGACTTGGCTGACAATCGGGCCATTGATTACCGCTTGCTGTTTGGCGGTGTGGCTAGGGCGCATCGACGAGCGTCTCCGGTCGCCACACCCGATCACGGCGACGCTGCCCTATGACGAGATTCTAGCGACGAAGCACCATCCCACCGAGATACCGCTCAATCTAGATCGGGCCGAAGTACCACAGTTGATTCAGCTGCGCCGAGGCCAAACACTCGGCAGTCTACTGGTGGGGGATTTAGGCCTTGCCCCGACGCAAGCGAAAGGCGTCGTAGAGGCCCTCGATGGTTATGTCGACGTCCGTAAGATCCAGCCCGGCGATATTGGGGTGGCCTATTTTGCCCCTTCCGCCGAATTGGCTGGCCTGCGGTTCGAGGTCGCCGGTAAAGGATGGGTAGAGCTGAAGCCGTTACAAGACAACTGGGCCCGTTCGGTCCATGAGTTCTCGCAGCGGGTCGAAACCCGGCGCATCGAGGGCGAAGTCACAAGTTCCTTGGAATCTGCCATCCGAGGCGCAGGCGGACGGGCGCAGTTGGCCTATGCCATGTCTCACGTCTTGCAGTGGGACCTCGATTTCAACCGCGATCTCAGAATCGGAGACCGGTTCCAGCTCCTCTACGAAGAAGAGTATCTCGATGGTGAGTTTTCTGGGTTAGGAGAGATCCTGGCGTTGGTTTACACCAACCGTGGTCGGCGACTGGAAGCCTATAGTTATGGCTCGGCTGGTTATTACGATGCCGATGGGCGACCCTTGCAGAAGATGTTCTTGCGTTCTCCCCTGCCGTTTACCCGCATCACATCGGGTTTTACGATGCGTCGCTTCCATCCGATCCTCAAAGTCAACCGACCGCACTACGGTGTTGACTATGGGGCGCCTAAAGGGACCCCTGTGAGGGTGACAGCGGGTGGGGTAGTTGCGTTCGCAGGACGCAGCGGTGGTGCTGGCAAGATGGTCAAAGTTCGGCACACAAACGGCTATGAAAGCTCTTACCTGCACCTGTCCGGTTATGCGAGCGGGGTTCGAAGTGGGCGCCGAGTCGCCCAGGGGGACGTCATCGGTTATGTTGGTTCGACCGGGCTTTCGACCGGCCCGCACTTGGATTACAGGGTGAAGCGCAACGGTCGATGGCTGAATCCTCTCAGCCTCAAGAGCGAGTCGATTGAGCCCATTCCTGCTCATGAGCAGACGCTTTACTACGAGCGACGTGATGCTTTGAGGCTAGCACTGGAGACAGGAGAACCGCTGGCCGCGCCTGAGCCGCCGCTGCCAGTGAGTTCGGCAACGATAGCGCGATGGAGCAATGGCCCAATGGGCGAAATCGGACGCTGAGGCCTTGGCTCGCCCATGGCGAGCCCGGATATCTAAATCTAACCCAGCGTACGGCGTTGCTCGGCGGTACGCGGAATCTCTTCGGCGGCAGGCTCAGGGGCCGTATCGGTCTGGCCACGCTTGAAGGCAATGAACTCTTCGACTTCGCGGCGTGCGGTATTCGGAAGTCGTTTGAGATCACGCATAAGCTGCACGTCACGAGGCGTCAGAGACTCTTTGTTGACATCATCGAAGAACTCGCTGATGCTGACGTTGAATACGGCTAGGATCTTGAACAGAGTATCGAGGCTGACTCGATACTCGCCCTTCTCCATCCGCGAAAGATCGGATTGCTGGATACCGATGCGAGAGGCGAGTTCGGTCTGGGTCAGTTTACGCTCTTTGCGCAGCTGGCGGATCTTGGGGCCGACCAACTGTACTTGGCGAATCTTATGAATGAAAACCATCGCGCTCGCGCCTCCTTGGACTGTGACGGTAGGCTGGCATTGCCGCCGCCCGAGACTGTTCCGAAGCCAGAATCATGACGCTCGAGACGTCGCTTTGCGAAACCCCTTCTCCAAGACCCTTTGTTGGATCTTGATCAGAGGTGATTCTTGCTAGTCTCGGCAGTCATGCTCGGAAATAAGATGCTATTTGAGCATTGCAATAAAGTCAAGATCTCATGAGAATCGCCCCGCAGCACGACCTGCTCGACAGAGCTTGATCAGAGACGTTCGATATCGACACCCGAGGATCACGAACATTGAGTGGTGGCCTTTTTCTTCTCAAGGAGCTCATACGCCGGGACTTCCAGGCCCGTTACGCTGGCTCGATGCTGGGATTCCTATGGTCCTTTGCACTGCCTTTGTGGCAGCTGTGGTTGTTCACGTTCGTATTTGCGCGAATCATGGGAGCGAAGGTCTCGCTCGAGGTCGAACATACGGAGAGTTTTGGGATCTTCCTCTTTTGTGGCCTGTTGCCCTGGATGGCGTTTCAAGAAGGGGTGACTAGAGCGTCGACAGCAATCGTCGACAACGCCAACGTGATCAAGAAGGCAAGGCTGCCGCTTCGGGCGTTGATCCTGGCGCCAATAGCTAGTGCTTTGGTACATGCCGGCATTGCCGCCGCGGTGTTCATGGTGGTTCTGGCTGTTGTTGGTGAGCTCGGCTGGGCCAGTCTGCCTTTGTTGTTACTAGCGCTGCCGCTGCAACTAGCACTCACCGTTGGCCTTGGATTGCTTCTGTCTGCGATTCACACGTTCTTTCGGGATACGGCGCAAGTGGTGGGGATGGTGATGATGGGTTGGTTCTATCTCACGCCGATCGTCTACTCGATCGCGATGTTGCCGTCGGAAGCACGACGGTGGTTCGATATCAATCCGATCGTACCGTTGGTGGATCTCTACCGGCAGGCGCTGCTCAGTGGAGAGTTGGTTTGGGTACCGGGTACGTTCAGGCTGTTGGTGATCGCGAGTGTGGTATTGTTGATGGGGCTCGGGCTGTTCCGTCGACTCGAAAAACACTTCGTTGACGAGGTTTGAGCCACCCCCCTATTTACACAAGCCTTACACAAGCCGGCACCGCTCTTGCTTTAGCAAGCCTTCCTGCCGAGATTAGAGGATCTACTCGAGATCCTTCCAGTAGCCGAGCCTTTCCGGGCGAGAGCGCCTAGACGTCCATGGAGTGAGAGTTATGCGACTAAGAACACATCTAGTGGTTTTGTTGACTGTCTTGCTGGCGGCCAGTACCTCAGACTCGCGTGCCTCGACGGCTCCAGATGATGCCATTGTGGCATCAGAGTCTGCCGCGGCAACAGAGTCTGCCGCGGAAACCGAGTCTGCCGCGGAAACAGAGCCTGCTTCGGCTGATGAATCCGCAGAGCCCGAAGTGGAGTGGTTCACTGACGAATCTGGTGCCAGGTATTACGTGACCGAATTCAAGAAGGGAATCGAGGGTCGCGAATGGATATGGATCGGCGAAAACCGAATCCAGGTTCAGTATGGGGTTCAATACGACATCGTCGGTCACGACGAGGATTCGTTCTCAATCAAGATCTACGAGCGTATCAACGTCCCACTGAAGACCCCCGAGGACAAGCAGCGTGAGAAGGAAGAACGGGACCGCAAAGACCAGGAGTTGGCCGAAAAAATCGCCGAGTCCTATCGGGCGGATCTAGAGACCAGTGATCGGATACGCCTCGAATCCTTCGACCGTGGCCTACCTAGTCGGGGGCAATGGCGCAATGGCTTCGATGTTGCCGATATGAACGGTGACGGTTTCCAGGACATCGTGTTCGGAGCAGCTCGCAAATCTTATCCAGCGCGCCCCAACATCTTTCTTGGCGATGGTGAAGGTGGCTGGCGCAGCTGGCCGGAAGCGCGCTACCCCCCGCTTCCCTACGACTATGGGGACGCCGCAGTTGCTGACTTCAATGGTGATGGCCACATGGATCTGGCGTTGGGGATTCACCTCAAGGGCCTGCTGGTCTTGGTGGGTGACGGCCAGGGGCGTTTTCAGCCCTGGAGTCGGGGTATTGGCCTCGAAGATCCCAGTAAGGGTGGTGGTGCGTCGACCTTTTCGTCGCGTGCCATCGAAGTCACGGATTGGAATCGTGACGGCAAGCCTGATTTGCTGGCGCTCGGCGAGGGGCCAAAAGGCATCGCACGGGTCGTTGCTGGTGAAGGTGATATCAAGGCCGCCAACGGTCCGATTTTCTTCCTCAATCAAGGCAATGGCTCTTGGCTGCCGAAAGGTCGCGACTCGAAGGTTTTCGGCGACTCTCTGGCACTGGGCGATTTCAACGGTGACGGTCGCGAGGACTTTGTGACGGCGAGTAATTCGGTCGATCACTCCATCCTGAACCTTGGCGAGGAGGATGACGAATGGGAGACACGCTGGGTGAGAGAAGCACGCCCCCAAGCGTACCTTCGCACCGTCACTGCCGGTGATCTCAACGATGACGGCCTCGACGATCTGGTGATCGGCTTCGTCGGTCGTGAACACAAGCTTTGGCGCACCGGGGTCGATGTGCTGTTTGGCAGCAAGGAAGGCGACTGGGAGCGGCGCACTCTCTATGCGACCGAAGGCAAACAAGGCATCTACGGACTGGCAATCGGAGATCTGGATGGCGACGGGCGTCGCGACATTACGGTGGCTAGTGGTGACGGCGAGGTGATGGTGTTCCTCGGCGATGCAGCGGGCTTCTTCGCCAGCGAGACCTCGCCCGAACTGCCGGAGTCGATCAAGGGTTGCCGCGGATATGCCATGCGCCTGAACGATCTGAACGGGGATGGCCAGGACGAGTTGATCGTCGGCTTCGCCGGAGAACGAGGGGGCGGTGTTGGTCTTGGGAACTCTCCCGGGTGTGTGCAAGGTGGCAGCCTCAGAGTGTGGACCGCTCGAGCCGAAGCACCCTCGGCGCCGATCGCGCCTTCCCGATGAACACAAAGCTGCTGTCTCGCCGGCTCCGATATCGACGATGTGTAGAGGGGGGTGGCGCATGAGGCCCTTGACACCTGTCAGGGGCTTTAATACCATGCGAAATCAACCCGAATGGGCCCCATATATGCCATGATCACCTGGGCGAGCGAAAATCAGCACTCAGTTCAGTGGTGTGGGTGTCTCCTTCTGGTCTTTTTACAGAACAAAGACACAGCATAAATACAGTGACGAAACACAGAATCATCAGCCCCCTAGCTCTGCGGGGGCTCGAGAGACCGAAAAGCATTAAACGGGGGGTGATAACACGTCCGAAAAACTCAGGAAGTAGGGACGCCTCGACGTTCCTGAGTCGCGAAGCTGCTTTCGATGAAAATCTCCTTGGAGATGTCCGTTCCCGGAAGCCTAAGCACGTGGTCCCAACTTATTCAGACATACTTTTGAGGATTAGGAGAACGTATAAATGCGAAGAACAGTCCTTCTAGTAGCTCTCGTGAGTTTGCTGGCCCTTGGTGGTCAGACCTTCGCTGAGCTATGTACGATCGACGCGGTGCCGGCAGCGACGTTGCTGTTGCCGTACTTCGAAGTCAGCCTGACCCCGACGGACAGGGATCCTGTCGACGCGGATCGGGATGTCGACACTTTTTTCTCGGTCAACAACGCCTCGGCTTCTCCCACAGTCGCACACGTCGTGCTCTGGGGTGATTGGTCGTTGCCGTCGATCGATTTCGACATCTTCCTGACTGGCTACGATGTCGAGACTGTCAGTCTCGGCGACCTGTTCAACAACGGCAACTTGCCGATCACTGCCCACGCCACCAACGATCCTGATGACACCATCAGCCCGCATGGTCGTGCGCTCAATGATCCGGCAAATGCCAGTGGCCCGTTCCCGGGCCTCTCCGAGAACCCGATCTGGGATTCCGCGCCGGATGGCGTTGGCAATCCGCTCTTCCCGGGTTGTGACACCAACCTGCCTTTGGGCACGAACCCAGTCTTGGAAGGTTCGTTCATCGATCGCGTTCGCTGCGGCCACACCGGCCGTGGTCTCGCGTGCGACGAAGTGTCCTGCATCGGTGGCGTTCAGAACGAGACCGGTGGCGAAGGTAGTGACTTCATCGCTCGTGGTTACATCACGATCGACAACGTCAATGACTGTAACCTTCTCTTCCCGAACCAGGCTGGCTACTTCGGCTCTGGCTTGACGAACGAGAACAATCAGCTCTGGGGTGACTGGTTCATCGTCCAGGAAGGTCGCGCTATCGGCGACAGCCTGGTCGCGATCGAAGCCAGCGATGATCCCCAAAATCCGTTTTTCGCGCCTGGTGACTACACCTTCTACGGTCGTTACGTAGATGGTTTGGCCACCGACCAGCGTGAGCCGCTTGGCTCGACCTGGGCCACCCGCTACTTCGAGCCTGGCGCTGCCTTCAGTGGTGGCACCTCGCTGATGGTCTGGAGAGACTCCAAGTGCCAGACTTCGGTTTCGGGTTTCGGCAACGGCTGTATGGTCGACAACGGCACGCCTCCGTGGTGGCCGCTCGATGAGACCCAGGTGGTCTCCTTCGACACTCAGGAAGACGCTACTCAGATCTGCACCGACAACTTCACGCCTGGCGGCGGCGGCGTTTCGCCTCCGGATCCGGACGAGCTCGAAGAGATCTTCTGCTTCCCGCTCGAGACCGGTCGGTACAGAGTTGGTGAGAACGATCTGGATCCGCCGTACGACTTCGGCTGGATGTACGTCAACTTGAACTTCACTTTGGGTGATACCTCGGGGTCCCCGACTCCGTGTTCCACCGATGGTCTCTTCGGTGACATCGCTCAGAGTTGGATGACAACTGAGCTCGATTCCGACGCTGG
Source organism: Acidobacteriota bacterium (assembly GCA_029263395.1). Lineage (GTDB taxonomy): Bacteria > Acidobacteriota > Thermoanaerobaculia > Multivoradales > J023 > JAAELT01. Next base: position 82,163 of record JAJCXO010000187.1, on the reverse strand, counting down.
TGCTTTCAGTGTTGGTTTCGCGGCAACTCAGTTGACCAGCGCTTGCAGCGCGGCCAACCCAGTGATCATGGGAGATTTCGGGACTCCGTGACCCGTTCTCTCTCATATGGCTGATCCTCAGAGGATCGGCTAGAAAAGCGGGTACGGCTAACGCTGTACCCGCTTTTGCTTTCCTGGCGCCAGTCCCGTGCCCCATCCAATTGTCGGGGTACCCCCTCCCACTCGCCTTCCTGGCGACATGACGTCAATCCTAAGAACAACAAAATATCTTGCTGAGCTTGCCATGCTCTGATAACATCATCAGCTTCCGGAGTCCTCGGAAGGCAAATTCCAGCGAGGTCTTGGCCTCGTAACTTTCCAAACAGATCGGCGAAATCCGTCCTGCCACACAACCGCTGCCGATTCCCTGTGGTGCTCGATGGCTGGTGAAGGAGATCACACATGAAGCTCGAAGTCTGGAAAAAGAGTCGCATCCTCGCGACAGTTGCGGTTCTGTTCGGTCTTGGCTTGGTGCCTGCCGCCGCGTTTGCAGGTGGAGCGGGAACGACGCTCTGCCAAGATGGTGATCCGGCAAGGCCGGTAGAGCAGTTCCGCACCATTGGCGGCCAAGGAACGTTCGAGATGTGGCCTCCTAACCTCGAGCCTGCGGATCCTGTGGGTCAGACCTTGCCGAGCGCTAGGGACAGTACTTCCTATAACGGTTTCCAGCGCCCTGGCCGCGCTGGTGGGTTGGAGTTTTTCTACCAACTCGACATCGTCGAAGATTCATCCAGCACCAGCTTGTACATCGTCTATAACTCGGGTTTCCAAATCTGGGATATTCGTGGCCCCCGTGCTGCCAATCCTGTTCTTTTGAGTCAGAAAGACGGCTGGGACGGTGCGTTCAATAGTTGGGGCCCGAACGTCACGGAGTTCTATTTCCCGCTCTGGGACATCGACGCGATCAATCCGCCATCTAGCAACCAGACGCTGGTGGCCATCGCCTCCGACTCGGCGTTGACCGGCTTTACGATCTGGAACGCGGCTAGCCGTACGAATCCAACGCAGCTCTACGGGGATACGTCCAAGACAGGTAATCAAGTCACCGCGACCAACATTGGTGGCAGAACGTACGCCTTCGTCGCGGCGACGAATGGTGTGCATCTCTATGACATGACCCGTGCGCGCGAAATTGGCGCATGTTTTGAGACCACATCGACCGCAACAAGTTTGTGCGGGGGTAATTCCAACCCGGTCTATCGTGGGCGGATTGAGCCGTGGCCGTGGGGCCGAGCGCGTTATGTCGACGTCTTGACGACCTCGATCGGTGGCCAGTCCAAGACGTTCCTTGCCACAACTGATGCCTTCTTCAGCAACAGCCTCGGCGTCGAACTGCGCGAAATCACCAGTGCTACCAGCCTACCGCCTAGCAGCACGGCCATCATCGAGGGTCTCAGCACGACCTCTTACGGTGTTGCTCTCTTCGAGTATGAGAGTCGCTATTACCTGGGCACTACGGATCGCGATAATTTCGAGGTCTACGACGTCACACCCTGCCTGAGTGGCAGTCCGGGTTGTAGTCTCAGCAATCGCAAGGCCCAATTCCCCACCGTCGGGCATGACCTCGCCTTTGTTTCGTACTCCGAGAGCAACGGTATACCGTTCCTCCACAAAGGGTTTCATACGCTCTGCAGCTCACCGCCCACGACCACCCAAGGCAATCCCGAGTACCTGCTCGATCTGCGCGAGATCGCAAGCGGGCAGGCCGTTGAAGTGCGTGGAGAGCAGTATGTGGAGCAGGGCCAAGTTTCAACCCAGAAAATCGACTACTGGTCCTCATACTACGACCAAGCCAACAATGGTTACAGCACCTTCTCGCCGCATAGTGGCCGTTTTCACGGCGATTATTTCTACCGTGGTGCGCAGACTATGTTCGATATCCACAAGTGGGTAGGGGACGTGCCAGCTAGCGTCGCGATCGAAACGACGACGACCGATCGTTGGCTGAGCAGCCCTGGGGAACTCGAGTGGGTTGGCCTCAACGGTACGTGCAGCGTAGGCGCTGGTAGTGGTTGGTCTTGGAGTGCAGACAACGAACTCGGCACGTCGGCGACCGACCCGGATCCAGTGGTCCAGGAGCTTGCTGGCAGCCTAGCGCAAGTACGCGGTGATCTATGCGGAACCGATCCCTACCCTGCCAATGTATGTCAGGACAGAACGATACAGGTAGAGGCTGACGTGGTGTGTGACAGTACCAATGTGACCTCCAATCAGCTGTCTATGACCCTGACGGATCCGCGACCTTTTTTCACTAGCCTCAGCATCCTAGAGAGCCCAGAAGACCCGGGGCCGCCACCGCAATACCCAGTTTGTTCTACCCTCAACCTGCGGCCACTCAACGGTGGTCTCAGTGGAATTGGTGGTAAATCGCTGACCTCGTTCTCTTGGGAGATCGTGCAGACCACTGGCGGCACGCCACTCGCCTGTGATGCTACCGGTGCTGGCACCGGCTTGACTTGCACGCAGAGCCAGTTGACCTGGAACACCGAAGATGTCGAGGTCGGAGATCCGACATCGATATTCGCGGACGGCTTCGAGTCGGGCGATACGTCAGCCTGGGAGACCGAGAGAGCGAGGAGAGGGGTGATCGGATCGACGTTCGATATCATGCTGACTGCAACCAATGAGCATGGTTCGATCCAACAGACGACCCAGTTGACCCTGACGCCGCTGGCTGCCTTGGCCTTCAATGGTGATGGCTTCACGATCCCGTCAACGCCGCCCAGCGATGGCATCTACTCCTTCACCGCGACTGCCGAAAGCGCAACGCTGTACCGCTGGGAGTTCGAGCAGGACCCGTCACAAGCCGGCGATGTTGGATGCCGGTTGGTCACGCCTTGTGAGATCCGTACAACCACTTCGCCGAACGTCCAATACGATTGGCCCAACGGTAACGTCGATGGTGACGACTACGAGGTTTGGCTCGAGATCAGTAATTGTGATTCCGCCGTTGCGCCGATTTCGACCAGCCGTACGGTCGAAAATGTCACGGTTGTCGGCCTCGAGGCACCGGAGATCACCAACTTTCGAGTTGTGACTGTGGGCACGGATTGCTCGTGTTTCGGTGGACAGTGTGCCTGTCCGGCGGGACCGGTGACGTTTACGGTAGATGTCACTGGCGAGTGTGATGATCTGTCGTTCAACTGGGGCAACGGGTCCACTGGTGGCTTGGCGTGCGATGCGCCGACCTACAGTCGCACCTACAGCAGCGCAGGGACCTACAACCTGTCTGCCACCGCGTGTCTGGGAGCGCTCTGCGATACCCAGGACAATCTGACCAACATCTCGCCCACCATGCCCATACCGCTCATCATCAAATAGCCGCTCGCTAGAGTCGGCGCAGCGTGAGATCTTTCAGCGCCGGTCGTCGGGTGTTTCCCTGGCGACCGGGATGCTAAGGTGTCCCCGTGACAGGTGATCAGGTAGTTTTTGCGAACGGGATCGGCAAGACCTACCGGGCGTATGCTCGGCCTTGGGATCGCTTGCGCGAGTTGGTCACGGGAAAAGCCCAATACCAGGGCATCGATGCTCTGGACGGCGTTAGCTTTCAACTCGGGCCCGGGGAAAGTCTCGGGATTATTGGCGAGAACGGTGCTGGCAAGAGCACCCTCTTGAGCATCCTTTCGGGAGTGACCTCGCCCAGCCGCGGCGAGCTTCGGGTCAACGGCAAAATCGCCTCTTTACTTGAGCTTGGTATGGGGTTCCATCCTGAGTTGACAGGCCGCCAAAACATCCTGCTGAATGCCGCCATGTTGGGTTTGTCCGAGCAGGAGGCGCAGCAGAAAGTACCGGAGATCCTCGCTTTCAGCGAGCTCGGTGACTTCATCGACCGGCCGGTCAAGACCTACTCCACTGGTATGGCAATGCGGCTGGGTTTCGCCATCGCGGTGCAGGTGGAGCCTGAGGTCTTGATCATCGACGAAGCGCTGTCTGTCGGTGACGGCTACTTTCAGAAGAAGTGTATGGATCGCATCCGGCACTTCGTCGAGAGTGGTCGAACCCTGCTCTTTTGTTCGCATGCGATGTATTACATCTCCTACTTCTGTCAACGGGCGCTGTGGCTGCATCATGGGCGAGCAGAAGCGTATGGCCCGTCGGAAGATGTCGTCAGAGCCTACGAGAACTACCTGGCAACCAAGACGGCGTCTGACGTCGAAACTCAGACTGCGGTCCGGGGCCCGGCCAGGATTACTGGGTTGCGATTTGCGGATCGGCCGTGTGGCCTCGATCAGAAGCCCTTCGAGCCACAGCAGCCGTGGGAGCTAGAGATCGAGTGGCGAGCGGAGTCTCCAGAGCTTACGATGCACCTGGGAGTGACGATCAATACGGTCAATCACGTCCAAGTCTGTTCGTTTGGTAGCCACCAGGATGCTCAGCCATGTTTTACCGGCAAGCGAAACTACAAAGCGAGTCTGGTGATATCGGAATTGCCTTTCACCAAGGGAGAGTTCAGTCTCTACGTCTACGTCCTCGATGAAAAGGGGCTGCATGTGTACGCCCAAGAGTTCCTTCCTGCTGCATTCTCAGCGGCCTCGGCAATCTACAAATTCGGGTTCATGCAGGTTGACCACCGCTGGTCCACGACTTCTTCACCAGTTGTTTCGGAGCACGGCAGCACACCGAATGACGTCCCGGTTGAGGTCGAGGGCCCAGAAGCCATAGAGTGTCGGCCATGAACGCACCCGTGACGGCCGTCGCTCCCGAGATAAATAAGCAGGCTGGAACACCAGCTTGGATTCCAGAACCCTACCTGCATGTAGGGCCCGACCGTGTCTACAATCCCCTCACCGACCGGACGCTCCACGACAAAGAGGAGTCATACGCTGATTTTCGGGCGCTACTGACCCAGGAGCGTCAAGCAACAGACCTGGCATCTTCAACGCTGGAATTCCTCGCGGCGCAAGGCTGGCTGGTTGCCGCTGATGCTGACGACCTGGACACGAGATTCCACCTCAAGTACGTCTCGATCGAGACCCACACGGTCTGCAATCAGAAGTGCTACTTCTGTCCGGTGGCCTACGATCCAAGAAAACCGTACTTCATGCCGACAGAGTTGTTCGACGATATTCTCGTCCAATTGTCGCGCTACAAAGAGACGATTGATGGCGTTAAGCTGATCAACTACAACGAGCCAACCCTCGATAAACGGTTTATCGATCAGGTTCGAAGTATCAAGGAAGCTGGGCTGCCACCCGCCGTACTGACCAACGGTACCGGATTGACTCCCAAACGCATCGACGCAATCGTCGAAATGGGTGGGTTGCGCTATCTCTCGATCAACATTTCGACCCTGGACCGAGAGAAGTACACGGCGGACCGCGGTGAAGACCATCTCGATCTGGTGCTGCGGAACATGGAGTACGCCAAGGATCGTCCGGTCGCCCCTCAGATGGAGATTGTCGTGCTGGGTACAGGGGACGATGTACACAAACGCGACTACGACCAGATCTGTGAGCGATTCGGCGACAGCCGCTTCGACGCGAAGTATTACGAGGTCATGGATCGTGCTGGCTACCTCGAAGTCGGTCTGCGACCGTCGGAACCTCACAAGAAGCTGCGTGGTTGCCAGGTCGTTGGCTCTCGACCCTTACAACATCTGCACATTTCTCCGTACGGCCAGTGCCTGCTTTGCTCCGAGGACTATGACCACAACTATGAAGTTGGACATCTCGGTGAAAGTACCATCCACGAGATTCTCACCGGTCCCAAGCTCGCCGCGATGCGCCGCCTGGTCTACGGACTCGATGAAGCCCCCGACGATTTCATTTGTAGGAGCTGCGTTTTTGCGCTGACGGATTGATATGGCACCCAAAGTTGTTTACGTCATGCCGGCCACCTCGCTTCACGGTGGTAATCGGGTCATCTTCGAGCACGCCGAGGGGCTACAAAACCGCGGCTACGACGTTGTCGTCGTGAGTCCTGAGCTGCCACCGGACTGGCACACGATGACCGTGCCGTACCAGCAGATCCCATTGGGGCAGCCGGGAGCTATTCCCGAGGCTGATATTTGCATCGGTACGTTCTGGAGTACGGTAGAGCACGCCTACAACTCTGGCGCCCGCCAAGTCTTTCACCTGTGCCAGGGCTACGAAGGGGTGCATCGAGAGTATGGACCGATCTTGCCGCAGATCGAAGCCGTCTACCGCCTTCCGATCCCCAAGTTGCTGATCTCCACCCATCTGGATCCGATCCTTCACGCTAACTTCAACGGCATCCGGACCCATCTCATCAGCCAGGCGATTGACACGTCCTTCTTCCACCCTGGGCCATTCCAAGAGTCCGGACCTCTAAGAGTTGGTGTTGTCGGGCCCTTCGATCAGCGTCCAAAGGGTATCGGCGAGGCGCTCGAAGGACTTGAAATGGCGCGGCAGCGCGGCGTGGCTCTCGAAGTTCACCGGGCGTCCGCGGATCCGATCACCGACGCCGAGGAAGCGATGGGCGTTACTGACCAATTTTTCCATCGGCTCTCCACCGAGCAAATGGTGGGCTTCTACCACGACCTCGACGTGTTGGTGCATCCTTCCCACGACGAAGAAGGCTTCCCGTTGCCGCCGCTCGAAGCGATGGCTTGTGGTGTGCCGGTCGCTCTGACGACAATTCGATCCTTTGCGGTGCTTCCCGATGACGCCGTGTTGCGTTTCCGCCCTGCGGACCCAGAATCCCTCGTGCCGCTGATCGAGCAGCTCCAAGATTCAAATCTTCGTCGTCGGTTGCGCAGCGCCGGGCGCGTCTGCGCCCAATCGTACGACTTGGATCTGGTACTGGATCGTATGGAACGGGCCTTCGCGTTGGAGGGTGCGCCGATAGTCGGCCAACGTCAGGCTGATACGAGGCCAAGTCTGTCGAGCGTCGAGCTGCGACTGGATCCAGCCATGCATCGAGCCGACTACGAGGCAGCATCGCCTTTTCCGCACATCGCTCTCGATGACCTTTTCGCACCGCAGTTGTTGGACGTGGTACTCCGTGACTTCCCAGCCCCGGGTGAAACGAGCTGGCGAACCTTCGACAACGCCAAGGAAAAGAAAGCGGGCTTCGACTACCGGACGTCAGTGGGTGACGAGTTACAGCGTTTCCTCTACTTCCTGAACTCAGCACCGATGTTGGAGTTTCTCGAGGCTCTAACCGGTATCGAGGGCCTGATTCCGGACCCCTATTTTGGAGGCGCCGGACCACACCAATCTCTTCGAGGTGGCTTTCTCAAGATCCACAGCGACTTCAACTGGCATCCCAAGTTGGAGCTCGATCGTCGGGTCAACCTCTTGATCTACCTCAACAAAGACTGGCGAGAAGAGTATGGTGGTCACCTCGAGTTGTGGAATCGAGACATGACCTCGTGTGAGCAGAAGATCCTTCCGGTGTTCAATCGCACCGCCGTCTTCAACACGACCGATTACTCGTTCCATGGTCATCCCGTACCGCTGACCTGTCCGGAGACCATGAGTCGCAAGTCGATCTCGATGTACTACTACACCAATGGTCGACCGCAAGAGGAACGGTCCGCGCCACACGATACGGTGTTCAAGAAGACGCATGAAGAGGACTGGTGAGCTCACCAGAAGGACCCCCAGGCAAGCGTCGGACACGAGGTAGCACAGTCACGCGTCCCTACAGGAAAAGACTGACAGACGCCGTTCTCGTGACTGCGTTGGCCCTTGGCCTGCTGATCGGTTTGGAGGCCATGGTCCGTGTTGGCAAAAGATCACAAGACGGCAGTTGGCCGACAACGCGGGGCAGTCGGTTCTATGGCGAGATTACGACGGCTCTGGGGCTCTACCGTCGACACCCCTATCTCAATATCGCTCCCCGGGAGGGAGCACACGTAAAAGCCTTTGGTAGGCAGGCGTCCTTCAACACCCTCGGGTATCGTTCTCCGGAGCGCCCCTTGGCCAAGCCCAGCGGAGTTGTTCGCATCCTCTGTATCGGTGGATCGACGACCTTCGACATCTTGGCGCCAAACGACGAAGCAACTTGGCCCTGGCTTGTCGAGCAGATGCTTGTCGACAGCGGTCGCGCAGTGGAAGTTTGGAACGCAGGCTTCCCGGGTTGGACGAGCCAGGAAAACCTGATTTCGCTCGCCATCCGTGATCGTGATTTGAGGCCAGATTGGATCGTCGTCTTCCAGGGCATCAACGATTTGCAGCCGGCATCGCATACGCCTTTCGATGGTCAGTACGAGCATGGGCATGCTGACATTGCTCATCGCACGCTTGGATTTGAGCTCGAGCCCCTGGCCTGGCATCAAAGGAGCTTGTTGCTCGAGTTGCTGAGAGGCTTGCTCGGGGACACACCCAATCCCTGGGACAAAGTGCGCCCAGGAGATCCAGCTCAAACCGTACAATCCGCGATACCTCGAGCAGCGGTTGCGGTTTTCGAACGCAACCTCCGGTCGATCATTGCTCTCGGGCGAGACCATGAGGCCCGTATCGTGCTGGTTCCGCAAACCATACGACTTCGACGCCGGTACTTGGCGGAGGATCAATCACTGCTCAAGCAGTGGATTCCAGGGCTGGCTCCCGAAGTAGCCGTTAGTGAGCTCGAGAAGCTCAACCAAGTCGGCCTGCGGTTGGCTGCGGAAAGCGGCCTACACCTGCAACCGAACTTCGTCGATTGGCCCGATACCGCTTGGGACGACGCGATGCACTTCTCGCCGGAAGGTAGCCGGAGGTTCGCCGAGCTGTTGGCGAGTGTCCTGGAACCGGTCCTTCTCGTTCGTTGAGGACAATTAACGCAGACGCGTCTTTATCGACCGTCTCTATGTGCCTGATGTGTTGACAGCATGATATAATCGCTGTTATAACATTTTCAGTCTGTCCATTTCGAACATTTGCCTTCAGCTCACTGAGGTGATCCACGTGCAACACAAGAGAAACTCCAGCTTCAGAATGGCTTGCTGTCTGGCCGTCGGTGTCTTGGCGTCTGTTTCAGCATTGGCCGAGAACAACACCATCAACTGCCAAACAGGCAGCCCAGCGATGCCACTCGACAGATTCCGTACGGTGGCAGGCCAAGGCACGTTCGAGATGTGGTCTCCCAACCTAGAGCCGGCCGATCCGTTGGGGCAGCCGTTGCCCGCCAACCGGGACAGTACGGAGTACAGCAGTGACGACGATCAGTTGCCAGGTGCAGGGGGGTTGGAGCTCTTCTATGGCCTCGACATCGAGCCCGATGGAAGCTCTGTGTATCTCTACATGGCATTCAACTCCGGCTTCCAGATCTGGGATATCACCGGCAACAATGCCACTGATCCAGTCCTGCGATCAACGCGCAATGGCTGGTTCAATGGTTTCCATGTCTTCCCGGATCCACCGACCGAGTACTATCTTCCAATCTGGGATATCGACGCGATTGATCCGGTAGGTGCTCCTGGCGATACCTTGGTTGCCGTCAGCGGTGACGGCGAAGTTGGGCCGACGATCTGGGATGCCAGCAACAAGAGCAGCCCCTTCCAGCTCTATCAGGATACCGGTAAGGTGGGAGTACAGGTGGTCACTGCCAACATAGGTAGTCGCACCTATGCGCTCTACGCTGTCAACAACGGGGTCCACGTTTACGATATGACGCGAGCACGGGAGGTTGGACCCTGTTTCGAAAACACTAGCACCGCGACGAGCCTCTGCGGTGGAGCCACCAATCCTGTGTGGCGAGGCCGAATCGGGCCCTGGCCTTGGGGTCGCGCAAGATATGTCGACCTGTTGGAGGCTGACGTCTCTGGCCAACCCCGGTTCATCATCGCCGCGAGTGACGGTACCCCAGCCAGCCCTCTGGGCGTCGAGCTCCGCGAGATCACCGACATCACCAGCTTGCCTCCGACCAGTGTTGCGCGTGTCGAAGGGTTGAGCTCGATTTCCTTCGGCGTCGATCTTTTCGAGATCGCATCACGCTATTACCTCGCGGCCATCAACGAAAAGGATCTCGAGATCCACGACGTGACAAACTGCGTCACCGGCTCGCCCGGTTGCACGCTGAACAATCCGCGTTTCGATCTACCGACCGCTTCGACCTTGCCGCACAGCTCATTTGTGCAGTTCTCCGAGAGCAACGGGCGGCCCTTTCTCTACAAGAGCTACCACAGCCTGTGTTCAGGGCCTTCCTCGACCGCGGAGCCGAACCAGGAGATTCTGCTAGAGCTCAGTGGTTTGGCCACTGGCGGACCGGTGGTCGATATCCGTGGCGAGCAGTACCTGGATCCGAATCATTCCGGCCCTCAGCGTCGAATCGACTATTGGTCCAGCTATTCCGATCGATCGACCGGTGGCTTTAGTTTCTTCGCAGCGCATAGCGGGAGATTCTACGGCGATTACTTCTATCGCGGTGCCCAGACCATGTTCGACATCCACCGCTGGATCGATCCTTCAGCGCAGATCGAGACCAGTTCTGATGATCGTTGGCTCAGCAGCGCCTCACCGGATGTACCGGAATGGATCTCCCTCACTGGCTCTTGCGACTCAGCGGTCGCCTCCAATTGGCAATGGATGGCCGCCAACGCTGCCGGCACGGCAGCGGACGACCCGCAGCCGATCATCGAACCGTTGGCCGGTGACCAGGCCAGAATCCGGGCTGACCTGTGCGGCGCTGACACCTACCCGACATCAACTTGTCCGATGCGGACGATCCAAGTGTCCGCCTCGGTCGATTGCGGTGGCTTGGCCACATCGACCAATCAGCTTTCGCTGATAGTTGAAGACCCTCGCCCCTTCTTCGAAGCCTTCGACATCCTCGAGAATCCTCGAGAAGAAGGACCGCCGCCGGTCTACGAGGTTGGGCAAGACCTGAATCTTCAGGCTGTCAACAACGGCTCGCCAGGCATCGGTGGCAAACCGGCCACATCGTTCGAGTGGACCGTTGTTCAGGTTGATGGGGATGACCCACCGCTGACCTGTACCGCAACCGGTGCCGGCACCGGCCTGGTGTGTGGGGAAACCGGACTCAGCTGGGATACCGCGGGTATCGATCCCGATCCGAGCGTAATCTTCCTGGATGGTTTCGAGTCTGGAGATATGTCGGCATGGGGAGGTGCAATACGCGGTGCCCGCGGACTATTCGACGTCACGCTGACCGTCACCAATGAGCATGGCACGTTTCAGAAAACAACTCAGGTTGTGCTCCTAGACTAGATTTTATCCAAGGACGTGGGAAGTCCAGTCGCCCCCGTGGACTGCGCGCGTAGCTGCGTAACTCGCCTCGGCGCCTCACCTATTGGTTACAATAGTTTGGAGAGCCAAGGTCTGTTCTCTTGCTCATACATACTCGCTGCGTGCTCGCTCCACAGGTGGCTCCCTAGCAGGCCGTGTGAAAGTGTTTCGCGCTGAGAGCGAGGGGTCTTTCGACAAATCAAGGCCAAAAATCGCATGGATACTGGTGATCTCGAGAGATTTTGTAACGCAGAGTTGGTGAAAAAGGATCGTGCTCAGCGTGGTCTGACTTTGCCACGGCCTGCCTAGGAGGCGAGAAACGGGTTGCAGGATGTAATCCAGACTAGAGCCCCCGTTCGGAAGGTTCCGCGGAGGCGATGATTTCTGCCATCGCCTTGGCCAGGACCTGGCTGGCCGCGTCACTGTAGTGGACTCCGACTTCCTCAACCGTCATCGCAAAGGATTGGTCGAGCCTGGCGAGGCTGCTACGGAGATCATGGAGGTTGTGGTCGCCTTGTTCCAAAACCAGATCGGCGAAAGTGTTGTATTTGGGGTCGGTTGATGCGTCACGCGCATCATTGAGCCACATCGGAACCGGCTGGAGAAAGAAAGTGGGTGTGATTCCCCATTGCTCACAAACAGCGGACGCAGTTCGGCGATTCGCTGAGTAGCCCTCCGCTGCTTGACGCGTGAGCACGTTGGCATCGTCTTCCGTCTGCGAACCGGAAATGCCGCCTAGCGTTGTGGTCGAGGGGCGGCGGGCGGACTGCGCCGCCCGGAAGAGCGGAAAGCTGTCAGTGAGGTGCAGCCAGGGTGGCGGCGCAAAAAGATCGTCGAGTCGGTCTTCCCAAGCCCGTTCGAGTTGGTGATGAAGCGGTGATTCGGTTTGGTAATGCAGTCGGTGGACAAGATCGTTCAGGCCATCGAGGAACACGACCGCATCGGGAGGAGGCTGCCGACGGAGATTCGCAACCAGCAGAGCCAGCTCGTGTGAAGAGTTGTACCACGGGACTCCGAAGTTGCTGACTCGGACATGCCGATGGGGAAGGAGCCGTTGAAGCTCAACTTGTAGTTGAGACGGGATCGTATCGCCGTCGGCGAGCCCCCAGCCAAAGAGTGTCGAGCCACCGAAGCTCCACAGAGTGAGCGGCTCGCCCTCCCTGTGTAGCAGGCTGGGTGGTCGGCCTGCGCGACCGCCCTCGGCGTCGATATTGAGATGCTGGCTGCTGTATTCGCGGTTGATCAGGCCGGTCCAGGGATGGACCTGCCAATGGCCTTGCAGAATGTAAGCATCGAGCGCTTGACGAATCGCCTCGGTCTCCTCGCCATCCGAGAAATAATAATGACCCGGAACGAAGTCTTCGGACATGCGTCGCCCGTCGAGATTCTGATTCCAGATAGAGTCCTCGAGCGGGAAGACGAAGTGGAAGATCGCCAAAACCACGGCTACCAGCAGCAAGGTGTTCAAGAGCAGAACCGCTGCGGTCTGGTAGTGCTTGATAAATCGTTGCCAGCTCAAGATAGTCGCTTTCCGAGGATCGCGATCCACTGCGGTACCAGGAGGTCCTGTAAATCACCGCCGGAAGCACGAGCCATGAACCATGCCCACAAACGCATGCGCCAAGATAGCGGGGCCGCCATCGGAATTTCTTCCATAACTTCCAAGCCACATTCCGCTGCCATACGACGGAATGACTTGGGAGTCATCGGGGTCAGATGATCGCGGGCTTGGACCCCCGCCACGGTTGGGTCCCAATGGCCCGCCGCAAGCGCTCGGAGTACCGGTGCCCAGGCAGTGTTGGGTAATGAGGCGATGATCCGTCCCGAGTCGCTGAGCGCTTGTGCAGATTTGAGGAGGACGCCGACCGGATCTGGGACATGCTCCAGAACGTCGGCAAAAATCATACAGTCGACCTTCGGGCGTAACGCGTCTAGACCGTGTTCGGCGGGCAACGGCAGCACTAGATCGAGGCGTTTTGCAGCTTCTCGTGCCAGAGTGAAATCGGGCTCGATACCGATAACCGTCCGTCCCTCGCGGCGATGGCGTGCTCCCAGTCTGCCGTGACCACAACCCACGTCTACTACTACGACGGCAGTTTCTGAAATGAATCGATCGAGTTCAATACGATCGTGACCCGCCGGGTCGTCGTAGCGGTAAAGATACGCATCCGGAATCAATCGCACCTGTGCGGTATCCGGCGGCCATGCGGATGCCAACAGGCTCGGCGCGCCCGCAGCGGAAGCGATTGCAAAACCACACCAGGGTGCGGTGCCGAGAGCCGTAGCTCGTCCCGGGGATGGGGAACCCAGAGCCATCCGTTCGTAGTCGATCGCGGTGTAAGGTCCGGTGGCAGGCTGCCAACCCTGTGGCAGCGCAGCGCCATTGATTCTGGGCACCCGCCAGGCGTCGTCTGCCGTATCCGCCGCAGCCAGAAAGTCGGCCACCGCCGGCAGTGGTTCCACCCAAGGGTCGTCCATCACTGCCAGCGTGCCATCCGCCGTAGTAGGAGGTTCGAGGCCTTCCACCACATGCCAACCCGCAGCAATAAATCGGCCCCTGACGTGACGTAGATGTGCCGCCACCACGGATCTTTGGGGTGGCACCTTCAGCCACAGGACTTTGCCGCCTCGAGGTGGGTTAGAGTGCATGATGCAGCGAAGGATATCTACAACCGACCTTCAAAGTCATGAAACTGGCTATCGTCCTCGTTCACTACCATACCCCAGAGCTTGCGCAACGCGCTTGTGAGGCTCTGCTGCAGGACGCTTCCACCAGCAAGCTCGAGCTCGAAATGGTGCTTGTAGACAATGGCAGCCGTCTCGAAGATCTAGAGTGCTTGACCGCGCTACCAGCGCGTCGAGTCGATCCAGGGCAGAACCTGGGGTATGCCGGCGGTGCCAATCTGGGCATCGAAGCAACCTCGGCGGATTTTGTCGTTGTGATGAATCCTGATGTTCTGGTGTTTCCGGGATGCCTCCGAGCGCTTGGCCAGGCATTGGAAAAAGGGGCCGCCGTCGCCGGTCCGCGGTTCTACTGGGACGCTGGCAAACGTTTTCTGCTGCCGCCGACGGAGACCGTCGGGCGCTGGCGAGAGTTGTTGCGGGTGTTGGCCCTTCGGGGTGACCCATGGACACGGCTTGCTCGACGCCAATGGCGGCGCCATGCTCGCCGTCACTGGTTGGCGAACCAGCCGATTGCGAGTTTCGATCTCAGCGGAGCGTTGCTGGCTTTTCGGCGTTCGACTTGGCAGCAGGTGGGTCCTTTCGACGAAGGTTATCGACTGTATTTTGAAGAAACCGATTGGCTGCAACGCATCCGACGCGCCGGTTTGGCTGGGCGATTCGTGCCAGCGGCGGAAGCTGTCCATCTCTACGCTCAGAGTACGGTCAAGGAAGGCCAGGCCCAGAACTGGTTCTTGGAGTCCAGTCGGCGATTTCGGCGCCGTGCTTACGGTCCATCGTTCACCCGTGCTCTCGAGGCTCTGAGTCCAGGCGTCGGCTCGAGTCTTCCGGCTCCTGAGACAGTTGGTCCCCAGGACTCTCAGCTTGCCGCCTGGCTCGAAGTGGCCCCTTTGGCCACCGGTTATCCCGCCGCCGGCTGTCCAATGGCGTCAGGCTCTCGACCCCTTGCCGAGTTGCCGACGGAGATCCAAGGTCAGCTAGCACCAGGGACCTACTACCTGCGTTCCATCGACGCCAACGGCAAAACGGTCAGCCTGCAAAAGCAGGTAGTACCGTGAGATCGGCGTACCGTGAGACCGGTTCGGTGGTGGCCTGCTTGTCACCGTGGTATCGTCCCTCGTCTTAGAAGGGCAGCTTTCCAGCATGACTTTGAAACCGCCTGACAGGCTAATTTCTTCCGACAAGGTCTTGTCCGACCACGTCTATCTCGTCACCGGATCGACCCGCGGGATCGGCCGCGCTATCGCAGCCGAGTTCATCGGCCGTGGTGCCACCGTTGCGGTGCACGGACGAGATCAGGGGCAGGTCGAGACGGTCTGTAGTGAGCTGCATCCCGATCGGGCGCTGCCCTTTGCCGCTGATCTGCTGGTGGCTGATGCCGGCGAACTGGTGCTTGCGGTCCAACAGCGATGCCGTCGACTCGATGGTTTGGTCAACAACGCTGGTGGCGGGCAAGCCATCGCGTTTCGCGGTCTGAGTCTGGACCAATGGCGAGCCACCCAGCGGCTCAACCTGGAAGCTGCCTTGACCGCTTCACAGCAAGCCTACAAGCTGATGCGAAAATCTCGTCGTGGCTGTATCGTCAATATTGCCTCGTTGGCGGCCCACGGTCCAGGACGGTGGATGGGGGCGGACTACGCTGCTGCCAAAGCGGGGTTGGTGAGTCTGACCCGCAGCCTGGCGCTCGAGGCGGCGCGTTTCGGCATCCGGTGTAATGCGGTATCCCCCGGCTTCATCGACACTGATATGACAGCAGCTCTCTCCGAAGCGAATCGCAAACGGTTGGCGATTCCGTTGGGGCGTCTGGGTAGGCCCGAAGAAGTTGCCAAGGTTGTTGCTTTCCTGATGTCTCCGGAATCCTCCTACTTGACTGGCCAGGTGCTCCATGTTGATGGTGGCCTGACGATGCAAGGGTAAGTCCAATGGAACGTCGTCGGGTTGTCATGACAGGTCTTGGGGTGGCGAGTGCCATAGGGGTCGACGAGGAGACGTTGTGGGCAAATCTCCTCGCTGCCCGTGGTGGGATCGACCAATTGCAGGCATTGGATACGACGGATTACAAGGTCTCGATCGGCGCCGAGGTTGATCGCCCGGCGGTCACCGCCAAGCTTGAGAAGCTGGGGCGTCGCGCCATCGATCGCGCTTTGGACCTGGCGCTGGTAGCGGGTGCTGATGCACTCGAGCAGGCAGGGTTGGTGGGCGAGCCACCGTATCAAGAGCAGAACGTTGCAGTCATTTTTGGCACCGGCGTCGGCTCGGCTCAGAGCCACCACGCCGCATTCACGTCCTTTTTCAAGCGGGGCCCTCGGGGTTTGCGCCCGACCACGGTGCCGCGCTGTATGTACAACGCCATCTCCTCGGGATTGTCGATTCACTTTCGATTGAGCGGTCCCAACTACATGATCGTGTCGGCCTGCACGTCAGCCACCAATGCCATTGGCTCGGCCTTCCGGATGGTGCGTGACGGTTATGCTGAGACGGTCCTGTGCGGTGGTGCGGAGGGCTTCTTCGACCCGTTCTTTTATGGCGTCTGGAACAACCTCGGGGTGTTGTCCACCAACCCGGATCCAGCGCGTGCTTGCCGTCCTTTCGATGCTGATCGCGATGGCTGTGTTCTCGGCGAAGGTGCGGGAGCTTTGGTGATCGAATCCCGTGAGCGCGCCCTGGCGCGAGGTGCCCACATGCGTGGCGAGATCATCGGCTACGGGGAATCCTCCGACGCCCTGCACCGCACCAGCCCAAGTGCCGACGGGCAGGCCGCCGCAATGCGACAAGCGTTGGCTGAAGCGGGTGTCGAGCCATCCGAGCTGGGCATGATCAACGCTCACGGTACAGCCACCCACGCCAATGACTTGACCGAGAGTCAATCGATCAAAGCAGTGCTCGGCGAGGCGGTCGACCGGGTACCAGTGGTGGCCAACAAGTCGTACTTCGGTCATACTTTGGGGGCCTCTGGGGCGCTCGAGACCATTGTGACCCTGCTCGGTCTGGAACAGGGTCTGGCACCACCGAACCTCAACTTAGAGCGACCCGATCCAGAGTGCGATCTGAAGTTGGTGGGCAACGAGCCCCTACGGATAGACTCGCCGCTGGCCATGAAGAACAGTTTTGGTTTTGGCGGCGGCAATGGTGTGTTGGTGCTGCGAAAAGCCGATTAGGCCGGTTCGGTCTTGAGCCGGGGAGATCGAAATGAGCGACGAAACGATCATCATTCGACTGCGAAATATTCTGCGTGACAATTCCGCCGAGGAACGAGACTGGGGCCACGTCAACGGCGAGACTACGATGGAGTCTCTTGGCATTGACTCACTCTCGATCCTCGACCTGCTCTACGACATCGATCAGGAGTTCGACATCCATCTCGAAGGCTCCGAAGTGATCGATATGCGGACGGTGGGCGAGATCGCCAACCTGTTGAAGCAGCGCGGAGCCTGACCCACTGCGTCACTTCGCCGAATATCATCTGCTGCGGATGGCGTTGGCGGTACTCGATCGCTCGTCTCCAAGCAGCGCGCTACGATTCTCCCGCCGGCTGGCCGACCTCTGGTGGCTGGTGGACGTTCGGCGACGCCGTGTGGCTCGAGACAACATCCTGCGTGCCGGCATCGAAACCGATCCCACTCGCATCCGTGCGCTCAGTCGAGGCTCGGCGCAACACTTCGCGATGGTTGTCGTCGAGTCTCTCAAGTCGGCCGCGGTGCTCGAGGAAGAGCGCTGGAGTGACCATATTGAGTTGAAGATTGCTCCCGACGTCATGGCGGTGTTGGAGGATCCCGATCAGGGGTTGATTATGGCTTCGGGTCACTATGGCAACTGGGAGATTGCGGCACAGTGGCTGTCCCGTTTCAAGCCAGTGGCGGGCATCACCCGGGCGATGAACAATCCACGGGTCGAAGCGTTGATCCAGCGCCGCAAACCGCGCTATCGATTTCACCCCATCCCCAAATATGCGGCAGACCCTGGGCGCTTCCTTGCGGTTTTGAAAGATTGTGAGATCCTCGCCCTGCTGACTGATCAACACGCCCGCTCCGGTGGGATGCAGGTGGATTTCTTCGGTCACCCCGCAGCAACTTACACCACGGCTGCCATGCTCCACCTCGTCACTCGTACGCCGTTGTGTTTCGCGGCCTGCCGTCGAATTGGCGAGATGCGGTTCGAGCTCATGACCTCACCGTTGATCCAGCACCAACGCAGTGGCAACAAGAAACATGATGTGCAAGTCATTCTCGGAGCTCTCAACGAACACCTGGAAACGATGATTCGGCAGGCGCCCGATCAGTATCTTTGGGGGCACCGCCGCTGGCGCGATTAGTTGTTGGCGTCCGGCCGTAACGCCCGCTGGATCTGGGTGGTTTCGCGTTGAACCGCTTCGGTCAGGTGTTGTGGTGGAGTTGCGCTTTGCAAAATTTCAAGGGCCTCGACAAAGTGCCCATGTTGATGCAGCACCTGAGCCGTGGCGAGTTGAACCTGGATGCTTTCAGGGTGTGATCGGGACCAGTTCCGGAAGAGGTGTGCAATTTCACGGCTTGCCAAAATGGGCTCCAGGCGGAGCTCGGTTGCCTCGAGGTATTGCCTCGCCCCTTCGTCGAACCGGCCGGCCTGACCGAGAGCAGCGGCCAACAGCACCTTGGCGTCCCTAAACTCGGGTAGGCGTTGGGTAACATAGCCGAGAGCCTGAGTTGCCTCGCTGTAGCGGCCGAAACGCACCAGGGCACGGCCGAGCAAGAACTGTCCGTCGAGAGTGCTCCAAAACTTCACTAGCGACGCCTGATACGCCGGGTCGCCGGTAAGGGCAATGAGATCGGCGAGAACAAAAGGATCTCCCGGCGAGCGCTCCAGCGTCTGTTTCAGTTGCACGACAGCGTCTTCCCGATCGCCCTCCAAGGCGATGGCTCTAGCGAGGAGTTGTTGCGGTTGAGAAGGCTGTTGCCCGCCACGATAGACAACCCAATTGTTCTCAACCAGGGGCTCGAGCAAGCGACGGGCTTCTGAGGTTCGCTGGGCTTCGATCAAAACCGCAGCAAGATCAAAATCTGCGGGCGCTCCTCGGGAGGGACGCGACAACAAGAGATCTGCGACGCGGTCATCGAGCGTGCCCTGGTCTTGGGGAAAGTAGGCTGGCCGCAGCCAGTCGAGCCACCAAGGTGCCGCGGCAACCGATTCGACCGCCAGCTCGGCATGGCGGGCTAGCGGTTGTTGTCGACTCTTGGCACGGGTTTGATCCAGCCACCGTTCGGTTTCGACAGCAGCACCCCGTCGGTAACGTTCGTCGTGGATTGGGTCGTCGGGCACGGACAGCGAAACCGTGAGAAGAGCCACGAGGGCCAACCAGAGCCAGGGCCGCCGTTCCTGCCGTATCCGTTGCGCAGCCACCGCGGCGAAGTAGAGCAGCGCCGGAAACAGCACCAACCGTTGGCGAGCCGAGACGTAGAAAACCAGCATCACCGCCAGTTGACTCATCCCCAGCGCGTAGAACAGAAGGCTGGCGCGCCACTTTCGGACCTCGAAGAGCGCTCCCACCAGCGCGAAAGCGGAAAGTAGGGCAAACGGCACCGTTGGAATCCAGGCCAACCGCCCATCGAGTTGCCAAGCCAACCTTACATCGTGCCAACGAAAGCTGTGAAAAGCTCGCGCAAGCTTGGCCCCGACGAGGTTGATGAATCGACCGGGCTCAGCGCGGATGAAGCTTACGGCTCGTGATGACCAATAAGCGTTGACCTCTGCTATCGACAGCTGGCGTCCGGTGTCAGCTCGAGCGACGGTGCGATAGTGCTCGTGGGCCGAGTCAGGAACGTCGCCACTATGGCGGAGATAAGCCAGGACCACCGGTGGATAGATGGCACTGGTGCCGTGGGACAACGGGTTGTTGCCTTCGAAGAACACCGTGCCCGGATTCATCACCGGTGTCCTCGGGTTTCCTGTGATCCAGTCGGCCCGCCAGGCTAGCAACAAGAGCGTCGCTGCAACCGGAGCCAGGAAAATGCTTGATCGTTGGAGCCAGCGTTTGCCACGGTCACCTTCGACCCAGTAGACCAACGGCACGAGCAGGAATGCCGGCAGAAACGTCGGACGAGTGGCCAGGCAGAGACCGGCACAGAGTCCGGCGAGCCAAGGTCGTCGCCGTACCGATACCAGGACAATCAACAAGCAGAACAGCAGAATGACTTCCGGCTCGAGAATGCGGGCATAAATCAGCAGATTTCGATCAAAAGCCATGACCACAGCTGCAGCCAGAGCGAGTCCGGTGGTTACCCGCCGCCGCAGTAGATCGAAGGTCAGGCCGACGGAAGCTGCTGCGAGAAGAATCTGTAGCCAGATCAAGACGGTGTCGGGTTGCGACAGCCACCGCTCCACCAGAACGCTGAGGTGGAAGTAGAGGGGTGAGAAGTCCACCAACCGTTCGAGCGGCAGCTCACCGCTCAGATACTGTTCGGCTGCCAGGCCGTACTTGCGAAACGACCCTGGAAGGGGGAACCACAGTGCGAGCATGCTGTGCAGAACCAGCGTGCCAAAGGCGACGGCAAAGGGCAGCCTGCGTAGCTTGTTCGAGCGGTCACGCGCCATCGGTTGCTCCAGCTGCGGCATGGTCCCTGCCTTGGCGTCGTCCCACAAGAGCCAATCCGATCATGCCGACCAGCGCCGCGAGCCATCCCAAGCGTGTTGGATTCCGATCGGCCCAGATCTTGATGCGATGTTTCCCCGGCGGCACCTCGATCGCCAGGCGCTGCAGGTTACCCACCACCAAGGGGGCTGGCTGTCCGTCGATGGTGGCGCGGTAGATGTCCAGGAAGGTCCGCTGAGTGAGCAAAACCCCGGCGGTCTCGCTGGAGGTTTCAATCTCGAGCACCTCAACTGCATCGGTCACGATGTCGACTTGGCCTGGCGGGCCAATGAGCTCCGGTCTGCCGGGGTTGCTGCTCGGTAGGACCACCATCGTGCGTGGATCGAACGTCTCCGAGGTCAAGTGTTGGAGCGCACTGTTCATCTCGGGGGCGCGCAAGACGGTGCCGGCCAGTTGAAAGGATGGCGCGGCCTGCAGCAGGCGATAAACAAACGTGTCCCGAGGTGGGCCTGGAACCACGGTTTGCAACTCCACCAGGTGTGTTGTTTCAGGCGCGAGCTCTCGCCCGAGCAGCAACAGGTCGACCCCTGCGGCAGCCAGCAAACGTACCCGGCCTGCGTCAGGGAGCTGTTGGATTGCCCGCGAGAGGGAGATTCCGAAGAACGAGTCGAGCCCCTCCGGAGAATGGTTGAGTTCGTAGCGAAGGCCTCTTGCGATTCCAGCGAAGGGATGCAGTTCGTCGTATTGCAGCCTCGCCAGCCATAAGAAACGTGGGTCGGGAAATAGGCTCAGCGGTTGAATCGACACCTTGCCGAAAAGGTCGCGGAAGTCACCGTGGACGAGGGTCGAGCCGGGCTCCACGTTGGCGGGCATCGCCGCCGCCACCCGTGGCGTCTTTCGGTAATGCTCGCTGGCGTCACCATCATAAAGCGGATACAAGAAGAAGCCTTGGGTCAAGAGATGGACGACCAACAGCAGCGCACCTCCCGCCGCTGGCCGATGTCGGCCAAACCACGCGATCAAGACAAAAAACCCAAGCGTCATCCAAGACAACAGGCTGAGGGCACTCCAGCGGGAGATCTCCCGCGCTAGGGTGGCGCTGTTGAGGCGTTCAAGGTCGAGATGTTGCAGCGCCGTGATCAACGCCGTAGGTGGCCAACTCAGCAGTCCCCAGAGGCCGAGGTAGGCGATGGTCATCGCGCCGAATATCTGGAGCAGGCGTCGATCACCACCACTGTCTAGTAGGCGTTCGAAACCGATCGCGCAGAGCAGTGAACATCCTACGGCTACAACCAGCCAGATTTTGACGGGGTAACGCAGGGCCGAAGCTCCGGGTAGATGATAGAGCCCACGAACAATCGGGTTCCAAGCACCCGCGGCCAGGAACAGCCCACTGAGGGTTGCTCCCCAGGCCCACCAAGCGCCACGGGTACGGGGTCGCCCGCTGAGGGCAACTAGTGCCAGACTCAGTAGGCCGGGATACAGTGAATAGAGCAACGGTGGGTTGCCGCCGTAAAAGCCGATACCCCAGAACGTGAAGTCTGGTCGACCGAAGAAGAAAGGCAAAAACCACTCCAAGATGCTGCGTGGGTCCCAGCTCTGGGAGAGTGCGGCGTTGATCGAAAATTGCCAATAGCCGCGGTAGGACAACGGCAGAATCCGCAAAAATTCGATCAGCATCGGAGCGGCGAGGAGTGTGCCGCTGAGCAGTACGAGAACCGAGGGTAGGCTGCGCGTTCGCCAAGGAGTGGCAACAGGTCGGCTGCGCACCATGACCGCTGCGATAGCGAGTCCCAGGGCCAGGGCCGCAAACATCGGATCTCCAGCAAGGATCAGCAATCCCCACAAAGCACCCGCAACCGCCAGTTTGCGCCGCGAAGAGGCAAATGGGCGTTCCGGACTCCACGCGTCGAGGCACGCGGCAATGAATGCCGGGGCCAGGGCCGCCCCGGCCACCAGGTTGTAGAGGTTGAGCAGCGACAGGAAGAAGCCACTACTGGCGTAACAAATACCGCCGGCCCAAGCTGCGGCACGCCTGATCCCCCAGGCACGTCCCAGCCAGTAAAACGAGAACGGTGCAATCAGCAGGTGAAGCCAGAAGTGAGCATTGAGCGCCCACAATGGTGATGCGACGAGATAAAGCAGATTGTCGGGGTAGAGCGGCAAGGCATTGGGATTGCCCAGCAGTGGCTGGCCGCCAGCACGGTAAGGGTCGATCAACGGTGCCAGCTCACCCTGTCGCATGGCTTCCGCCTGGGCCGTCTTCAGCGGATAGTGGCTGGTCAAGATGTCCCGGGTGTAGAGCGTCTCGGCGCCACGGATCAGTGGCCAAACTGCCAGGGTCAGAAGCAGAATCGTTGGGGCGACGTAGACTAGGCGAAACTTTGGCATGTTGCTCAAATTCATCACGGTGTCCGAACCCGTGTCTGATTCTCGAAAGACGGTATTTCCGGGCGCCGTCTACCCAGTATCGGACTCTATGTTCGACTTGACGTCCGACCCTATAGTATTCGTCCCATGATCCGCGCTCTAATCCAAGCCCTTCGTCCCGTTCAGTGGGTCAAGAACGTTTTTGTTCTGGCACCGATCGTCTTTGCCGAGCAGCTCGGGCAAGCCGAGGTGGTCAGCCGGGCCGGTTGGGCCTTCGGAACGTTCTGCCTCGCCGCCAGCGCCGTCTACTTGATCAACGATTTGCGGGACCGCGAAGACGATCGCCGCCATCCGCTGAAGCAGCATCGCCCCATCGCTTCCGGGGCCTTGCCGGTACCGGTGGCGATCACCGCGGCGGCGGTATTAGCTGCCGCTGCGTTGGGGTCGGCGTTGACCTTCGGCACCGTATTCACCGTGCTGTTGGCCACTTACCTGACGATCAACGTCCTCTATTCCAGTTGGCTCAAGCGGGTTGTCATCCTCGACGTGATGGCCGTCTCCAGCGGCTACGTCATTCGCGTGCTCGCTGGCGCCGAAGCGATCGACGTCCAAGTCTCACGGTGGCTGTTGTTGTGCACCATCTTCTTGGCGCTTTTCCTGATCCTCTCGAAACGCCGCCACGAGCTTGTGCTCTTGGCCGGTGATGCTGCCGGGCACCGGTCCGTGCTCAGCCACTACAGCCCAGCATTCCTCGATCAGATGATCAACGTCGTCACTGCATCAACGGTTGTGTCCTACGCCGTTTATGCAGTCGACGCTGACACTGTGGCGCGATTTGGTTCCGATCGTCTGGTCTACACCATGCCGATGGTGCTCTTCGGTATCTTCCGCTACCTCTACCTGATTTACCAGCGCCAAGAAAAACACAACCCCACCGAGGCCATCCTGCGAGACCTACCGTCCGTGGTCAACGTGATGTTGTGGGGAGTGGTTGTCTTGTGGATCGTTTATGGCGGGGCGTAGAGGCGGAGCTTAGTCGGGCGGAACGTAGCGGTAGATCGCCAGCACCGGTTCTCCTTCCAGCTGCCACTCGACTTCGGGCTCCAGACGCTCGACGCAATCGCGCATCAGCTCGTTCATCCAGTCTCGACGCTCGACGAACATGACGTAGACGGGGCGTTCACGAGCGGCTTGCCGTGTGAGCTCCAGGCGTTCAGGATCGATTCGGGGTGCAAACGGGGTGGTCACCGGTAGCACGACAAGATCGGGCCGCAGACGGTCGGGCGCGACCAGGCGCACTGCGTGCTCGATCACTGGCACGGCGATCCACGCATCCTGCGGTGCGTGCTCGTTGAGCCAGCGCATACCGAGACGGTAACTGGTGCCCCAATAGTCACCGGCTTGCGGGAGGTCGCGGGCACGGGCTCCGGCGTAACCGCCGGTGAAGACGTTCCAATAGGCGAGCTGGAAGGGGTGGGTGACGACCAGGGACCAGGCACCCGGCATCAGGGCCAGCATTAGGATACCAACCCGAATCCAGCGTGAGGCAGGAGCCAAAACGCGGGCCAGCCAGGCGACGCCGAGGCCTGCAATTGCGGCCATGGCCGGGAAAAGTTCCAGGAAGTGGCGAACGCCATCGTAGTTCACCGCCTGCGGCACAAGATAACGACCGAGGACGGCTGGGATCCAGACCAGCAATAACAGGGCGTCCCGTCGTCGTTGTTGCCAAGCCATGCGCAGACACGGGACCAGGCCGAGAGCAAAGCAGGCCAGGAAGGCGGGTGGGGTGGTCAGCAGAATGGCTTGGATGACCGGAGCAAAACTGTCGGGGTGGGTAGTGTCTTTGCGAAACAGGACAAAACGGAGATTTTCGGCCAGTCGCCCGAGAGGATCAGCCCACAGGTATGGCCACACTGCCACCATGACCGTTACACCGAGTGCTCCGGCACCTGCCAGCGTCCAAAACAACTGACGGCGACGTTCACGCCAAGCGTCCGGTAAACCGCCGAGAACCAGCAAAGCAAGGGGAATTGCGGGCAGGAAGAGGGCATTGGCCTTGGTACCGAGAGCGAGCCCCCATAGGACCCCTGCGGCCAGCAGACCTCGACTCGAACCCGCTTCGTAAGCGCGAAAGAAGACGATCGCCGCCAGGGTGTAAAACACCATCAGCGGAAAGTCTTTGACGTTCGCCATCAAGTGGCTGAAGATTCGCGGTGAGGTGAACAGGAAGACGACGGCGGCGATGGCGGTGATCGAGCCAAACCGCGAGTCGAGAAAACGATAGAGCGTCCACAGCAGTAGGGCTGCCAGCACGATATTGACGGCATGGTAACCATCAAAGGCATCAACCAGCCCTAGCCATTCCGAGACCACTGTCGAGCTCAGGGCGGCCAAGGTGCTGGCGACTGGGTAATGCTCCCACGGTCGACTCCTGAAGGGTGATCGACGCAAGTCTGGCCGTCGATCTTCCGGGTAGGGGTCGGCAGCAAAGTCGAGATAAACTGGATCGAAGCTGGTGAAGAACGACAGGTAACGATCACCGAAGAAGAAGTCGCCGAGGGCTTCGTCCCAGGTCACGTTGTATTGATCGAGCGCCGGAAAACACCAGGCGACGAGCAAGAGGACCAGCACAAACGGTACCGCTCTGCGCAGATGAGCCTCGTTCAGGGGTTGGTCGATTAAGGACATGGCTTTACCGGATCGCGAAGACCGAGAAGCGGCCATCTGCGGAGTGATACAACCGCTCGGCTCGACTCGGATCCTGTAGCAGCTCACCCAAGGCGCGGGGATAGGCGATCGGTCGCGGTCGGTGCTCAATCAGGATGTGGGTTATCCCTCGTTCTCCCAGCAGCTCACGAAGCTGTTGGATGGAGTTGGCCGGCGCCAGCCACTCTGCGATCTGAGACGCCTCGAAAAAACTGTCAGCGATCAACTCGCGATCACAGAAGAACGCCTGATTCGTATTGAGAAATAGGAGTCGTGCGTCCAGCGCCAGATTTTGGTTGATGAAGGTCTGCACTGGCGGAATGGCGGAGGCGGTCAGGTCACCTTTGGCCTTCAGGTAGATACCGAAGGTTCGGGTGCCAGCAGAAAGGATGCGGGCCTGGGTTGCAACAAAGAAGGCCAACATCGCGGCGAATACCAAACCCTTGCCGGCACGCTGCCAACTCGGCGAAGACAACCGCTCCAGCAGCTCGACGATTGCGATGGCACCGGCCATCGCCAGCAGCGGCAGAATCGGAATCAAGAAGCGCATTTGCTGAGACGACACCGCCCAGAAGACGAAGGTGAGCCCTGCAACCCCCAGGCAACACCGCGTCAAAGAGTTTCGCCGCGCATTCCACAACGCCAACGGCAACAGCACGATCCAGAAGCCCCCGATGGCGCCATCAAAACGTTCATAACCAACACCGCCAGCCAGAATCACTCGCAGCGGCAGCAACACATAGTCGATCGAGGCGCGTCCCATACCGATCGAGCCCTGCCAGGTGCGCAGCTGCTCGCTGAGATGGGTGCTCCAATCGGGGCCGCCGAATGTGTCATAAAAGAATGGGTACACCGGGTTGCCGGTAGTCCAGGCCAGCCGGATGATCCAGGGGCTCCACAGCACCAAGACCGGTACGACAAAACGCACCAGGAAAGGACGCCACGGCAGCCGGCCTCCGCCGCGGGAGCGGAAGATGTTCACCAGATAAACCGCTCCGATCACCGCCGCGCTGACAATGCCGGTGATCTTGATGCCCGCGGCGATACCGCAGCAGATGCCGGCTAGCCACAGGGCGTCGGGTTGTTTGCGGTCCAGGGCGGCAATCATGAACAGGAAGCCAGCGAGAAAGAAGAAAGCGTGCGCCAAGTCGACGTAGGCCACTCGCAGCTCGTAGGCGAAGACACCATTGGCCAACAGCAAGGGCATCGCCAGCCAGCCGGTTGCCGGTCGATGGAAAGTCTTGCAGCCGTAGTACAAGGTGACGAGGGTCAGGACACCAAAGCCGAAGTGGATCAGCTTGGCGACCACAAAATCACTGAATGCCATCGCCGCGGCATAAATCAGCTGAATGTTGAGGGGCCAATAGGAGTACACGTTGAGTGGTACGACGTGAAACCCATCGTGGGCCAAGAACAGCTTGGGAAGGGTCAGATGGTAGGCGTTGGCGTCCCACGATACGGTTGGGCTCAGCGCCAGGAAATAAAGTGGCGCCAGTATCGTGGCGAGGGCGCTACCGGCTAGCCTCTTGGCGAGGTCGCCACCGGCCAGCATCGTGGCGAGGTCGCCACCGGCCAGCATCGAGCGGATCGACCACCACCGAGGTTGCTCTGTGGATGGCTGGTCTTGCGCCGAAGAGAGCCCCAGCCGAGTCCACAGCGCCGCCACCGCCGCGATCCCTGCAACAGCCAGCAACATGGGGCGATGGAGCAACCCCAGGCTCGCCATGGCGAATAGTGCGACGATCCAGGCACCGATACCCAGACTGAAGCGTGCAGGCAACCGCAGCTCGGGCGAGATCCCCAGCCATCCGCGTT
Source organism: Acidobacteriota bacterium (assembly GCA_029263395.1). Taxonomy (GTDB): domain Bacteria; phylum Acidobacteriota; class Thermoanaerobaculia; order Multivoradales; family J023; genus JAAELT01. The sequence continues at coordinate 54,857 of JAJCXO010000187.1, read as the reverse complement.
CGACAGCTAGCCGTTCGAGCGCGTAGCCCGGCAGCCACAGAAAGACCGCGAAGAGTCCAAAAGCGGCGGTGTGCTCGGCGATATAGATCACGGCAGGATGGGGGACCAGGAAAGCTTTGGGTGCATCCTAGCAGGCTGTGGTGAAAGTGGTCTGACTTTTGCCACAGCCTGCCTAGCACCCAGGCGCGTGCAGCATCTCAATCTGTGCACCAACTCGATTGGTACCTTGTATTAACATTCGGCGCCGAATGCCTAAACCCACCGCGTCTAGCGAGCCTACCGCTAGTTTCCTCACGTCAGCTCTGACCGCCGAGAGTCGTTTCCACTCGCTAGAGGAGATCCGTGTCTGGTTGTCGGAGCGTTCGGGACGTCAACACTTCGCAGTGCGACGGATTCCGTTCGCCGAGCTTGATCAATGGCACTTTGCCGCCGATCCACATCGGCTGGTCCATAACTCGGGGCGGTTTTTTTCGATCGAGGGCCTGCGTGTCGAGACTCAGCACGGGTCGGTAAAACATTGGCAACAACCGATCATCCAGCAGCCTGAAATCGGCATCCTCGGGATCCTGACCAAAGTGTTCGATGGTCTACGCTACTTTCTGATGCAGGCCAAAATGGAGCCTGGCAACATCAATCTGTTGCAGCTGTCGCCGACGGTGCAAGCGACTTGGAGTAACTACACCCGGGTCCATGCCGGTAAGCGGCCTTTATACCTCGACTACTTTCTCGATCCGTCACCGTCTCTAGATCCGTTACAGTCCCGAAGGCTCGTCGACCAACTGCAGTCCGAGCAAGGAGCCCGCTTCTTCCGCAAGCGCAACCGCAACATGATCGTCGAGGTTGAGAATGACGTGGCGCTCGCCGATGGCTTCGTCTGGCTCACCCTAGGACAGATCAAGCGCCTGCTGACGAACGATAACCTGGTCAACATGGACGCCAGGACGGTGCTGGCCTGCATCCCCTTCGCCTGTCCCGAATGGCGATTTGCTCCACCTCCAGGTCTCCAGAGGCGTGATGATCTAACCGAGGTTTTTGGCCATCACTTGGGCGGTTTTCCGCACGATCTCTTGTGGTCCGCAATCGGTGGGGGGTCGTCTTGGCGTTCGAGTGCTGAGGTCCTGAGCTGGTTGACCGCGCTCAAGGCAAACTGTGGCCTGACGGTCGAACGGATACCGCTCGATCAAGTAGAAGGCTGGGAGCAGGATGATTGGCAGATCCGTCACCATCAAGGTGAGCACTTCGCCGTCATCGCCGTCGACGTCGAAGCTGGGACCCGTGAGGTTGTCCACTGGACCCAACCGCTGCTCGAGCATTTTGGCTACGGTTGTGTCGGTTTTTTGACCCAGAAGCTCAAAGGGACCTTACATTTTCTGGTGCGCGCCAGCCTCGAACCCGGCAATCGAGACCTTTTCGAGCTTGGGCCGACCGTATCGTGCGCAAACCCTGAGCAGCGGGCCGGATCCAACACCGCACCACCTTTTCTCGGGCTGTTCATGGATCCACCCACCCGATGGCTCAGGTACCAGGCGGTGCAGTCCGAGGAAGGAGGGCGCTTCTACCATTTCCAAAATTGCTACACGATCCTTGAAGCTCCGCCCGAGACGGCTCTCGAGATCCCACCGGATTTCATGTGGATGACCCTCGCCCAGATATTCGAGCTGACGCCGCACGGCATCTTCAACATCGAAGCGCGGAATCTGTTTGCCTGCCTCGATCTCCAAGCCTCGATTTCCTAGCGAGTCTTGACTGACCTGCCATACTGAAGCTCTCATGTCGGGTGCTCTCACGTCGGTGCCGAAACCCTGGTCGCGTGCTCTGGCGATCGTTGTGGGGATCTGTCTGCTCGGCCTTGCTTTGGCCGGCCTGATGATCCTGCTCGGCCGGGATCGTACCGATCTCGGTCAGCTCAATATTTTTTACTACCTCTATTCGCACTATGAGCCGGTGACGCTTGTCCTGGTGCTGTTATTGACCGCTTTGGTCCATCGCAGTTTGCTGAGACAACCGGCGATGCCGCCGTTGGTCGAAGCCTTGAATCGGTGGTGGCCCAAGCTGTCTCCTTCCGGCTGGTTGTTTGCGCTTGCTGCCATGGTGTTGGTGGTGAGCTGGGGTGGAGCCCATTGGGTCTACCAGCGATTTCCCTTCAGCATGGACGAATACACTGTCCTCTTCCAAGCTCGAATTTTGGCCTCCGGCCAGTTCACCGCACCGTTACCCGAAGCCTGGCGGGATCTTGGCACCGCGCTGGCGCCAATCTTCACCAGCTACCTGCCGGAGTCCGGTAGTTGGGTTTCCAACTACTTGCCACTTTACGCCTTGATGCTGGTGCCCTTCGTGCGTCTCGGCGACCCGAGTTTGCTCAACCCGTTGTTGGCCGCGGCAACCCTCTTTGTGCTGGTCGGGATTGCTCGCAAGTTGTGGCCTGAGCGTCGTGATGGCCACATCGTGTGTGTGGTCCTACTCGCGGCTTCACCCCAGTTTTTGATCACCGCCATGTCGGGTTATTCGATGCCGGCGCATCTCTTCTTCAACCTGCTGTGGTTGTGGCTATATATCCGGGAGGATCGTTTCGGCTGGCTGCTGGCTCCCTGGGTGGGCCTGGTGGCGATGGGGTTGCACGCCTTCGTGCCCCACGCCCTTTTTGCCATCCCATTCTTGTTGCGCATCGTCCTGCGGCGAAAGTGGTGGATAGCGACCTATTTTGCGTCGGTCTACCTGATCGCCAGTGCGTTGTGGATCAGCTGCCAGCGCTTCGTCAATCCCACCACCGACAACTTCGTCAAAGAACATTTTGGCCTACCCGGGCTGATGGAAGTCATGAATCTCGGAGCGAATCTGGCCCAGATTGTCGCCTGGCAGCCCCTGGCCGTTTCGGTTCTGGTGTGTCTGGGATTGATGCGTTGGAAGGAACAGCCGGCGATTGTCCGAGATCTTGCCTGGAGTGCACTGTTGACGTTGGTGTTCTACCTCAGCCTGGTGACCGGAGCCTGGCAGGGCCACGGTTGGGGGGCGCGGTACATCTTCGCGGTACTGGGCAATCTGGTGTTGTTGGCGGTGCCTGGTTGGTACGCTCTGAAGCAGATGATCGGACACTCCAGGGCGTCGATGTTCGTCGTCGTCGCCGTTGGGTTTGCACTGCTGGCTCAACTGCCGTTGCGTGCCGTCCAAGTCTTCAGCGTGATCCGCCCGTTTGCCGCCACTCAACAATACCTGGCGACACTTCCCGATCCGCTGATCGTCGTGCCGGCGGGGGCCGTTTGGTACGGCCAAGACATTGTGCGCAACGACCCATTCCTCACCAACACACCCAGACTCTTGGCCCTACACCGCCTGACGCCTCCGCGTATTCAACAGCTACAGGCGGAAGGGCCGGTGCGACTGCTGACTGCCGACGAATTGGTCGAGTTGGGGATGTTCCGGACCCGGCCCCGTCCCAGGCCGCGGTGATAACCTCTGGTAGACGTTAGCCATCAACCGTCTTGTCAGACATGGCGGCCTCTCCGCTCGCCATCTTGTAGGGCGCCGGGATGATCTCTGCCGGGACAATGTGCAGCGATTCGGCGAGCGCTCCAGGGCGCCGATCGAGGATCATGAAGCGGCGGGTTTTGTCCAGGACCACCACTTGGTAGCCGAGATCGTCGGCTAGCCCACATTCGACAAAATCCATTCCTTCGTCGAAGCCCTCGGGGTAAATGGCGCTCAGGCCGTTGGAATCCAGCACCAGGACGTCCGGCAGGTATGTCTTGGCATACGCATCGACAATATCGGTCAGCGTGGCGGCTCCGATCGACGGCATCCTCAGCATGTAACTGACCATCGGCGGATAGGTGCTGGCGACAACGGTCGAATGGTCAACTCGTTCCTTTAGTGGCTCGAGAACAAGCGTATGGGCGAATGTCCGCTCTTCCAACCGCATCTCGTGAGCCTCTTCGAGGCTTATGGCAAAAAACGTCAACGTCGTGATTAGCAGCATGCGCACGGCGAAGCGACCGGTGGCCGCTTCCAAGATTTCCCTACCGCGGTTTGGCTCGAAACTCCTGATGCTCATAGCGAGGAGTATCGTGATGGTGGGCAAAAGATGCCGGGCGTTGAAGGCCGAGTTGATACACGCTAGGGCCATCACATAAAGCGGACCGAGAGCCGCTAGGACGAGAAGCTGGCCGGATTTTGTCCACATCAAGCGGACGGTTGCAGCCAACAACAGCATCAGAGAGACGCCGCCGACTTGCTCGATGATGACCTCAGCCAGCCATGTTGCGAATGCCCTGGGATGGGCTCGAATCTGGGAGTAAATCTCAGGATTGAGCTCGGTCTTCAATCGCGACAGGCCAACAACTTCGCGCGCATGGTCGGCATTGACGTCGTAAGTGTCGGTGTCCTGACGCGGCCATTCGGTGGGTGCAACGTTATGAAACTCGAAGGTGTCCAGTGACTTGTAGTAGTGCAGATAACAGAACGAGAAGCTGGTGCTGACGGGAAAAAACGGCGCCAGCACGATGGCCAGCAGAACGGCGGTGCTGACGACCAGCACGGTTGCCTTGATGCCGAATCGGCGAGTCAAGTGCTCGACTACAAAATAGAGTACCGACAAGGCGAGCATTAGCGCAATCAGCAACAAGCCTTCGGGGCGCATCAGCGTGACGGCCGCGGCACAGAGTCCGACCATCGAGAACTTGAACACCCTGCCACTTGCCGACGGGCTGCCAACCAAATCCATCAGGATCAGAGCCAGGGTCATCACCGGTAAGGTTAAGGCTCCAAAGGCAAGATGTTCAGGGTGGTTGTAGGGCAGTAAGAAGAGCAATCCGAACGAAAAGACAATCAGGTGCGCGTCGACATATCGGCTGCGGAACTTCTCGTACAGGTAGCCGCCGCAGAAGAACATGCCAAGCAAAGCGTAAATCGAGGCGATCACCAGCAGCAGATGCTGGCTGCCAGGCAAGATCGTGGTGAAGAAGGCCCCCAGCAGGGTCAGCAGGGGATAAAAGCGGGGCATGAAGTAGAGTTCGCCGACGAATTCCGAGATACGGAAATCGATCAACGGGAAGTTACCGCTGCTCAAGTTGTCGATCGCACGGTAATACGACGCGAGATCACCGTAACCTGCGGCGACCGGGCCTGGAACCACTGCTGGCGATGCGCTCCAAGCGATACCCACCAAGAGCACCGCAAGCGCCGGGATTTGAAAACCATACTCGGCGTCCCACAGCACCCGCGGGTTGCGCCATGTCCGGAACCCGATGACGCCGCAGACCAGGCATCCCAGGAAGACTGCGATATCCAGGAATTTGACGGCCGGGGCCGGAAGGATCCAGATCAGTGACTGAAGCGCAGCTAGGACAACCGTCGACACCAGCAGAGCGTGTCCGGCCTTGCGGAACAGCGCCATTCGTCGCCAGCCCTCGCCCAAGATCCGACGCAGGATCTGGACACCAGGCACCAGTAGGCACAACAACACCGCGCCGGCCTCGAGCACGAATCGACCAATGGAAGGTAGGGTTTGAAAATCACCCATAACCGGAAAACAGAAAGAGAATGGAAGTTAAGGTTTGAGCGCTGTAATCGCGAGCAGCGGTGCCCAGCCTTCACCGTAGGTTCGGTAGGCAAAAATACGATCTGTCATAGGGTTGAGTCCATACCAATGATGGCGCACTTCGGGGGCTAACCCGGCCGCTGTGAGCAATCGGACGATGTGTTGACTCGGTACGCCCTTCTGGTGCCACTCGGCATCGTCGTAGAGTTCGCCGGTGATGTGACCGCTGGCCTTCTCGTAGGCGGCGCGAGCATCGTGCATTCGACGGTAGATGCCGAGTAATAACCGAAAACGGCGATAGAACGACTCGTCCATATCGTGTTCGGAATAGAAGATACCGCCGGGGGCGAGGACCCGTGCAACCTCTTTGGCCAAGCGCTCGAACGACGGCAAGTGATGCAGTGCCGCGAAGCAGGTGATGACGTCGAAGCTATTGTCCGGAAACGGCAGTTGATCCACATCGGCTGCGGCGGCAACGTCGAAAACGTCGCGGTTGAGGGCGAGAATCAGAGGGGAGATGTCGACCCCGGCGCGGGTGTCGAATAAATCTGTGGCGCACCGCGGAACGAGGCCACTACCGGTGCCTAGATCGAGTAGCCGACCGCCGCCAACGCGTTGCCTCAACCCTTCCAGGGTGGCTCGCAGCCAGGCTTCGAGCTCCGGTGAGCGTCGGCCGTCGACCTCTTCGTAGCGATCTGCTACCGCGTCATAGAGGACGCGGTTGGCATGCTTGACCCGTAGTTCTGTGTCGGTCAGCTGAGAGACGGTCTCTTGCTGAGAAGCTGTTTCTTGCCCAGACATCTGATCCCCAATACGGCAAGAGCTCAGAGGAGCCCCTGTTCGCGGTAAAAAGCCCAAGCCCGCTGGACACTTTCAGCGAAAGTATAACTCGGCTGCCAGCCGAGTTCGGCCTGGGCGCGGGCGTGCGAGTAATATTTGAAAGAGAAAAGGTCCTCGATTAGCTGAGGCGTCAGGAATCGTCCGCCGGTGACGGCGCCAAGGACGCCAGCGGCTGCGCCGAACAATGGTCGAGTCCACTGGGGCACCGGCACCATGAGCGGTCGTTTGCCGACAACTTTCGCCACCGTGTCGAAGATTTCAGCAAAACTCAGGTTCTCGGCCCCCAGCACATACCGTCGACCACCGACACCGCGCTTGCTGGCCGCCAGGATGCCGCGGACCACATCGTCGACATCAACAACGTTGCCTCCGCCGGAGGGTACTGGCAGCACCTTGCCATTCGCCACTTTGCCGATCAGCGTTCCCGAATTGAGCGAGGTGTCGCCAGGGCCGTAAACTGTGGTCGGGTTGACGACCACCACGTCGCTGGCGCCATCCACTGTCGGTGCCAAAGCGATCACCTCCGCTGCCAGTTTGCTGGCCATGTAGGGGTTGCGTGAGGCCTGCTGGGCGTCAGCGGTTGTCTCTTCGTCGAGGATCCGATCAGACGTCGACGACAAGCCGAGGGTGATGGCACTCGACACCACCACCGTACGTTGAGCACGCCAAGTGTTGGCGGCCTCCAGCAGGTGTTGGGTGCCGGTGGCATTGACCCGTTCGAGCTCCGCTCGTTGTTTCGGGTCGAAGCTGACACTCGCCGCCAAATGGAAAACATGTGAGCAGCCAACCCCGGCCTCGGTGAGCGACTCAGGCACCAAGATGTCGCCTCGAACGGTTCGTACGCTGGACGGTAAGCCGTGTTGGTCGTGACGCACCAGGGCCACAACCTCGTGACCTTCAACCAGCAGCCTATCGACTAGGCGGCGTCCGATGAAGCCGGTTGCACCGGTGACGAAGGAGGTGTTCACTGGGGACCTGCTCTCATGTAGAGACTGCTTTCATCGGAGCCACGTCTTCACCAGCGTTGTCCAGCTCGCCGTCGGCCTCCTCATCTGCCTTGGCAGACCTGTCTTTCGCAGACCTGTTCTCTTTCGCAGGCCTGTTCTCTTTAGCAGACCCGGTATCGAGCCGTGTGTAGGAGCTGCTTTGGCGATAAAAGGGGTAGCTCAAGCCGGTGGCGAGCAGAATCAGGGTAGTGAGGACCCATCCCTTGGCAATCAGGAACAGCGAATATTTTCTCGGCGTCTCCTCCGGCAGTTCGACACTGCGGAAGGCTCGGCTGGTGAGGATGAATAACAAGATCAGGCCGGCGGTTGCAATTCCTACCACGTCGTACCGCGGATCGGGGTACAAGGTGGCGAGCGAGCCGGCCAGCAGCAGCCACCAGGCGAGAGCCCACGGGAAGACCAGCTGTTGGGCGATGCGAGTGAGAAGCATCATCTTGAACAGCGGGTTCATCTCTGGCAGCAGATAGAGGAAACGCAGCGACTCGCGCAGGAAGGCATTACCTTTGCGGTATTTGTGCGGCAAGAACTCGGATAAGCGCCGCGGGTTCCGTTGTTCGACGGCGCAGGCGTGGCGAGAGTAGACCGATTGTTTGCCGTGGACGTTGGCCAGGAACGCGATGTATATGTCGTCCGCAACCACGTCTTCGGGAAAACGATCGAGCAGCTCGCGGCGGAAGGCGTAACACGGAGCGATGACAATTGACGAGGTCGAGGCCCGACACTCCACCAACCGGGCCTTGTTCTGGGCATCCCAGTAGTACTGATCGATTCGGTAGGCATCGTCGCCGGGACGACAATAGGCACCAACGACCCACACGTCGGGTGATACGCCGAATTCGGCGACGATCCATTCGAGGGCATCCGGCTCGAGCGCGGCGTCGGCGTCGGTGTTGACGATGATTTCGCCGCTGAGGTCAGGCAAAACGTGATTGAGCTGGTTGATCTTGCCCGGGTGCGGTGATCGCTCGACCCTGTGGTTGTCGCCCTGGACCAGAGCCTCTTCGAGCCACTCGACGGTCCCATCCGTCGAACCGCCATCAACGAACACCACTTCCATCCGTTCCCGGGGATAGTTCAGTGCTCGGATGTTCTCGAGCTTGGCTTCGATCTCGGCACGTTCGTTGAACAGCGGGATGACCAACGATAGGCGAGGCCAGTCCGAGGGCTCCTGGGATGTCGGCAGCTCGGGCTGAGGTTGCCGACTGAACAGGCCCATGAACCAGATCAGCAGAAAATAGCCGAACAGCGTCCAGGCCAGCACCAGGGTCGCCAGACCAAAGATCAGGATGAGAATCCACATAGGGGAAGAAAGCCTACCGCAACCGCGGTAGGCCTGATGCCGGGTTGGTCGTCAACCCGAGGCCAAGGGGCCTATTTGACCCAGCGGCCCCAGGTGACCGCTGGAATGGCCCGCATGTACTGATCGAAACGATTGAAGAGATAAGTCTGGGGTTGGGTCAAGACCTTCTTGAGGTACGGGCCCGACATGTAAAACTGGCGGTAGCCCGATTTGGCTGTCGCCCGGATCTCCTCCGCCGAGGCTCCGCCGGTGCGCTCGTAACTCGGCTCACCGGTCTCCGACCATGCGCCTTCTTCGTCGAGCTGATCCCAGAACTTGGTGCCCTTGAACGGGATCATGATCTGGAACTGTGCGGTATGCGGGTTGATCGCCTTCGCCAAGTCGACGGTACGCTGCATCGACTCGGTGGTGTCGCCGAGATGGCCCATGGCAAAGTCGCCGTGGATCTGCAGCCCCGCTTCGTGGACCATGGCCGAGAACTCTTTGGCCTGTGCCACGGTTGAACCCTTGTCGATGGTCGCCAGCACCTCGTCGTCACCGGACTCGAAGCCGACGTGGAGGTTCAAGCACCCGGAACGCTTCATCAGATTGAGCGTCTCCTGCTTGAGCTTGGAGTTGGGTTTGGCATAACAGGACCACTGGATGTTGTAGTTGCGCTCCAACAATCCCTCGGCGATCTGCACACCACGTTTGTTGGTAATCATGTCGTCTTGGATCATGACCGCCTTCACATCCGGCATGTACTTGTGGATGTAGTCGAACTCACCCATGAAGTGGTCGATCGAGCGCAGGTTGTAGACCGTGCCAGGGACAAAGGTCTGAACCCAGAGGCAGAAGTTACAGCGGCCCCAGGCGCAACCGCGACCCGACATCACGTCGAGGTACGGATAAGGCTCCGACGGTGTCTTGTAACGCGAGATGTCCAGCTGATGATGGAAATACTCCGCCGTCATCGGGAAGGTGTCGAGGATCTCGGTCTTGTACAACGGTCGTACCGGGTTGATCTTGACCTCGCCGCTCTGCGCATCTTTGACGTAGAAGTTGTCGATCGACTCCGGGTCGCCACCATCGGCCAACTCGGCCAACGGCAGATCGAACTCGCGGATGATCGCCAACCGAGCATGGTCGGCACTGGCCAACACCTGCGATGGATCAATCGAGGTGTAGGGGCCGACGAACACCGGGGTGCGACCGGTTTTGGCGATCTCGTCACCAAACGCGATATCACTTTCCTCGCTCAACCGCCCGGTGTAGACGGCGACGATGTCGGCGTTGAAATTTTTGATCTCTTCGAGCGCTTGCTCGGTCGTAAGGCCGTCGACCTGAGCGTCGAGCAGGCGGGTCTGGTGACCCTTGGACTCGAGATAGGAACCGGCTTGGCCAAGCCAGATCGGATACCACGACGAACTCGACAACGAAACAAAGTCGCAGCGCGCGTTGCGCATGTAGTCGGTAAGGTAAGGCGGGCTAATGAGGACAATTCTGGCCACGGTGGGTCCTTTCTCGGACGCCGAACGCCGCAACTAAGCGGCGGTCTCCGTCGATTTCAAATCGGAGGTCATCTCTTCGGTCGTCATCGCTTCCACTTCTTCAGGGAACGACCGCAGGATCTGCTGGTACTTGTGCCAGGGAATCCAGGGCCAGCGATGGTGAAGACCATGGAGATGCTGGTTCATAGTGAGGATTTGGAGGAGGGGGTTGTCGGTCCGCAACCGGGCGACAACAAAGCCGTCACCGCCGTCATTGTGGGGAAAAAAGCACACGTAGTAGGCATGGGCCAAGAAGATGATGAGCCGCGGTACGACCCACACCAGGACCACCGCTTGCCAATAGCCTGCCGCCACACAGAGTGCGACGACGCCGAGCGCCAACAGATTGGAGAGTGCATCGGAAATCCGCTGACCCTTGGTCATCCGCAGAAAGCTGGCCGGCACGTCGATTGTGCCACCTCGCAGAGCCTCGCGCAGCAGCGTGAGGGGGAAGGTCCAGAAACTCGACTGAATCCGTGGATACACCGGGTCTTTACCCTCGACCCCTTCGTAGCGGTGGTGGATCAAGTGTTCGCGTCGCCGGGCGAAATACCCGGGATACATCGAGGCGAACGAGGCCAGCCAGCCCGCCACCAGATTGACCCAGCGATAACGCGAGTAGTTCTGGTGCGCCGGTTCGTGCCAGGCGGTGAACGAGAGGTTCATCAAGAAGGTGCCGATGAGCACTGTGGCCCAGGCCGGCAGCTGGCCGTGGTGATAAAGCCAGCCGGCGATAGGAAAGCCAGCGGACATCACAAGGATGACCGCAGTGGTGGAGATATCGATGAGGGGAGGTTCCCCTACGGCGGCGCGGATACGCCGGTTGATGGGAGCAGAACTAGCCATTTCTAAAACTTAAAGCAAGAACTGTGCCTCGATCGTACAACCACGGCAGAGTGAGTCGAAAAACTCTTAGATGGCTGTCGACTGACATTCTCTGCTGACAAAAAATCCAATCGGCTGACAAAAAGTAGTAGCCACTGTGACAAAAAACCTCAGAAAACAATGCTAGTCGAGCTGACGTCCAGCCTTTTGCAAGATGAGGAAATATTCTTCTCGGACATCCGCCAGAACCTGGTAGCCGAGCTTGGTGGCCAAGCCTTCCTCGACCAGACGTTTGCCTTCTCTGTAGCCCTTGGGCATATCCGCCCGGGTATCGTCGAAAACGATGAAATCGGGCGAGTGCCTCGCAACTACAGGCTCCACCAATTCGTCGAGGATGACGTTGCCGACCGACTCGACATCAAGGCTATAACTCAGCAAAGTAGGATAGCTCATCGCAACGAGCGAAGTCGAATCGATGACCGGCTCCAGGATCTGGATGATCGAGTTGTAGGCAGACTCGGCGTCGATGCGGCGTGCTTCGTGGCCCAGAATCAACCCCAGGATCAGCAGCGGCAGCGCCAGCAAGAGGATCGGCGAGGCGGTCACGCGGCGACTCAGGGGAGACGAGAATTTTGCCCGCAGGGCCGGGCTCAAGGCACCGAAGGCGACAATCAGCAGCAGTGTTCGTACCGGCATGGTGTGGCGTGGAAAGAAGGCTGGGTTGATTGCCGCGAGAGCAATCACAAACGCCCAGGTGATACCGGTTGCAATCAGGCCCGGCACCGATCTCGAAGCGAGCAACAAAAGCGAGCAGGCGCCGACGATCAACAGCGACGACGGGCCCATCTGGAGGACGAGGGTTTTCCACAGCCAGCGGACAAAAGCGCCAGGGTGCGCCTGGATCTGCGACCACAACTCGGGATTCTCGTGCGTATCCTGGCGTTCGTGGCCATAGTTCATCCGTGCGTTGTCGTGCATGACGTGAAACCACACCACCGAGGGAATCCGGTGGTAGCGGAAATCGTCGGTGACCTCCTGGTAATGCAAGTAGAGCATCGACGGGCTTTTGCCGAGGATACGATCGTAGGGTCCCAGGATCGTCGCCGTGGCGAGTCCCGCCGCGAGCACCGCAATCGCAACTCTTCGACGCACCGAGCCAGCCAGGAACAGGCGCAACAGCAGCCACGGGACCCCGAATCCGGCCAACAACGCAACAAACAGCAGGCCTTCCGGCCGCGAGAACACCATGGCGATGGCACAGGGGATCGCCAAGCCGACGCGCTGAACGATCGACAGCCGTTGCTGGCTCCACACCAGATCCCACAGCATCAGTCCCATCGTCAACAGTGGCAACGTGATGGCCCCGAGGACAAATTGAAAGCCGTTCTCCATCGGCAATAGTGGCAGCAGTCCCAGGGACAACATCGCCAGTTGAGACGAACCTGCCTTGTCCAGCCGGAGCTCGCGGTAGAGATAACCGGCGCAGAACACCAGTCCGGCAAGGCCGATCAGGGTCGTGACCGCAATCAAGATGTGGGGGTTGCCGCTGAAGAGGGTGGCGAAGAAGGCCCCGGTCAACGTCAGCACCGGATAGGTGAGCGGGATGAAATAGGTTTCGCCCACCAGCTCGCCGATACGAAAGTCGACCAGCGGGAAGCTGCCTTCGGCGAGGTTGTCGATAATCCGGTAATACGCCGCCAGGTCGCCATACCCTTCCCGCGCTGGCCCAGGAATCACCGTCATCAGATTGAGCCAGAAGATCGCCAGCAAGAACACCAGCACAATGACCACCAGCGCGTGATAGTGCTCAGCGATCCGTAGTCGTCGCGATCGCCACAGGGCGGCCGCACCGAAGGCCAGGCAAGCTAAGAAAAGCGCCCAAACCAGACCTCTCACCAGGGTCGGAGAAGCTCTGAAGATCAGCCCCTGGCAGGCCGCCAGCGTCAGCAGAGACAGCGGGATCGGGTAACACAGCTGGCGAAACCCAGCCAGCTCACGCCAGCTGTCGCGCAACACCAGGTGGAGGATCAACGCCCCCGGCACCCACAAACAACAGGCGATCAGCGCTGCTTGGGAGGTGTAGAGAATGAATGCTGCGAAGTGTTCCACGATGTGGTGTCGGTGATGCGCTGTCTCGGTGATGCGCTGCTTCGGTGATGCGCTGATGAGATTCGGCGAGCAGGCGTAGCTAGAGTGGGCCGCCTAGCGGTACCTGCTGTCAAGTTACGGGGCTGGCGACGGTAGCATGCAAGTATGCGGTGCGTAAATTACGATGCTGGGTCCTGTGGCGCGATCTTCGGTAGAGACTAGCCGCGCCCACCTGTTTCAACACATGCCGAACCGTGTCGACGAGCCGCGTTTCACCTGTTTCGACACTTGCCGAATCGCGTCGACGAGCCGCGTCAACCTGTTTCGACACTTGCCGAATCGTGTCGACGAGCCGCGTCAACCCGCATCGGCATTCGAAAATCTCGCGGCCGAAGCGCATCCGCCTGTGTCGGCACCTGACGAATCTAAAGGGAGCCCCTGCCTGCTCGATGCGGCATCTGCAAATCTAGCGAACGAACCTCGCACCTTCGATTCGGCATCTGCAAAAGTCCAATCGAGGTTGGGGCGATCAGCAGTTTGCTCATGCCGCATTGGGCACGCCAATAGTTCTCTTCCTTGAACTCCGGGGGGGACCGGCGGGTGGGACAACCTTTCGGGTCATTCGGTTTTCGAAAGGGGCTCGGTCCAGATCGATGCCCGGGGTAGTTTCTCGCCACAGCGCGGACAGTCGAGGAGTTCCAGATCATAGGCTCGCTGTAGTGCCTGGTCCATTTCTGGTGAGCCAACATAGAGGTCCGGCACCCATGGGTTCCCGCTCCACCCTTTCCAACCGCAACCGTCACAAGTGAGGTATTCCAAGTGTACGCGCTGGAAATTCCCGCCAAGGTCGACCAGGACAAGGCGCAGCCACGAACTGAAAGACTTTTCGATCACCAAATTCAGATCAGCATGTCGATTGGCAAATTCACGTTCAGAAGCGCCCCTAGCAGGTTCGAATAGTTTGTAAGCATCCAGCTCTTCGCCACTCTCCAGCCTGCGCCAGGCCTCAGTATTCGGGGCAAATAGGTGCTGCCCGTCTACAATTAGAACAGCGATACTCGAGTTACTACTCAACATGGTTGAACCCGAAACGACCGACTCTAATCAAGAACTCTCCTTCTGGACGGCGCCACGTTGGATGGCGAGCGCCACGTTGCCGAGCTGCACCCGGCGAAGCCCGTGAAGAGCAGCGAGATGTTCAACGTCAGTACTGACGGCACGCAGATACTCGGCAGCGGAATAGGCTAGGCCCCAGGCCTCAATCTCAGCCTCTTCCGTGGCGTTTCCTTGCTCGCTGGCGAATCGATCGATCACTTCTTGCGGTACCCGGCCAAAGTCGAGCGAGAGGACGGCGTGCTCGCCGGCGCGGGTCAGAAACGGTACAACTGTGTCAGGACCAGAAGGCGGCCTCACGGTTGCTACGAACGTCACGTCCTCTGCACTGCCGATCGCGCCACCAGAAGCAACCTCGACGCCATCGAGACGAACTACGGGTTTGAGATCAACTTCGTAGGGTGGCGCTACAAACACTCCTCCATGAAGATCGAGCGTCGCTTGGTCAGCTGCCGTCGCTCCAGGCCAGGCCAGCTCGAGACGCTTGCCATAGACGGACGGCCAGGGCGCCGACCAGGTGAGCAACGTCGCGCCACCGTCTTCGCGGATTTGTATTTCCAGGTTTTGCTGAAAGGCCTCTGGGATTGTCGTTCCCTCACCCGCTACGCTTAGAATCTTGCCGCGTAGTGTTCCCGGCACAAAAGGAAAGGCTTCCTCAACGATCGCCTTTGCAGGCTTCACGTCTTCTGGTGTGACACTGAGGTTCTGGTCAGTGATGTGTGTCTCAATCGCCTCATCGTAGATCTGGCGGGGTGACGATTCGGTACCACTTTGCAGGTATTCGCCGAGGTTATAAGGCACCACCTCAGCGAGGTGTACCCCCTCGGTCGTGTCGAAACGCTTGAGAGAAGGATCCATTCGCATCCACGTGTCTCCGGGGCCAGTGGTCACACCTCGTCTCGGAATGTAGTCGAGGTGAGCCTTGACCCAGACATGCGACATACGGGCGTGGACGACTTGACTACCCTCGACTACCAAAACAATGGGCATGCCGGCCGTAGTCAGCAGGTCACCCGCACGGAACGGCTCGGTGACGCCTGCAATCTGTAGCAGCAACTCCGTCGGGATCTCGATCTCACCCCATTCGAAGCGAGCATCCACCCCGGCAGCAGTCAGGAGCTCGAGCAATAGCCACGCTTGATCCCATGAGGTGCCACCTCCCTCGTGCAGGGTGCCTAGGGGCGATTTACTGGCACCCCACTTGGGATCAAAATCTATCGTGTCGTGGACGAACCGAAAGATGCGGGCCGGGGAATTGTTGAAGCTAGAGGCCAGCGCGACAATTTGTGGCGCGACTCCAGACTTTGGGATGACTTGGCGTGGAGTTGATGGGTGTGCTGTGGCTGAGATTTTTACGTTGAGAGTAGAGGCTGCCCCATCCGTGGTGCGGGCCTTCTTGTCGACCTGGACGAGTGGAGTTGGCCCCTGCGTCGAGTGGGCCTCGGTAGAGCCAGCCGCCATGAAGAAGACGTCTATGACCAGCAAGGTCACAAACGACACGCGACATCGCTGGAACATCTGGCGAAACCCATACATATTTCTATCCCTCCAGCTCGAGCGAAGATCTTGCTTCCAAGGTGTCACCAGACCGTCTCTCGGCTGGATTCCACTTGATGACTAGTTTTGGTTCTACTTACCAAACGCGGAAACGACTTGCTTGGGTGATCAGGATGCCTCGAAATGGCCGAAAGATTCTGCCGCGATGGGGCGCCTCTCAAGTTTGTGTGCGATTTGACTGAAGTGGGGCAAACCGACGCCTTCTTGAACGATTTACCCTGGAATTGCCTGAAAGAGTCAGGCCCAAGAGGATCCGGATCGTCCTGAAGCTCTTGGGTAAGATGCCAGAAGCTTGCCGGACCGTCCTGAAGGTCTTGGGTAAAATGCCAAAAGGCTGCCGGACCGTCCTGAAGGTCTTGGGCAAAACGTTTAGAGCCCGCCAGGCGGTCCTTGATGGCGGTTTTTGGCACGTAGGACTATGCCGTGCGATGATGGCGCCTCTTGTTCGCCATTTCTTGACGACCACCGATGAAGCCATCCCCTCGCAACACATCCAGCAAACGTGTGCTCGCCATTTTGCTCGGGTTGGCGATCTCTGTGGGGTTCATCTACCTGCTGCTGTCCGGGCTCGATTTATCCCGGGTGGCGGATGGGATCAATCGGGTCGATGTGGGGACACTGTCGTTTTGCCTGCTGACGTCGCTGGCCGGATTTTTGGCGATGTCAGCGCGTTCGGCGGTGTTGTTGCGACCGTTGTACCCGTTTCCACCCTTCCGCTTGTTCAAGTCCATCCTGGTCGCTTTTGCGGGCAACAATGTGCTGCCCTTGCGTTTGGGCGAGTTGATGCGAGTCGACTACCTGGCGCGTCACAGTGGCCGGCCGCATAGTGCGGTGTTGGCGGTGTTGGCGGTCGAGCGGCTATTGGATCTTTCCTGCCTGGTGTTGCTCTTCTTTTGCCTGCTGCCGTTGACTGTGGTGGAGATGCCAGGAGCCTCCGCCCCTGCCTTGGCGGGGACGGTTGTGCTGGTGTCGCTCGGTGGTTTGTTGTGGCTGGCGCGGGATGGCGAACGTTTCGTGACCTGGACGCGTCGTTTGACGGGGTGGCTAGGGCAGCGTCTGTCGGGTTGGCTGGCCGAGCAGATGGGCCGATTTGCTGCCGGGTTGAAGGCGTTGAAGTCGCCAGGCCGGTTTTTGGCCGCGATTGGTTTTTCGTGGCTTTACTGGTTGGCCGGCGCCAGCGGCCTGCGGGTGGCGATGGCGGCGTTTGATCTTTCGTTGCCGTGGTATGCACCGGGAGTGATGATGGTTTTCATTACTTTCGGGGTGGTCCTACCCTCGGCGCCTGCGTTCATCGGCACCTACCACTACTTTTCCATGCTTGCCTTGACCTTGATGGGAGTAGGCCAGGAGCAGGCGGCGTCGTTTGCCATCGTCGGGCATGCGGTTGGTATCGTGCCGTTCACGTTGATCGGCATCCTGTTGGTTTCGGGCGAGATACTGCGCGGCGAACTACGGTTCGGCCGCCAGTCTGGAGCGTAGGCTGATGGTCCAGCGGCCGACGAGGGCGATCAGCGTCAAGAGCACCAGTCCGCAGCCGATGGCAACCGAGGTCGGACGGTAGGCCAGTACAACTTCGGCTTGACGACCGGCGGGGACTTCGATTGCTGGCATCATGAAATCCAGGCGCTGGACGTCGGTCGGTTCGCCGTCGAGGGTGGCCCGGTAGCCGGGAAACCACGGGCGGGCGAAGGACACTAGGGCTGGGCGTTTGCTGGTTCGGGTGTCGACCTCGACCTTGACGTGGTGGCGGGCGTCTTTGATCACCGTCAGTGTCGCGGGGCCGAAGTCGACCCATTGGGTTTCGCTGGCGACAGAGTGGTGTTCGAGAATCGGTTCCGCAGTAAGCCTTGGCAGGCTGATGGGTTGGATCCAAGGCCTACGTTGGGCGCGGCTGACCACCTGAACGCGCGGCGAGGGCTCGCTGCGGCGGTGATAAACCTCGGCTTCGGGCAACCCCGTGGCGCGTTCGAAGTCGTCGAAGGGGATGTTGCGTAACTCGCGAGATTCGGGCCATAGGATCAAACCGTCAACGGCCATCCGTCGCAACAGCGGGCCCAAGGGTTGTTCGGCGATCTCGGGTGCGAGTTCCTTGACGGTCATGGCGCCTAGGTAGTTGAAGCCAAAGGTTGCGGCCAGACCGGCCGGCTGTAACGGGGAGTAGCCGTTGACCAGTCGCAGGCCATCATGCAGATGTTCGTTGCCTGGAAAGTAGCGCTGGCCGGGATAAATCATCGGGTTGGGCGCGTTGTCGGCAAGGGTGTAGAGCGCCAAATAGGTCACCGCAGGATCAAAAGCTTGAACCAGTTGCGGCTCGACCCGCCGATGGTGAATTGGGAAGCTCTCGAGGCTGTTGCCGAAGGTCAGCAGGGCACTGATCGGCACCACTAGCCAAGGCATTTGGAGCCGCAGCCAGGGCATCCGGACCTGTAAACCGTCGTGGGCGTCAATTCCCCACCACAGCGAAACCAGCACCACTTCGCCGACGATCAAGGCCAGGGTTCCCGAGTCGCGGGCCCCGTCCACGAGCAGGGCGTAGGATGACACGGCAACAACCAAGATCCAGGCTGTTCGACCGAATTGTCGTCGGGTTGTGGCAGGCATCCAGCGGACCGCACCGGCCGCGGTCAAGGCAGTTTGGAGGAAAAATAGCGGCAACCATCGGAAGCTCCAGCGCATCACACCAAGACCGGGTGCTGCCATCAGCAGAAAGAGGGTCGCGAGCAACAGGAAATCGTAGTCGAGCTTGTGCAGTAGTCGGGAGCGCAGTACCCAAAATGCGGTCACCAACAGAACGACGGGAGCCAAGCCGCTGTGCATGACGATTGAGGCGGTATCGTCCGCGGGTAGCCAGGGTCCCCGCCAGGGGGCGGTAAGCCTGGGTAGCAGGGTTCCGAAGAGGGCCTTGAACGGTACCGTCAAGTCGGTTTGGAAAAACCAGCGGGCGGTATTCTGGGACCGCATCGTGGCGCTCGAATATTCGACCAGCATCAGCCAGGCAGGCGCCGACAGCCCGAGTCCAATCGCCAGGCTCCAGCCGGGCGCCAAAATCTTGCGCCAGACCGGTTTGGAGAAGGGGCGTTGGTAGGGCGATGAGACCGCCACGCGTCCCGCCACGCCGACGATGACAAAAATTGCCATCAGGCAGGCGTAAGGAAAACCAGCGGTGAAAATTAGGGCGGTGAATAGCCCGGCAAGTACTGTGTCGCTGAACTTGTGCCGACGTTGTGCACGTTCGAGGGCCCACCAGGCCCATGGAATCCAGGCGATGGCGGCCAAAGCGCCGAACCAGTTGACTCCCCAGATCGCAATCCAGCCATTCAGCGAGCTCGCCAGTGCCACCATCAATGACAGCTCTGGCGAGTGTTCGCGACCTCGAGCTAGCAGGTAGGCGCCGCTGCTGAGGATCAGTAGGTGGCTCCACACCAGGATGGCGGCGATCAGCGGCAGGCTGGCGCCGGAGTTGAACAGGATCAGGTTGACGAGCAGCAGGACGGGCGAGAACAGACCGTATTGATATTCCCCGCCGAGGGCGCCGCTTTGCCAAGACAACGGAGTCAGCAACGGAAACTCACCGGCAGTGAGTGCTCGGGAGATCTCGGAGAACGCCCCGAGGTAATAGTTGAGGAAGTCGTCGCGGAGGAAGAAGCTGCGGTCTACCCACAAACCGGCGAGCATGATCAAGCTGAGTACGCCGCCCAACAAGGCCAACGCACTGCCATCGCTGAAGAGGGTGTTGTTGGCCTCGTGCTGGTCGGGATCGCCGTGGCGGATCTCTGCTGGGCGGCCCCGGATCTCCGCTGGGCGGCCGTGGATCTCCGCTGACATCGTGGTCACGATGGCGCTCGAGTTGCGGTCCGGTAGTGGTGGAGCAGGGCCGGATGTTGCTCGAGCCAGTGGATCAGCCGTTGGAATCCTTGCTCGAAGGAGATCTCCGCCCGCCAACCGAGCACGTTGCTGATCTTGCTCGGGTCGGCGACCCACACGTTGGTATCCCATTGACGGTCCGGCATCGAGCCCCATTGCGGCTCGGCGACGATCGCCTGGGTCCGACGCACCATCTCGACGGCCTCTCGCAGGGTTGTTTGGTCACCGGTACCGACGTTGTAAATGGCTCCTGGGTGCTCATGGATCGTCCCTGGATCTCCGGCAGCTGCTGTGGGATCGGGCGGATGAACGGCCAGCAGGAAGGCTTGGATCACATCGTCGACGTCGACGAAGTCCCGGGCGATGTCGGGATTCACTAGCGGTGGCAGGCGGCCGTCGAGAGCGGCCAAGGCAAGGGTGGGGAGCAGCCGGGTGGGCTCTTCATAGGGTCCGTACACCGAGTAGAGCCGCAGGGTTGGCAGGTGGACGCCGCGGCTGCGGGCGATGTGCTGGCAGTAGAGCGTCGCCGAGGCTTTGGCGACGGCATAGGCGCTATTGGGCTCGACCCGCTCGGTTTCGGCGGGTGGGTGGTCTTGCGTGCCGTATTCGGACGACGAACCGGTGTTGACGAAGGCCTCGAAGCCGGTCTCCAGACAGGCCTCGACCAGATGGACCGTGCCCAGGATGTTGGTCTGCACAATGCGCACGGTATCGGATTGGTCGGCGTAGGCGCCGTGTGCCGCGAGGTGAAAGATCCACTCCGGCCGGATGTGGCGTACCGCCCGCACGGTAGCGTCGCGGTCTTCCAAATCAGCGGTGTGCAAACGCAGGTGGTCGCGGATAGCGTCGATCCGCCAGCTGGCGTGGTTCGGGCGCACCAACAGGTGGACTTCGTGGCCATCGTGGATCAGCCGCCGGGCGAGGTTGGCTCCGACAAAACCGGTCGCCCCGGTGAGGAGTGCTCGCTTCATACAAAGTTTTGGTAGCCGAAGACCTCCAGATACTGCCAGCAGTGGGCCCGCACGGCCTTACGTTCGTCTGTGGAGAGCTCTTCGGCGGTCTGTTGGTTGGCGTCCGGGTTGGCCCTTACGATGGTGCCCCAGGGGTACACTTCTTCGAGGGTGGTGCTGTTCCAAGAGGGGCTCCGCAACGACTCCGCGGGTTCGACGCCGACCGCCTCACAGACCGCTCCCAGGGTGGTGACGGGATCTTCAAGCACGTCTTCCAGCCGTACGATGTGCACCCGATCGGGATACCGTTCTTTGAACAGCAGCGCGTAATATTGGTTCAGCGTCCAGCCCAACATGTAATTGCGTAGTGACAAAGGAACCGGTCGTTTTTTGGTGTCGGCGTAGGCCGACCAGGGGTTGCGCACCACATGTAGCACATGGGCCGCCGGTAGGTCTTCGAGAATACGATCGGCGTCGACGATGACACTTGGACTGTAGCCAACATACACGGCCTCGCGACCACTGCGCCTGAAGTCTTTCCAGGCGTCGAAGGTGGCGCGGTAGAAGGCTTCGACGTTGTGTCCCGTCGAGCGCCCCGACTTGGCCACGTAACGTTGGTAGATCTCACACCGTTCGTCGTCGGACAGTTCGAAGGGGACGTGACGAAACTTGCTGACGTGGGGAGTTCGGGAGCGGACCTTACCCTCCTCGTCGATGATGCTTTTGTAGTCCTGGTAGGGGGTTGCATCGAGGCCGAAGACAGGCCAGCGGTACTTGACCGGGAACGTCGAGCTCAGAGAATCCACCACCTGGCGGGTTCCGAGTTGAGATTCGAAGGGGTAAACGAACATCTCGGGGTGGCCATCGAGGAAACGGTGGGTCGTATTGCCACCGTTCTCGTACATGGCGCTCAACATCAGCAAGCGAAAATCCTGGCTCATGGGTCTTCCTTCAGGTCTTCCTGCAATAGGTCTTTCAAGGGGCAGTTAGGTCTTTCAAGGGGCAATGTCGAAAGCGTAGAACAGCATTTTGTGACGCCGGCTCGGTCGTCGGCGGGTATCGAACGGCAAACCAGTAGTGAGCTCGGCGGGGGCCCAATCGACGGCAAAGATTTGATTCCCTTGCGGCCAGATTAGGCTACCGAGGATGTTACCGCTGTCGAGATCCATCGCGTGCAGGCCACACTCGCTGGTCGCAACTTCTAGCCCCGGGGCGTAGTGGCTGAAACGTGGGATGACCCGCGAGGTCCCGACAATCGCCAGGCGGCCTCGAAAACACAAGCCGCGGGTCCAGCCCGGCAAACGGGCGACGGTTTGGTGTCGACTGTCGTCGGGTTCGGCGACCACCAGCTCGCCATAACCACTGTTGTCGACCCACAGCCTGTCGTCGTGGAGGCGAGCCGAGTGGGGGCGGGTCAGGCCGCGCAGGATGGGCTCGCGGGTGGCGCCGGAGAAGACCACGCCGCGGCGGTTGACCGCAAAGTTGCGGTGGCCGGGGCGGCGGGCGGACGGTGTTTCGGCGGAGGCTGAGAAATACGACGTTGCCAGGCTGTTGCCAGCGGCGATCGAGTTGAGTTGTAGGTGATTGCGGTCGAAGATGGGTCCCGACGCGGTGTCGATCGAACGCGGCCACCACACCGGCTCGCTGCCACCGTCCGTCAGCCGCACAATCGCGTTCTGGCCAACCGCGTTGGCGTGTAAGTCACCATCGATCAACGCTAGATCGTGCAGGTAAAGACAGCCTGGTAGAAAGCGTGATTGGACCGGTATCAGAGGCCGTCCCTCGAGGCCGTCCCGAGCTAGGCCTTTGTCGTCGAGGTCCGATCTTGGCAGCGTGCCGTTGATCGGCCGCAGCTCGAGGATTTGGTTGGGATTGCGCGTACTGGCGAGGTGGACCCGGCGTCGTTCTGCGTCGACTACCAGACCGGAAGGATGAGGTATCGGCAGGTAGGTGACCTCGGGCCCGGCGTCGGTGGCGCGCAAGGCCATCACCAGGTGCTCGTATTCACGGGTCACCAACAAGGTGCCGCCCATTTCGGCCAGGGTCGACCACCAAGCGCCACGGGTCCGGGCGCGCAACAGACCACGGTTGATATCGGCGGCGTCGCGCCACAGGCTGGTGATTTGAGCCGGCTCCCGCCAATCCGCACTGTGGCGGCCCCACAAGGCTTCGAGCTGCGGGTCGGTAGCAGCGGTCATCCTGCGTCCTGGTTCCGTCGAAGCTCGAACGCGCCCCAGTACATCTTCAGCGCCGAGCGGATTTTGGTGGTGCTTCTGCCACCGTGCCGTTCGCCGGAAAGGATGGGGATTTCGACGATCGGGTAGCTGTAGTGGCGGCAGGCGACATGAAATTCAAGATCGATCAGGTCGTCGTTGCGGTTGAGATCGAGCAACCGATCGAAGGTGCGGGGGAAGACTTTGGGTGTGCCGTTGATGTCCCAATTGGCGAGGTCGAACAGCGCTCGGCATTCGAGGTTATAGAGCAGCGAGCCCAGTCTACGGAAGAAGCTCTCCCGAATCTTGCGGTTGGCTTTGACCACAACGTTGGGGTACACCACGGCGTAGAGCAGCAGCAGCAGCAGGTCCTGGGTGGAGGTGCGAGCCGAGTTGGTGTAACACAGCAGATCGCCCCGCGCTTGGCTCAGCCCCAGCTTGACCGCTCGTCCCCAACCGCCGACCTCACTGTGCAGGACTTGGACGGCCGGGTGCTTGTCGGCCAGCTCTTGACAGACCTCGAGCGACCGATCGCGGCAGGCGTTGACCACCAGCAGCATTTCGTGAGCATACTCGAGCTGGGCCAGGGCGGCTTCGTGCTCCTCGACGATGGGTCCGATATGGTCCGCTTGGTTGTAGACCGGCAAAACGATCGAGATCAACCGGTCGTTCATGCATCGGTTCCCGGAGTCGAGTTGGTCGACAGCTTTGGAGAGGCCGGCGCCTTTGAAGAGGTCAACACTTGCCGGGCCGTGGCTGCCAACCCATCGCTCGACAGGCCGTATTTGTGACGCAGGAAGCCCTCGCTGCCCGAGAGGCCGTCCGGGGTGGCATCAATGGCACAGCGCACCAAGCGACAGGATAAGCCGTGTTCAGCGATCACCTCCGCAACCAGCGAACCGACGCCACCGTCGCGCGTGTGGGCTTCGATGCTGAGGACATGGCGGTACCCTGACAGGGCCGCCGCGAGATCGTCGACCGGCTCCGGATGGAAACTCGCAACGATCACCACCGCCACCGAGAACCCTTCTTCGGAGAGCTGTTCGGCGGCCTCGGTGGCCTGCAAAGCAACGCTGCCCATCACCACCATCAACAGATCTTCACCGTCACGGACCTGAGTTGCACGTCCGATCTCGAACCGACCGTCGAGTCCTGGGATGGTGTCGCGGTCGTTTTTGCCGAGTCGGTAGAAGATTGGCCCGGGGTGATTCCAGGTCGCCTGCAGCGCGCTGCGGCTTTGTTCGTAGTCTGCCGGAGCAACAATCTGCAGCCCGGGCAGCGCACGGGTAACGGCGATGTCTTCCAGCCCGTGATGGGTCGGGCCGGCATGGCCATATTCGATGCCACCGCCGACCCCGACGATCCGCACCGGTAGGCGGTGCAGCACGGGGCCGTTGCGGATGAACTCGTAAGGCCTCAGCACCGCAAAGGTGATGATCGAATAAACAAAGGGTAGGAAGCCGGCTTCCGCCAGCCCGGTGGCCAATCCGACCATATTCTGTTCGGCAACCCCGACATTGACGAAACGATCGGGAAACGCTTCGGCGAATGGCTCGACGACGGTGTAACCCAGATCACCGGTCAGCAGCATCACGCGATCGTCGCGCTCGGCGAGCTCTTTGAGGGTCTTCAGGAAGGTAGTCCTCATGACCCCTCGACCTCCCGCAGAGCTTGGCGATACTCCTCGTCCGACATCGGCCAATAATGCCACTTGATCTGGTGTTCCATGTACGAGACACCTTTGCCGAAAACGGTGCGGGCAATGATCACGCGGGGTTGGCCGGTGCTGGTTTGCTGCAGTGCCTGGGTCAACGCGTCGACATCGTGGCCGTCGACCTCTACCGCATCCCAGCCGAAGGCTCGCCAACGTTCCGCAAGCGGGGACAGATCGATCACGTCACGGGTGTAGCCGATGGCTTGTTGGCCATTGAGGTCGACGATGGCGGTCAGCCCGTCGAGGTGGTGATGGGCGGCAAACATGACCGCTTCCCACACCGAGCCCTCGTTGCACTCGGCGTCGCTCAACAGGGCAATCGCTCGCCGTCGAGAGCCTTGGAGTCGTGCGGCCAGGGCAGCGCCCGCGGCCATCGGCAAACCTTGACCCAAGGAACCGGTGGAGAAGTCGACGCCACGGAGGGCATGTTCGGGATGGGTTCCCAGCTGGCTGTTGTCGGCACAGTAGGTGTCGAGCTGGTCGGCGCTCAGCCAGCCGCGGAGATAGAAGGTTGCATACAGCGCCAGTGCGGCATGCCCCTTGGAGAGAATGAAGCGGTCTCGGTCGGCATGGTCTGGATCGGGAATCTGGAGCACGCCGCCAGACGGTGCCTCGCCAGACGTTGCCTCGCCATGCCGTGCCTCACCAGACGGTGCCTCACCGTAGAGTGCCGCCAGGATTTCGACCACCGACAGGGCTGAGCCGATATGGCCGACGTTGGCACGTTTCGACTGCTCCAAGATGAGCCGCCGCAAGGAGCGGGGGGAGAGTTTGCCGACACTCGGCATCACGTCTTCTCGGCCTTCTCCTCGAGATACTCGTCCTCGGTGTTGACTTCCCAGAGGTTCGATTTGTCGGTACGACCGGCGAGGATATTCTCGACCGCAACCATCGCGGTCAGCATCGAGTGGTCTTGGTTATTGTAGCGGTGCATGCCATTGCGACCGGTGAGAAAGAGGTTCTCGAAGCTGTCGAGGTAGGCGCGCAACTCGTCGAATCGATCGTAGGTGCCGAAGTAAGCGGGATAAGTTTTGGGGACCCGCAGCACCACGGCGTCCAGTACTTTGTCGCGATCGATGATTGCGATGTGGTCGAGCTCTTTGGCGGCCAACTCCTTGAGTTGGTCGTCCGTCAGGCTCCAGAGATCGTCGCCTTCTGTGCAGAAGTACTCCAATCCGATCCAGGCCTTGCTCGGGTCGGCCACCAGGTATGGGCTCCAATTGTTGAAAATCTGCAAGCGCCCCACTTTGACATCGGGCTCCTGGATGTAGATCCAGTTGTCACGGATCAACCCGGGTCGACCTTCGGCGTCCATCTCTTTGATCTTCAGCTCGTCGAGCAATAGGCCAACCGTGATGAAATCACGAAAGACGAGACCATCGCTGATGCCTTGGAGATCTGACGGCACCTCGCAGTCGAGCCCGTCGACCAGTTCTGGCACCGACATGGTGGAGAACACGTAGTCGGCGGCGAAGGTGTGGAGCTCGCCGGTTGCTTCGTCGATTGCTTCCACCCCTCGAATCTGCTGGCCCTCGGTCAAAAGACGTTGGACATTGAATCCGGTTTTGATCTCGACACCCATCGCTTGCACTTTTTCGGCAACCACATCCCACATCTGACCGGGGCCGAGTTTGGGATACAAGAACTGTTCGATCAACGAGGTTTCGGTGCCACTCTGGGCGAGATCAGCCGACCGGGTCTTCGGTTTGAAGGCTTGCTTGAAAAAATGTAGCACTGCCTTCGTCACCGACAGGCCTTTGATGCGCTGCGCTCCCCATTCGGCGCTGATCTCGCGGCAGCTGGTGCCCCACACCTTCTCGGTGTAGGACTTGAAGAAGGTCAGGTACAGCTCCTTGCCGAACCGTTGGATGAAAAATTCTTCGAGGTTTTTTGGATTTTTGATCGGGAACACAGTGCTCTTCAAATAGCTCAGCCCGATTCGGATCGTACGCACCAAGCCGAGCTTGCTCAGCGTGTCGTAGCTGAGGCTGATGGGATAGCTGAAGAATTGGCGGAGATAGTAGATTCGCGACTTGCGCTGTCTGAGCAACATCACCCGGTCTTCTTTTTCCGGGTCGACCCCTTGCCGTGGTGTTTCGATGGTGCGCGATTTGCGGTGGTACGTGATCTCGGCTTCTCCACCGTCTTCAGTGGCCTCCAGCGGCAGCATCTCGAGCCACCAATCCATCACGCGGTCCGACTTTGAAAAGAATCGATGGCCGCCGATGTCGATTCGGTTGCCTTTGTATTCGACCGTACAGGAGATGCCCCCCATACGGTGGCTCTTCTCGAGCACGAGTACTTGAATGTCGGACTGGGAAGCCAGTTCGTAAGCCGCGGTCAAGCCTGCCGGCCCAGCCCCAATAATCACCGCTGTCTTATCTGATGCCATCTGGAAACCTCATGAACCCGATTGCGGTTAGTCCGCTCGGAGCTGTTTGAATGGATGTTGACCCGGGGCTGACTGGGGTCAGAGTTGGACTTCGTCGATGCCGCTGATCGGAGCGTCGGGTACCGCGCCAGGAGCTAGTTCGTTCAGCGGTAGGAAGACTACGCGACAGCGTGGATCCCACGCCATGACGTAACCTTGGCGATCTGGAAATCGTTGCATCAGTAGGCGATTTTTTTCCAAGCTCAGATGATTGACCCAGAGTACCGGGTTCTCGAGCAGTGGATCGTTGTTGGGACGCGAAAAAACCCAGCCGCCGGTGGGCTTGCTGCGGCAGTAGCGAATGAACGGCTCCCGCACGAAAATCACGCTTGGCCCGAGCTCCGCCGCCCGATGAACTTGCTGCGGTTGCGAAATGTTGTCCGCCACGCGGTTGATCGCGGCAAACCGGGTCGGTGCGTAACTGATTATGTTGGTGAGGATCAGGGCAGCAAGGGTTGCCGCTGGCAATGCGGTAGCCCATCGCTGATGTGCCGCCGAGGCCGTAGTCAGGTTTTCGGTGATCTTCTGGAGACCACAGATATTGAGTATCAACAGGGGCCAAGCCAGCTCGAAGTAATGCATCGGCGCGAACGTGTCGATGCCTACATTGTTGGTGAAGAAATGGAGCGCGAGGAAGGAAACAAACGATAACTCGATGACGCGGCGCAGTGTACCGCGACCCGCGAACAATGCGAAGAGCAGCGAACAGGGCCAGCCGAGGAAGGTGATGTTGAAGCGAAAGAGCGCTGCTCCGAGGATTGCCAGAGCGTGTTCGAGGCTGCCGAATTGGAGCTCGGTAAAGGCGTCGCCAGAGAAGTCTGTTGGCCACAGCGAAAAACGAAAGCCATTCTCTTCGGCGTAGGTGAAGGCGCGCTGATAGGCAACTTCGAAGTAAGAGCCGGTCTGTAGTTTGTTGACGGTGAGGAACAGAGCCGCCAGGGCGATCGCCGGCACCGCAAAGGCCAGAAGTCCGCGCAAACCGCTACCTCGCCGCAAGCCCCAGAGCCACCAGATCAGCAGCGGCAAGCCGATGCCGAGAGCCGAGGTCGGGCGGATAAAAAATGCGACACAGAAGACCGTTGCGAGCAGGCTGTGGGTCCACCACGGAGTGTCGGTGTCCTGGCTCTTCAGGCACAGCCAAGTGAACCAAGCCAAGGCACACACACAGCTGGTGTGAGAGGTTTCGGTGGCGGCCGCCACCATCAACATCGGCGAGCTCAGGTACATCAACACCCCGGCCCGGGCCCAGGCGCTGCTGGTCAAGCGCCGGAGGACGCCGAACAACGCCGGTAGGGTCAGCGCCGAGTAGATTGCGTTCATGAAACCCGGAATACCCAGCCAGACCCCGGGGACCAGCAGGGCTGGCCAGCCGACGAAGAAGTGGGAGTACATCTTGCCGTCGTTGATCATGAAGCGGTTGTCGAAGAACAGCTTGAGCGGTGGCGAATCGGCGTAAACTCGCCCGCTTGCCAGCACCTGTGCCATGAATCGGTAGGCGGACTCATCGTCGGTGAGGGGTGTGCCGTGGAGCAGGAAAGTCCTGAGTGCGGCTGGGATCAGGAACGCGAATAGACTGCCGTAGATCACCCACTTGCGATCATTGCCGTGAATCCAGGCTGCGGACAGCCGAGATTGCAGATCTCCCCGTTCGAGCCAACGGACGAATCCCACCGTCAGAGCGGCGACGGCCAGCGAGCCGTACAACATCCACAGCGCCAAGAAGCGAGCATAACCTGGGGTCGGCAGGTTCAGCGACGTCCCAAGATCGAGCTGGCTGCCGGCCATCAGCTGGGAGACGGCGGCATCAAGCAGCAAGAGCAGACCCGCCGCTGTCGCAAAGGGCAGCAGCAGGCGGAGACGGCGGGTTGGGTCGAAATCCATAGTGATTCAGAGGCTAGTGTGGCTGAAGGCTGTTTTTGGCTCGAAGACGGGACTGGCCGGAGAGGCCTAGGGTTGGCCCAGAAGGAATGCCGTGAGGTGTGGGATCTTCGACGGCAAGCGTACGATGAGCGGTATCAGCAGGAAAAAAACGAGATACGTCAGCCGGGTCTTGGGCCGGTCGACGGGGCATTGAGCCAGGCCCATCACTGACAGAATCGCCGCAAAGCCGGGTACCGGTGCAAACGGGTAGGTGGTGAGAAGGAAGAAGAACAGCACGAGGTCTCGCAGTTGATGCAGCCGCCCCAACCGGGGTATGAGAAATACGGCTGCCAGCAAGGCTTCGACGACGAGGATGATGACGGAGAGGATCTGAGAGGCCACGATCAGCTGCTGGCTGGTGATCAGGGTGGCTTCCGCCGTCGGCGGCGCGGCGAGGAGCATCCCGACGAGCTCACGATTGCGCTGGAGATCCTCGAGCTGGAGTCCGCCGAAGAGTACCGCGGCGTGTTCCAGCCGAGCATCGATCAGGAACTGGTAGCTGAAGAACGAGCCGTCGAGAAACTGACCCCAGATCAACTTGGTGAACGTCCCGAAGAAGAAGCAGAGTCCGATCAACCATCGTGCATTCCACCGCAGCACGTCCTCTGTAGCGTCGGCTTGGACTGCCAGAACGCAGGCGATACACCAATAGGTGATCAAATACTGATGGTTGTCCAATCCCGACCAGAAGAGGATCATCGTGGCTGTCATGGTCATCAATACGAGCAGCCAAGGTGTGACCCGTTGGCGGAGCGCTGGCAACACCAAGAGGGCGCCCGCGAACACTGGCAGCAGGAGTTGCTCCGACAGGTTGAAAGGCGCCGGGTAGAGGATCAACACCAGGGCTGTCATGCTCAAGACAAGAGGTGCTGTCGGCAAAGCCTCGACATGAGCCGCGGCTCTCTGGACAGCTTCACGCATCGACCGCATCATCGTTCCAGCTCCACAACTGGACCCACGGATTCGGACGCGAGGCGGCCGGTCTCGGCATCGAAACGGAGGCGCCAGACTTGAACGCGGACCTTCTGAAAGCGCACCGCCTCTTCGTCACCCATCCAGGTTTCGTGTGCTCCCCGCATCCGGTATCGGCTCCAGGCCCCGGCGGACTGTCGAGGTTTTGGGATGCCCTCGATCTGCTGACTCAAAAGCCGTTGTTTGAGATCGACGGGTACGAAGTCGACGGCGAGCATCAACTCCGCCACCTTGGTCAAGGCGGCTTCGTCAGGCTTGGTGATGGCGCGTGATTTGGCGGTCTCGAAAACCGGGTTTGTACTGATCAAATCGAGGCTGTAAGGCGGACCTTCGCCCCGCACCACCTGCACCCTGAGGATCCGCTTGTCGACGGTGGAGAACATACCGAAGCCACCGCCCTTCCAAGGGCTCAGCCCGTCGACGTGCACCCAGAGCATTTGTTGCACAGCGATCCCGATTAACAGCACGGGCACCACCCACTGGTGAAGCCAGCTGCGCAAGCGATCCGACGTTGGTGCGGGGTTGCTCATCAGCGATGGGGTTGCAGCGTCTTGGGCGGGATCATTGCAGGCTGTCCTCTACATCTTGCAGTGGGTAGCGAGTCCAAGGAGTCGAGAAGATGGCAAGCTCGGCTCCAGCCATCGTCACATTGTGCTGAATTTCGAAGTTCTGGACCTTACGAAAACCTCGGTTACCTTGGGTGAGTCGAGGATAAGATCGCGGAAACACCACCAGGTAATCGGGCTGTTCACGTTGTAAGTAGGTCAGCAGGCGCTCTTCCCAGTACGTCGGGTCTTTGCTGCCTGAACCTCGCAAAGCCGGCAAAATGTCGGGGTTGACGATACCGGCCAGATCGATGACTCGATTGGGTAGGTGATATTTTATGGCGCCGATATCTTGAACGGCCAAGAGCGCTTGAGGCGGTAGGCGTGGCGCGAGCCAGTGCGCTGCCGCGACGTCGCTGTCTTCGACGTTCGCCAGGGTCTGCAGGTAACGCGGTGGCCCCTGGATCAAGCCCCAGATCTGGGGTGCGAGCAAGAGTGCGGCCAAAAATCCCCTCCAAGGCAGCTGGCGGCTTTTACCATCGGCTCGCAACCGGAACTCCGCTTTCTGGAGTCCGAGCACACCGAGAACAACGACGATCGGCAAAATAGGAAAGTAGTAACGTCCGAAGTTGCCCACGACGATGGGTCCGGTGGCTGATGCCAGAAGCGAGTAGACCAGGGCCATGCCGAGGGGCCAGAGTGCGGGCAACAGGCTTGGCGGTACCCGACCTGCTGGTGAAAGACCTGTTGGCGACAATTCGTGGTCTCGATGGCTGGCTAGGCGTTCGACAAGACGGAGCAAGCCAGCTCCAGCGAATAACAGCATGACAGGCTGGGAGCGAAACACAACGTCCATGACAGCGCTGAGATAACGTCCACTAGGCACAAGATCTGCCAAGGGGCCTGACTTGACGGCAAACGTCGTCGGAAGAATAGATCCGCCGATGATCCAATAGAAGATCCAGGTGGGTATTAAGAGAATGGCCGCGACAAACCCACCGAAGGCGAGACGTGAAACCGGAATGGTTTTGTGCAAGAGAAGACGATCGGTGGCGGCGAGTACGAGCAGCAGGCACCCTTCAGGACGAGCCAGGGTAGCCATGGCCAGGACCGCGAAGCTGGCGGGGGGGCGGGTCGGATCCCGCCGTTCCCGCAGATGCAACACAATGCCCCACAGGCTCGTGCACGTGAACAGGGTGATTTCCATACCCGACAACGCAGACCAAACGAGCCAATGACTGGCGGCGGTCATGGCTGCCGCGAACCGACACAGTCCTGTGCTCAGACCGAACTCGGCGGCAAGTCTGTCGGTGGCGTGTACCGATGCCAGAAAAAACGCGATACCGAAAACTTTGGACCACCACAGGGGGCCCCCTGGCAGCACAAAACCCAACGCCAGCAGCGCGGTCCACAGAGGGGCGGTCGAACCGGAGATCCACTGCCCGGTGTTGAACGCCAAACCTCCGCCGGTCGCCAGTTGGCGGGCGAATTGGAGGTGGATCCAGCTGTCGTCCAAGGGCAGTGCGAGGTGACCCGAGAAGACGTAAAGCTCAGCCGTCAGGTACAAGAGGCAAGCTGCTGCCGCCAAGGCCAACGGTATCCACGGCAGGGTGCCTTTGGGAGGGGTGATGCGAGTCGCTCCACGCTGTAGACAGATCGTTATGGAAGTGGAACCAAATCGGATGGTACCATTCGCGGTCCCATGCTGCAGAAGTCGTTGATCCACAAAAATCGCGGACGTGCTCGGGCGTTGCTGTATCTCTCGCCGATCGTTTTGATCGCCTTGGTTGCAGGGATCATCAACCTCGCTGGTCGTTTCGATCCCGATCAGAGTTGGCACGGCGTCGATTTCTCGAAGCACGAGGCGGTCGAGATTTTCCGGCAGTATCTGGCGATCGATACGAGTTATCCAGAGGGCAACGAGATACCCGGAGCCGAGTTCTTGGCTCGGACCTTGGAGAGCGAAGGCATTACGGTGCATGTGGAGCGGCTCGGCCGTCGCAACGCCAACCTGTGGGCGATCCTAGAAGGTGCCGAGCACCAAGCATTGGTTCTGCACAACCATATCGATGTCGAGCCAGCGCCCCAGCCCGAAACTTGGCGTTTCCCGCCGTTCAGCGGAGCTCTCGACCCGCCCTTCATTTACGGACGCGGCGCGTTCGACATGAAGAGCCTCGCAATAGCGCAGTTGATGAGCATGTTGGAAATGAAACGCCAAGGCGAGCCGTTGCAGCGGTCCTTGATTTTTCTCGCAACCGGTGACGAGGAAAGGGCCAGCCTCATGGGTACGCGGCGTCTCATACAGCAGCATCCTGATCTCATCTCGAGGTTCTATGCTGTGCTGACAGAGGGAGGATCCGTAGAGGCAACCGACCTGACCGAAGTCAAGTATTGGGGAACGGAGTTTGGCCAGAAGAGATTTGTCGACATCTGGGTGTGTGATGGAGACCAACAACGCCTCCAAGAACTACGCCAAGAGTTGATGCAGGCCTCGGCACCGCCGCGTACGCCGGGAAGGTTGGTGTCGAGTTTTCTCGCGACTTACAGTGGCTCGCGAGACAATCCGGAGTTGCGGCGTATCCTCAATCGGCCCGACCAGCTGGCCAACCATCCCGAATTTGCGACGTTGCCGCCTTATACCCAGGCGATGACCCGCAATGAGGTTGTCGTCTTTCCCGTTGAAGTCGATCCTGAAGGCGGCTTCAAGATGCGATTGATCCTCCACCTACTACCGGATGCGGAGGTCGAGGAAGCTTGGGAGGAGTTGATGCCAGCGAGCCTCGAGGCATTCGACTACGTGCTTGATATACCGCATGGGCCGGCCGTCCTCACCTCGTTTGATCATCCCGTGTTTCAAACCATCGACAAGCTCATGAGCGAGAGATTGCCCGACGTACCGCACGGGCCGCTGTTTTTGCCCTGGGTCGCGACCGATGCCCGATTCTTTCGGCAGCAGGGGGTGCCGTCATTCGGGTACTCGCCCTTTTGGATCGTCTCGAGTGATTCTCAGAAGATGAAGGGCCGCAACGAGCGGATGCCTGTACCGCCTTTCTTGGAGGGTGTCGAGCGCTACGTCGATCTTGTTGGTCGGCTCGTGCGTTGAGGTTCCCGGTGAGGAAGTTTGTCAATGACGATGACAAATTTGGTCAGGTGAACTTGGAGTCCTTGGGCCGATGTCGACGACTCGCCCCCATATCTTGGGTAATGCCGATGAAAAGCGGGGTCAAACAATGGGTTCATCGCCGGTCTCTTGTCTGGCACAGGACTTGCAATAGCTTGATGGTGATAAGAAACAATCAGGGGCCCGAGCTTGGCTCCGAGATCTGAAGTAGGCGGAGACGCCTGAAGGTAGACCGGGCGTCAGTGGCGCCGCAACAGAAACAGCAGAAGGAGAAGTCTATGCTCAATCGTATCCGTCGGCGTCAAGGTGGTTTCACGCTCATCGAGCTACTGATCGTTGTTGCGATCATCGGCATCATCGCGGCGATTTTGATTCCAAACTTGCTCGACGCCTTGCAGAAGGCCAAACAAAAGAGAACAGTGGCTGACATACGCAACACCGGAACGGCCTGGATGTCCTGGCTCACCGATCAAGTGGGTGCTGCGTCGGCTGGTGCTGCGAAGACCTGGGACGGCGGCGAGACCGAAATGGTCGACTATCCGACGCTCTTCAACTACATGCACCCCAGCGACTCGTTCTTCTACATGCAGGAAGTTCCCCAGGAAGACGGCTGGAAGTATGACTTCCGCTTCGGTGCGAACGGCAACTTGCTGGCTTCGAACGTGCTCGTCATTTGCTCGGGTGGCCGTGATGGCTCCGCGGTGGATTCTACCTGCTCCGGTACCTCCCACAATGTTGCGCCGTTCGTGGCTACTGACTACGACACGGACATCATCTGGGCCGACGGTTATTTCGTCAGCTGGCCTGGCCAGGTTTCCTCGAACTAGTCTGAGTGACTTTTGCAGACCTCCGGGTCTGCAAAAAGATCAGCAGCGGAGATCCTCCGCGCCAAACGAGACGTCGAATCGGCGTCTCGTTTTGTTTTGGGGCCAGAAAATTGATTTGGGACTAGAATCGCCGACGTGTCGATCCAGCAAATTTTAGGCATCTATGTCGTTCTGTTCGGTCTGGTGTTCGGAAGCTACCTGAACGTTGTCATCTTCCGGCTGCCACGGGGCATCTCGACGGTTCTGCCGCGCTCGCGCTGCCCTCGTTGTCGGGCAGCCATCCCACCTTGGGGCAACATACCGGTCCTGAGCTATTTGCTGCTTCGGGGCCGGTGTCGACAATGTGGCGCGATGATCTCTTGGCGTTATCCGCTGATCGAGATCGTGACCGGAGGTTGCTTCCTGCTCAGTTATCTCCGTTTCGACACGTTTGTCGATAGCCTGGTCGCCGTGGTGTTTTGCTGCGCGATGATTGTTTTGGGGATGATCGATCTGGAGCATTACATCCTGCCGGATGTCATCACCAAGCCGGGAATCGTGTTGGGTTTGGTACTCCAGCCATGGATCTCGTGGAGTACGTTGATGGAAGCTGTGATCGGAGTGCTGCTCGGGGCTGGTGTGCTAGCGGCACTGAGCTGGGGTTGGTACTGGTGGAAGGGGGTTTATGGCATGGGCCTCGGCGACGTCAAGATGCTTGCCATGATCGGGGCTTTTCTGGGCTGGCAGAGTGTGGTCATCACCCTCTTGTTGAGCTCGCTGATCGGCTCCTTGGTCGGCGGCGCGTTGATGCTCAGTGGCCGGATGGGGCCACAGTCCAAACTTCCGTTCGGCTTTTTTCTGGCGCTCGGAGCGATCGCGAGTTTGTTCTACGCCCATGAGTTGCTGGAGACGTATTTTGCGGTCACAGGCCTGAGCGCCCTGGTATCTCCAAACGCCCTGGTTTCGCCGAGCACTCTGGTTTCGCCATGACCCAGCGCAGGCGGGGGATCGGCCAGCGCCGGGAGTTTCTCATCCTCCTGCCGGTTGCTCTCTTGATCCTTGTTTTGCTGTCGACCTATGCTCTGTTGTCCTACCGCGGGGCCATCGACTTATTGGTCGAGGAGCGTGAAGCCGAGGCGCTTCAGCTAGCCCGCACATTGGCTGGCGAATTGGTGGCTGCTCGAGTCTTGCCCGCCGCCGACGATTTACGCCGCCGGTTGCCGCGAGCTCGGAGAGTTGTGATCCTTGGGCCGGGTGACGAACCGCCGGTTACAGGGTCGCAGGTGGCAGGGTCGCAGGTTGGATCGAAAGGCTGGTTCCTGCCAGGTTTCGACGACCGACCCTTGATCGGCACCGCTCGATTCAAGCGGTTCGATGAGACGTTGACGGTGTGGGTCGAACTGCCGGCCACGCTGCTGCGTAGTCGGCAACGCAGTCTCGGCATATTGACCCCAGTCATGTTGACCGTTAATGGTGCGATCACCCTCTTGGTGCTCTTTTTCCTGCGTCGATTCCTGGCTCCGTTCGATCGTTTGGTCGAACGTGCGCGTCACGCCGGCCAAGAGATGCCAGAATCGGAAGACGAGGTCATCTTCCTGGTCGAAACCTTCGAGAAAGCCCTCGACGCTCTCGCCCAACCGCCACCGCCCAGCGCGTCGGAGATCGACGAGTTGAAGGCCCTCGAGGGAGCACTGACCAAAAGTCTTGAAAGCGGCGTTCTGTTGTTGGATGCCGAAGGCGTGTTACTCGCCTTGAATGAAATCGGTGCGGCTCTGTTGGAGCTCGAGCCAGCGCCGATCGGTCGTTCGTTGGCAGAAGCACTCCCTGGTCATCCTGAACTCGAAATGTTGTTGACGCGGGCGATCCGTCTCGAGCAGACGGTGCAGCGCGAAGAGTGTGTCCTCGAGCTGTCCGAGGGCGAACGGACTTTAGGTGTGACCGCGCATCCGCTACGTCGTGACGATGGGCAACTGCGCGGCTTCCTGGTGATGTTTGCCGACCTGACGGAAGCTCAGCGTGAGATTCAAGAAAAGCAGCTAGTGGATAGCCTCTCGCAGCTCGGTGAGTTAACGGCCGGTGTCGCTCATGAGATGCGAAACAGCTTGGCGACGCTCAGGGGCTACCTGACACTGATCGATCGCAGTGCTGATCAGGAGTCGATCCGTGACTACCTGGGGGAGATCCAGCACGAGAGCGATCATCTCAAGCGGGTCCTCGACGATTTTCTGAAATTCGCACGCCCTGGAACCGCCAAACCCAGCCAGGTAGATCTCTTACGGTTGGTGCACCGTTCAGCTGCGGATCCAGCATTGGAGGGTGGCACAATCACGGTCTGCAGCGAAGACTCGGCGACCGCTGACTTCGACGTTTTAGGGGATCCTCTGCTGCTCGAGCGGGCGTTCCGAAACGTGCTTGCCAACGCTATTGAAGCGCAGTGCGAGGCGCGTCGAGAGGAGCCGGTACAGGCGCGACTCATCAGCGGTGATTCAGGAATCGAGGTGGTGATCGAAGACCGTGGCGAAGGCCTTTCACCTGAAGTTGCCGAGCGTCTATTCGATCCTTTTTTCACCCGGCGCGAAGGTGGAGTCGGGATGGGGCTTGCGCTGACCCGGCGGATCGTTCTGCTGCACGCCGGCCGCATTGAGCTCGAGAATCGGGCTAGCGGCGGCACCCGCGTTAAATTATGGATTCCGCGAGTCGCGAGTCGTACCTGGCAAGAATGTAACCCAAAGTAACATGTTGAAAGTGTCGACTTGGTGCTTGTAGCGACAGCGTTAGGCCTAAAGTACTGATAAGTTTAGCCTTGTCCTGTCCAGGTCAGCCTGGTACACAGTTTGCTTCACGAGGTATTGTCATGCGAAGAAAAGCTAATTCAGTTTCCGGTTCTGCCCGCGGTTTGTCTTTGCCCGCGCCTGATCGGTCTTC
Organism: Acidobacteriota bacterium; assembly: GCA_029263395.1. Classification (GTDB taxonomy): domain Bacteria; phylum Acidobacteriota; class Thermoanaerobaculia; order Multivoradales; family J023; genus JAAELT01. Next base: position 17,604 of record JAJCXO010000187.1, on the reverse strand, counting down.
AGGTTTTTCGCTCTTGGAGGTGTTGGTAGTTCTCGCCATCTTGGGCATCATTTCAGTTCTCGGTATTCCAGCCTTATTCAACCAGCTGAACAGAGTGCGCCTCGAGTCGGCAGCCAATGACGTTGCCAACGTCATGCGGCAGACGCGTCTACGCGCGATTCGCGACGGTGGGCAGGCTTCGGTGGAGGTCATGGGGACTTCAGTGTTTGGTCTCGGAGTGACCGATGTCATCGAGTTGGTGCTCGACGACCAAGCCGCGTCGATCTACACCGCGGTCAGCCCGGCCGACTGCCAGGACAAGTACGATGGCAGCGGTGACAGCTGGGGTGGCGATAAAATCACTTGGGATAGTACCGGGGTTGCGATCGATGCCGGCGGTGGTGGTACAACTGGAACCGGGGCGGTCTGTGTTTCAGATGGTGGCGATAACGTGCTGCAGGTTGTCCTTGCATTCTCCGCCGGGCAGCCAAAAATCCGGAAGTTCTTAAAAGCAGCCGACGCGCCGGGCGGTGAAGGATTTTACGAACGGACGAGTGCCGTGACCACTGGGTTTACGTGGACATGGTATTGAGGACCTGCTCCCGAACGGTCAGATACAGAACAAGGTGAGGTCGAAGGAATGAGCATTGGAAAAACGAACCGGCGGCGCGCCCAATCGAGCGAGCAAGGGTTCTCGCTTCTCGAAGGGTTGTTTGCTGCGGCTTTGCTGTTGGTGGTTGCTGTCAGTGTGCTGCCACTGTTCATGCGAGCTCTGGAGAGTAATATCCGCGGTGGGCGATCCAGCCAAGCTTCGACGTTTATCACCGCAGAGCTGGAAGAGAACAACCAAGCCACAATCGACCGCGACGATTGGCAGTTGACCGGCGCCACTCAGAATGTGCGAACGTTCAACCGGCGTTATTGGGATACCGGCAACCTTCACTCAGAAGGCACACCGGCCAAGCTTGGTGACGAGGAGTGGGTCGACCTTCGAACAGATGCGGCTGGGCCGATTCTTTGGGCCCGCGACTTCGCAATCCGCAAATACTCCTACGCTGACATCCACATCGCGATTGATGTCGAGGGCGGGGCACTCAGTTCGCTAGGCGATCCACGGCTTTTCGACTCGCCGCTGGCGACCGACATGGGTGGCGATCTCAACAATGCACACCTCACCGAGTTCCGGATCTCGATCCAGCAGGATCGACAGGAGAATAGTGCCGACAACTTGCTCAATGTTGGGCAGCGCATGACGGTTGGCCAGTTCAGAGTCTATTGATGGCAACAGCTGAAGACCGAGACCAGCAATCGCCCGAGACCCCAGTTAGTAGACGGAGACGCAGCATGTTCGACAAGGTTAGATTCGTTCGACGGCAGGGTGGTGGATCGCGGCAAGCGGGCTTCTCGTTGGTGGAGCTGCTGGTGTCGATGGTGATCATGGTAGAGGTTCTAATAGGCCTCTTGATTATCTTTGATAGCAGCAGTCGCCTCGCCCGTGCCCAGACGCATCTCGCCGAGCTTCAGCAGAGCCTGCGGGTCGGCCAAGCCGAGATTGTGCGTTTTACACGAATGGCCGGCCTCGGCGGACTTCCCATAACGATGCTCAATCTACCGTCCGGCCAGCCGGATGCCTCTGCGCCGATTTACGACACGTTTGGCACGTTTCCAAAAACTGGCTATGCGGTTTCCCTGCTCAACAATGTCGATGAGGCAACCATTGTTGGGGTCGTCGACTCTATGGCCGCGAATCAGGGCACTGACATCGTGCTGCCGGGCAGCGACGTGTTGATCTTGCGGGGTGTTCTGTCGACACCTATGTACTACCTGGATCCTCCGCTCGATGTCAGTGCCTGGATCACCGCCGATGTTTTTTCAGGCAAGGTGATTTTGCCGGAAAGATCCCGCGTTTCAGGTCGTACCTACTGGGATTACCCGCAAGAAATCAGCGAGCTTTCTGATCGGTTGAAGGCAGCCAAAACAGCCGCGCAGCCACTGGCCATCATGATGCGTGACACGCTCAATCCGAATGCCTACGTCATCGCCGCGTTCGACCACAACACGACGACCACCAACGAACTCGATCTGGCGGCATGTCCGAATATCGATGTTCACTCGGCAACAGCTGCAGAAGACATTCCGCAGTGCATAAGCTTCAATGTGACACTCGATCCAGACCAAGACCCATCGCTCGGGCCAGGCGCAGGTTATGCCGACATGACCACTGGCACAATTCTACGACCGGGGGCTGGTGGTACAACGTTGACCGTCGATGCTGGGCCACCCGCTGTCGAAATCGAGATGCCGAGCAATATTGGCTCGATCGGTTTGGTCGAAGAGTACCGCCTTTTCGTGCGAGCGGAATGGGAGGTACCCGGAGACAACACAACCCGGCTGACACCGGTGCTCTCTCGAGCACGTTTTCTCCCCGGTACCAACACCGTGCTCGACCGGGTCGACATCGCAGACAACGTGCTCGACCTACAGATAGCAGTTGGCGCCGACGCTGATGCACGAGGCACGGTCGGACACGGAGAAATCCAGGACGATGGCGACGATACCGATGAGATTCTGTTCAATGCCGTCGACGATACGACGTCGACTCTGACCACCAACTACTCGTCCCCTCAAGGTACAGCGTCGCTACAAACATGGTACGACACGGCGCTCGAATTCCACTACTTGAGGATCAACACTCTGGTTCAGGCACGCTTCCCTGACCTCAACCATCGAGCTCCAGAAATTCAGCCGATTGAGGACTACGACCGCGGTGCGGATTTCACTGTGGCGGGTGCTACCTATTCATTCAGCGATGAGATCCGATACCGGCGTCGTTGGCTGCAGACGGTGGTCGAACTGAGGAATTTGCAATGAGATATGTCGCACGGGAACGAGGTAGTGTCTTTATCGTGGCGCTCATGGTCTTGGTCATGCTGACTGTGATCGGTTTGTCATTGGCACTCGTGACTGAAACAGAAATGTTGATCGGCGGCAATGAGCAGGTCATCAACGAGACCTTTTTTGCAGCTGAGACGGGTTTGTCTGCGAGTGTCAGCCAACTGATGGTGGCTAACTCGACGGACAGCAAATGTCTTGGCTTGCTGGCCAGAGACGCGAACGACTCAACGCGGATGCTCGGAGTGCGCACCTTGGGGTACGCCGTCGACACCACGAACCTATACCCGGTGGCTTTTGATGTGGCTCCGTACAGCAAAGCCAACGAAGGTAGCTCGGGTCAGTTGTTCGCTGGCTTTTTTCGCGGTGAAGGGCGTGCGATGCGCGGCACATGGCCGCAGTCGGCGGCTCGCCCAGTGCCGCGAGAACAGGGCGAAGATCTCGCCGCAATCGACTTTACCGTGCAGTCGGAGAAAGAGATCGAATTGGCTTTCTTCAGTACGCCACTCCAAGCTTTAGAGGCCAGTACTCTGCTCGGAGCATTCGATCACCCAGAAGTTTTTGGCTGTGAACCTCATCCTGAGCATAACGAGATTACGGCCTCCCCTTGATGGTTTCGGGATCTCCATCCATAGACCATTCGATAGACCTTGATCGCTAGATAAGACGGTACGCGACCAGCAAGCTAGTGAGCTTGAAGGAGAGAGCAATGTGTCAGAGATCGATCGTTAAATTTTCGGCCGCAATCGGCGCCGGCTGGGTGGTGCTCTTGATCTTGATGGCTAGCCCTGTCGCCGCCGATGATCGTTATCTGCTGGGGCAGGTTGGGTCCGCAGCTGCAGGACCCTATGTCTTTTTAGTATTCGACACTTCTGGCTCTATGACTTGGTCACCGGGTTGTACGCAAGCTGACACGTTCGACGACATCGATCCCTTTGATTCGATGTGTACTCAGGAATGCACTCTCGAGAGCTCAGTCTGTGCTCGAGTTTGCCCAGACTTGAGTTGCACACGTTATGCCATTGTTGACGAAGACAACCCAGTGGCCGAACTCGAAGAGATCATTATCGACAATGACGATTCGGCAGTGACCTACGTGCCGCCTACGATTTTTACCTCTTCGACGTCGCTCGGCTGGTACGAGAGCACGTTCAACGCTGGCTTCAAGGGTTCGAATTATTACGTTGATGGCAATCCTCGGGTCACAACGCCATTCAAGACGGCGACGTATGACCCCCCGATCTCGACTCCCGGCACTTATCAAGTTTATATGTCCTGGGCGCCCTCGAGCTTCAGAGCCACCAACATCATGGTAGACATCGAACATGACGGCGGTACGGATACCGTCAGTATCAATCAGAGGTCGAGTGTTGCCACTGGAATTGGCACAGAATTCGACGGCTGGAACCTGCTTGGCACGTACGAACTATCGACTTCCAACGGTAATGTCGTGCTGCGCAACGAAGCCTCGAATAATTTCGTGACAGCTGATGCGGTGCGTTGGGTGCGAATCGAGATTCCGCCCTGTATCGAGATGGGTTACAAGTGCAATCAACCAATCTGTCCAGATGGAGACTGTTATCTGCCGCTCAACGGAGACGACCCGCGGTCGAAGTTTTTTCAAGCGAAAGAAGTGCTTCACGAGGCCATCGGGAATACTGAAACGGTCCATTTCGGCTTTGGTCACTACGAACAGGACAACCCGCGACTACAAGCCAAACATTGGCTGTACCGGGCCCGCGCCACAAATTCCAGTGGCACGGCTTTTCCGGCTCCAACCTTGGGTGTGGGTGGTCCAGACTTCCTCGAAGTCGGCGACGAAGAGGTCTTCGGTAACTACAGTACGTCGGGAGATCCTGATCCGGGTTTGCTGAGCGGAGATGGTTGGTCTTGTCATACATTCAATCTCGAAGATGAGCAGATTGGCTGCAACAGTACCTATCCAATAGATATTACGGATGTGTGGGAAGCCGAACGTGGCCACCGCATTCCCAAGCTCGGTTATGCGGGGACGTACCAAACTGACATCTGGTATCGCGTGGACTATGACGACACCAAGATCTTCCGGGTCAGTTACAGTTCAGCGGGCTCAACATTCGGCGCCGACATCCTCGCTGCCAACATTGCCGTTTACGCTTGTCCGGCTGGCGCCTGTGGCGCGAGCAGTGTCACGTCGGGAACGGTTTATTACGACTTGGTCACGGACTACGCAGCTTGGGACAGTGTCACCCGTCGTCAGCCGATGGTGCAAGCTGGCTTCTTTTACGATCAATACAATGCATTCGCTGGTTACGGCTCGTCTTTCAACTTCGAGCAAAGTGGTTGCTTCGGCATGGAGGTCAACGACGACACGTTCTTTTCTGTGCCGGATAATCTAGTGGATGATGCGTGGTGGGACTACAACATTTTCTGGCCGACCACTGAGGATGCTCGCGGTTCGGATTTCGACTTCGACGGGACGCCAGACATTCCGCGTAGCGATATCTACGACATCGGCGACTTCGTACCGCTGGACTGGCAAGATCAGAACATCGCTGCCATTCAGCGTCGGCTAGTGCCCAACACGGGTTCCGCAGGTCTCGACTACCGAGTTGCTCCGTACTTCGTCGATGACCATGGCCCTATCGTTTCTGGAAACGAAGGCTCTAATCCCGCCTTCCCTTACTCGCGCCGGTTGCGTTTGAAGAATGACGAGACCGACGGCGATGCGACCGATGATGAAAGACCGATGATCGCGACCGGCCTAACGCCATTGGCCGAGTCGATGAACGAGTTTCAGGAGTGGTACGACGAGTGGAACGACTACGCACCCCTCGCGGATACGGAATTCGCCTGCCGCCAGAAATACATGTTGTTGATCACGGACGGTGCCGACGCTTGTAGTTTTACTAGCGGTGGTGTCAGACAGGGGCGCTGTAAAGTCGGGTTTCAATTCGACACTTCATGTGCCCCCGAGGATCGTTTTCTGTTTGATCCTTCTGTTGAAGCAGCCGAGTTGTTGGACGACGATGTCAGCACTTGGGTTGTCGGCTTTGGCGTCGAGGATTCCGAGCTGGTGGATATCGCAGCCGCCGGCGGTGGAGAACCGTTGCTAGCACGAAACAAAGACGAGTTGCAGGCCGCGCTCGAGAGTTTTTTGACGCAAATCGAATCTCAGCAACGGGTGTTTGCCTCGGCTTCGATTCCGGCCATCCAGAGTACCGCTGCCGACAAGATTTTTCTCTCGAGCTTCGGTCCACTCGCCTACGATCCCGACGCCACACCGGCCAACAACCCGGCTCCCGGTTTTTGGCCAGGACAAATCAACGCGTTTCGCAGCCCGTTGCCGTTGAATAATGACAACGAGCCCGACACTTCTAGGTCTTGTATTGACGAGATGACACTATCGGCGGCCTTCCAGTCGGCCTGCCACCTGTGGGAAGCCGGCGACCTGCTGTGCGAACAAGCTGAGGCCGGTACTCGCGTCGTCATCCATGGGATGGAGAGAGATCCCGATGCTACGAATAGCCTTGGTGCGCCACGGCCGATCGCAGCTCGGCGATTCGAAGTGCCGGAGCACCTGAAGTTGAATCCGAGCCAGGTCTACAGCCAGTTACCAGCCGCGGCCCAGGAGGCGGTTGACGATCTCGGTGAGGTGCTGCTCGACGCTTCTGTGCTGACGGCTTACCAAGCTGACGTTGTAAACAATCAATTCGTCGAAACGCTGCTCAGTAACATCATCGACAAGACCATCGGGGTCAAAGGTATCCCGCCAGACCAGATTGGCGATGTTCCGGCGTGTGATCTAGATCCGATGATTGCTGGTGATGATTCCTTCGTTCTGGGAGATATCTTCCATGCCAGCCCGGTTGCCTTGTCGGGCCCCAGCAACTTCACCTACTTTGCAACGGATCAATGCGGACCTGCCCAACGTACGGACATCCCCAGCAACTGCGTCGATCCAGACGTGTTGGAGTTTGGTGAGAACCGTGGCTACCGCCAGTTTGCAGCCGACCACGTTTGGCGCCGACGGATGTTGGTTGCACCCTCTAACGATGGCCAGCTCCATTTCATCGACATCGGGATCCGGCAAGTGGTGGACAACGACTTCACCAATGCCGCGGGGGACACTGCGGAGGTGTTCAACGATGGCGGTGGCAAAGAACTCCTAGCCTACATTCCGCGTTTGGTGATGCCGATTATCAAGGAACAGGCCGAGGGTACTCGGCACGTTTTTTCGTTGGATGGGCCGGTCAGCGTCGGAGACGTCTTTATCGATCCCGTGGCAACGGTCGGTGGATCGTCAACTGTCACCGATCGCAACTGGCGGACCGTGTTGGTCGGCGGCCTGCGAGAAGCGGGTGACCTCTTTCGAGTCCCTAGCACGGTCACCGATTTCAAGAGTGGCTACTTTGCCCTCGACGTTACCCAGCCTGACATCACCTCGGAACGGACAGACAATACGGACCTGACCCTGGTACCGTGCGAGAACGCAGGGTGCGACGAGGACACCACACCGCCATCAGAATTCTCGCCTTCTTGCATGGGATTCGACGCTGACGGTAAGGTGGTCGAGACCGCGGATTGTCCATTCCGAATCGATAATGCCCCAGCGGACAAGGTTGCGATGCCGTTTCCCTCCGAGCTGTGGTCGTTCACCGACTCTCGCTTGGATGCGGTGGGTGGCGATCCATACTTTCTAGACGAAGATGGTTCCGACGCCAGTGGATGTCTAGTCGGAGAAAATGGCTGCGGCTACCCAGACTTGGGTGACACTTGGTCGAAGGCTGTCATCGGGCAAGTTGCGGTGTGCCCGGCCGGTGGGGGATCCTGTGCCCCCGGTGGTGCAGATTTGATCACCAAGCACGTCGCGATTTTCGGTGGCGGTATGGATCCGCGCAGCAAAACGCCGGACGGCTTGACACAACGGCGTGGGGCCTATCTTTATATGGTCGATATTGAGACCGGAGTACCGATCTACAAACGCAAATTGGGGGATGGTGAAGGTTCCGCACCAGCCGATCCGACCGTGCTCGACACCAATCGCGACGGGATCTTCGACGTGATCTATCAGGCCACAACCGATGGGTTGGTGTACAAAGTTGATCTCGAAGCGCTCTCTGGCGGCAATGTTCCATCGCTGGCGAATGTGAACATCAGAAACTTCCAGATGATTCGAGATTCGAACGGAGATGGCGTCTTCGAGCAATACGCCCCCAACAATGGCACCAACTTCACGACGCAGCGAGTCATCGACGATGCTTGGAAGCCCTTCCCGATCCTCGATGTGGGCGGTGGGCCGATCTATTTTTCGCCAGCAGCCTTCTTTGTACCCGAGCTCAGTCGTTTTGCACTAGCGGTCGGAACCGGTGATCGCGAAGATCTGTGGAGCTCTACGAGCCTCAGTCCCGAGTCGAAGTTCTTCGTGATCGTCGATGACGACTTCGAACAAAGCGATCTTTCTGCGGGTCCGGCTTGCGTCGATCAGCTGCCGATCACCGAGTCTTGCCTGGTTAGCTTTTCATTCCTCGACGAGCCACTCTCGGACTTCAACTTGTTGTTGGAGCCGGTGGATCAAACCGCGGTCTTCCCGGTCAGTATTCCGACTCCAACAGAGCAATTACGGCCCGGCTGGGTGATGTCGATCCCAGCCACGGTGTCGACGACTCTGGAGTCGCGTGTGACCTCTGAAGCCTTCGTGGTCTCTGGTCTTCTCGTCTTCTCGGCTTACGACCCGGCTTCGATCACGACGATTGTGGTCGGCGATGACGACGATGATGATGACGACGATGACGACGATCTGGCGTGCGAGCGTACGGGCACCACCCGTGCTTTCGTGCTTCGGGTCGAGAACGGTGGCCCGGTGGCCGATCTTTCCCCGTCGAACTCCATACCGAGCGGCGATGACGATGACGACGACGATTTGACAGCGGAAGATCGATTCCAGGAGATTGAGGAGTTCACGACTGCACCGTTCATCGAGCGCACGGCGACCAAGAATGACCCCGAAGATTCGGGGCGCACGCTGCTCGACGCCATCGACGACAGCACCTCGGACTCGGTGCGAAAAGCGTTGTTGGAACATCTACCGCGCGGCAGCCGGTTCAATGATGCTTTCCAGATTGTTATCGCTGCCTTGCGGAACTCAACCGGTGTCAGCGTGTACACGACGATACCGATTGCCATGTATCCGGCGGATTGGAGAGACAATTGAGGATCACGGTCTTTGGGATCTTGATTTTGGGGCTTGTTGCCCCGGTAGCTGCCGACTGGCTAGTGCTGCACGATGGGACTCGGCTCGAAACGTCGGGTCCCTGGAAGGAGAAAGGCCGACAAGTGATCTACACTGGAGCCAATGGCGCTTTGTCGGCGTTGCGGTTGGCCGATGTTGACCTCGAGGCCAGTCGTGCGGCGACGGAGGAGAAGGCGATTGAACGCCAGGCCCCCCCGCAACCAGCACCCGCAACCCAGCCCTCACGCGCGCGTGCCTTGGTACTGACCGACAAAGATATTCCCGCGGCGGCAGCCAACGAGCCTGAAGAGGAGACTGAGGCGGACGCTGAAGACGAGGCGGGTATCCCAGAGTCTACGGAGCCGGTCGAGTTGGTGACCTGGTCCAGCCGCGAAAGTCCAGATGTTGATGGCTTGGAGATTATTGGTACGGTCCGAAACCGAGGGGATGACATTGCTGCTGCCATTCGTATCGCAGTGAGCGTCTCGGACGAGAATGGGGATCCGGTCTTGGAGACTCGAGCTTTTCTGCAACGTGCGAGTCTAGCGCCAGGGCAGAGTACCCAGTTCAAAGCGCCAATTCCTGGGGTTTATACGCTGTTCGGAGACCCTGAATTTGTCCTCACCAGCGACGGATTCTCTATCCAAGGGCCCGATCCTGGCGACCAGGGCGAGCCAGAAGACGAGCTCCTTAATGGTGATGACCCTGCTCTCGAGAGCGAGTCGTTCTCCGGCGGTTGACGAACCCTAGCCGGATATCAGGTTCTGTACTTGGGGAAACCTTCGAGGTCGAGCTGTCGCACCTTGCGTTGAAAGGAACGGTAGCTAATACCGAGACGCGCTGCGGCTTGGTGTTTGTTGCCGTCGGTCTCTAGGAGAGCTTGTTGGAAACGATGGCGTTCGTCGTTGGGTGCCAATGTTTCGCTTTGCAATTGCAAGTCAGCCCGTCGTAACACGCTGCCTTCCGCCAGGATCAGGGCACGTTCGATCGCGTTGGCGAGTTCGCGGACGTTCCCTGGCCAAGGCTGCTCCTGAAGCAGGTCCAGAGTACTTGGCGAGATCTCGAGCGGCGACTGGTCGAGCCGTCGAGAGATTTCTTCAACCAAGTAGCGGGAAAGATGCGGGATATCTGAGGGGCGGTCGCGTAAGGCCGGAAGATCTACCGGGAACACGTCGAGACGATAGAAGAGATCTTGGCGAAACGTGCCACGGTCGACCATCTCTCGGAGATCACGGTTGGTTGCAGCGACGATGCGTGCGTCAGCGCGTCGCGTTCGACCTCCTCCAACACGTTCGAAGACCCGCTCTTCCAAGACGCGCAGTACCTTGCCTTGCACCTCCAGTTTGAGCTCGCCGATCTCGTCTAAAAAAATGGTTCCACCAGTGGCTTGCTCGAATTTGCCGGTTTGCTGCCGATGGGCGCCGGTAAATGCGCCTTTTTCATGACCGAAGAGCTCGTTTTCGATCAAGGTATCCGGAATTGCCGCGCAGTTGACGGCAACAAAGGGGCCACTATGCCGAGTTGACAAGGCATGGAGGGCACGAGCGAAGAGCTCTTTGCCGGTACCGCTCTCGCCGGTGACCAAAACGGTGCTCTGGGTGGGCGCTACTTTCTTGAGCAAGCGGAGCGCGGAGAGGAAGCGAGGGTGATTGCCGATGATCGGCGGTGCGCCAGGCGGCTCGAATCTCGGCGTTTCAGACGGGCTCCCAAGATGGGATTCGACAAGTTCGTAGAGTTCGTCGATCTCCAGCGGCTTCTCGAGAAAATCAACGGCGCCGAGTTTCATCGCTTCGACTGCTGCTTGCACGGTGCCAAAGGCTGTCACGACCACGACCGGTACTTCGGGTTGGTATTCACGGCACGCCGCCAGGACGTCGAGCCCGGTGCCGTCGCCAAGTTTCAGGTCGGTCAAAACCAGGTCGAAGTTAGATTCGGAAAACTGATCCACTCCCGCAGTAACACTCTCTACCGCTGTGACTTGGTAACCTACTTGTTCAAGCGCCCGTGCCATTAGCCGCCGTAGCGCGGGTCGATCTTCGACCACGAGGATGTGACCCAAACGAGTCATTGGCCTGCTCGACGTGAGGTTAGGCCGTCCGATCTTGCGGGGAGCTTGGACCCCACCCTTGGGGCTTCCGTATAATTGAGTAGCGTCTTTCTTGCTTGGGCAACGGCCCAGAGCTCGAAGTTGTGAGTTGAGGCAAGGTTCTGCATCTCCTGATTCTAGAATGAAGAACATCTCGAAAACGCCAATGGATGTTACGGCAGCCAACAGACAACTCGATCAGGAGATCGATCGGCTGACGGTATCGATCCGCAAGTTCCGAGTCGACAGCCAGCGTTTCTTCGCTGGCGACCTCAAGCTGCCCCCAGACGACCTTCGTGACCGCATCGGAGCTGAGCTTCGTCGCCTGCGAGGTACTGGTCTCAAGGGTGCGGCAGCAAATTTTCGGCTCGGCAGTTTGGAAGCTCAGTTTCAGAGCCATCTCGACTTGTATGGACGCCGGCTGCGGGCGCGGGAGCAAGGCCAGGCCCGCCCTGTTGCCAAAGTCGACCAAGATAGCGCAGCGGATCCAACCAAGGGTGTAATCTTGGGAGTGCAAGACAACTCAGCCGCAGTGCAGGCTCTGTACGGAAGCCTGCACAATCGAAATCCAGGAATGAGCTTCGAGAAATTCAACGCCTACATACAACGGCAGGCGGACGTGATTCGTACCAAGACCGGGTGTCGTGAGATCCAGTTCCGCATAGCAGTGCAGGACGGCAAAACCAAACTCAAGGCAAAGCCGATCCGTGAACGGTCCGCAAAAGGGCATTCGGCGTGAATTCATCCGGTGAAAATCCATCTATCGTGAGGCGCTCGTCGTGAAGCAGCCGGCCACCATCCAAAAGGAGAAGACTTTGGCCAGATACGTTCTCGGGATTTCGAGCGTCGTAATGCTCTTTGTGTGGAATGCAACGGCAAGTACCCCTTCGCACCTGAGTCATACCTTGAAGGCGCAGCAAGATGTTGTTGCGGACCGCCCTTACGACTCTGAGGCTTACAATGACCTCGGCAATCTGTTGGCGCTCGATGAGCGTCACTCGGAAGCAGAAGAGGCCTATCGGAAAGCGATCGAGCTTGCGCCCACCGATACGCTAGCTCGTTTCAATCTCGGAGTCCTGCTCCAACAAGAAGGGCGATCTCGTGACGCCCAGAAGGAGTTTCGGAGCTTGCTCGAGATCGACGATCGACACGGTAAGGCCTATTACCAGCTGGGGATGCTTTTCGAAAGCCGTGGACAGCGCGGACGGGCAGTGGAGCACTATGCCCGAGCCTTCGCCTTCGATCCCGATCTGACCTTCGCTTACAACAATCCGCATCTGATCGACAACACCCTGGCCACCGAGGCGATGCTGAAGTCGGAGCGTTACGAGAGTTCTCCGAGTGCCGAGACGCCAAGGTTGTATGGCGATCCAGAGCGTATCGCCAGTCTGATGTTGAGCAATCTGGAGGCGACCGATCAGCCTGTGGCGGTAGCAGATTTCGAGGACGGAGACGATGATGACGATGAAGACGAAGCTCCGGTAGAGCGCGTGGGTCGCCGTGCCCATTTCGGTGATGGCGGTGAGAGCGGGCGAGGCGGAGCGCCAGCAGGCGGTCCGGCGCCACGGAGTCGCGCTTCGTCGCAGAACTCGAATTCTGTAGGCACGCCTGCTGGTTCGGTGGATGGTCGACGAGTGCTCACCCCCAGCGACCTCGATGCCGGATCTAACCAGGGTCAGGCACAACGGGTTGGCGGCGGTGGTCGGCGTCGTCCTGCGATTGGAGTCGGAGATCGGTCTGGGGGAAGAAACCGTGCGAGTGGTCGAGTCGACAGCCAGCCGACTGCAGGGCAACGGGGTGCGGTCGGCGCAGTACCCCCCGGCGGTACCTCGGCATCCGATTCGACCGCGGGTAACGGTCGGACTTCGCGGTCGCGACGGCCCAGTTACCGCCCACGGTCGCGCTTGAGCACCGGGCGCCTAGAGTTGAAGCTCTTGCCACCAACAGCGGAAACTGAGCGCTACGCAGACCTCCGACGTGAAGAGAGTGTCGGCAAGTAGATCTGAGTCGATTGGTGCTCGTGCTTAGACGTTGAATCGCACGTGGGTCACATCGCCATCGGCAATCTCATAGTCCTTGCCTTCGAGGCGAAGCAGGCCTTTGTCGCGAGCACTGGCCAACGATCCCAGGTCGAGAAGATCTTCCCAGGAAACGACCTCAGCTCGGATGAAGCCGCGAGCGAGGTCGGAATGGATGACCCCTGCGGCTTCGCGTGCTCGCGTTCCGCGGCGAATAGTCCAAGCGCGCACTTCGTCTTCGCCAACGGTAAAGAAGGCGATCAACCCTAGCAGTTCGAAACTCGCCCTCAACACACGGTTGAGACTGGGTTCTTCGAGGCCGAGATCGTCGAGGAACTCCCGTTGCTCCTCAGGGCTCAATTGGGAAATCTCTTTCTCGATGGGGGCACTAATGGTGACCCGATGGCTCTGGCTGCCTGATTCTCCAGGCTCAGCCGTTGCGACATCCTCTTCCGCGACATTGATGACGATCAAGATCGGTTTGGCTGACAATAATTGATAGCCGCGCAGCCTCTTCTCGTCGTCAGCCGAGAGCTCAACCTCACGAATCGGTGTCTCTTGCTCGAGCGTCGGTAGGATCACTTCTGCCAGCAAGCGCTGTTCGTGGGCTTCATCTGGGCTGAGGCCACCTTTGGCCGACTTGGCAAGGCGGGCGAGCCGACGCTCGACCAACTCATGATCGGCGTAGATCAACTCGAGATCAATCGTCGCGATGTCACGCTCGGGATTCACTGAACCCTCAGGGTGAGGTAGCTCGGGGTCTTCGAAGGCTCGCACCACATGTACCAGCGCATCGACGGTTCGAAGTTGCGCCAAATCCAAGCTTTGAGAGCCTTCACCCTTCTGGATGCCGGGGATGTCGATGTAGTCGACAGTCGCCGGAACATAACGTTTGGGATTGTAGAGATCGCGCAGCCGCTCGAGGCGTGGGTCGGGAACCCTAGCCGTTGCAAGGTGCGTCTTCTTCGACGCGGAAAATTTATCCGTGTCTTTTTCTGACGCAGTCAACGTGTTGAACAATAGTGTCTTGCCGGCTTTGGCAAGACCAAGTATTCCCAATTGCATCGCGTGCGAACCTCCTCGAGTCTACTGTCTGAGCTCTAATCCTTTTGCGAGCACGGTGGGTGAACCCACCATGCCTCCGCCGACCGCCGAGAATGTCAGATCTCGAGCCTTGGCGACAATGCCGCTCAGAAAAGTCGAGACCGATCCAACCAACCAAGCCCGTGCCACGGTACCCGTGGGTTGTCCGCTAGTGATCGCAAAGCCACTCACCGGGGCGGCAAAACGAGTGAAATCGGGTTCGATACGAGGTGGGCCAGCAAGGCCGATCAGATAGTAGCCCCGGCTCAGGCTCTGGATGAGGGATACAGCGCGGATCGACGGATCAGGTTGCAGGTAGAGATGGGTCGAACCGGGGATCGGGAGGTCTCGCCAGCCTGGCCGAAGACTGCAACCTGATGACCGTTTCAGATTCGAGGTCGTCTGCCACCAAGCAAGGAGAGGCTGGCGAAAGCTGCCCTCTTCGACCAAAGTCACGCTTCGGGTGGGCTGTCCTTCGCCGTCATAGGGCGCCTCGAGGACTCCACCTGGCAAGCGACCATCGTCGATAATAGTGAGTGCTGGACTGCCGATTCGGCCGTTGCGGTCGATCAGTGCCGTCGATCGTTCTTCTGCTTCCGGCCCGATCCACAGGTCGCCGAGCGCGGCCAAAAGTCCCGCCGCGACCGGCGGTGCAAGGATAAATTCGCCACGGTCCCGTGGCCGTGCGGATCCCTTCTCCGAGACTAAGAGCAGGTCTGCCAACCGACGTGCGAGGGCTGCAGGGCTGAAGCGCCGTGCATCATGGTCGGCGATATCCAGGGCGATGCTGGGTGTCGTTGCAGTCGGCCCGACCGCTTCGAGATGTAATGACGCAACACGATGCTGGACCCTCACCTGGATTTCCCGGCTCGACACGAGCTGGCTATCGCTCGAACCGTCGTCGAGGTAACCCGACAACAGTTTGGCCCCAGGCATCTCGCGATCGAGCTCCTTGGCCAAACCAGAGAAGAAGCCGCGCGCTTCGCCCTCACCGATCAACGGAGCATCTAAAGTCGAAGGCGGCGACCAGTGCGGCCCTGGTCGCGCCGAGGGTAGCCTCAAGCCAATGCCATCGGCTTCGGGCCAGGCAACAGCTCGCGGCGGTCCCGAGGCGGCATAGTAGAACGAACGTCGGCGATCCCCAGCACGAACCGCCCAGCCTTCCTCTTGGCGAAGTGAAGTTGTATCACCGTATGGAGAAACCTGCATGGTTCTCGAGCGACCCTTCTTGTGGAAGACCTCTACTTCTTCCCAGTGCTGGCGACGCAAACCGTCGAGCACTTCCCGGAGTGGTTCGGCAGAGTTCATGGGCCGATCTCCACCCCTTGGATTCGAATCTCGGGGCAGGTTGCCCAGACCGGCAGCTTGACACCACCTTTAGCGCACCAGCCAGCTCCCGCGGCGAAAGTTTGTGCTCCGATACCGGCAATTTTGTCGAGCAGATCGCTGACTTGGCCGCGCATCCAGCACGGACCTACGGGCGACCCCGGAACCTGATTCTGAATGCGCCGACCATAGGGGAACCGGAGCACGAATTTGCCAGTCACCGGATCGAGGCGACCTTGATCAGCTTCCGGCAAATAAAGGCCCCCTTCCGCGTCCGCCAGCAGATCCTTTCGAGAGAGTTCGCCAGCTACGAGCTCGAGATGGCTGGATCGTGGTCCTGGCGGAAGATGGCGGTTCCCGCGCCGGCCAGCGCCGGCTGTAAGCCGGTCGCTACGGCGGGTCCAAGCCGTGTCGCACAGCGGTTGCTCAACAACGCCGGCTCGGAGCAGGCACCTGCGAACCACGGGGAAACCCTCATCATCAGCGGTGCGCTGCACGCCGCTAGGAGCACTCGAGGGGTCGTCGAACACGTTTAACAGGCGACTTCCCATTCTTACTCCGAGCGACGCTTCTGGATGTCCGCCCTGCGCTAGGGTGTCTGCCTCCAGAGCATGAGCGACGGCTTCGTGAAGCAGGACTGCGGTTGCTGATGCGCCGAGGATAACGACGCCACACCATGGAGCTGGAGGCTCCGCATCACGTGTGTGATAGAGATTGACCAGGCGGCGTGCCAGGTCTTCGGCTTTCTCGTGGCTCAGCTCGTCCAGCAAACAGCCATAACGTGTCCAAGGCATGACCGCGTCACAGCTATAGAAGCTCTCGCCCTCGGTTCCAGAGGCGAGATGTGTGCCGATGACCCGAACCCAGCGCCGATGTCGACGAACAGTCAATTGAACTGGGAAGTCGACATGGTGGGTGCGCAGGGCCTGACTGACGGCAGTCGGAAACGTTAGAACTTCAGGCGCCTCAGGTGGTGTCGACCACTGTTCGGTTTCAAGCTCCGGTAAGGGGTAGGGCGCCCGGGGCATGGCTCGGGCCACCCGCCGCAATGCATTTTGGAAAACGTCAGCACTGATCTGATCGCGCCCTGCCAACCAAGTGCGACCTTCCCGCTGGAGACGAACGGCCAATCCTGTCTCGCGCCAGACTCGAAATCCTGGGGCCTGATCAGGTGGTGGCAGCTCGACGGTCTCGATCCGTTCGAAGAACGCATCCGCGAGATCTGCCGGTTGGTCGGCGATCTGCGTCAGCGAGCGGGCAATGCCAGCCGTGTCGAGTTGAGTGAAGGGTGCGTCGAGCATCGAACCTGACATTCTATTGCGCCTGCTCAGTGAGAGGTACAATGAGCCGGCGTGTCTGTTCAAAAGAGTTGTCGATTTTCGGGTAGTGAAATCGAAGTTCTGCCCAGAGCCAACGAGCGCCGATGCCAGGCAGTGACAGATAAAGGAGTGACTGGATGTTCCGAGAGAGTTCGCTAGCGTCAGACGAGAAGGATCGGCATTCGGAGACAGAGCTTGATCGTCGGTTGGAAGCAGCACGCCTGGGGGGTGGCCAGCAACGCATCGATCGACAGCACTCAGCTGGAAAGCTGACCGCTCGTGAACGTGTTGACCTGTTGCTCGATGCTGGATCATTTGTCGAAATCGACACACTGGTGACGCATCGCTGCTCCGATTTCGGAATGGAATCCAAGCGTATTCCCGGCGATGGTGTGGTGAGTGGTTATGGCACGGTCGAAGGCCGCTTGGTGTATGTTTTTGCGCAGGATTTCACCGTATTCGGTGGATCCTTATCGGCTACCAATGCGCGTAAGATTTGCAAAATCATGGATCTTGCGGTTGCCAACGGTGCTCCTTTGATCGGACTCAACGACTCTGGTGGAGCACGAATCCAGGAGGGTGTCGCGTCCCTTGGCGGTTATGCCGACATCTTCCTCCGCAATACGCTGGCCTCGGGAGTAGTGCCGCAGATTAGCGCCATCATGGGACCTTGCGCTGGTGGGGCCGTCT
>JAJCXO010000186.1 GCA_029263395.1 Acidobacteriota bacterium | reverse complement strand
GGTCGGGCGATTGGCGCAGCTCGGCCAGCTCGTCGTAGGAGTATGTATAGCCGGTGGTGTTGAGTTGATGGGTACGCACCGTGAGCTCTTCCGCACGTTTCAAGTCTTCTTCCCGGGCCGGACCGAGGGTGAAGTGCATCTCCAGGCCGGCGAGGAACTCTTCCTGAGGACCGGTGAACTCCTCCTCGACTTGTTGGCGCTCGATGTCCGCCTGATACATCCGCCGTCGGATCGCTGATTCGTCGGTGATGAAGCGAGGGATGAGATCCGGTCGCCCGTTCAAGGTTTCGATCTCGCTCGCATCGAGTGTCCGAACCGAGGAGTGGGTGTGGGTCACTTCCTCCCGTTCGAAAGGCTGGTCGTCGATGAAGGCGACGGTGTCGAGGCCGATGTTGATCGATGTGGCGATCCGCTCGATGCTCTGAGATTTTGCGGACCAGCCGATTTGTGGATAAATGAAGTAGTCCGCAACTCCCAGCTCCCGCAACTTGGCCATTGCGGCTTCGGGGTCGTTCTTGCTGGCGACGGAGAGCAGGATGCCACGCTGATCGAGCGTTTCGAGGGCTTCGGCGACGCCGGCTTGTAGTTGGACATCGTCGCCCTCAAGTAGGGTGCCCGACCACAATGTGTTGTCTAGATCCCAGACCAGAACTTTGACGGTCTTGGAGTTGGTGTCTTGTAGGGTTGTTGAGTCGTCTTGGGGAGACTTCACCTCGGTGATCGTCACAGTGGATTTCCTTTGATGGTGTCAATGCAATGGGTGAGGAAATAGCGGCAGGGAACCAGCAAACCGTGCACTAGATCTCTGCCAATGGAAAGTCTGGAATGAAGGTTTGTTGGATCTGCGTCGATCCTTCGATGACCTCCATCACCTTCGCATCGCGCAGGTAGCGCCC
Source organism: Acidobacteriota bacterium (assembly GCA_029263395.1). Lineage (GTDB taxonomy): Bacteria > Acidobacteriota > Thermoanaerobaculia > Multivoradales > J023 > JAAELT01. The sequence continues at coordinate 1,795 of JAJCXO010000186.1, read as the reverse complement.
AACCGGAGATCCTTCGTGTAAACCATGCGCGCCATGGAGTTGGACTGCGCAGTTGGCTGCCCGAACGGCTGCCCGTGAGGAGAAGTACTTGGCGATCCAGGTTTCGGGGCCGGCCCCAGGATCACGGCTTCGGCGCAGATGCCCGGCGCGGTAACACAACAGCCGTGCCGCTCGGGTATCGGCGATCATATCCGTCAGCTTGCGGCGGACGAGCTGATGGTCGCGGATCAGCTGGCCGCCTTGGGTGCGCTCGGCAGTGTAGTCCAAGCAGGCGTCGAGGCAGGCCTGAGCGATCCCCACTGAACCCCATGCGACGCTGTAGCGCCCATGGTCGAGGGCGGTGCCGCCGACCACGGTCGATAGCCCAAAACCCACCCGGCCTAGCAGATGGTCCACCGGTAGCCGGCAGTTGTCGAGGGTGATCTCGGCGAGCAACGACGCCCGGGTTCCCGTCATGCCGTGGATCGGCCGGCGTGAGACGCCAGGAGCGTCAGTGTTGACCAGGAAGGCTGCCAGGCCTTTGTCGCAGCGCGCCAAGACGAGTAGGACATCGGCGATCTGCCCGAAGGTTGTCCACTTCTTGACGCCATTCAGGATGACGTCCTTACCCTCGAAGGATGCCTCGGTCTCGACGCTGGCGATGTCGCTACCGACACCAGGTTCAGAGACTGCCAATGCTCCCAGTCGTGTGCCACTGGCCAGCAAGGGCAGGAGGTCTGCTTTGAGTCGTGGACTACCCCAGCGGGCCAAGGTGATCGCGACCATGTCGTGGACTGTCAGCATCGAGCGAACCGAAGAGCAGCCCCGAGCCAACTCTTCGGTCAGCAGGCCATAGGTGATGGCATCCATGCCACCGCCGCCAATTGCCTGTGGTAACGGCGCTCCCAGGTAGCCTCGGCTCCTGAGTTCGTCGATAGTCTCCATCGGCACCTGTTCCTGTCGGTCCCAGAGATCGGCAAACGGTGTGATCCGAGTGGACACGAAGTCCCGGAACTCGCCGCGTGCGGCTGCCTCAGTTGCCGACAACTCAACGTGCATTCCGGGGACTTCCGGTTGCTCGGTCGAAGCCGAGCTGGGATGGTCAGCAACCTCAGGCACTGGCAAGGGCCGTTACCTTACGCTCGATCAAGGCGTCGATCGCGTTGATCGTGCGGAAATTGTCGAGATCCAGGTCTTCGTCTTCGACGACGACCGAGAATTCTTTCTCGACAAAAGCAACCAACTGCATGGCCAGTAGTGAGTTGACGAAACCGAGGGCGAAGATATCTTCGGAGTCTGTTAGCTGGTGATTGCGGAAGAAGCGGGCGAGGAACTGCTTGATCTGTGACTTTCGCTCATCCATGGATTCGTCTCCTGGCTACACGGTATAGCGGTAGAAACCCTCGCCACTCTTGCGCCCGAGGAGACCGGCGTAGACCATCTTCTTGAGCAGTGGGCAGGGGCGGAATTTGTCGTCGTTGTAACTCTCGTACAGCACCACCAGGGAGTCGAGAATGGTGTCAAGGCCAATCAAATCGCCAGTTTCGAGCGGTCCCATCTTGTGGCCGAAGCATGTCTTGAACAGGCGGTCGATGTCTTCGGCGGGAGCAACTCCGTCCTGGACCAGAAAGATCGCCTCGTTGACCGTCAGCATTAGAACCCGGTTGGATACGAAGCCCGGCATGTCTTTGACCACGATGCCTTCTTTACCCATCATGGCGAGTAAGGCGTGGGCCTTGCCGAGCGTTTCCTCGGAAGTGTGGTGGCCGCGGATCACTTCCACTACCGGTTTGAGAGGCACCGGGTTCATGAAGTG
>JAJCXO010000185.1 GCA_029263395.1 Acidobacteriota bacterium | reverse complement strand
ATCCTGAGACCCCCGCGGCAATCATTGCCCGCGGCACACTGCCTGACTCCAAAGTTGTCACGAGCACCCTCAGTGAGCTACCGATCCGGGCAGCAGCAGCACTCATCGAGTCCCCGGCAACCATAGTCATCGGTAAGGTTGTAGGCCTGCGTCACCGACTGATCGACGGCGACCCTCTCTCCGATCCACTGCCCCCTACTCATCGTTTCTCAGATCTTCCCCTCACCGCTTGGGAACACGAGCCGGGAGCCGGCAGCATGGCCTCCCGCCGAACCTCTCTGCGCAAAGGAGCCTGACCCATGACCGTCATCTCCCGAACCCACACATCCTCCGAAACCGACGTATCTACTGCAGCAGCACCAGCGATCCTCGACACCTGGAAAGCGCGGTTGCGCAATCGGATCCCGCCCTCGATCGAACGCGAAATTGAGCTCTACGAGACTCAAATGGAGCTAAAACGCCGCGGCAAGCTCGACGACAAGGTTTTCGCCGAGAGTCGTTTGCGTCGCGGCGCCTACGGTCAGCGATACGACAATGGTCAGCGCCAAAACGGTATCTCCGCCCAAACGCTCGACTACCCTTCCGGCGACCTCACCAAAGGCCCCAATACGTTGTGGGACGCCCCTGGCATGCACCGCATCAAAATTCCTTTCGGTGAAGTGACCGCACCGCAGATGGAAGTGCTCGCTGAGCTTGCTGAAGAGATCGCGGACGGCATCTGTCACGTCACCACCCGCCAAGACTTCCAACTACATTTTGTCCACATCGACGACACTCCCGATCTCATGCGTCGACTGGCAGCGGTCGGCATTACAACTCGCGAGGCCTGCGGCAACGTGGTGCGTAACATCACCGGCTGCCCGTTGGCTGGCGTCTGCCATGACGAGAGCTTCGACGTCACCCCTTACGCCAAGGCACTCACCACATTCCTCCTTGGCCATCCCGACGCTCAAGACTTCGGCCGCAAGTTCAAGATCTCCTTCTCGGGTTGCGACGATCAACCCTGCGGACTCGGTCGGATGCACGACATCGGCTTGATCGCCAAACAGCAAACCGTTGATGGAACCGTTCAGAACGGCTTCAAGGTTTTTGTCGGCGGTGGCCTCGGCGCAGTACCCCACAAAGCCAAGGTCTTCACTGACTTCCTGCCTGTTGACGAGTTGCTCCCAACCACCCAGGCAATTTGCCGGGTCTTCGCCAGATTGGGCGAAAAGCGCAATCGAGCACGGGCGCGCATCAAGTTTCTGGTCGCCAAACTCGGCATCGAGGAATTTCAGCGTCTGGTGCAGGATGAGCGGTCTCAGCTGCCAGAAGATCCACGCTGGATAGGCTTTCTACCGGAAGCGCTGCCAGAGGCTGCGAGTCTTGATTTCGGCACCTCGAACAGCGATGCCAGCGGCCCATTTACAGAAGCTTTCGAAACCTGGCGCCTGAAGCAAGACGGCGCTGTCAACGAGGCCGCACCAATCCCCAACCGCCCCCACCCCGACGCTTTCGACGCCTGGGCGGCCAACAACGTCCGCCAGCAGCGCCAGAACGGCTACTTCACGGTGCTCTTGCATCTACCTCTGGGCGACCTCACCGCACCTCAGATGCGCCGCCTCGCCAGGCTCTCACGAGAATACGCTGGCGGCGTCGCCCGCACCACCGTCGAGCAAAACATGATGTTACGCTGGATCTCGGGTGGCGACCTGATTGAGCTCTATCAGGAGCTCAGCGAGGTCCAGCTGGCACGGCCCGGGGCCGGCACCATTGTCGACGTGACCTCGTGCCCCGGCACCGACACCTGCAAACTCGGCATCTCCTCCTCCCGCGGACTGGCATCGGAGCTGAGTCGACAGCTGGCAGAACGTTCCTACGAGCTTGACGAGGCGGTGCAGAACCTACGGATCAAAGTCAGTGGCTGCTTCAATTCGTGTGGCCAGCATCACGTTGCGGACATCGGCTTCTACGGCGTTAGCCGCAAGGCTGGCAACCACCGAGTTCCCCATTTTCAAGTCGTCCTCGGTGGGCAATGGTCGGAGAACGCCGGATCTTACGGTCTGCCGGTGGTTGCGGTGCCATCCAAAAACGTGCCAACAGCACTCACTCGACTCACCGACTTCTACATCCGCGAGCGTGAAAGGGGCGAGAGCTTTCAAGCCTTCGTCCAGCGCGTCGGCAAGCAAGAGATCAAAACCAGATTACTCGACTTGACACGTATTCCCGGGTTCGACGAAGACCGATCCTATTATTCCGATTGGGGTGACGCTCGCGAGTACACCCTCGCCGATCTCGGTGTTGGCGAATGTGCTGGTGAGGTTGTTTCGCTGGCCGACTTTGGGCTCGCCGAAAGCGAAAGTACTGCGTTCGAAGCTCAGATTGCCCTCGACGCTGGCCGTATTGATGACGCGGTGCGCGGCGCCTACACCGCCATGGTGCAAGCCGCCAGAGCCATCACTCGCATCGAGCTTCCGGATTTGACTGAAAATCCAGACGAGGTCGTGCGCCAATTCAAGACTCGGTTTCACGACACCCAACGATTCCACGATCCCTTTGCTGGCGCCAAGTTTGCCAACTACCTGTTCCGCGCCCACGACGCCAACGGTGATTCAGTGGCACCAGATGCCGCCCATCGGCGGATCGAAGAAGCCCAACTGTTCATCGAGGCCACCCATGCCTGCAACACCCGTCTCAGCCAGATCTGAAGGACCTCGCCCATGGATGCTTACCGTCTCAGCCTCAAGCTCTACTTTCAACCGGGAGCAGCTCCCGAGCTTGCACCCTTCATCTCCATCTTCCACCGCTGGATCCGCGACCACACCCTGGATCATCTGTTGATCGACGTCGCGGACTACTCCGAAGTCCCCAACGGCCCCGGCGTGATGCTGATTGGCCACGAAGGCCACTACAGTGTCGACACCACCGACGGCCAACCCGGGTTCGTCTACTCCCACAAGCGACCCGAAGCCGGCAGCTTCGCCGAGCGTTTACGATCAAACTGGCGGCGGCTGCTTGCCGCCGCCAAGCAGCTCGAGCAAGAAGAGGCCCTGAACGGCTCGCTGAGCATCGCAGGTGATCACTTCGCCTGTCGCATCAACGACCGCCTGCTGGCGCCGAACCAGCAGGAGACTCTTGCCTCCGTAGAGTCGGACTTACGCCGTTTTGCGGCAGAGATCTGCGGCGAAACGGCCCGCGAAACGGCTGTCGAGATCGAGCACGAATCCGATCCGCGAGCCTGTTTCGGCGTACGGATTCGAACGGAGCACCCCTACTCGATCACTGCGCTTTCGCCAACTCTCGAGAGAAGCTGACCGACGCTCACATGTTGCCGGGTCACCGTTCGCGTTCGAAGGACTCTTGGCAGTCGACGCAGAATGGCGACTCCGGCAAGATCTCGAGACGCGCTAGGCTGATCGGCTGATGGCAGTGACGACAGAGACCATACTTTCCAGTATCGAATGATGCCAGAGCGGCGTCAACTTGCTGCCGTCGAATGTCGAGCTGTTGGCGATTCATTTGCGCCATGCCCTGCATCTGGATAGCGTCGATGCGAGTCAAGCGGCCGATAGGTAGCTCGAGATCAACCGGCTTCGAGTCCTTGGCCGTTTGCTGGAGGAGGGCTTCGATCTGGGCTTTCGCGTCGGAAAGACGCTGCCAGAATTCTTTGAGTTGTTCGGTAGTTAGGCTCGGCATAACGGCTGATTGTACGCCAGATCGTTCCCCTTCCGACCACAACTCACGGCGATATCGGCCCAAAGGTTGGGTTGTAGCCGCTCCTGCGCTACGATCCCGGTCCGCGAGTGGCTGGCCTCCTACCGGGTCAGACACAAGGTCTGAACCCCAAACTGCCCCCTCAACCACAGCACACCCAGCATGGCACTACTGAGCTTACGAGATATCAGCCTGAGCTTCGGCGATCCACCGTTACTCGATGGCATCAATTTTAATGTCGAGGTCGGCGAGCGAATCGCCATCATTGGACGCAATGGGGCCGGCAAATCGACGTTCTTGAAACTGTTGCAGGCCCAGCTCGAGCCCGACCTGGGTGAAATCGTGCGCTCACAAGGTCTGTCCATCGCCACCCTCGCCCAGGAGGTTCCTGCCGACCTGCCGGACGGCTCGATTTTCGATGTGGTATTCGCGGGGGCTTCCCGGAACCGCGACAGCGATGGCGATTGGCAACTCGAGCATCAAGTCAGCCAAGTGATCTCACGCATGGAGCTCGAGCCCGACGCCAAGGTAAGAAACCTGTCGGCTGGCCTAAAACGCCGCGTCTTGTTGGCTCGTGCGCTGGCCACTGACCCAGACATCCTGTTGCTCGACGAGCCGACCAATCATCTCGATATCGCGGCCATCGGCTGGCTCGAACGGTTTCTGTTACGCGAGCAACGCACCTTAATCTTCGTAACCCATGACCGCATGTTGTTGCGGCGGCTCGCAACCCGCATCGTCGAAATCGATCGTGGCCAACTAGCCGACTGGGCTTGTGACTACACAACGTTCCTGGAACGCAAACAGGAAATGCTCGACACGGAGGCCAGCCACGCGGCGAAATTCGACAAGAAGCTCGCCCAGGAGGAGACCTGGATTCGTCAAGGCATCAAGGCACGACGCACCCGCAACGAGGGCCGAGTGCGGGCCCTCGAGGCAATGCGCGAGCTACGACGAGCCCGACGCCAGCGTGTTGGCAACGTTCGCTTCTCGGTCCAGGAATCGAATAATTCGGGCAAAATTGTCATCGAGACGGAAGACGCAACTTTTTGCTACGACGATGCCGAACCCACCCTCCGCGACGTGTCAACCACCATCCTGCGTGGCGACAAGGTCGGCATTATCGGCAACAACGGCACCGGCAAAACCACCCTCCTGCGCCTGCTGCTCGGTAAGCTGTCACCAACCCGTGGCACGGTCCGCCATGGGACACGGCTCGAGATCGCTTACTTCGACCAACTACGGGCCCAACTCGACGAGCGCAAGTCGGTGCTCGACAACGTCGCGGATGGCAACGATCGATTGACCATCAACGGCCAGCCAAGACACGTGTTGGGCTACCTGCAGGACTTTCTGTTCAGTCCGGATCGGGCACGTAGCCCAGTGGCTCAACTTTCGGGCGGTGAGCGCAACCGCCTGTTGCTTGCTCGGCTGTTTTCGCAACCGTCGAACGTGCTGGTTCTCGACGAGCCGACCAACGATCTGGATCTCGAAACCCTCGAGCTGCTCGAACAACTGCTAGTCGAGTACCCCGGCACCCTCCTGGTGGTCAGCCATGACCGTGAGTTTCTGGACCACGTCGTCAGCAGTACCCTGGTGCTCGAGGGCGGCGGCCGAGTGGGTGAATATGCTGGGGGTTATGAAGACTGGACACGACAGCGGCCGGAAGCCAACCGCCCCAAGAAAAGTAGCGCCAAAAAAAGTGGTGCCAAGAAGACCCAAGGCAAGTCCGCCAAGCCTCAAACTCCACAACCTCGCAAACTCAGTTTCAAAGAGCAGCGTGAGCTCGAAGCTCTTCCCGAACGAATCGAAGCGCTCGAAACTGAGCAAAAAGAACTCCATGAGTCGATGGCCGATCCCAACTTCTATCAACGCGGCGGCTCGGCGATTGCCGACGCAAGAACGCGACTCGCCGAATTAGATGTAGAGCTCGAAACCGTCTACACGCGTTGGACGGAGTTGGAAGAACCTACCAGTTGACCAGTAGCAACCCAGGAGATTGCGATGAAGCAACCCACTGTCTTACTGCTCGCTGCTCTGCTCGTCCTCAGCACCTCAACACACCTGAACGCCGCGCCGTCTGACAAACCGGTTGCCCTGACTACTGTCGCGATCCGGGTCCATCACATGGCGAAGATGGTCACATTCTACGAGGAGGCCTTTGATGCCCAGTTCCGCGAAGTCGACACCAGCGGGCTGCGTTCTCAGTTCGGTGAGGTCGGAGGCATCACTCTCAAGCTGGTACCGCTGCGGCGCAGCGCTGATTTCGAGGGCTATCCGTCCCATCAACTTGGTTTCGAGGTTGATGATGTGGAAGCCGTGATTGCTATCGCGATCCGGCATGGCGGCCGGCAGGAAGGCTCGATCAGCCGCGACGGCAACCGGATACATGGCTCGGTGCGTGATCCCGACGGCAACACTCTCGAGATTTATAGCCGGACTGACTCATCTACGACTACAGAATAGGTTTCGCTTTCAGGCTCGATCGACCGCGAGCTCGGTCTCGCCGGTTTGCACCCGCCACAGAGACGCATACACCCCATTCTCGGCGAGGAGCGTCTCGTGATCGCCAACTTCGGCAACACGACCGGCATCGAGCACATAAATCCGATCAGCATGGCGAATGGTCGACAGTCGATGCGCCACCACCAGTGTCGTCCGGCCCTGAGACAGGGCGGCTAAAGAACGCTGGATTGATGCCTCGGTCTCGTTATCAACCGACGAAGTCGCTTCGTCGAGCACCAGCAGTGGTGGATCCTTGAGCACCGCCCGGGCGATCGATAGCCGCTGGCGCTGGCCACCAGAGAGCTTCTGCCCGCGCTCCCCGACCACCGTGTCATAACCTTCCGGCAGTGCGCTGACGAACTCATGCGCCTCAGCGATCTTGGCAGCCGCGATCATCTCATCGAGACTAGCCCCCGGTTTGCCGTAAGCAAGATTCTCTCGCACCGTACCGTGGAACATGAACACATCCTGGCTGACTAGGCCAATCGCCGATCGCAGATCACTCAACTTGAGCTGCCGCAAGTCCACGCCATCGAGCAGCACCTTGCCCGTTGTCACGTCGTAGAAACGTAACAAAAGCTTGAGCACCGTGGTTTTGCCAGAGCCCGTCGCCCCAACCAGCGCGGTGGTTTTCCCTGCCATCAGCTCCAAATCGAGATCATTCAAAACCGAGTAGCCTTCGCGGTAAGCAAAGCCAACGTTTTCGAACCGGACGTCGCCCTGTACTGACTCGGCAGGTAACCGCTGCGGGCCGTCTTCAATCGTCGGTTCGGTGTCCACTAGATCCAGCACCCGGTGAGTGGACGACATGGCCCGCTGGTAAAGATCAAACGTCTGGCCAAGGCGGGTCAGCGGCCATAACAGGCGTTGGGTGAAAAAGACCATTACACCGTAGGCACCAACTTCGAGATGGCCATCGAGTGCGAGGAAGCCACCGTAAATCAAGGTTGCGCTGAACCCCATCAACACGGCGATACGAATCAGCGGTCCAAAGGCCGAGCTGATGCTGATCGCCCGCCGATTGGCGGTGCGGTAGGCATCACTTTCAGCAGCCACCCGCGCCACTTCTCGATCTTCTGCAACGAAGCTTTTGATGGTTGCGATACCGCCCAGATTATTGGCCAGTTGGCCGCTCAAGGACGCCACCCTCTCCCGCACTTCGGCATACCGTGGCTGGATTCGACGCTGGAAGTGGAACGAGCCCCATAGAATGAACGGCATCGGTACAAAGGACATCCAGGCCACGGACGGCGCCAAGTAGAAGAACAGGCCGCCAACCACGAACACCGTCGTCAACACCTGCAGCACTTCGTTGGCACCGCCATCGAGGAAACGCTCGAGTTGATTCACATCGTCGTTGAGAATCGCCATCAAGCCACCGGACGAACGGTCTTCGAAGTAGGCCAGTTCGAGCTGTTGCAAGCGGGTATAGGCATCGATTCGCAAATCGTGTTGCACACTCTGAGCAAGGTTGCGCCAAAGCACCGAAAAGGCGTACTGAAATAACGATTCGAGCGACCAAATGACAAACGTCAATACCGCCAGTACCACGATCTGTTGTCGGGGATCGACGAAACCAAAATTCGCCAGCATCGACGCTTCGCGGCGCACGACGATGTCGACCGCGGCACCGATCAGCACCGGCGGAGCCAGATCGAAAACCTTGTTGAGTACGGAGCAGCTGGACGCCACCAACATTCGTCGTTGATGGCTGACGGCATAACGCCAGAGACGCAGCAACGGCGCCGAATTCGAACTCATGGGGTAGAGGCTACCAGGATTCGAGCTTCACTGGCCACAGACGGACCGGCTCAACACTCCACCACATGCACTGCCAAACCACCCAGCGCCGTTTCCTTGTACTTACTCATCATGTCGGCGCCGGTCTGTCGCATGGTGGTGATCACCTGATCGAGAGAAACCTGGTGACTGCCGTCCCCCCGCAGGGCCAAGCGAGCCGCCTGTAGCGCCTTGGTTGCTCCGACCGCGTTGCGCTCGATGCAGGGGATCTGTACCAACCCACCAATCGGATCACAGGTCAGCCCAAGGTGATGCTCCATACCGATCTCGGCCGCATTCTCTACTTGCTCCGGAGACCCGCCAGTGACTGCCGCCAGCCCGGCAGCCGCCATCGAACACGCCACCCCTACTTCCCCTTGGCAGCCGACCTCGGCACCGGAGATCGACGCATTTTCCTTGAACAAGATACCGATCGCACCCGCGGTCAGCAGGAATTGAATCACCCCCTCGTCATCGGCTCCGTCCATGAAGCGGCGGTAATACTCGAGGGTCGCCGGGACAATACCCGCAGCACCGTTGGTGGGGGCGGTCACCACCCGACCACCGGCAGCGTTTTCCTCATTGACGGCAATCGCAAACAGGCCCAGCCAATCGAGCGCCGCCAAGGGATCAACCACTCCGTTTTCAGCGGCAGCAGTCAAGTCATTGTGAATCTTGTGCGCCCGTCGCTTGACCCGCAGGCCACCCGGCAGGATGCCTTCATGACGGCAGCCGTTGGCGATCGCGGCGCGCATGGCATCAGAAATCTCCAACAATCGCCGACGAATCTCGTCGCTATCCCGCCAGGTAAGTTCGTTCGCGAGCACCACTTGCCAAATCGCCAGTCCCGCTTCCTCACATCGCTCGAGGAGCTCTGCACCCGAATTGAACGGGTGCGGTACCGTCGGCACCTCGCTGAACAACTCGTCCCCGGCGTCCACCTCACTTTCGTCCACCACAAAACCACCGCCGACCGAGAAGAAGAGGCCGGTTTCGAGCACGTCACCAGTTGCTGCATAGGCGGTGAAACGCATACCGTTGGGATGTTGTGGCAGGGTCTCATCGAGGCGAAACAGCAAGTCCGTGTCTGGATCGAACGTCAGTGCATCGCCAGCCATGAGACGAAGGGTCCGATGTTCACGAATCGCGGCAACCCGCTCGGGAACCGACGGTGGATCCACGGTCTCGGGCTCCTCGCCTTCGAGCCCCATCAAGATCGCGTTGTCGGTGCCATGGCCTTTGCCGGTCGAGGCCAGCGAGCCGAATAACTCCACTTCGAGACGGTGTACCGCGCCGAGCTGCCCCGCATCTTGCAGCCCTACGAGAAACCGCTTGGCTGCCCGCATGGGCCCCACTGTGTGAGAGCTCGAGGGTCCAATGCCAATGGTATACAGGTCGAAAACACTAATCTTCATAGGGAGATGCTCATCTAGGGAAAGACGGAGGGAGGTCGAAACGGCAGCAGGATCGAAACGGCGGCAGGATCGAGACGACAGTACGATCGAAACGAGGGTAGGGTCGAAACGACGGCAGGGCCAAAAGTGCGAAGGCCCTAAAGAAGGGCTCATAAGCCCACGCGTGGCCACAACCAGCGACTTTAGCTATCCCTACCCCCGGCGTCCAACAAATTCTCGATCAAAGTACTGGTTCTATCCCAATTCGATTCGGCGGACGTTGATTGAGCAGTCCTGAACCGTCGATGATTCGAGAGGCGCAGGAAGAGGCACTGGCAAGGCGCACAAAGAAGGGCAGCCGGGGAACAAGTCCCCGGCTGTCTGAGGAGGGCACCTCAGCATCGATGATTAGATCGCGTGAGGGTCCCTAAAAAAGCAGATTATGAACAACCGCGCTGGAGGCACGGTTTTCGGGGTTCCTGGCTAGAAAAAGGTAGGACAGTAGATGTCGCGCTGCCGCGCGCCCTCAAGAATCAGCCACCCGTCATTGGGCCGCCCGAATCGCCGTCACCAGCTTGGACCATGGTCTGGACCTTCATCGGTTCGCCTCCTGAGTTTGGTTGAAGATAGTTGAGCCATTCGACTCAGATTCCCTCCCTCAAACCACAACATCTCATACTTATAAGGGCGGTATCCGCGCTCAAAACGGGTCATTTATTTCGAAACTTTTTTGGGAGCCATCGGCAACCGGGAACTCAAAGCCGGGTTGGTGGATCGAAACCCTCAACTAGCCATCTCATTGAGGACTTCGCGATGTCGATGTTTTCCGAACTCCGATACATCCTGAGAACGTTGCGACGGGCGCCGGGATATACCGCCGCGGTTGTTGTTACCCTCGCCCTCGGAATCGGCGCCAACACTGCAGTCTTCAGTGTGGTCGATGCCGTTCTGTTGCGCCAACTACCCTACGACGATCCTGAGCAAGTCTTTCGGATCAGGGAACGGACCCGCTTCTCGGAGAACACTCCGATGAGTCCCAACCAGATTGAGGCACTGCAAAACGGTTCTCAAGGATGGGCCGATATCGAGTATTTGGACTCGTTGATCTTCAATCTGAGCACCGATGGCGGCGCCGAACGCATTAACGGAGCAGCGGTCAGTCCCGGATTTTTCGGCATGCTCGGCAGCACTCCGATCTTGGGTCGCAACTTCACACCCGCAAGTCCCACCGCGGAACCGGCAGCCGAAGTGATCCTCAGTCATGATCTGTGGCAATCTCGCTTCGGCGGTCGAGAGGACATCTTCGGTGAAGACATCGAGATGAACTGGAGTGCCCCCTTTGGTCCTCGGCGCGAGCTCGGCGACCGCTTCACAGTGATCGGAGTCCTGCCACCAGGCTTCTTGCCACCCTACGGTGCTGGCGAACTGTTTGTACCCGCCTCACCACCTCGCGAAACCGCACCACGGGATTTCAACTATCTCTTCCCATTCGCTCGCCTCACCGGGCGAGACGATGTCGAAGCCCAGAACACGATGAGTGCCCTGGTTGCCGCATTGCCGCCGCCGGCCTGGCGCGCCGGTGATGAACAGTTGGAGGTCGGAGTTGCTCTCCGGCCAGTCGGCCAGGCAAGCGTCTCACGGGTGCAAACGGCGTTATGGATTTTGTGGAGTGCAGTTGGCCTGGTCCTGCTCGCGGCCTGTGCCAATGTGGCCAACCTGATGTTGAACCGCAACGCTCGACGACGCCGCGAGCTCGACGTACGGCTAGCACTCGGTGCGTCTCGCGGGCAGTTGATACGCTGGCTTCTCGCCGAGAGCTTGCTGTTGGCCTTCTCCGCCGCTGCACTTGGAATGGTCTTAGCCTGGGCGGGTCTGAAGTTTCTGCACGCCCTCGGCCCCACCTTCCTACCTCGTCTGGCGTGGATTACAGTGGATCAACGTCTGTTCACCTTTGCCGCCGTGGCAGCGGTGATCACCACAGTACTCTTCGGCGGGCTGCCGGGCTGGCTGGCCTCGCGCTCGTCCGGTATCGCTTCCGGCGGCCTACGATCTGCATCCCGCGCGCCGACAGCTCGACGGCTGAGCGGCGGGCTGGTCATCGCTCAGGTTGCACTCTCCGTTGTGTTACTAGTCAATGCAGCCCTACTGGTGCGCAGTTTTCAGCACTTGCTCGCCATCGACCTCGGTTTCGAGACCGAGAACCTCGCAACCTTCGAAGTATCACTGCCGCCGACGCATTATGCCGAAGCCGAGCAACGCAGCAACTTCCAACAGCAAGTGCTGGATGCTGTCGCCGCTCTCCCTGGCGTCGAGTCCGCTGCAATCGGCAGCGGACTACCGATGACCTTGATCAACACCGGCACACCGCTGATTCTTGCCGGCGGTGGCGAAGACGGCGCCAGTCCGCCACGGGTGAGTTTTCGCAAAGTGACCGCCGGCTACCTCGACACCCTCGGCGTCCCCCACTTGAGCGGTCGCCCCTTCGACCGGCGGGATATGAGCCCGGAGCCGACATCGATCCTGATCAACCGCCACTTGGCGGAACAGAACTGGCCCGATCGCAGCCCTATCGGCGAGACCGTTGGCCTGCCTGCACCGGGTATCGATCAGGCCACGATTATTGGTGTGGTCGGTGATATCCGGCAATCCGGACCGATCCGCGATGTTCGCCCGACTGTTTTTATACCCTCTCTAGGATCGCAAACCTTCGGCGTGGTCTTACGACTCCGAGACCCCGGCGGGGTTGATCGCGACGAGCTCGCCGCAATTGTTGCCGCGATCGATCCTACCCAACCGATCCATAGCTTCCGGACCTTCGACTCACCGCAGGACCGCTGGCTGGGGCGCCCTATGTTCAATGCCTGGGCGATGAGCCTGTTTGGCGCGCTCGCTCTGACCGTCTCGGTCTTCGGCTTGCTGGCCGTGTTGTCGTCCTCGGTGAGCCAGCGGACGTCAGAGATTGGCATTCGCCAGGCCCTCGGTGCCCAGGTCAGCGACATCCTCCAGCTGATTTCCCGTCAAGGCCTGGGATTAGTTATGACCGGTGCCATCTGCGGACTTGCCCTGTCGCTGGCATCAGCCCGACTGGTCACGAGCCTGCTGCACGGCATCAACGCCACCGATCCCTGGACTCTGCTCGCTGCTGCCAGCGGTGCCATCCTAATCGCCATGCCGGCAATTCTCTTGCCGGCACGGCGAGCCTCGACGATCGCACCGTCGGTGGCGCTACGATCGGGCGAATAACTCGCCGCAAACCGTCTCGGACCGCCCCGGAGCTCTTTGGCAAAATGCCAAAAGGCTTGCGGACCGTCCTGGCGCTTTTCGGCAAGATATTTCTACGTATTACCCTGGAGCCTCCGCCGATCGCGACGGCGACTCCGCCGCCAAAAGCTCGCCAAGCAGCTTGCCGCCGCTCGCCGGTAGGAAGGTGATCTTGCCATCGCTGGCCATCATGCGCTCAATCTCGAGAATCTCGAACAGCGCCGACGAGACCGCTGGGATGCGCGAGATCTCCTCGAGAGTTGCACCGAGGATCTTGGGACGCATCGCCGAAGCACGGGCAAACTCGACAGCCGCTTTGCGTTCGGCGGTACTGGTGATGATGTTGACCTGGTTGTCTCCCGCTTGTCTGATCGCCGAGGTGACTTGACGCAGACGGTTGACCACTTTCTCCTCGATCTGGTTGATCATCTCGCGATCACGGAAGTGGACCTTGCGGACGTAAACCGAGCCCAGCTTGTAGCCCCACTCATGGGACATTGGTGACACTTCGGAACGTACCGTGCGACTCATCGGATGCCGGTTCTCGAGCATCTCGGCGAGCTCCATGTTGGATAACGAGCGAACCGCCGCGTTCGAAACGTTGGCGCGCAACGAGCCAGCGGGATCAGCATTCTTGAATAGGTACGACACCGGGTCGGAGATGAAGTATTCGTACCAGATGCCAATACCCATCGGCGCGCCTTCTTCCGAATTCACCGCCTGGCTGCGCAGGTACTGCTGATCGATCCGCAGGTCGAGCTTGTGCTGGCGACCGAACCACGGCAGGAGCAACGCCCGAGGTCCAAGTTTGAACAACAGAACATGGAGCCCCGGTTCGTCGATCACACCGATCACTTTGCCGAAGAGAACAAACACAATACAGGTCCGTTCTTCGACGACCGCGTACAACCCGAAGCGACGGACCAGGACAAAAAAAATCGGTGCCACTACAAACATGCCGAAGAAGGTGGCCACAGCGGCGATCAAGAAACTCATCGTGCCACCTCCAGGAATAACCGTTCGGCTTTCTTGAAAAGCGACAGACGGGCGTTGCGCAGGTAGTTCGAGAGCGCTCCCTGACCGCTTTCGTGCAGCACCCGTAGCTGGTCGGCCACCGCCATCAACGGTTCGGCCTCGGCCTGGGCGTTCAACGTCTTGATCTCGACGGCTCGCTTCGACTGCACTAATTTCTGGTCAGCGGAGGCCCGCGCCAGGCTGATGTCCGAGGACACCAGGTTCTGTGCGGTATTGATCGCCGCCAGCGCCGACTCGACATGTTCCGGCGGATCGATGCCGGTGATCAACGAGGCGTCGAGCTCGACTCCATACCGGGCCTGCGAGCGCTGGCACTCTTGCAGCATATGATCGTTCAAGTCCCGCAAGTTCTTGCGTAGATCGTTGATCGAAATGCCCGTGACCACCGTGCCATCGTCAGTGATACCAACTTCCGTATCGCCTCCGGCAGCTTCAGGAGCTTCGAATTTGGCGATTTTCTCGCGCAAGATGGAAATGAAGAATCCCATCACATGGGCGATCGGGTTTTTCACGGCGAAAAGGTAGGCATAGAGGTTGCGTTCTGAAACCCGATACCGGATCTGGCCGGTGAGGCCAGTGTTGAGCTGGTCCTTGGTCACTGCCTCCAAAATTGTGCCGCCCGCATTGGCCGAAGGTGTCTCGGGATCAAACGCCATGCTCACCGTCTCAGTGGCGATCGAAACTTTGTAAACCTTCTCCCAAGGCATCTTGAAGTAGGGGCCACCGGGAGGGATGACGCGTAGTTGGGGAAAGTTGTAACGCTCCTGTTCCTCGGCCGACATCGCCTCGGTTTCGGGTAAAACAACCGGGGCGTCCGACAGCCGCTGAGCGCGGCCAAAACTGGTTTTGACGGCACGCTCGTTCTGGTCGACGGTGTAGACACCGAAGACCAGATAGCGCACCGCGAACCAAGCGAGGAATCCGAAAAGACAGCCGAGAGTGATCGACATCCCGTCTCCTTCCTATGGTGTGGCCGGCCGAGTTGATTGGACCTACCGGCTCGGTGAGTTTGAAAAAACTGAGGATCGAGCTTGCTTGGGGACGGTACGTTTCAGCCGACAATTTCTTCGCTAACTGGTCGCCCGCAGCCGAGCCACAGCATCGAGACTGCGGCGCAGATCCTGGTGATCGGGAGCCAGAGTCCGCTGGCGGATCGCAAGCGCCTGGCGCAGGAGCGGATCAGCCTCCAATTCCCTCCCCTGTTCGAGATAAAGCTCGCCGAGGCCGGCTAGACTGGCAACGGTTGCCGGATGCTCCTGCCCCAGAGCCTCTCGACGGGCGGCCAAAGCCCGACGGAAAAGCTGCTCAGCGTCCGCAGCTTGCCCTTGCAGCTGCCGCAGCTCAGCAAGCTCGTGGACAACTTCGGCGAGCGCCAGATCGCCAGGCTCGAAGCGTCGCTCACGGAGGCTCAACACGCGACGATAGAGGAATTCCGCCTCAGGCAACCGCTCCTGATGACGGGTGACCCTGGCCAACACCAACAACGCACGCGCCGTGGTCGGATGATCGGGTCCTGATGTCCGCTCCAGGATCTCGACGCCGAGCCGCAATAGCGGCTCAGCTTCGGCCAAACGCCCCTGCTCTTGATAGGTGGACGCCAGATTTGTGAGGCTATCGGCCACCTCAGAATGTGACGGTCCGAGGGATTTGCGACGAATCTCGAGAGACTCCTGATGTGCAATCGCCGCCGCATCGAGATCGCCATAGTCTTGGAACAGAATCCCGAGCTCCGCCAACGTGGTCGCGATATCGGGATGGTCCGGCGGTTGATGGCTTCGCCTTAGTTCGATCGATTCCTGAATCAAAGGCAGAGCGTCTTGATAGGCACCCTGCTCACGATAGGCGCCAGCTAAAGCTGCCAACAAGAGGGCACGGTCCAAAGGTCGACCTGCAAACTCGCGTCGCACCGTTGCCGTGCCATGCTCGAGCATCTGCGACACGGTGAGGGTGGGAGGATCCAGAGACGCCGCCGTGTTGCCACCGAATCCGACTTGCGACTGGCCGAATAGGCCGATTAAGAATCGCGACACCCGCCGCGCTTCATCCCGGGCGGTGGCGACCCTCCCGAGCTCGCCCTCTGCCGTGTCAACCCGCGTCTCCGCTACCCGCAAGGCTTGGCGCGTGCTGAGTTCTTGCACATGCGAACGGTAAACCTCCAGACCGAGTCCGACCATAACCAGCCCAGTCCCAGCCGCTATTCCCCAAACACTGCGCCTCGAGGTCCACCACCGTCGAGGTGCGTCATCGTCGGGCTTGGCACTCTGCTGCTTGGCACTCTGCTGCTTGGCACTCTGCTGCTTGGCACCCTGCTGCTTGGCACCCTGCTGCTTGGCACCCTGGGATGCCTCCGTAGCTGGCCTATCGGTGACGTAGCGCTGGCCAGTTTGGGGGGTCAACCCCGACCGCAATGCAT
The DNA here is from genome assembly GCA_029263395.1 of Acidobacteriota bacterium. Classification (GTDB taxonomy): domain Bacteria; phylum Acidobacteriota; class Thermoanaerobaculia; order Multivoradales; family J023; genus JAAELT01. The sequence goes on along the minus strand of JAJCXO010000185.1, from coordinate 27,346 downwards.
CCGCCGCCGCTGGATAGGCCGGTTGTTCGATGAACGAGCCGAGCCCGTCATCATCTTGTTCCACCAGCGACCAGACATCGTTGAAAAGCTCACGATCATCGCCACAGGACGTAGTGAGAAACGCCCGACGTTGGGCAGGCTCGAGATCCAAGGCACCCTCGAGCAATTGATGCAGCCGCTTTTCTCGTTCGATATCCATCAAGCTTCAACCCGTGCGCTCAACTCGAGGTCAAACGACGATGCAGCCAGAGACGGGCCACCCGCCAATCACGGGCCAACGTCGACTCAGACACGTCGAGCACTTCTACCACCTCTTCGAGGCTCAAGCCACCAAAATACCGCAGCTCGACCAACTGTGCCTGACGAGGGTGAATTTGATTCAGCAGCTCGAGGGCCTCGTGCACCGCCAGAATATCCGCGTCGAGTTCGGCGATCAGCTCGGGAGCATCGTCGATGGCGATCTTCTGATGCGCACCGACCCGCTTGTCAGCCTGCTGACGACGGGCATGATCGACCAGGATACGGCGCATCGCCTTCGCTGCCACAACAAAAAAGTGTGACCGATCGGTGAGTTCAAGCGGTTCGCCACTGGTCAGCCTGACATAAGCCTCGTGGACCAGCGCTGTCGCCTGCAACGTGTGATCCGAACGCTCGCGTCGCAGATAGCTAGCGGCTAGACCCCGCAACTCTTCGTACACCAGCGGTAACAGATCTTCGAGAGCATCTGAGCGTCCGTGGCTCCAGCTTTTCAGAAGTTGGGTGACGTCACTCTTGGTATCGGATGCCAATGTCCCTTCCTTCTCGCTCGGCTTGGCTCGCCAACCACCGAGCGTCTGTCATCGTGCTTATGTTTTGGCCTCCGGCCACAAGCGCATGACACCCTCCTGGGCGACCACCGCCACCAGGGCGCCGTCCTCCCGGAAGATCTGGCCGCGAGACAAGCCGCGGCCGCCGGAAGCGCTTGGACTTTCGATCGAGTACAGCAACCATTCATCGATCCGGAAAGGGCGCTGAAACCACAACGCATGATCGAGGCTGGCAAGCTGCAGCTCCTTGGAAAAAACCGACACACCATGCGGTCGAGTTGCGGTACCGATCAGATAGTAGTCCGAGAGGTAGGCCAACATATTGCGGTGGAGGTCGTCGTCATCTGGCATCGGGCCGACGGTCTTGAACCAGATGTTGACACGCGGCTCTCGGGGTTCGGGATCGATAAACTGAGGCAGCTGGACCGGACGAAACTCGAACGGACGTTCGTGCAGCAGATATCTTGGCAACGCCGCTTCCGGCACTCTGTCGAGCAGCTGACGACGGTAATCGGTCACGTCCTTCAGCGTCTCCGGCCGTGGTACTTGCGGCATACTGGATTGATGCTCGAGCCCTTCTTCTGGCACCTGAAAGGAAGCCGCCAGATTGAGAATCGGATGGCCATGCTGAATAGCCACCACCCGTCGGCTGGTATAACTGCGACCATCGCGTTGGCGATCAACCTCGTAGATAATCGGTGCGGTGTGGTCTCCCTTGCGCAGGAAGTAAGCGTGGAGCGAGTGGACAACCCGGTCTTCGACCGTGTTGTTGGCCGCCGCCAAGGCTTGCCCTAGGACTTGGCCACCGAACACCCGATTGGTGCCGATATCGTGACTCTGTCCACGATAGAGGTTGGTATCGAGGCGCTCGAGGGTCAGTAGTTGAATCAGGTCTTCGAGTATGTCCGGCATATTGGATCTTTCGGGATTGTAGTTGCGACGATGCTACACGACTTCGTGGGGAGCTTCGCCTCGGACAGGCAAAAGCGGTAAGGTGCTCGAGGCAGGCAACGCCGGTGGGGACGCATGCACTACCGATTCCGTAACAGTCTTAGACGGTTGAGCCATAACTCGGAGGCCAAAGCGTGTTGAAACGACTATTTTTTCTAAGCCTGTTGCTGTTGATGATCGGCGGCGGCGTCCTGTTCTACATGGGAAACCGGGCAACCAGTGTGCCGGATTGGTTCGATCCGGATTTGACGCTGAGCGAAATCGCCGATGACTCAGGGCTCACGGAGACCCTTGCTCAACTCGCCGAGCCAACAACCGTTGCCAGAACCGAGACGAGGTCCGTAGTACCCGACCCACCAACGGAGTCCATCCGACAGGCTCAGCCGACTGAGCCTGCAGGCAACTCAGGTCAAACGACAGCTCCTCAGAGGACAGATTCGTTTAACCATGGCAACCCGCCGAAAGTACCTGCAGAGTTGCAACTCGACGAGCCACAACTCAACGCTCTCCTGCTGCGCGGTCTCGAGTCACGGCCCGATGGTCGGCGCGCACGCCGAGCCACCAAGGTAATCCAGGTCAATCTGCTGGCAGATCGGATGGCCGTAGGTGGCGTGACCAACATCGAGAAGCTGCTGGAGGCTACCGAGAGTGATCGTGAACGGGCCGCTATCCAACGTTTGACTCGCTTGGCCCCGTTTATCAAAGGGCGCGATTTTTATCTCGGGATCGAGGGTCGTCCCGCTGCCCGTAACGGCAAGCTGGCATTTGACGACATGACCGTCAAAGTGGGTCAGCTGAGCTTCGATCCCCAGCAGCTGGCCGAACGATTCGGCCTGGAAGACAAGCTGGCGAAACAAGAGATGGCGGTCCGCCTACCCGACCTCAACCTCGAAAGCGTACGGATCGAAGACGAGAATCTGCTGCTTTCGTTGGTCCAGTAACTGGAAAGAACGGGGCGGGATCCAGCTCGCAGGTCCAGCCTGCAAAACCTACGGCTCAGAGGCGGCGTCCCTCACCGTCAAGAACTGAACGCTGAACAATTCCTGTGGATCGACCCAGACGCGTTCGACGTCGAAGCCGGCGCTCGACGCCAGCTGGGCGAATCGCTCTCGACTGTATTTGTAGGAGTTCTCGGTGTGGATCGTGTCCCCGGCAGAGAACGCAAAAGCCTCGCCGGCGACTTCAACCACTTGGTCGCGCAAACTCACCAGATGCATCTCGATGCGAGCCTTGTCGGGATCGTAAAACGCCCGATGCTGAAACGCCTCGAGGTCAAAGTTTGCGCCGAGCTCGCGATTGAAGCGCCGCAGGAGGTTGAGATTGAACTCTGCTGTCACCCCGGCAGCGTCATCGTACGCCCGCTCGAGCACAGTGATGTCCTTCTCCAAGTCGACACCGATCAGCAGCCCTCCACCGGGACCGCAAACTGCTGCAACCTCCACCAAGAACTCGCTGGCTTGTTGCGGGTCGAAGTTACCGATCGTCGATCCGGGGAAATAGGCCACCCGGCGGCGGGCAGGCTGAAACGTCGTCGGGATCTCGTAGGCTGCACTGTAGTCAGCGTGCAGCGGTATGACCTCGATCGCGGAAAATCGAGCCGCAATTTTCGCCACGGCCGCTTCCAGCGCCTCGCCCGAGATGTCGATCGGGACATAGGCCACTGGCTCGGACAACGCTTCGAGCAACCGTCCGGTCTTGAGGCTGCTGCCGCTGCCATACTCCAACAGTAAACAGCCAGGCCCCATACAAGCCGCCATCTCGTCGACATGGCCGTCGAGGATCGCGAGTTCGACACGGGTCGGATAGTACTCTTCGAGTTCGGTAATCTGCTCAAAAAGCTGCGAGCCTCGAGCATCATAAAAGTACTTTGGCGGGACCGCCCGCGGCCGAACTCGGAGCCCGGCCAGGACCTCCCTGCGCATCACGGCGCGGTTTCCACCGTGTTTGGTCATCGCACCGTGATTCGTCATACACCTGTCTTTGGGAATCAGCGGGACTGATTGAATTTTCGCATCAAGTCTTCAACCGTCGCTGGACGAGCAGGTGCTTTCGGCTTCGCTGGTCGGCTGGGTTGCCCCGAAGGTTTGCCTCGACCGGCAGGCTTCTTCGATGCTGGTTTGCCACCAGCCTTCGAGGAACGGTTGGGCGACTCGCTACGCTGCGAAGTACCCTCTGACGCAGAATTTGCGGCTTCGGGAGAACGCATCGACAAACCGATACGCCCACGCACTCGATCAACTTCCAAAACCCGAACCTTGACGACCTGCCCAACTTGAACCACCTCTTGCGGGTTGTCGACCCACTTGTCCGAAAGCTCGGAAAGATGCACCAGCCCGTCTCGTTTGACTCCAAGATCGACGAACGCCCCGAAGTTGGTGACATTGCTGACCCGTCCCTCGAGCTCCATTCCGGTCTCCAGATCGTCGATCGAGGTCACATCATCACGCAACTCGGGAGCCTCGAACTCTGGCCGTGGATCACGGCCTGGCTGCTCGAGCTCACTCTTGATGTCGTCTAGGGTAAAACGCCCTACCCCTTGCTCGGCGTCGAGAAAACGTTCGAAGTTGACCTTGTGGACCATCGCCGGATTACCGACCAATTCGGCGAGCGGCACTTCGAGATCGTTGGCCATCGCTTCGACCACCGAATAACGCTCCGGGTGGACCGCGGTGCGGTCGAGCGGATTGGCGCTGGCTTGAATACGCAGGAAACCGGCCGATTGCTCAAAGGTTTTGGCGCCAAAACCAGGCACCTCGAGCAGAGTTCGCCGGTTGGTAAACGGCCCGTTGGCGTCGCGATGGCTGACAATTTTGCCGGCCAGGCGGGACGACAACCCCGACACCCGCTTCAACAGCGATGGCGACGCGGTGTTGAGCTCGACGCCAACTCGGTTGACTGCCCCCTCCACGGTTGTATCCAACTCGCTAGCCAGCGCCTTTTGGTCTACATCGTGCTGGTATTGACCCACACCCAGCGAACGCGGCTCGATCTTGACCAGCTCGGCCAGTGGATCTTGAAAACGGCGAGCAATCGATACCGCGCCTCGCAACGAAACGTCCATATCCGGCAGCTCACCGCGAGCCACAGCGGACGCTGAGTACACCGAAGCACCGGTCTCGGGCACGATCGCAACCACCACATCGCCGAGTTGCGCGTCGCGCACCACCCCTCGGGCGAAGGCCTCGGTTTCGCGACCGCCAGTGCCGTTGCCGATAGCGATTGCGTTCACCTTGTGCTCACGGACCAGTGCCGAGAGCTGGTTGGCCGCCTCGTTGGCTTTCGAACGCGACGATTCGACCGGATAAATCACCGAAGTTGCCAACACTCGGCCGGTACCATCAACCAACGCCAGCTTGCAGCCGGTGCGGTATCCCGGATCGAGACCCATCACGACCAGCTGGCCGAGTGGCGCTTGCATCAACAACGCCTCGAGGTTGCCGCGAAAGACCTGGATCGCCTCCGCCTCGGCGCGCTCGCGGAGCTCGGTCCTCACCTCGTTGGTGATCGACGGTCGCAACAGGCGCTTGTACCCGTCGGTGGTGGCGTCGACCACTTCCCGGCCACAGGGGGTGTCGAGCGGTACCCCCCAGCTATGGGTCAAGCGATCGATCTCAACATCCTCGTCGATCTCGAGGCTGGAGATCAGGAACCCCTCCCGTTCACCACGCAGGATAGCCAACAGCCGATGGGACGGCACCGCCCGCGCCGGCTCTTGATGATCGAAGTAGTCCTTGTAGACTTGCCCTTCCTCTTCCTTACCGGTGAGGACCCGGACCTCCAATCCCCCCTGAGACGCCAAGGTCTGCCTCAGTTGCGCACGGTGGGTGGCGTCTTCGGCCAGCCGCTCGGCTAGCACATCGCGAGCACCAGCCAGGGCCGCTGGAGCGTCTGCGACACCCTTCTCCGCATCCACAAAAGCCGCCGCAAGCTCAGCCGGCTGAACCGACTCAGCAGCCGCCTCCAACAGTCGATCGGCCAGCGGCTCCAAGCCGCGTTCGCGAGCGATCTGTGCGCGCGTCCGACGTTTGGGCTTGTACGGAAGATAAAGGTCTTCCAGCTCTCGTTTGGTCGTGGCGGCACGGATCAAACGCTCGAGCGCATCGGTGAGCTTGCCTTGCTCGGCGATCGACTCCAGGATCGCGTCGCGACGATCCGCTAGCTCGAGAAAGTAGGAGCGCCGCTTGGCTAGCTCCTCCAACTGCTCGTCATCGAGACCGCCGGTAACCTCTTTTCGATAGCGCGCCACGAAGGGCACCGTCGATCCTTCTGCGAATAGTGCCGCGGCGGCCTCGACCTGCTTGGGCCGGCAGCCGAGCTCGCGTGCGATGATCGCTATGAAGGACTCTTCCAGAATACTCGCTGCCATCCACAACCTCCTCGAAACATGACTCTTCGCAACACTCCATGGCACAGCAGGGTGTGCCTCGGGACGGCGTATCGTGTCAGTTTCGCGGGCGTGGTGGAAGAGGAATATCAGCGATAACGGAAGACGGCTTCAGCCGGAGATCGAGTCCTTCCGATCTCCGGCTAGGTCTTCACTGCCGGTTTACCGTCTGCCGGTTTACCGTTTGCCGGTTTTTTATTGACACCGGCTGTGTGCCGACTGACTACCAGCCGTGCTGCCGGCCGCCGCCACCACCACCGCCGCCGCCACCACGATCATTGCGCGGCCGCGCTTCGTTGACTTTCAGGTTACGGCCACCCATGTCGGTCTGATCGAGTTTTGAAACAGCTTCTTCACCACCGTCCGACATCTCGACGAAGCCAAAACCACGCGGACGACCGGTGTCGCGGTCGGTGATCAAATCGACTTGCTCAACGGTACCGAAGGCACCGAAGGCCTCACGTATCTCTTGGTCCGTTGCGCTGAACGGCAAATTGCCAATATAAATTCTCATGCTTTCAATCTCCTGTCCCGCTTCTCATAGCGAGCGCAAAAACAACGATGCCCGGCCAAATACAGGGCCGGAGGTTACAGGGTGCCGAGGATACAGGGTGCCCTCCAAAGAAACTCGATCATCGACTGCGCTCGGGATTGGACGGAGCAAAGCGAGTGTCGCTCTGGGTGTGAGGAGGAGCAAATGCTGTCCTTAGGACACACTCAATAGGCTGGAAGGTAGCAGGTCCCGATGTCCAGCGCAACACAGCCAGGGACTAACGCTGGGCCAGCAGGGTCGAATTGCCGACCCAGGCTAGTCGTCGGGCCGTAACTAGATCGCATCCAAGAACGCATCGAGAGCTCGGTCGGTGAACTAATCTCGATGCAGAGCGACCAACGGATCTAGACGACTGGCACGGTAAGCCGGCACAACCGACGCCAACAGTCCAACCAAGATCAGAAAGAACGAGACGCCGGCAAAGGTCAAGATGTCGGTGGCACTGACGCCGTACAGCATGGCCGACAATGCGCCAGTCGAAAGCACCGACATGGCAAGCCCGATCCCGACCCCGATCGCGATCAACATCAGCCCCTCCCCCGCTACCAGCCGGAGAATGCTCCAATGGTGGGCGCCCATAGCCATCCGGATACCGATCTCGTGGGTCCGCTGGCTGACCAGGTAAGACACCACAGCGTAGATTCCAATCGCGGCCAGCAGCAGACCGACCAGACCAAAGAGGCCGAACAGCGCAGCGCCCGCTCGCGGCAATATCAGCGCCGAAGCCGTCGCTTCTTCAACCGTCATCAGATTACCGATGGCCAAGTCCTCATCGAGCTCTCGCACCAGATTGCGAACCGTTGCCAAAGCCATCAAACGATCGCCTCGGGTTCGCACGATCATCGCCTGCGCATCGAACCAGTCCTGCGCGATCGGTCGGTAGTAGAAGGCGCGCGGGGCTTCACCAAGGCTTCTGTATTTGCCATCCCGCACCACCCCGATGACTTCGAGAGGGTTCTCGACATCCTCGACTCTCATCCGCTGGCCTACCGCCTCCGCGTCCGGCCAGAGGTGGGATGCCAGGGTCTCGTTGATCACCACCACCGGGGGAGCATCAACGGTGTCCCAGTCACTGATGAGGCGGCCGCGAAGCAGCGGAATACCCATCGTCGAGAAATACTCGGGGGTGACGTAAGAGAGATCAGCTGCTGGCCACTCCTCCACTGGCACCGTGGCTTGATGCTCACTGGTGACGGCGTTGGAGCTGATATTCAAGGTCAGCGGCAAATGTCCGGCAAACGCCACCGCGGTGATCTCCGGGCGGTCGACCAGACGTTGCTGCATTTGCCGGTAGAACTCTTGGCTCTGCTCTTCGCTGTAACCCTGACGCTCCGGTGAGAAATTGGCGACCACCAGTCCTTCGGGATCGAATCCCGGGTCGATATTCTGCGCGTTGCCCATGCTACGCAGCGCCAAGCCGGCACAAATCAACAGCACCAGGGACAAGGCGATCTGTGCCACCACCAGACTATTGCGTACCCGGTGTTTTGCCCGTCCAGCGGAGCTACCCCGCGATTCATCACCCAGCGTGCTGGCCAGATTCGTGCGGGTGGCTTCGAAGGCCGGCGCCAACCCAAAAACCACCGCTGCCAGGCTGGAGGCCAACAACGTGAACACGACAACACGAGTATCGAGCGCCAGCCCGAGGTCGAACTCTGCCGGAATCGGTAGCTGCACATGCTCCAACGCCAGGTTGGAAGCTTGCGCCAGCAGCAGGCCCGCAACGCCACCGGCCAACGCCAGCGCTAGACTCTCAACCAGGAGTTGCCGTATGACCGCACCGCGGCTGGCACCTAGCGCCAGCCGGGTGGCCATCTCCTTACGACGGGCGACCGCCCGAGCCAGCAACATGTTGGCGAGATTGGCGCAAGCGATCAACAAGACCAGCGCAACGATGCCCATCACCACGAGGGAGGCCGAATAGAGCCCTTGATCGACTCCCGGCCAGAGCCGTACCTGATTCGTTGGCAACAGAGTGAAGGTCCGCCCCTCATTGGTCACTTCGAAGTCCTGACGCAGACGCGCACCGACTGTCGCGAGCTCGTCCCCGACCCGTTCTAGCGAGACCCCAGAAGCCAGGCGCCCAACAACAAAATGCCACCGTCGGGCGCGATCGTCGAGGCGATCCATCCCTTCCGTCGGCACTCCGAAGTTGGATAACGAGCCGGACTGGATGGTGCCACTAGTTTGGATTGGCAACCACACCTCGGGCGAGATCCCTCGCATCATGCCGAAGAAACTCGGAGGGGTCACTCCGACAACCTTGAAGGAATGCCCGTTGAAGCGCAGGTCTCGACCAATAATCTCGGGGTCTCCGCCGAAACGGCGCTGCCAGGAATCATGGCTGAGCACCGCCACCATCCGTGCTGCACCCGGAGCATCGTCCGCGACCGTCAGCAGACGCCCTTTAGAGGCTTCGATGCCCAACAAGTCAAAGAAGTTTCCCGACACCACTTCACCCATGATCGGTTCGTGGATTTCGCCATATTCGATCACCAAGCGGCTCGACGTGTAAGCCGCCAACTGAGTAAAACTCTGGCTTTGCTGCTGAAGATCAAAATAGTCAGGAAAAGCCATCGGCTGATACGACATCAAACCTTCGCCCTGACCCTCCAAGGAGTAAACGTTGACCAACCGCTCCGGTTCTGCCACTGGCAACGGCCGGAACAACACTGCGTTGACGACACTGAAGACGGCAGAGTTGAGTCCAATACCTAGGGCTAGTGTCAACACCGCCATAAACGTGAATCCAGGATTCTTGGCCAACTTTCGCCAAGCGTATTGAGCTTCACGGAAGATCGTAGACATCGCGGGCCTCCTTGTTCAGCGCCTATGGCATCGCGACCCATACAGGGGGTGGCTTCGGCTGTTGAGAGATTGGATGAGGTTGCCTCAGATAGCTTCCTCATACACAGGGGTAACGCCGAAGAGCCCCAGATGTAACAACGGTGATCGATGCAACAGCCGTGATCGCTGAGCGATAGTCCAGCGCCAACGTCAAACACTGGCGCGAGTCAGCGAACGGTCAAGCCGCCGCAGGCAATAAGCCGTGCTGACGACAAAGCGCAACAAAATCGTCGGTGGCCGAGCCCTCGAACCACTGGCTGCGCTGCAACCACTCGACGAGCGGTCGAGCTTCGCTAGCGCGGTCGAGGTAAATCATCGCCGAGATATGACCTTCGAGGGCGTAACCATCAACCTCTTCGGGACGCTCGACATGGGACGCTCCAAGTTCCACCGTCTGGCGCCAGGCTTCTCGCGCCTGGTCAAGACGGCCGAGCGTCGCCAGCAACGACCCGACGTGTAAGTAGTCCTCAGCTAGCCAAAAGACGTACGCGGTATGCGATGGATCGGTAGCAGCCACCTGCCGACTGATCTCCAACGACTTTCGACGCTCCGCCAGCGCAAACTCCAACTTGCCCTCAGCTTCGAAGATATCGCCCATCGCTCCATGGTCTGCAGCCAACCCGAGCTGCCAATCGAGATTGGCCGGCTCCAGCAGTAACAGACGCTCACTGATCGTCATAGACTGACGGTAGGAATCCAAGGCCTCGTCCACCCTACCTTGGCTTTCCAGGTGTTCACCCAGCCGCCGATGTTCCCAAGCAAATCCGTGCTGAAAACGAGTATTGGAAGGATCGAGGTCAATGAGCTCCTGATACAGCGAATGGGCCTTTTGGACTGCCGCAAACGACTCGTTGTCGAGCCCTTTGCCGGCGTAAGCTTGCCCCAATCCCTGGCCGTACAGCACAGCTTGACGGTATTGATACTCCGGTTCGGAGGAATCCGCGGCGGCGAGTTCCTGAAAAACCGCAATCGCTTCGAGAAAGGCCTCGATCGCCAGGTCCCACTCATAAAAAAGATGGAACATCCCGATGCCATAGGAGGCTTCGGCGTAAGTCCGACGCCACTCATTCCGAGCAGGTTCAAACTCGACCAAATCAGCCGCGATGTCGCGCGCCGTGGTCAACGAAAGCCGAGCCGCGTCACGCTCCCCCAGCTGCCGTTGTAAACCACCGATCAAGACATAGTCGAGTGCCAACCCGTTACGCCAATCGGTGCGATCCGGACTCTCGTCCACCAGCCGCTGGTGGAGGCTCAAGGCATTGGTTGCGGCTTCCACCGCGGCCTCCATGTCACCTTGATCGTCGAGCACGTCAGCGACACTGTGGAACGCACGGCCGCGGGTAAAGGCCGACTCGCCCACAGCCTCTGGCGCGGCTTGCTCGTAATAGTCCAGAGCCTGCCGTGCAACCTGCTCGAGCACGTCGAGTTTGCCGGCTGGCCGCAATTCACGAGAAAGATCCTCCAGCATGAAGGTGACCAAACCTTCGGCTTGGTCACGGGCCGCCACTGCCGCGGTACGTTCGCGCCCTAGATCAACGGCGTACTTGGCAACGCCAGCAATCACCAGCAGGATCGCCGCGGCGGCGAGCCCGCGGCGCAACCAACGCACCGGGGTCTGGCGGATCCACTGGATTCGATCCGCCGTCTCCTTGGCACTTGGACGATCCCCCGGCTTCATCGCTTTGAGCTGTTCGATCAACTCGGTCAAAGCGCGTCCAAGCCCTGCCACCGCTCGGCTGCGGCCTTCCGCCACTACTACCAACAACTCGTCGAGCGGCGCCTTGTCGTAAGGTTTCTGACCGGTAAAAAGCTCCTGCAACAACAAGCCAAAGGTGTACATGTCACTGGCTGGAGTCACCGGTTCGCCGCGCGCCTGTTCCGGGCTCATGTAGCGCGGCGTGCCCACCACTGAGCCAACTCGGGTGTAATGCAGCGGCGTCAGCGCTCGTGCTGGCGCCGAGCTGAGATCCAACGTGGCGTCGTGTTCGCCGCCGCCCACCGAATGGGCGATACCAAAGTCGAGCACTTTGACTTCACCCTCTTCGGTGATCATCACATGCTCGGGTTTCAGGTCACGATGGACCACCCCCTCGGCATGGGCCGCCACCAAAACGTCGCCCACCCGCTGGGCGATGCGCAGCTTGGATCGATTGTCCAAACCTTCCTTCGCCGCCTGCTTGAGGCTGCGGCCCTCAACCAACTCCATCACCAGGAAATCGCGTGGACCGTCTTCGACATAGTCGAAAATCTGGCAAATGTTGGGATGCGCCAACCGCGACAGGATGCGCGCTTCCTGCAGAAAGCGGCCCTTGGTCTTTTCCCGCCGGTCGGCGCCTACCTGGACACATTTGACGGCAACCCGGCGGTCGAGGGTCTCGTCGTAACCGACATACACCTCACCCATCCCGCCCTTGCCGAGATGGTCGACAAGCCGGATACGCCCGACGGTTGTTCCAAGCAGTGTCATCCCGGGCTAGGACTCACGGAACACCACAAAGCGGCCCCAGCAAGACGCCAATTCCATTCCGCGTTGAATGAACGCTCCGACGTAATACCGTCCACTGTCGGCGTCAGCAATCCCCTTGCCGAGATTCTCGGCGTGGACGATGCTCTTCGGAAACAGGTTGAGATGCATGTCCTGGTAGTAGGTGTCGAGAGGAAACATCTCGTCCCAATCCTGGCCGAATTGATCGATCAGCTTTTGATTCGCCTCGGCGAAGGTTTTCGGATGCATCGTCCGCTGAATGGTATTCATCGGATGCTCCATCGCCACACAGTCGATACCCAGCCACTTGATCTCACGCTCGACACACCACTTCGAGAACTCAGCCGACGGCCCGGGATGTTTGATCATGTAGCGGAACTCGTCCGAGTCCGGGCTGTTCCAGCCGTATTGATGCCAGCCGGTTTTGATTAGCAGAATGTCGCCATTGCGCAGGTCGACCCGTTCTTCGATCATCTCCGGGGTGTAGACGCTGCAATCGCTGACCGCGTCCGAGATGTCGACAATCACCCCGGGACCGTGCCAATAGTCCAGCGGCACTTCGCCGATCGTGCGACCGGCGGCCCAGAAATGTTTCTCGCCGTCCATGTGGGTGGCGAGGTGGAAACTCGCTTTGCAATGCGCGTTGTTGCGACCGAGGCCAAAATTCAGCCCGCCAACGCGCTTGGTGTAGCGGATGCTCAACGGTTCGTAGTTGGCCCATTGTGGCGTCTGAACACTGAACGGCAAGGTCAGATCAAGCAGTTCGGACTCGGCCAGCCCCGCAAACAGGTTGTTGTCGTCGCCACCCTCACCAGCTTGTAATGCCACGATCCGCGTCCAGGATGATTCGACTTCCATAAACGGAATCGGCGGAATCAGGAACCAGGCGCGCTGATTGTTGAGGGCATCAATTTCACCACCGAGTCCTTCAGCCAGCAACAACCCGGCTTTGGGCACCGTGATGTGCATCAACTTCTGGTATTCATCGGGCGGGAACGTTTCTTCCCAGCTTTTCCCCGTGTTCTCCTGCAGCAGCGCTTCGGCCTTGTCGAACTCCCGTCCGTGCATGAAGCGCACGTTGGTATTCATCGGGTGCTCGGCACAGCCGCAGTCGACCCCAATCAGCTTGAGCTTCATCTTCAGTGCCCAGTCGAAAAAATCTGGCGACGGCCCCGGGTGGCGCACGAAGTAGCCGAACTCTTTGTTTTCGATTCCCCCCTGGGCGTCCGGATTTTCGACGTCAGGTTGATCCCAGGCGTGCTTGTGGTATCCCGTGTTGATGATCAGGATGTCGCCTTCTTTGACCTCGACACGATCGGTGATCATCTCGGGGGTGTAGAAGCCGTAGTCCGACACCGCGTCGGATACATCCACCACCACCCCTTCACCCGACAAGTCGGTCAGCGGGATATCCGCGATCGCTCGACTGCCGGAATGGAACGCTCGCGGTCCCACCAAGTGGCAACCCGTGTTGTTGCTCCATTCGATCAACTGACCGTTGGCCCCTTGACCGCCGCCGTGGGAACCGGTCAACCGTTTGAAGAAATGGACCTGCAACGGCATCTCCCCCGGCCACGGTGGGCTGAAGATGCTCAAAGGCTGCGTCAAGTCATACCACCGAGCGCTATCCAACATCGAGATCAAGTCATCGCGTTTCATGGAGCATTCCTCTAGCGGTCTAGGTCTGGCCGTGGACGGAGTCATCTTGTCCGAGGCCGAATCTGATAAAAAGAAATCGAGTCGAAGGGGTGGACAGCGGCAGCGTCCTACACCCATCGCCGGAACAGTTCTTTACTCGCCAACTATTGTACGCGCCAATCCGCCTCGACGGACGGGGCGATTTTCCTGGACGACTCCACCGCGAGTCACGGAGGATCGATATGAACGGACAGCACTTTCTCGACGAGACCCGACGTCAGTACCGCAAGCTCGAACAACTCGCCAACAGCGCCATCAACCAACTTCCTGAAGCCGCCCTTTTTGCAGTCCTGGACGAGGGCAGCAACAGCCTCGCGATCCTGATGAAACATGTGTCCGGCAATATGCGTTCACGCTGGACGGACTTCTTGACCACCGACGGAGAAAAGCCCAATCGCAACCGCGACAGCGAGTTTGTCCTCGAGGGCGACGACACCGCTGCCAGCCTTCGTCAGCAATGGGATGGCTGCTGGCAGATCGTCCACAACGCATTGGATGCGCTCACCGTCGACGATCTAGAGCAATCCGTCACCATTCGCGGCGAACCGCACACCGTGCCCCAAGCCATCCTGCGCCAACTCAGCCACTACTCCTACCACGTCGGCCAGATCGTCTTCGTCGCAAGACGCCTCGCCGGAACCGATTGGACCTATCTCAGCATCGCCCCCGGTAAGTCAAAGGAGTTCGATGCGACCCAGGATGGTATGCAGTACCTGGAGGATCCCGAGGCAACTTGAGAAGGCTTCGCCCTCCGGGCTGAAACGAGCTTCTGTTTGCCCGAACTATCGACTGCTAGTGAGCCGGTCAGGCGAGTCCAAGCTCCTCCAACGTCTCAACTTGGTAAACCTTCTCCGCGAGGCGAGCAAGGTCTTCCGAAGAAACGATCGCACTCAGTCGGCGTTGGGACTCAGCCGACAGCTTCCCGAACCGTCGAGCAAGCATTCGTTTCACCAAGTCCCGGGCGCCGTCAGCTCGCCCCTGCTCCAAACCTTCTCTCCGCCATCGCTGAGTCATTGACATACGCACGTTCTGTACTCCTTCATCGTCCAAGCCTGCCATGATTCTATCGAACTCTTGAGCGTCGTCATCCTCCAAACTGGCATAAGTCAGCACACAGCCGACAAGTAGGCGCCGATCCCGGGTTCCTATCCGAGAATCGCCCGCGATCTGAAGGACACATGCGAGTCCCAGCTGGCTCCTGGTCTGCCCTCGGCTGGGCTTCATCAAGGCGGCCAGGGCCCAAGCCAATGGCTCGGGCCTCTTCAGATACTTGACAGCTCGCCCTTGTGACAAGCCGAGACTGGTGTAGCCAATCGTTCCGATGAGGCGCCCCACAGAGCGCTCCTCGTAAATCCTCTCTCGTGATCCCGCTGGGCCTCCCCGCAGGAACAACACCGTCGTGTGAACTGGCAACCCATGTTTCAGGCTCAGGCCGCGATGGTAGCGCAGCAGCTTGGGCTCAACAGTAGATTGGTAACGCAGTTCGATCTCGATGTGCAGTAGCACTTGCTCTTCAGCGTCTTGCCTTCCGTCGCTCCATTGCGTCGACGAGCGCGCTACCAGATCACAACGACGGGCATGCCCGGTCGGACTGCCGGCGAAGTGTTCTTCTGGTTCGAAGTGTACACCTCTGAGATCAACACGCTCAGCTAGATACGGCGCCGCCAGCGATAGAAACTGATCTGGAAAGGCAGCAATCAGCTCCTTCATCAATAAGTCATGGTTCGTGGCCATCCTTGTCCTCCAGGTTCGAGTCGCTCGGCGGGACCGCGCAGTGCACACAGAGCCACCGAGCTGTTGGCCACAACTCAGCCAACACTCAACATATAAGGACGTAAAAGCCGTCTCCGATCTTGACCCTCGAGCCAAATTTCTTCGAGCGGCCACCTATCCAGCCCGGTCTTAGACAGACGATCCGGGAACGCTGAGGCCCAGGCGCTCGAAGGGGGCGCCCTCAGCGAAACCACTGCATTCAGAGGATCTCAACGAAAACCGAGGCTTTCTATCCTCAACAATCTTAGGTGAGAACGAACCGAGGAAGACCGGCGAAGCGAGAGCCCACTCTAACTGTTCTGCACCACCGGCAAAGGACTCTTACCGTCCGTCGAATACGACAAAGTATCCATCGGACAGACCGTGACGCAGACGCCGCAGCCGATACACGACGAGGTTGCATTGTCGAGGGGCTCCTGCTTCAGAGCGTATTGCATAACGTCGATGCCGACCTGGCAGTTGCGGGAGCACTCGTTGCAAGCAATACACTTGTCGTTGGCGACGATGTGAAAGCGCGACAGGCCAAGTTTGGTGTAAATCTTTGAGGTGACCTGCATCATCTTCGCCAACGGGCACCAATATCGACACCAGACCTTCCCTCCCATGAAGGGATAAACGGTCACCGGCAAAATACCGACCAGCCAGACGTCGACCACCAAGCGATAGCCGTAAATACCCCAGTTGGCGGTCTTGTAGAGGTTGTAGGTGTCTTTGGTCAACAGAACGACGGTGAGTACTGCGGCAAAAATGAGCACCGCCATGCCCATCGTCTCGAGCTTGATCGAGTTTTTACCCTTGGGCGCCAGATGACGCCATTGGTCGCCGAAGGTCTCGGCTAGCCCACCGCAGCCACAGATCCAAGAACAGTAGCGCTTGCCGTTAAAGAGCACAAAGAGGGGGATGATGACAAAGGTGAGGGCGACGCCCCAGACGATCCAGATTTTGTGGGGATCGTAAAGCCAGGTGTAGAAGAACAACGGCCACGCATACACGATGCCGTAGGACCGCCAGGCCTGATCAGCAAACTGTGGATCGGTGGCGAGTTGCTCCCCCACCCACTGATACTTGACCGCCCATTGGAACAAGAACTCCGGCACCAGGAAGAAGAAGATCCATTGGAACCCCAACAGGCTGGTGAAACGCCAGATCTGGAAGCGATCCTTGCGGTCTAGGCCCCAGCGTTTGAGCGCCTTCAACCCGAAAATGGTCATCAGGGCGGTGTACATCACGGTGTACCAAAACGACCAGGGTCGCTCGAAAAACGACATGCTGTCGTAGCCCCAACCACGGTAAGGCCAAAATTCCTGGCCGCTGCCGACCTTGATGCCGTAGATCGAATACCAGACGAAAAACGACAACCCGAGCCAACTCCACCGATTGCCGCGGAATCCCTGCACCACTAGCCCGATCACAGCAAGCAAAGCACCCAAGCCAGCCACCGAAGTCCCCGTGGAACAAGCGACGGCGTCGATCGGTGCCGCGCCGCCCAGCGATGGACCGAAGAACCACAAGCCAATAAAGGTCGCCGCGGTCATCAGCGTCGCCAGAATCAACGAGCCTTCCCACTCGTTCTCGAGCTTGATCCCGAGACTCTTCAAAAAACGCACCGGTAATTCGGCACCGATCAGCACAAAAGCGTGATCGATCGCCAACTCACGCTCTTCTTGGTGACCACCACGGTCAACTTCGAGCACCGCCTGACCAGGGGCAAAGCTGCGGACATTGGAGTGGAACACCGCCTCGATGCGTCCGTCAGCAATCGCTTTGTCGAGTTGCTGGCGATTGTCTTTGAACAGCCGCGAAAACTCCCCCTTGCGGTAGGAGATGACCACCTTGTTACGCTCGCTCAACGTGAGTGCTGCTTCGACGGCGCTGTTGCCGCCGCCGACCACCAGGATCTGCTCGTCGTGATACTTCCGCGGTGAGTAGAGGCTGTGGTAAACCTGCTCGAGCTCTTCTCCGGGCACTCCAAGTTTGCGTGGATTACCGCGTTGCCCGGTCGCCAACACCACCTTGCGCGCCCGGTAGGTACCGTTGGGTGTGGTCGCCTCGAAGGTACCATCACTCTGCTTCTTCAGACCGGTGAGGGGCTCCTCTAGGCGGACATCCAGATCATTCTCTTGGATGATCTGATTCCACCGTTGGATCAAGTCTTCCTTGCGCGCACCGTCGAGCCACAACTTGCCCTTGGCTGGCGTGCTGTCGGGCTCGGCGTAGACCCACTTGCCTTCCGGGAAGTTCTCGATCGTGTTGGCGATCTTCTCCTTCTCCAGCAGGACGTAGCGCAGCCCTTTCTCTTGCGCCCGCAAGGCCGCGTTGAGGCCGGCGGCGCCAGCGCCGACGATCAACACGTCGAGCCCATCACCTTCTGGACGTTTGGCCATCGCCGGCATCGACGCGATGTAGTCAATGATCTCAACGCCCTGAGCCATCGCCAGCTTGATCACCGGCGCACCAGCCAGATCGCCGATAATGTGCAGCCCTTTGACGTTTGACTCGTTGCCCTTACCGATCGCCGGCCGACGATGATCGGCCGTGCTACCGCTGGTCAGAACCCCTTCCAACTTCTCCCGGATATTCAGCAACGCGTGTCTCTCCTGTGAGTTTGGATGGCTTCTAACTCCAAGTCGTCTCGCACAACCTTCGACCTCAGATCCGCGCCGTCTCAGCTTGCACGGTGGGTGACAACGTTCGGCCGCAACCACCACAGACTGCGGCGGATGGATGGTTGCTGGCGTCGCACTCGCTGCAGGTGACTGGCGTCCGAGTGGTGGGTACTTTGGCGAGGCCGGCCGGAATCCCGGCTGGCAATACGGTGCTATCGCCGCGGGCCGTCGCCAACAATACGATCAACGCCGCCAGATTGCCGACCAACCCAGCAAAGAACCATGGCAAGGGTGCCAGCGATCGGCCCACCGCCAGATAGCCACAGAGCGCGGCAAAAATTAGGCCCAGCAGCACATAACCGCCAAACAGCAACCAGCCGAACGACATTTGCCGGCCTTCCATCGAACGCTCGTCGAACAACGCGGACTGCGCCTGCAGCTGCTGGAAGTAGGTGTCTGTATTGCTCGCGAGCTCGTCCAGCATCTTGCCGGCGACAAAAAACGTCCGGCCCTTGTACCGCACCTCGACGATCTCGTCGCCATGGATCTGTTGAGCACAGACGATACAGCGCTCCCCTTCGCCGGGCCGGCGCTCGAGCTCGGACAAGACCGGACTGTCCGGCAGAGCCACACCGTCGATAGGCACCTGCTCGGCGAAGGCAACACCGGTCCATGGCCCCGCCCCTAGAAGCGCGGCCCCGAGCAGCAGGGCCGATAACAGAATCGCCGAGCGCAAAGCCATCACCGGGAGGGCTGCCAGTCGCTTCATGTGGCTGTCTCCAGTCTACTGTTACTAGTTGAGTTCCGCGCCACATTATAGCGACTCGAAACGAGCGCCACCGGACAGCGTGTGCCACGCGTGCCACCGTTCTGCGTCTCCCACCGTACAGTTGTTTGCCCGGCATCCTGCCTGGGTTACTTACTGGTTGGGATTTGTCGGCCCCAATCGTCGATGGAATACCAGCTCGTGATCCGTCAACTCGGGATGAAAGATTTCGATCAAGTCGGCGAGCACCAGATCTGGCCGGGCGGTGCCGGTTTCCCAATAGTCGCTACCGCCGTGGGCATTCAATCGAGCATCACTGTTGAAGACCTGCTGTTCGCGGAAAGCTCGCGTTTCAGCCAACCGATCATCGAACGCCGCAATCTCACCGAGAGACGCCACCGCGCCCGGCTGGACCCACAACTCGGCGTCCAGTACACGTTCGTAAACGCTTTCGAGGTGCAGCGGCAGACTGCCGGTAGCCGTATCGTCAGCCCACAAATAACGCGCTCCCGCGTCAGCCAACAGGCCAGCCAGGAAACTCTCGCCACCGGGCATGTACCAAACCTCCCCGAGCGGCGCACTGGTGAAAACCGTCGGACGATCCTCCCCGGCGTGGTTGGCGACCAACGCGACCAACTCGGCATAGCGTGTCGCAACCTCATCAAAGCCACGTTCGGCTTGTTGCTCACGGTTGAAGAACAAGGCGGTGAATTTGATCCACTCGGCTCGACCGAGAGCGGTCGTCTCGAGGAACGATGGCACCAACGCGGTGGGTACACCGAGCTCGCGCAACTTGCCGATCAGACCAGCTCCCCCTTCACCGAGACTGTCGGCGAGCAGCAGCTCGGTACCACTGGCCACCACCAACTCCAGATTGATCGTCGAGCCGCTGCCGATCTCGACCATCTCCCCGGCGTCGATCCGCTGCCGCACCTGCGGTGAGTTGATGTAGTCGAATTCGTGATGACCGATCAATCGATCAGTCAGCCCTAGACGTACCAGGTGAGGCACCTCGGTGGTCGAGGTGGTGACAACCGAGCGCGCTGGGATCTTGAACGTCGCTACCCCCGCGAAGCCATCAGGACGCGGCGTGCCGCACTGTACCAACAGATAACGCAGCCCCTCCTCACCGCCCAACCGAGGTGCATGTATCGTCACCACCTTGTAGTGCGAGTGGTAGTCGACGCTGAACCGGCGAGCATGGTCGACCGAGATCCGGTCCGGAAAGTAATTGACAGCGGGATCAAAGGCCTCGACACAAGACGACGGATTGCCTCCCCTACCCTCTGCTGCTTCGACAGCGTGCTCACGGGCCGACAACGGGTCATCGTGTCCTGCCTCCGGGCCAGCCCTACAACCGACAACCAGAATTCCCACTACCAACCAACAACTCCAAAGTCCCAACAACCACCCTCCAAATCCAGACGGCAGGACAGCACCTCTCTGCCGGCTGAGCGTTAGGAGTAGGCGGGCGAGAGCAAGGGGGTGAGGAGCTTTCATCGGCACGGTCGCAACATGCCAGCCCAGTCTTTTCCTGTCAAGCCGCCAGTACCCGCCTGCCCCCTTCGACCTCCACATCGAATCCGGTACCATACGCGCTGCAATTATCCTCCTGAAAGGAACGTAATGCCTTCGATGCTCTCTCCCGTCCGTAAGCCGATCCTCGCCGTCCTCTTGGCTAGTGTCTCGCTGCTCGCCCTCCCTGGCTGGTCCGAACCCTCAGATCTCGAAGTTTTCCCTGCCGAACTCGCTGCGGCAGCGGCCGAATTGCGCGACAATGCGTTGGTCGAGTCCGACGCTTATAGCTTCATCGCTAGCTTGACCACCGAAGTTGGGCCGCGACCGGCAGGCTCGGTCAACGATCGACGTGCGGTCGCCTGGGCCGTCGAACGCCTGAAAAGTTACGGCCTCGAAGTCCGAACCGAACCGGTGACAGTACCGCATTGGGTGCGGGGTAAAGCGGCGGGACGCATCGTCGCCCCGTACCCGCAGCACGTCGAGCTAGTGGCCCTCGGTGGCAGCATCGGCACCCCGGAGGGTGGCATCGAAGCTGAGGTGATCGAAGTTGAAGGAGTTGACGCACTGGAGGCCTTGGAACCCGGCGCGGTGGAAGGCAAAATCGTCTTCTTCAATCGCCGTATGGACCGTCACCCGCAGGGCGCCGGCTACCGCTCCGCGGTGCAGGCCCGCGGCTCCGGTCCAGCCAAGGCAGCTCCCCTTGGAGCCGTTGCGGTGGTCATCCGTTCAGCTGGTACCTCGGAGCATCGTTTCGGGCATACCGGCGGTACCCGTTATGCTGAGGGGGTCCGCAAGATCCCCGCGGCTGCCCTTTCCAACACCGACGCCGACATGTTGGAGGCGCAAGTTGCCAGCGGCAAACCGGTGCGCTTCCATCTCGAGCTCGGCTGTCGCACCTTGGCCGACGAACAGTCCGCCAACGTCATCGGAGAGATCCGAGGTCGCGAGAAGCCGGATGAAATTGTCCTGCTCGCCGCCCACCTCGACTCCTGGGATCTCGGCACTGGCGCCATCGACGACGGCGCCGGCTGTGGCATCGTCAGCGAAGCGGCACGCTTGATCGCCGCCCTGCCTCGAGCCCCGCGCCGCACAATTCGAGTGTTCCTCGCCGCCAACGAAGAGTTTGGCCTCAGCGGCGCCAGAGCCTACGGTGAGCTTCATGCCGACGAGCTCATCAACCATACCGCCGCCATCGAGTCCGACCTCGGCGTCGGCAAAGTGTCGGTCCTACGGTCGCGAGTCGCCCCGGATCGTATGCCTTGGGTGCGTGACTTGGAACGCCTGCTCGCCCCCCTCGGCATCTCCCACGCCGACAACATGCCAGCCTTCGGCGGCGCCGATCTCCGTCCTTTGGTGCCCGCCCGCGTCCCCTTCTTCGATCTACCCCAGGACGCAACGCTCTACTTCGACTACCACCACACCGCTGACGACACCCTCGACAAGCTCGACGCTGAGGATCTGCGGCAAAACGTTGCCGCCTACGTCACCCTGGCCTATCTTCTCGCAGAGACCGAGACCGATCTCGGGCGGGCACCGGAGCGCGAAGCACCGTAGTCCGCCACAGGGTGATTCCTCTACAAAACAGAGGGACCACGGTATAATTCGTCTCCAAGCAGCCCTCACTAACTGCCTGGAGCCGAATTATGCCGAACACCAAGCCTCAATCCAAGCGCCGCCGGAAGCGCCGCAAGCCTGTCGCCAAAACGCGGATCTCAAAGATGGTGACGCTGCGCATCAAACAGGCTGAAGCTCTGGTGTCCGCAATCCGAGTGCACCGAGAGGACGTCGGTTCGGCCCTCAGCTTGCGCTTCGCACCAGCTATGCGGACCGGTGAGTCCCTCCCCGACCACGGCCTGACCCTCGAGCTCGCGGCCCGCTCCGTCGAACTGGCGATCGATCGACTCACCGAACTCGATGACAGCCACGCCTTGATCACCAACCAACGCGACGCTGCGCGGCGCGATCTCGAACAGATCTCCAAGCAGGAGTTGTATCCGCGGGCAGTCAGTGTCCGTCGAGCGATCGACGCTGCGATCGGTCGGCAAGCCGGCTCCAAGCTCCATACCATGATCGGCGCCACCCCTCGGGCGACGGACACCCTGCGCGAGCATGTTCGCCGAGCTCTCAACCATCTCAGCAACCCAGCAGTTCGCACACCGAAACCAATGCCTGGCGAAACCCTAGAACTCGACCGTTGGCACAAGCGTCTCAATGCGCCCTATCGCAAGCTCGCTGAGAAGAACCGCGATCTCACCCACCATCAACAACAACTCGAACTCCTGCGTCAAGAGCGCAACGAGGCCATGCGCCACTTCGACGCCAACTACACCGAGACTTTGCAATTCGTCACTGCCCTCTTGCGCATCGGCGGCCAGTCCGAACGGGTGATCCGAAACCTGCGCCCCTACTACCAACGTCGCCGCCTCAGCAGTCAAGCCCGCAAGAAACGTAAAGGCAGAGCGGCCGATGCGTCGAGGAGCAATGTGCCGAGCATTGCGGACACGAAACAGCCAAAAGCATCCGATGCGTCGACCAGTGTGGACGCCAAAATCCCCAAAACATCCGATGCGTCGGCCAGTGTGGACGCCAAAATCCCCAAAACATCCGATGCGTCGGCCAGTGTAGACGCCAAAATCCCCAAAACATCCGATGCGTCGAGCAGTGTAGACGCCAAAATGCTCAGCGCATCGCTGATCGACGCGTCCACGGCCATCGGATAGGTCGAGTCGACGCGCGAAGACGCGTCCCGAGGGATGATCGGGACGCGGTTCTTGACTGAGGACGCGTTGGGAGCGCGTCCGAGGGGTCGGTTTTGCCTGGACGACGCGCCGAGGAGCCATGGTCGAGTCGACCTTCGGCTCGACGACGGGTTCGTCGACGACGTAGATGTCAAGTGCACGGTCGATCGGAGTAGGCGCCGGTGAGGGATCAAGAAAACTGGATTCACCGGTGCCAACCGGCTCGCAGTTTCAAGCTCCTTCACCCGCCTCTGTCCTCCTATGAGTTCAGTTCGATCCTCGACCTCGAAGAAAGATCCCTCCCAACGTATTCAAAAAAAGCCCCAACTCAGATCCGAATGGAACCTCCATCAAACAGAGGCACCGTCATCGAAAAGTTCTCACCGTAGGTGAGTTTCTGTTCTTCCAAGATACCGATCGCGATTTGTTCGCCCATCCGCAACGACTCGATGTAGTCGCTGAAGTAGTGGACACCGGCCCAGTCACGGCCGATCGAAATATTCGACGCCAGCTTGTTGAGCTCACCTTCAACCGTGAGCCGAGCGATCTTGCCAGTGTGATCTCTGACATCAACAACCTCGAGGGCAGACCCGTCAGTCTTGGGTTCGAAGGCTCGATCGTCGCGATCTTTGGCGATCGCCAGCGGGTGTTTGTGATCGAAGAAGGCTTTGAGAATCGTGACGCAAGCACCGGCGACGGTGGCGTGCCCGGCACCATAAGATGGGTGCATCGGTGACCCCTCGCAGAACGCCATCGGCAGCAAATAGTTGCCAACCCCTAAATATTTATCAGGTCCATTCTTTTGGGCGACTAGCTTCAAGATCGGTTCCAGAGCCCTGAACATCTCGTCAATCTCGGGTACATCGAGCTTCTGATGGACGGCAATCCGAGCTGCCAAAGCCTCCGGGCGCAGGCGACGGTGCACGTTGAATTTCTGGAAACGGACGGCCTTGAGCGCCCGAGTCGCAACTTCAGTCACCAGTGAGAGGATATGTGGTCCGCCGAAGTGCGCAAAACCCTGCTGATGATCTTCGAAGTCCGAACCCTGGAACGGAATATCGGGATCGAACGGAATGCCGTTGCCAAGCAGGATCAGACAAGCATTGAGGTAGGCCTCATACAGCGCGTCATAGTGGACATAGGTGGCCAAGTCCCTCGGTGTGGTGATAAATCGACGCTTGGGCTTCGGCTCATAGTTCTCCAAGGCGCGCAAGTCGGCGCCATTCTGGACGTCCAGCCACTCGTACCAACTGGTCATGTGGTCGACGCACTGCGTCGCGTAGCGGACACGCTGATCAATCGAAATTGCGCCGTAGGAGATCAATCCGTCGCCCGGTGAACGCTCCTCGTCGTTGCAGTTGATACCCTGATTGCCGACCAACAGGAACTGCGAAATGTAGGGGCCGATATCATCCCCAGGCGTTCTACCACGGAAAGCAGTGCGACCTGTCAGTTTCCTCCGCTTGCGAGCAAGCTCCAGAGCGCTGAAGTTGCAGCAATTGTCGTCGTCAAACCACGACAACTCATTGAGTAGTTTCAACAGATGTTGGATGGTCGTGTCCGGCTTAGGACCTTTGCAGTCGAATAAAACTTTACCTTTGCCTTTGACGATCTCGGTAAACGGTATATCGCGCAGCAGCGCCTGGACATACACTTCTCCCATTTCGGCGATCAGCTCAACCCTGCCGAGCGCCGGGGCAGGCGGCATCGTCACCGCCTGCGCGTCAGGCCCCTCGAGGTCAAACGTATTGCCTGCACCTTGGCTTTCCCAAGCCCGTACGTCGGCACCCTTCTTTAGGGGGCCGGCGTTCTGCGCCTTCTTTGAACACCAGGGTCGGTTGTCAGGCTTGAAACCGTCCGGCCCCAACGTGACATCAAGGAAGTCTCGTGGATCGCCGCTGTCGATAGCCTTGACGAACTTCTGAAAGTCACTAGCCTTTAGTACCAGGCCGGTCTTCGGATCGTGCGGCATCCCCTTGGTGAAGCTGGCCAAGTAGGTGGGTTCTGAACCAGTTTTCTTCTTGGGGTCCCAAGTATGACGGAACTTCTGTTCGTCGCCATTGGCGATATGCCGAGGATGGGGTCGATCCGCGGCAAGTTCCGCCGCCGCGATACGAATCTCCTTGGCTTTTTGTCGTCTCACTTCGAACATAAAGTTCTCCTAAGAATTCTCATTGATTTGGTAACGGATACGCCATCTAGCTGATCCCATAAATCGTTTCTGCCCAGAAGAGCTGGCCGCCGTAGGAAAAAGATTGACCATACGGTACTCGGCGAAAGGTGCCAAAATAAGGATCATGAAGGTAAACAAAACCTTCCGGATCGTACCCATACAAAACCACCACGTGGCCGGAGAACGACCCGCGGTAGGCAATAATGAGAGGGCGGCCAGCGTTGATTTCTGAGGACAGCTCAGCAAACGTCATGGCCCGCGGGAGGTAGGCTGAGCCAACTCCCCCGAACTGGAACATGGTTTCACGAATCACAGGGATCGACGCGGTGGTCAGGCAGAGGCTTGGGAAGGCACAACAATCTCCCCGGTACCAGCTGGAGAGAATCTGGCATTGGGCAACCGGACGACCGTAATAACGCAGCACCATTTCTGAAACTGCAGCCCAACACCAAACCTCGGTTTGCTGCCCGACATACGGCACGGAGAGCACAACCGCCTCGCCCGCAGACTCGGGCGCTGTTGGCGAGTCAAACTCGTCACAGCAGAGGACGCAGACACTCGTCATCGTGATCATGACGAGCATCGCGACAGGTCGCAGCACGTTCATCGGAACTCCTCCGTACGTCGTCACCGTTGTCGGGTTTCGACGGCCTCCATTTCCACTCATTCACCTACAGCGCAAGCCGTCCAGCAAATCCCCCATCCAGGTGCATTTTTCTTTGGCGCCCGATGGGATGGCAGACCGTCTACCGATTACAGACGGACACCGATTGCAGATTTCTGGATTGTGATGATGAGTTCCCTGAACAAATTGCGCTGTACGGGATGAACGAAACAACCGCACGAGGTATTGATGCGAGACCTGCTGTTACAATCTGTCCAACGTGACCAACCAATCGAACGAAGTAACGCATCTCCTGCGGGAGTGGAGCGACGGCGATGCCGATGCTCTGGACAAACTCATCCCGATGGTGGCCGACGAAGTGCGCGACCTCGCCCGACGGGCGATGGACGGCGAGTCCCTCGGCCACACCTTGCAACCCACGGCTCTGGTCAACGAGGTCTATTTGCGCCTGGTGGACCGCAAGGTCTATTGGTGGAAGGACCGTTCGCAGTTTTTCGCCTCGCTGGCGCGGCTGATGCGGCAGATATTGGTCGACCACGCGCGCAAGCGCAAAGCGGACAAACGCGGCGGCGGCGAACCCAAGGCGCCTCTCGACGAAAATTTTCACCGCGCTCCCGAAGTGCCAGACGATATCTTGGCCTTACACGAAGCTCTCGAGGAGCTCGAGCAGATCGACAAGCGGCGCCACGACATTGTCGAGCTGTGGTATTTCATTGGTCTCAAGCAACACGAGATTGCCGAGGAGATGGGTATCTCCATCAATACGGTCGGCCGGGAGCTCAAGAGCGCCAAGCTGTGGCTAAAACACCGGATCCGGCGTAACGCCGCCGAGAAGACCGATTCCAACGACGAGAGCGACGACACGACTGATACCGCCTGAGACCTGACCCTACGTGTCCATCGAACGTCAACAGCGAGTTTTCGAGTTGCTCGATCAGGCACTCGAACAACCGTCTGAGGAACGCGCCAGGTTTCTAGGCCAGGTCCAAGCCGACGATTCGTCGATCATTCGCGACGTCGCGGCGATGCTCGAGTCTGAGGGTTCTCCCGGTCTGCTGGAAGAACCGGCCTTCGACGTCCACGCTGAAGATAGTGGTATCGGCCGGAAGATTGGCGGCTACACGCTAACCAAGCTGCTGGAACGTGGTGGTATGGGGGCGGTTTACCTGGCGGAGCGCGAGGACTTCGAGCAGCAGGTTGCGGTCAAGGTCATTCGTCGCGGGCTCGATGTCGACCAGGTGTCGGTACAGCGCTTCCACAATGAGCGGCAGATCCTGGCTCGCCTGAAGCACATCAACATCAGTACGCTCCTCGACGGCGGCGTCACCGACGATGGACGCCCGTATTTCGTGATGCACTTTGAGGACGGCATCTCGATCACGCAGTTCTGCGATGAACACCGTCTCACCCTCGACGAACGACT
>JAJCXO010000184.1 GCA_029263395.1 Acidobacteriota bacterium | reverse complement strand
GCAGCACCCACACGATCGTCCGCCCAAGTCCAAGAGATCACCAGCCCCAGCGGTCCATGCTGCATCGAAGGCAGTACGTCAACAAATGAAGGCCGCCTATCGACTGTTTGTCGAAGCTTATCGAGAGGCCGCCAAGCGGCTGCGAGCTGGCGACTACGGCGTCGAGTTCCCTCCCGGGTGCTTTCCGCCCCCTCGTCCACACGTGCCGAGTGACGCTGGATTGCCCTGTAGTCGAGCCGGGCCACTATTAGCGCCTGGCTAGCCGTCCGCGCCGCGATCCGATTGAACAAAAGAGGATGCCGAACCGCCCCTGTTGGGAGGGGTCCGGGATCGGTGTGCCCAAGAAGCCGCAAGGGTCGCTCAGCCTGGTCGTCCTTGAGCAGGTCAGAGATCCGAACCTTGGAATCGACGGCCCAAGACTGCATCGAGAGGCCGCGATCGAGGCAAACCGGGGAGTGAGCTCAGTCGTGAGTTCTTGGTACGGAAATTTCGGCATCTACGGTACGGACTTGGTTGGCCCACTCCCCGAGTCGGTTGGCACTCAATGGGCACTCGGTCCCGGCCATCCCTTGGTCGCCAACCCGATGGCGGAGCTCGGGGTCCTGTTGGGCCAGCTCGGTCGACTTGAGGAGGCCGAAGCGCACCTCCAACAAGCGCTCGAAATCTGGAATGTACGGCCCGGCCCCGAACACCCTGGACGGCCTGGGGACATTGGGGCCTAGCCAATGTGCTGCGGGACGCGGGCCGTTTTGCGGAAGCGGAAGGGCACTACCAGACCTCGTTGATAATCCGCCAGAAAGTGTTGCCGGTAAGCCATCCCGAGCTCTTGCAGACCCGCTCAGATTACGCCCAGATGTTGAGAGCAAGCGGCCGTGGGTCCGAGGCTGATGCGATGGCGGCGGGAGGGGAAGCGGAGGTCTAGGTCGACGGTCAGGGTGCCAGCCGATCGGGCGTGCGATCGGGGGACCGTGCGATCGTGGGTGCCGTGTGATCGGGGGTGCCACCCGAATCGTACTTCTTTAGAATCAGCGGCTTAACCCCAATACAGTGGGGTGGTATGCGCTTGGCGGGTTGCGGAATGGTAACCTGATCGAATGTTGTTGTCGATGTCCTGAACGAGTAGACATCTTCTAATACTATCGACGGTAGGTAAGCTCCGAGTAGGCCAGATGAAAGCGAGGAGGCGTCGATGCGACGGGAAGACATGGTTGCCGATTTGGCGGTGCGATCCACCCCCTGGGACCTGATAGTGATCGGTGGGGGAGCGACGGGTCTTGGGATTGCGGTCGACGCGGCGTCTCGTGGTTATGGCGTGGTGCTCTTCGAACAATTCGATTTTGCCAAGGGTACGTCCAGCCGTTCGACCAAGCTGGTGCATGGTGGGGTGCGTTACCTGCAGCAGGGGAATGTTTCGCTGGTGATGGAGGCGCTGCGCGAGCGCGGGCGGTTGTTGCGCAACGCACCTCATCTGGTGCGCGATGTGGCATTTGTGGTACCGAGTTATGAGTGGTGGGAGTCGCCGTTTTACGGCGTTGGCCTCAAGGTTTACGACCTGCTTGCCGGCCGTTACGGTTTTGGCGCGTCGAAGACGTTGTCTCGGCGCGAGGTGATCGAGCAGATTCCCTCGATCAATCCTGAAGGGCTGCGCGGCGGTACCCTCTACTACGACGGCCAATTCGACGATGCGCGGTTGGCGATCCAGCTTGCTGCAACAGCGTTCAAGCAGGGTGCAACACTGCTCAACTACACCCCGGTGACCGGACTGCTGAAAGACGCAGACGGTGCGATCCATGGCGTCACGGTGCGTGATGCCGAAACCGGGGCGGTCCACCAGGTTGCCGGTCGAGTTGTGATCAACGCCACTGGGCCGTTCACCGATGGTGTCCGCCGACTCGATCGCCCCGACGCACCAGCGATTGTAGCGCCGAGCCAGGGTGTCCATCTGGTGCTTGACCGCGAATTTTTGCCCGGTGACAGCGCCATCATGGTGCCGCACACCGACGATGGGCGGGTGATGTTTGCCATCCCATGGTACGACGTGGCGGTGGTCGGGACCACCGATACACCAATCGAGTCGGTGGACATCGAGCCCCGGCCCTTTGCCGAGGAGATCGAATTTATCCTCGACACCGCCAACCGGTACCTCGATCATCCGGCGACTCGGAACGATGTCCGGAGCGTGTTTGCCGGGATCCGGCCGTTGGTGCGAGCTGGTGACGGTGAAGGCGGTCAAACCGCTGAGCTATCTCGCGATCACAGTCTTCTGATCGATGCGGATTCCGGCCTGCTGACCGTCGCCGGCGGCAAGTGGACCACGTACCGCAAGATGGCGGAAGACGTGGTCGACCATGCCATCGTTTTGGCGGATCTCGAAGCACGAGACTGTGTCACCCGAGATCTTCCGATCCACGGCTACCATCAGAACGCCGACCGCTTCGGCCGATTGTCGTTTTACGGTTCGGACGCAGTGGAAGTCGAGAACTTGATGCAGTCGCGAACCGGTCTAGCCTCTCGAGTCCACCCCGATCTCGAACTCACGGTCGGCGAAGTGTTGTGGGGCTGCCGCAAGGAGATGGCTCGCACCGTCGACGACGTCCTGGCCCGGCGTTCCCGTTCGTTGCTGTTCGACGCCCGTGCAGCGGTTGCAGCGGCGCCGCGGATTGCCGAGATCATGGCCCGAGAGCTGGGCCGGGATAGTGGCTGGGTACAAGCCCAAGTCACCACCTTCCAGGCGCTCGCCGCGGGCTATTGCATCGCCGGCGACGGCTAGATTTCGTCGCCGATCTCGCAGGCCGCACCAACCGCCGTAGAGCTGCTCGTCGACACGGCAAGACTAGCCAGGGTTGCCGCCTGGGCGGGAGCACGGTGTTTGGCACCTGGTGCGGGAGCTCGATCTCCGAAATGCGACACCACAATGCAACACCTTTGGCCTGGCGCGGAGAGAGCTGGCTCGCCATGAAGCCAATTCCATGACAATGGCCCGAGGAAACCTCTTGTAAACGTGACACCATGGTGTCATGATTGGTGTCATGAAAGAGACGGAGTCCCCCGCACCCTCTGATGCGCCGAAGTATTCGATTGGCGAGCTTGCCCGACTGGGCGAGGTCAGTCGACGCACGGTGCGCTACTACGTGCAACGTGGTCTACTGCCGGCCCCCGCGGGGACGGGGCGAGGGAGCCGCTACTCGCAACGTCACTTGAATACTCTGATCCGTATTCGAGAGCTCCAGCAGGCCGGCGTACCTCTGGCGGATATCAGTCGCCGTCTTCTTCGTCGCTCGAACGCCGCGATCGATTGCACTCGGCCGACAGCCCTACCCGAGAGCACTTGGACGCGCATCGTCCTGGCCGACGGAGTTGAGCTTCACCTCGAAGGGCGCGGGATCAGTCCAGAACAACGTCGAGCATTGAGTCATGCCATCTCTGAGATTGTCGTTGAAGGAGGCAAACCTTGAATCAAACAAAATGTGGTCTATTCGCCTGTGGTGGTCCCGAGCCCGGGAATAAGCAGGGTGAAGTCCCTCTGCTTGGTGTGTCTATCGACGCTCGTCTGCAGGGCGTATCGACGAAAGTGACGCATGTCCAGCGTTACCGCAACGACGAAACCGTAGCGGTCGAAACCGTTTACGTGTTTCCTCTGGAAGACGGCGCCGCGGTGTGTGGATTTGCGGCGCGGATTGGCGACCGGCGGATCGAAGGCCGGGTCGAGGAGCGCGATAAAGCGTTCGAGGATTACGACGACGCGATGGCCGACGGGCTCGGTGCCTTCTTGCTCGACCAGGAACGGCCCAACGTGTTCACGGCTTCGGTCGGTAATCTCGAGCCGGGGGAGGAGGTGGCGATCGAGATCAGCTACGTTGCGCTCGCCCACTACGAGGGCAAGGCTGTCCGGTTGATGATCCCGACCACGGTCTCGCCACGGTACGTGCCGGAGCAGAAGACGCCCGAAGTCGGAGAGCCGGATGGTGAGCGGGTCAATCCAGAACATTGGCACGAGGTACCTTACGGCCTCCAGTTGCGGGTCGAGATCGCCGGTGCGGTGCGCAGCGTCGATTCACCGAGTCATCCCATACGGATAGCCCTCGATGACGATCGAACTACCGTTGAGCTGGCACGGAGCGAGGCAGCTCTCGATCGCGATTTTGTGTTGTTGGCCGAGCCTGCCGGGGAGGGAGAGGAGCGCAGGCCGACTGTCCATTTGACCCGCGAAGGAGATGGGACTCGAGTTGCCATGTTGAACTTCTTTCCCGAGGTGGATGCCGAGCTTGACCTCGAGGTACCCAGCGAGGTGCTTTTTCTGCTCGACTGTTCCGGCTCGATGCAGGGGGATTCGATCGATCAAGCCAAGCGGGCACTGTTGTTGTCCATCCGGGCACTCGGCGAAGGTGACAGTTTCAATATCGTACGTTTTGGCTCGCGTCACGACATGCTCTGGCGTGCTCCCCAAGCTTACGACAGCAAGTCACTGAGGCAGGCGACAAAGTATGTCGAAAAGACCCGGGCCAACTTTGGGGGGACCGAAATCCTGCAGCCGCTCAAAGAGCTCCTGAAAAATCCTGTCGACCGTGATCGCCAGCGGCAAATCCTGCTGCTCACCGACGGCCAGGTGTCGAATGAGAAGGACATCATCCGATTGGCGGAAAAGCACTCGAAAGCTACCCGGATTTTTACTTTCGGCATAGGTGCCGGGACCTCGGAGCACTTGGTGCGCGAGGTGGCTCGGGTGTCGCGTGGAGCCGTCGAGTTCATTTTCCCTGGAGAACGGATCGAGGCCAAGGTGCTGCGGATGTTCAGCCGGGTCCGCGTTCCAGGAGTCGAAGTCGAGATCAGCTGGGAGGGTCTAGACGTCGATCAGGCGCCAGTGGTGCCGCCGCCGGTCTTTATTGGCGAAAGCGTCTCTTGTTTCGGGCGTTTTCAGGACTCCGGGCCTGGGCAAGTCTCTCTCACGGTCGGTGGCAAGTCGTGGACACTTCCGATCCGGCCCGAGGACGCCACGGAGGATTTTCTCGTCCCGACGCTGTGGGCTCGACACCGCATTCGCGATCTCGAGAGTGGACTGACCGGTCGTGGCGGGTCTTTTCAAAGACTGAAGACCAAGGAACGCCGACGGCGGGAGGAAATGGTCGAGCTTGGCCGCCGCTACGGCTTGCTGTCGAGCGCTACGAGTTACGTCGCCATCGAGGAGCGGCCGCCCGGTGAACGGTCCGACCTGGTGGCGGAACTGCGCAAGATTCCCGTTGCTCTGACCACTGGATGGGGAGGCGAGAATCGACAGCGTGTTCACCTGAAGACCGGCTCTAGGCAGCGTCCGTTGAGGTTGGGGAGGAAAGTTGGAGCCTCGAGAGGCGCCAGGAGGCGCGCAGTATCGGACTCCTTTCTCTCGGACAAGATGTCTGTGGGTGCCATGGTTGTGCCAGAGCGCCCGCAGCCTGGGATCTTTGGCAAGCACCCTGCCAGGCTCGCCGAGTCGAGCTCGGCGAGCCTGGACGCATCGGATCGACTGTACGACCTCCTGTTGACTCAGCATGCCGACGGCAGCTTCGGCTTCTCACAACCATTGGACGACTGGTTGGGGAAGGAGACGTTGGCGAAAGTCCGCGAATCTAGCGATACGCATGGCGAGGCGTTGGTAGTGACCGCCGTGGTGCTGGCGTTACTCGGGCGTGACGAGGTAGCGCGGATAGGGGAGTGGCGGCCGGCAGCACGGAAAGCCCATCGATTCTTGAAGCGTCACGGCGGCTTCGATGGCAAAGCGCTGCTCGGACCCGCGGGGCATTCAAACGAAAACGTCCTGCTCGACGTTTAGCTCGACTGTTCAGGAGATTGAACCTGCCCCGAATGTCGAAATCACGGCCACGAAAAGTTTAACCGTGAGTTGACATCACGGCCTAAAGTTGAGTGACCGTGATGTCACCTAGAGAAATCACGGTTGTACGGAAAGTGGCCGTGATTATCATTTTGCGGATCACGGCTACCGATGATGTAACCGTGATGTCGACTTAACTCATCACGGTTACACGGTATGTGGCCGTGATCTTAGGTTTAGTCATCACGGTTCTAAGCACTGTGGCCGTGATGTCGCCTTAGAAGATCACGGCTGCTGTGTGTGTGACCGTGATGCTGTTTGGGCCGATCTCGGTTGCTAGAGCTGTGGCCGTGATGTGGGTCCAGCTGATTACGGTTAACGGCAACTCAGATGTGATGTTACGGTTCAGATCACACGACATGTGAAATGTGGCGAGAAGGACATCGAAATCGAGGGTCGATTTCTCACAGTTGGGAGCAATCGTCAGCGAGCGGCGAGTAGGTCTCGTCGTAACTGAAAGCGCACCGCATCGAGCCGGTGACCGGTCCCCCGCTAAGCCGCGAGGCGCCCACATTGAACAGTAGGCTGGCGGTATTCGATAGGCTGCGGGTCTCGCCCGCGATGCGTGAGTGATCCACGCGCACTTCCGAGAGACCGTCGCTGGAGATCCCGTCGCTCGAAGCGCCACTGCCGACGACATTCGAGTCCTCGATGATCAATCGCGCGATCGAATCACTGTCGGTCGCCTCGATGCCGTAATTCTGCCCAGCGCCGCTGGCGCGGAGGTCGCTGCGTCGAATCACTGCCGAGATGCTGCCCTGCATCCGGACCGCGCTCGCCGTCGTCGTACCGTCCGCCGTGGCGGTCACGTTATCGAACACCACCTCCATCATCAGCGCGCCGGAATCGCGAAACAGGAAGAGACCCACGGCGACCGGCGCTCCCGAGGCTTTTGTTCTCAGCCTGACGAGAGAGGCGCGCGAGATATCCCTGATCGATGTCCCATAGGCGGAGTCGCCGCCAGAAGCTTCCGCTTCAACGTCAAAGAGGCGAACGATGGTCCCGAAACCGACCTGTCGCAAGCCGTAATTCAGCTGCGAACCTCCCGTGGCGATGGCCCTGACATGGTCGATCGACGTAACGCCTGGGCCGACGAGGACGGCGACGGCGACCAGGTCGCCCCCCGTATTCGATACCGTCAATCGTCGCAGCTCGGCGTTTCCTGCGGTGATAACGGTGCCTTCGAAATTGGTATCGAAACCACCGGAACGGATCTCGGTGCTGGTCTCACCGGCCCCTTCGATACTTACCCAAGGCTTCATCCTCAAGCTA
The DNA here is from genome assembly GCA_029263395.1 of Acidobacteriota bacterium. Taxonomy (GTDB): domain Bacteria; phylum Acidobacteriota; class Thermoanaerobaculia; order Multivoradales; family J023; genus JAAELT01. Next base: position 101,613 of record JAJCXO010000184.1, on the reverse strand, counting down.
TTGCCGCTGGCACCTCGAATGTCGTAAACACCAGGCGCCAGGAGGATCACATACCGCCGGCTGGCCGAGGCGTCCAGGATCGAGGCGACAACGTCTCTCAGTGCTTGGCCGCTAGCGATCGGGTCGAAGTCGATCGGGTCGATTTCGATCAATGTCTCGCTCGTGTCGGCCGCCGTCGTCTGGAGGGTGCCGTCGGCGAAACGAATGCCGGCTCCTTGGACCGTAAGATCACCGCTGACTTCGACGTCGCCGGAGAGACCGATAACTGGGGACACCAACGAAACCCCGGCAGGAATCGTATCGAAGTCGACGGATGTGATCTCATCACCCTCGGGTTGTGCAGTCGTGATCAAGGCGGCCATGGCGAGAGTCGCAGCCGTCAGTACTAAATTCAATCGAGTCGCTCGCATATCTTGAACCTCATAGAGCCAAGTGTTCCGGTCGAGAGGGTCCAAATGGAGTCCTCGGGTCTGACGAGGATCGCTCGAATGTGCGGAATACGATGAGCAGGACCTGTGCTTTTGGACTGCGGGCCGTCGAGGGCCTCCGCACAGCAGGTGAACCGCAATTCCTTATACTAGCACCACTGGGCGCCGAGCCCGCGGCTGGAACGATTCACAGCTTCCGCTTCTGTGTTGGATCGGTGTAGAAGCCGGGACTTAGATAAGATCTCACAGTTCAGGTGTTTGCGGTACGCCGAGACGATCAAGAAGTAGGGCACTCCATCACTCTCGAAAGGAACTTGCCTGTCATGATCGACCTTGGCGGACATTCCTTCCGGGTTCTGGGGTCGATGGTCGGCTCCGCCCTTTTCGTCGCGATCATCCACCTGTTTCTCCCGGCGAAGGTGGCGAAAGGGCGGATCTCATGAAACGTCAACAGCGAGCTGGTCGGCAAGTCGAGCAAGTAGGCTGGGCACAAGACGGACGTGCGGGCAGCTCTCAGAGCTGTAGACCCCGAGGAGACATCGAATGATCAAGAACATCGAACGGGCCCGGGACGGCATGGATTCCCTGGTCGATCGCACTCGCGACGCCGTCGTTGGCGCTGCCGATCGCGCCGAGCGTGGCGTCGAGTCGGCAGCGGAGCAGGTGACGGCGAGGGTGACGTTGAAAATCGATGCGAGCTTGAAAACCGGTGTGACGTTGTTGATCGGTGTCGCAGGCTGGCTGGCGATGATGATGCTCGGCTCGACCACAGTCCAAGCTGAGCCCGCGAGCGAGGTCGACGTATCTACCGCCGAGATTCGGTTTCGGGTGTCCGGCTTGCGGAACGACAAGGGGTCGCTGGTCTGCGGTCTCTTCGATAGTGAAAGCTGGCTGGGGGATGGCACGCCAGGAGAGGGTGGTACGATCCAGGATGGCGAGGCGATATGCCTGTTTCGAGATATTGCCCCGGGGGCCTACGGTATTTCGGCGTATCACGACCAAAACGGCAACGGTAAACTCGACTCGAACTTCCTCCGCATCCCCAAAGAAGGCACCACCGCGTCGAATGATGCGCGGGGCAAGATGGGACCGCCAAAGTTCGAAGACGCCAAGTTCGAGTATGACGGTGGGAGCCGTGATTTCGAAGCTGAGATGGTCTATCGCTGAGCGGTCGGTGGATCGCGGGTAGCGCCTCGCTGCATCTGATGGCCATCCATCGGCGAAGATAGTGTTGTCGTCGAGTCCGGCGACCCTAGGATTTCCTACACTGATGGAGTGAGCACCTTGGCGAGGCATGCTGCACAAACACGGGTCCGAGCACGATTGGGCAAACTCGAACTCGAGACTTCAATTTTTGCTCCTGGCTCCGCCGACGAAGCCTGGGATGTCGTCACTGACTACGATCAACTGGGCAACTTCATGCCCAATCTCGAAAGCCGTCAGACCGACAGAACAGCTGGCGGGGTACTCGTTCGCCAGGTGGGTACCAGCAGCTTGTCGCGTCGCGTTCGGTTCCAGTTTGTTCTCGAGTTTGAACGTCGAGACGCGTCAACCCTGAGATTCCGCCAAGTGGTCGGGAACCTCCGAAAGTATGAAGGTTCTTGGCGTGTCACCCCTACATCAGGGGGTGTGAGGATTGCCTATCAGGCAGTGGTGACCCATGGTTTCCCGATCGCGGGTCGGATCTTGGCTTCGCTAGTGCGCACCGATATCGAGAAGATCATGCCAGCGATTGTCGCCGAAATGCAACGGCGGGCACCTCGGCAGCGTGCGTTCGCGACGTGACGTGCGTCCGGCTTTGGGATACTCCGTCCCAACACATACCGAAGCTCGGTTTAACGAGACTGCTTGTCGCCTCGAGCGGTGGATGGAACAAGGCTGAAGAATTCCGCTAGGATGACTCCAGTCCCCGGACCAGCCCGCACGATAGTCAGATGAGGCGAATCATGATTTATAGACGCCAGGGTTTTCTATTGTTGCTCCTTGCCATCTGGCTTTGGGCGCCACCGGTGATGGCCGATGGCAAGGTGGTGCGGGTTGGTGTCGTTTTCGACGGCGATGCCAGCGTCACGACCCAACTCTTCGAGCAGATCAAGGGCGAGATCCTGACGCTGACCGAGGGCGAGTTCGATGTCCGGTTCAGCGATCAAGATATTCTGTCCGGCGACTGGAGTGAGACCGGAATTCAGGCCACCATCGATACCCTGCTAGCAGATCCGGAGGTCGACTTGATCCTGGCTCTGGGAGTGGTGGCGTCGCAAACGTTCTGTTGTCGTTCGGAGTTGTCGAAGCCGGTGATCGCCGGTTTTGTGATTGATGCCGAGCTGCAGAACTTGCCTGAACTGGATGGTGCTAGCGGCGTCAAGAATCTCAACTATTTGGCGTTTCCGTCGACTTTCGAACGCGATATCGATCTCTTTCTCGAGATTGTTCCATTCGAGAAGTTGACGTTGATCTTCAATCGTTGGTTTGTTGAAGCGGTACCAAAACTCGGGGAGCAGCTTCGGCGAGCCGCCGACCGTCGGGGTCTCGGTTTTGACATCGTTGCCATCGGAGATTCGGTGGATGAAGGTCTGGCCTCTATTCCTGACGATGCCGAGGCGGTTTATGTTGCACCGCTGTTGCACCTACCAGACAGCGAACGCCTGCGGTTCATCGAAGGGATCAACGCCAAGGAGCTTCCCAGCTTTTCGATATTTGGTGTTGCCGAGGTCGCCAACGGCCTGTTGGCGGGCCAACGAGATGGAGCGTTTTATGATCGTCTCAGCAGGCGTATCGCCCTCAATGTGCAACGGATTCTGTTGGGCGAAGATGCGGGTGAAATACCGGTGAATGTGCCCGATCGTCAGCGGTTGACCATCAACATGGCAACCGCCCGCAAGATCAACGCCTATCCGGCTTGGCATTTGCTGACCGAGGCCGACTTGCTGAACGAAGAACCCGACTACCGCAAGGTGCTGTCGATTGAAGAAGCGGTCGAGTTGGCGATCGAAGCCAATTTGGATATTGCGGCCAAGGAACGGGAGGTGGCTGCCGGAATCCAGAATGTCGTCCGGGCTCGGTCCACCTATCGTCCGCAGATTTCTAGCGGGTTTTCAGGTGTACAGATCGACTCTGACCGCGCATCGTCCAATTTTGCAGTTCAGGCTGAGCGCACTTGGACCGGCAGTCTGACGTTGACGCAGCTGCTGTATTCCGAGCCTGCTCTGGCCAACATCGCGGTCCAGGGATCGGCCCAGCTCACGCGCGAGCAGGAACTCGACCAACTCCGACTCGACATCGCGCAAGAGGCGATGATTTCCTACATGAACGTGTTGTTGTCCGGCACGGTGGAGGAGATCCGCAAGAGTAACCTCGATGTTTCGCGATCGAATCTCGAGCTGGCGCGAGTGCGTCGTTCCGTGGGAACGGCGGGGCCGGGTGAGGTTTATCGCTGGGAGAGCGAGGTGGCAACCGCCCGCCGCGATTTGGTGGATTCCCGGGCTTCAACCTATCAAGCCAAAATTGCCCTCAATCGGCTGATGCACGAGCGCCTCGAAGAGGGTTACCGGACCGAAGACATCACCCTGGAGCAGTTGTTGGACACGCCGCTGTCGCAGCCGACTGCGGCGGAGGCGGCGGTCGAGGCGGCGTCCGCCCCGCGATCACCCCGAGAACAACTGTCTCTTTTCCGGAGTCGAGATCAGGTGTTGCCTTACATCGGCACGCAACTGCATTTCGAGATCTTCCGGCAATTCATGGTCGACGAAGGGTTGGGGCGCGCCCCGGAGCTAATGCAGCTCGACTCGGCGATCGAGCTCCAGAAACGGCTGCTGCTCAGCGCTCGCCGCTCTTTTTGGAGCCCGGAGGTGGCGCTGCAAGGCCAGCTGGATCATGTTCTCGAGCGCGATGGGGAAGGGGCGGACCTCCTTTCCGAGGTTGAAGACACCAGCTGGAGCTTTGCCCTGCAGGCGACCCTGCCGTTGTATTCGGGCGGATCGCGCAGTGCCGACGTGATCGAGGCCGAGGAGACGATTGCCAACCTCGAGTTGCAACGCGCTGCACTCGCTGAGCGACTCGATCAGCTGATCCGGTCGAATCTCTATTTGACCAATGCTGCCTTCTCAGGCATCGCGTTGAGCCAGCAAGCAGCGGACGCGGCAACAAAGAACCTCGAGCTGGTGACCGATGCCTATTCCCGAGGTGCCGTCGATGTGCTCGACCTGATTGACGCTCAAAGCGCTTCGCTGTCAGCGGATCTGGCAGCTGCCTCTGCGCTTTACCAGTTTTTTATTGAACTGATCAACGTCGAGCGGTCGGTGAATTGGTTCGAGTTCATGCGCACACCCCAGGAGCAGGCAGCCTGGTTCAGTCGCTTGCAGAAGTTTTTCCGGGACAATGGTCTCGAGCCGAGGGCGGCATCAAGGCCCAGGAGAGTAGTACGATGATGATCAGGCAACGATCACAGGTCTGCGAACGGGCACAGGGTCGCGAACGATCACAGTTTCGCGGCCCAATGACCCTGCTAGGGGCTGCCCTGTTGGCTGGGTTGGGATCTGGCTGTGGTGGCGACACTGCAGAGGTCAAAGTCGAGTTGCGTCCAGTCCGATATCAAGAAGTAGTCGTCAGCGGCGAACGACGCGTACGGACGTTCTCCGGCACAGCCCGCGCTGGCGTCGAATCGCAGCTGAGTTTTCGGGTGGGAGGCACCGTCGAGTCGGTTTCGATGGTGGTTGGCGAAACGGTGCGGAAGGGTCAGGAGCTCGCTCGCATAGATGCCACCGATCTCGATTTGCAGCTCAAGGAGGCTGAAGCTACGTTGGCTCAGGCCCGGGCTTCCGAACGCAAAGCTGACGCCGACTACGATCGAATGCGGGGTCTTTACGAGAATCAAAACGCCGCCAAAAGCGATCTCGATGCGGCTCGTGCTCAGTCCGAGTCCAGCCGAGCACAGGTTACGGTGGCCAACCAACGCCGCGAGTTGGCTCGCCGGCAGCTCGGCTATGCGCGATTGACGGCGCCCGTTGCGGGGGCCATCGCCTCTGTCTTGATTGAAGAGAACGAGAATGTAGGGGTAGGCCAGGCGGTAGCCTTGTTGGCCTCTGGCGCCCAGCCCGAGGTCGAAGTTGCGATGCCCGAAGTATTGATCGCTCGTGTCCGGGAGGGCGACAAGGTCGACGTGACCTTCGACGCGCTGCCAGATGGGAAGTTCTCAGGTGTCGTCACTGAGGTTGGTGTTGCGGCGACCAGTGCCGGTGCGAGCTATCCAGTGACGGTGCGGCTGAGCAGCGATGACAGCCAGGTACGATCCGGTATGGCGGCCAGTGTCGACTTTCGGTTTGCGTCGAGCGACGAGCTGGAGCATATCTTCGTGCCGGCCGAGGCCGTAGGGGAAGATCGTGATGGTCGTTTCGTGTTTGTACTCGAACGAAGCGGTGAGACTAGCGAGGATGGACAAGCCGGTCGGCGTGCGGTGACGGTTGGCGATTTGACCCCGGAAGGGATCGAAGTCCTCGACGGTTTGTCCCATGGCGATTTGTTGATCACCGCCGGTGTGCGTCGCTTGCGTGACGGTCAGCAAGTTCGTGTGTTACCGAATGCCGGGGCTTAGGGTGGTCGTCGATTCATGAATATCACACAGCTGGCAATCGAGAAGAACCGAGTCACCGCAGTTGCGTTGTTGGTTGTTGCTGCCGCAGGAATTTCAGCGTTTCTAGGCCTACCGCAGAGTGAAGATCCGGGTTTTCTGATCCGGGTCGCGGTTGTCCAGACGATTTTTCCTGGCGCGAGTCCTGAGCGCGTCGAACAATTGGTGACCGACAAGCTGGAGAAGGTGATCCAGGAGATCCCCGAGCTCGATTTTGTCGCTAGCCAATCGAAAACCGGTGTCTCGATCATCAACGTCAACCTGCGGGAAGATGTGACTGAGCTCCAGCCTATTTGGGACAAGTTGCGGCGCAAGATCGAAGATGCCCGCCCCGATCTGCCGGCAGATATCAGTGGCCCCTTTGTCAACGACGAGTTTGGCGACGTGTTCGGGATCGTTGTGACGATCAGTGGTGACGGCTTTACCTACGCCGAGATCAAAGAGGTGGCAGACGAGGTGCGCGACGAGCTGTTGCTGCTCGAAGATGTTGCCAAGGTGGAAATTTTTGGCGCTCAGGAAGAGCGCGTCTTCGTCGAATACAACAATGCCAGGTTGGCGGAGTATGGCCTGTCACCGATCCAGCTTCAGCAGCTGCTCCAGGCGCAGAACATCATTATCCCCGGCGGTTCGATTACCACCGAATTCGAGAAGATTGTGTTGGAGCCGTCGGGCAATTTCGAATCCCTCGAGGGTATTCGCCGCACGGTGTTGCAGATCCCGGGGTCGAGCCAGGTGGTGTACCTGGAAGATCTGGCCGAGATCAGTCGCGGATATATCGATCCACCGCAGTCGATCGCCCGCGACCGGTCGGGTGGGTGTTTGGCGCTGGCGATCTCGATGCGGCAAGGCGGCAACATTGTCGAGCTCGGAGATGTGGTGCGGCCGACCCTCGAACGGCTGCAAGCGTTTTATCCCATCGGCGTCGAGTTCGACTGGGTGCAGTTTGCGCCCGACACCGTCGCCGACTTGGTGGATGGGTTTGTGGTCAACCTCTATCAGTCGGTCACGATTGTCACGTTGGTGATGCTGTTCAGCCTCGGCATGCGCACCGGTCTGGTGGTGGCGACGTTGATCCCGATGGCGATGTTGGCAACCCTGGCGATGATGAATTTGTTCTCGATCGGGCTCGATCAGATGTCGATCGCCTCGCTGATCATTGCGCTCGGCATGTTGGTCGACAACGCAATTGTCATGTCGGAATCCATCATGGTGTCGATGGCTAGCGGCAAGAAGCCGATTCCAGCGGCTGTCGAGTCAGCGGCGGAGCTCAGGATCCCCTTGTTGACCTCTTCACTGACCACTGCTGCTGCGTTTTTGCCAATTTTTTTGGCGGAGTCGGCGGTCGGGGAGTACACCGCACCGTTGTTCAAGGTCGTTACCCTGACATTGCTTTGTTCGTGGGTGCTGTCCTTGACCATGATTCCGATGCTCTGTGCCGTGTTCTTGCGAGTCGAGCCTTCGGGAGATGATCCCTACGGTTCGAGGTTTTATCGGGTCTATCGAGGGCTCTTGACCGCGTGCCTGAAGTACCGGACGGTGTCCTTGATTGTTGTTGCGATGATCTTTGCTTTGGCAATCAAAGCCTTCGGTTGGGTACCCAATCTATTTTTCCCACCCAACGACCGACCAACCTTCACCGCCGAGGTTGCCCTGCCGGTCGGAACGCCGATCGAACGGACCGAAACGGTGGTGAAAGAGCTCGAGGACTTTATTGCCGAGAAGCTGGTGGTCGGCGCCTGGCCTGAAAAGGAACGGCTCGGCCTGTGGAGCCGTTTGACGGGCAAGGAGGCACGCCCTGATGGTGTAATCAACTGGGCGACGTTTATCGGTAACGGTGGGCCGAAATTTACCTTGGGCTACAACCCTGGGCTGCAGAGTCCAGAGTACGGGATTCTGTTGATCAACACGGTTACTCGCAGCGCCGTCGACGAGATCATTCCAGAGCTCGAGACCTTTGCCAGGCAGGGTTATCCCGATGCCAAGGTCACGGTCCGTCCGCTGTCCAATGGGCCGGGCGCTGGGCCGTCGGTCGAAGTCAGGCTGTCGGGCCGCGAAACGGACGTGTTGTTCGATCTGGTCGATCAGGTCAAAGACAAGATGCGCGAGATTCCGGGTACGAAGCTGATCGACGACGATTGGGGGGCGCGATCTAAAAAGTTGATCGTCGAGGTGGATGGACCTCGCGCTCGCCGGGCTGGAGTGTCCAATCAGGACGTTGCGATTTCGTTGCAGACTTTTCTCGAAGGACTCGAGACGACGGAGTACCGTGAAGGGGATCAGTTGATCCCGGTGACGTTGCGGTCGGTTGCTAAAGAGCGCAACAACATCGATCAGATCGAGGCCCTCCACATTTACGCTCAAGCGACGGGGGAAGCGGTTCCCCTGAAACAGATTGCGGACGTCGAGGTCGCTTGGGAGCCGGCGAAGGTCAAGCGTCGCGATCGGTTGCGGACCGTTGTTGTGGAATGTTGGGTCCAGCCCGGGACCACTGCTTCGGAGGTGGATGCCCTGCTGGTGCCTTGGCTGGAAGAGCAGGCTGCGGGATGGGCACCCGGCTACAGCTTCGAAATGGGCGGTGAGAACGAGTCTTCAGGTGAGGCCAATGCGTCAATTGGCGCCAAGTTGCCGATTGCTGGTCTGATTATCGTGATGCTGTTGGTTGCACAGTTCAACTCATTACGACGGCCCTTGATCATTCTGATCACGATTCCCCTGGGGGTGATTGGAGTGGTGATCGGTTTGCTTCTAGCGGGCTCGTACTTCGGATTCATGACCTTGCTGGGAATCATTTCGCTCGCTGGGATCGTGATCAACAACGCGATTGTGTTACTCGATCGCATCCGTATTGAGATTGAAGACAATGGGCTCACGCCGCAATTGGCGATTCTGGAATCGGCCCAGAAGCGTTTGCGACCGATTCTGCTGACGACCTGCACTACGGTCGGCGGCATGCTGCCACTGTGGTTTGGTGGCGGGGCGATGTGGGAACCCATGGCGATTTCGATCATCTTCGGCCTGGCCTTCGCCACGATGCTGACTCTGGGTGTCGTGCCGATCCTCTATTCCCTGTTCTTCCGCGTCAGTTTCCGAGGATTCCGCGACGGAGCAGCGAAGGCCAGCTAGCAAGGGGAGTCGATGAAGCGCAGCAGGTCGAGATCCAAGCTGTTGCTCGCGATGAGCTTTTGGGTGCCGATCTTGTTGGCGCTGTTCGGGTTGGCGGGTTGCGGGGCGCCGGACCAGCCGAACGTGGTCCTGATCATCATCGACACCTTGCGCGCTGACAAACTCGGTGCCTACGGTCATCCCGAAGCGGTCTCGCCGGAACTAGACGCCATCGCCCGGGATGGTGTGCTCTTCGAACGGGTACTGGCTCAGTCGAGTTGGACCCGGCCGTCCGTCGGTTCCTTGTTGACGTCGCGGTACCCGCGTTCACTCGGCTTGTATGACGAGCGCGATCAAGCCTTTGCGGATCGTTTTCAGACGTTGGCAGAAGTGTTGAAGGCCAACGGCTACAAGACCTTTGGCCTGACTGCCAATCCCAACATCAACAGTGTTTTCAACTTCGATCAAGGTTTCGATCGGTACCTCGATAGCACGGTGCGATGGCGGTGGATGGAGGCCGAACCCGACAAGCCGACCAACAAACAGCAGGCTCTTCAGTCCGCCAATGAGCTTTTCGCGACGGCGTTCGATTGGGTTGGCTCTGGGCGAGGGGGCCCATTCTACCTACAGCTCGACCTTATGGAGGTCCACGAGCACATGCGGACCGGTGTCCGCAACATGGTGCGCGATGAATACAAAGCCGCGTTCGAAGGCGTGCCGGATCGTGCCTATCTTCAGACTGTTCGCCAAGTTTCTGCGGATGTTGGCGCCTTCGTCGAGAGGTGGTTGGCCAAGCCACAGCTGCGCAACACCTTGTTCATTCTGCTCAGTGACCATGGTGAAGGACTCGAGGATCATCCCGGTGTCCAATACTCACGGGGACATGGCAGCGTGTTGTACGAGTCGAATTTGCGGGTGCCGTGGATGCTCTACCATCCCGGATACTTGGAGCCGCGCACGGTGACAAGAGATGTCCGTCTGCTCGATATGGTGCCAACAGTGTTGGATTATTTGCAGTTACCTATCCCACGGGGTGCGCAAGGTGTCTCCTTGCTCCCCTTGATGGATGACGAAGAGGCTGAGGTGGGGTTGCCAGAGTTCCTGGTTGCTGAGACCGAGTACCGTCGGCGGGAAAAGGTTGCGGTGTACTCTCCTGAATGGATATTCATCGAGAATCGGCGGCGCCATCAGGGAGTTGATGCGCTCGAGTTGCAACCGGTAGGTGTGGTCGAGAATGGCAGGAAAACCGATCGACTTCGAGGCCATCCCACAATTGCCGCGGAACTTCGCAAGTACCTGGCGGACTGGGAGCGTCGGTTCCCGAAGGAGCCCGCAACGCCCTTGGTTGACGCGGCCCCATCAGAGGTATTGGAACAGTTGAGGTCTCTTGGGTACGTCGAGTGACCGAAGGGGCGGCTCGTGAGGTTGTTGCTCAAGAACGTGGTCTGGCACGATCGAGAAGGGGACCACGCGGGTGATCTACGGCTGGCCCGCGGGCGCATCCTCGCCTCAGGTCGTGGTTTGTGTCCCAGGCGCTGGGAGCGTGTGCTCGATCTACAAGGCTTCCGCGCCTTGCCGGGTCTGATCAACGCCCACGATCATCTCTCACTCAATCTGCTGCCTCATCTCGGCGACCCGCCTTATGCGTCGCTTTATCACTTCGCCGAAGCGGTCCACGATCCAGGTGAGTCTCCAGTCCGCGAGACGCAGAGCGCGTCGGTGGCTGACCGGCTGTGGTGGGGTGGTTACAAAAATCTGATTTCCGGCGTAACCACCGTTGTTCACCACGACCCGTTCCCTCGTCGGGTCCTGCTGCACCCAGGGTTTCCTGTCCACGTTTTACGCCGGTACGGTTGGTCACACTCGCTCCATTTTGGCGACAACCCAGCCGCGGCCTTCGAGGCTTGCGCTGACCTACCGTTCATCATTCACGCTGCGGAAGGCGTCGACGCTGCCTCCCACCAAGAGATTACGCGTCTGCACGAGCTCGGAATGCTGAGTTCACGGACGGTCATCGTGCATGGGATCGCGATGACTAACGAACAGCTTCGTTTGATGGCGCGGGCTCGAGCTAGCCTAGTATGGTGTCCGGTATCGAATCTGCGGCTCTACGGTCGAACGGCAGCAATTGACCAGTTCGGGAGCGAGGTGCGGATCGCCCTGGGCACGGATTCGACGTTGACCGGCTCCACCACGTTGTTTGACGAGATGCGAGCAGCGGTTGCAACCGGCTTGGCGAATGGCTCGGAGGTGCTCGAGATGGTTACGGCCACTGCTGCCGACATCTTTCACCTCAGCGGCCGAGGACGGATCGTCGTCGGAAATCATGCCGACCTACTGATCGTTGCCGACCCTGGTGACTCGCCAGCTGATCGCCTGCTGCGGTCATCTCCAGCCGATCCAGCCCTGGTGCTGGCAGGGGGCAAAGTGGGCCTGGCACGTCCAGAGTTTGCGGCCGAGCTTGGTCTAGGCCCGCCGAACGTGCGGCTAGCAGGGGAACCACGCTGGCTTTGCGGCTCGCCCGTCAGATTGCGGCAGAGGATCGAGGCGGCGGTCGGCTCGACGGTGCTGGCGCGCCATCCGCTGTGGGCGTTGCTCGAACCGTGTTGACCGAGGCGTGTTGACCGAGGCGTGCTGACCGAACCGTGTTGACCGAACCGTGTTGACCGGCCTGGTAGTCCTTGATCATCAGATTGTGCTAGCGGCCTTGAGCCCCGTCCGACATCGTGTCCTGTCGGTGCTTGTGTGATGTAGACTGAACCGCTTTGAAACAATAGTTTGTGTCTGAAGCGGATGGATTACCGAAAACTACTGTGGGCGTTGATCGCCCTGCTGTTCGCGCCTTGTGTCGCGGCTCAGGTCAACCGTCCTGGGGTCGTCGATCTCGCGGGCACTTGGCACTACCGAATCGGTGGCGTGGCAGCGGCAGGAGATACGGTCGTATGGCGAGGTGTGTCGCTTCCGACTCAGGCCTCCTCGATCCAGATCTCGGACGACGATGACTCACTCTGGCTGCGTCGGGAAATTGTCCTCGGTAAAGCATGGGAGACCGAGCTAGCTCCCTCGGGGCTGGCGTTGCTCATCACCAGGGCTCAGTATGGTGACTTCCAGGTGCTGGCTGATGGCGAGCTGATCGGCTCCTGGTCAGGGCCGCCACCGGACATTGCTCCCCCTCCTCCCCAGGTTTTTGCAGTGCCCGAGAAGGCGATCGATCGAGACGGACGGTTACGACTGGATTTGCACTGGACTTGGCAAGAGTGGGTGCCCGAACGCTCGCGACACGCGAGCCCCATCGGCGATGGCTGGCTGGTCGGAGACAAAAATCGTCTCGAGATGCAGGCTGAGCTCCGGCGAGCGGAGCAGCTCAACGCCGACTTGCCGTTGGCCATCCTGGTGCTGCTCTACACTGCGATCGGTCTCTATCACTTGCAACTGTTTCGTCGTGATCGGCGGTGCGGTGAGTACCTTTGGTTTGGCTTGACCGCTCTGCTGGTCGCGATCAATACGCTACTCTTCACCCACTGGATCAGTGGAATTACGGATCACTACGTCGCGATTCGGCGGCTTTACGACGTCACGGGCAACTTGATGTTGGTCGCTTCGATCCAGTTCTTGTGGCCATTTCTGTTGCAGCGCATCGGTCCCTGGCTCCGGGCCTATCAGCTGTCCTTCCTGGGCTGGGCCTTGATCATTTCAATCGCACCGGAATCTGTCTGGGCAGTTCGGATCGAAGCTCTGAGCAAACTCTGGAGCTTGCCTTTCTTGCCAGCTGTGGTGAGTCTGGTGATCCGAAAGGCATGGCGAGGTAATGCCGAGGCACGGACGATCGCTGTTGGTGGTTTGGCGATTGCGACCGCGGGGAGTATCGAAATGTCCTCGCAGCTACTGGGATACGGGTCAACTTTCCCTCTCCAATCGGTCGCTTTTACTGTGTTCGCTTTGTCGATGGCCTTCTCTTTGTCGAACCGTTTTAGTCGAGTGCATGGCGATCTCGATGCTTTACGCTTGCAGCTCGAGGAAATGGTGGTCGACCGTACCGGGGAGCTATCTACAGCCAACGAACGGCTGCAGTCACAGATTGCAGAGCGTGAACTGGCGCAAGAAGCGATGCGGATGCTTGAGCGCGCTGTAGAACAGTCGATCGACGGCATCTTAGTCACCGGTCTCGATGAAGACATTGTGTTCACCAACGATGCCTGGGCCGACATGCATGGTCGCGAAGGTTTTGAGATCTTCGGGCGGCGACTGGAGATTTTCCACTCACCGGAACAGATGACGGGTGAGCTTCGCCCAGCATTGATTCACGTCAGGGAAGAAGGTTCTTGGGACGGTCAGATCGATCACCGTCGTAAAGACGGTTCAGTATTTCCCACGTGGATGAGTATCACCCTTCTGCGCGATCCAGCGGGGGAGCCGGTCGGTTTTGTGGCTGTCGCTCGGGACATCACGGAACGTCAGCGTGCTGCGGCCGAGAAACAGCGCATCGAAGCTCGCATTCAAGAAGCCGAGAAACTCAGTAGCCTAGCCAAGCTTGCCGGTGGTATCGCCCATGACTACAACAATTTGCTGACCGGAGTCTTGGGCAATGCCAGTTTGGCCTTCAGTGCCCTGCCAGCGGCTTCTCCTGCGGCAGAGAAATTGGTTCATATCGGAACAGCGGCCGATCGGGCTGCTGACTTGACGGCCCAACTGCTGAGTTACGCCGGCGCTGGTCCGTCGCGAAGGCACTCTGTCGATCTCAACAAGTTGGTCGCAGCGTCGTCCAGAGGATGGTTGGAGTGTGCACCGGATGGAGTCCAAGTTGATATCCATCTAGGCAATGATCTCCCTGAGATCTTGATCGATGAACAATTGGTTAGCCAGGCCATCACCAACCTGGTGAACAACGCGATGGAGTCGTTGGCTGCCGGCGGCGGAGTGGTCGAGGTTCGAACCGGCGAGATCTCAGTGGACGCGAGCTATCTCTCCGGGGCCTATCCGACCGAGGAGTTGCCGGCGGACGATTGTGTCTTTGTGTCGGTGTCGGACACCGGTATTGGGATCGAACGAAAAATTCGTGCTCGGGTTTTTGATCCGTTTTTTACGACCAAGCTGGCGGGGCGAGGCCTTGGCCTAGCCTCGGTCTTGAGCACGGTCCGAGCACACGGCGGTACGATCAAACTCGAGAGTGCTCTGGGGCAGGGAGCGAGTTTCGAATTGCTTTTCCCGAGAATTCGAGAGTCGGTCGAGGAGGTTGCCAAAGCTGGGCCGTCCAATCAGACCTGGCGCAGCAGCGGCGTCGTGTTGGTGGTGGACGACGAGCAGTTGATGCGTGAGGTCTCCCGCAGCATTCTCGAAGGCTGTGGTTTCGAGGTGCTGACCGCGGAAGGCGGCCAGCAGGCTTTAGAACTCTATCGTGAGCACTGGACCAACATCCGATTGGTTTTGCTCGATCGCACGATGCCCGATTTGTCGGGTCTGGACGTACTCGAAGGTATCCTGGCACTCAACCAGCAAGCTCAGGTTCTGCTGATGAGCGGCTACGAATTGGACAGTACGACGCAGCGCGAGACCGCTCCCGGGATCTCAGGATTTCTACCGAAGCCGTTTCGTCCTGAGGAGTTGTTGGCCAAAGTGCAAGGTATTCTCGAGCCCGAGCCGAGAGGCTAGGTTTAGGAGGTCACTATCCGTTCCATTGCTCGTAGTTTTGGCCTCGCGGCGTGCTTCCTTCTGGCGACAGAATTGCTGGCCGCTGATGGTCCGATGCCAGGCGTCATGGATCTGACGGGACCTTGGCAACTGACGGTGGAAGGTCACGCTGGTGACGGTGTGGGCGGTGCACTCGAGGTTTCTGTCTCCACGATCACCTTTCCAGCAAGCTGGCGGGAGCTCGAGCTGATGGGGTATGAGGGGCCTGTTCGTTTGCGTCGTGAGTTAGTGCTGCCGTCAGAGTGGAGAACCAAGCTGGCTCCTAGTGGCTTGGCGCTGTTGATCGACGAGGCCAAGTACGGGGCCTATAGCTTGATGGCTGGAGACCAGCCGCTTGGCGGTTATGGCAGCGGGTTGTTACCAGCGCCATCGGCTCAGGTGTTTGTCGTGCCGTTGAGTGCCGTCAGCGCAGCGGGGGAGCTGACTCTCGAACTGACGTTTCATCGAGTGGGGTGGGCGAGTGATCTGGTGGGTAACTCTGGACCGGCAGGGAAGCGTTTGCTGTTGGGTGATCTGGAGACGATGGCTGCGATTGCCGAACGGGACCTGCAGAAATCACGACAGAGCGCTCTCCATTCGATTCTGATCGCCGTCCTCTTGGTGGCCGCCGGTCTCTACCATCTCCAGCTGTTCAGTCGACGCCGTGAGAGCGTGGAGTACCTGTGGTTCGGTTTGACAGCGCTCGATTTCGCCGCGGTAGTTTTTGCGGTTCGCTTGAGTTACAGCCTGACCGATTCGTTTGCGGTCGGTCGTCGGCTCAGCTCAGCGACGATCCACCTGGCAGTGGTTTTCCTGATCCAATTATTGTGGAAGTACCTCGAGCAACCGATCAACACCTGGATCCGGCGTTATCAACTCTCGCATCTGCTGATCGCAGCTGCGGTGGTCGTACTGCCGATCGAATGGGTTGTCAGATCCAATACGATCCGTTGGATCTGGGTTCTACCTCTGCTTGGTGGGCTCGGCCAGTTGTTGGCAGTCAGATCGTGGCAGGGTGATCAAGACGCCCGGACGATTGGGCTCGGAGGTTTGATGGTGGTGGGAGCTGGTGTTGCCGAGCTCACCTTCCAGGTTCTGGGACGCGGTACCACGTATCCACTACCGGCCTGGGCATTCGGAATCTTCGGCTTGTCGATGGCGGTTTCGCTTTCCAATAGATACAGCCGTCTGCATCTAGAGCTCGACTCGATGCGATTTCAACTCGAGCAGAAAGTGGACGAAGCGACCACCGAACTTTTGGCTGCCAACGATCAGCTCCGGGCGGAGAATGCCGAACGGCAACTGGCCGAGGAGTCGATGCGGATGTTGGAGCGTGCCGTTGAGCAGTCGATCGACGGCATCATAGTCGCCGACCTGGCGGGTTCGACACAGTTCCTCAATGAGGCGTGGGCCCGCATGCATGGTTATGAGGTGCCGGAGGTGCTCGGCTACGACCTGAATCTGTTCCACACCCGGGAACAGATGCAGCTAGAGGTTTATCCGTTGCTGACGCAGGTTCGGGAGCAGGACAGTTTTGATGGTGAAGTTGGCCACCGTCACCAAGATGGTTCGACCTTCCAAACCTGGATGACCGTCAATCTCTTGCGTGATCTGGAAGGGCAACCGGTGGGTATTGTCGCCATCGCACGCGACATTTCTCAGCGGCGCCAGAGTGAGGAAGAACAGCTGAAACTCGAGACTCGGCTTCAGCAAGCCGCCAAGCTGGAGAGCTTGGCGGACCTGGCTGCCGGTATCGCCCATGATTACAACAACCTGCTGACCGGTGTGATGGTGCACGCCGATCTTGCGCTGAGGGAGATTGATCCAGGGTCCTCGGCCTACGACAAGATCCGCCTGATCGAACGAACGGCCGAGCGGGCAGCGGATCTGTCCGACGAGCTCCTAGCCTTTGCGGGGGAGGAAGAGCCAGAGCGCGAAACACTGCAGCTCAATGATCTGCTCCAGGCGTTGGCGCCTCAGCTAGAAGAACGGATTCCCGAGAAGGTGGTGTTGCAATTTCAGCTCAAGAAGACACTACCGCCGATCGACGTCGATTCGGATCAATTGCGCCGGGTTGTGCTGCGTTTGGTAACAAATGCTGCGGATGCGGTAGGACCGGCGCCTGGCGTCATCACAATTCGTACCAGCCAGGTCAAGGCAGCCGCAAGTTATTTCCAGTCGGCGCAACCCACTGGTGACCATCCGCCCGGTAACTATGTATTCTTCGAGGTCTCGGATTCCGGGATTGGCATCGATGAAGAGACACGAGCCCGGATGTTCGATCCATTTTTCACTACAAAATCTGCGGGTCGAGGTCTAGGGCTGGCAACCGCCTTGGGGATCATCGGTGCACATGGCGGCGCTATCAAGGTCTACAGCGATCCCGGCAGAGGCACAACCTTCGAAGTTCTGTTTCCAGCTTCTGCCAAACCCGAGACGACAGCCCGGCCACGGATTGTCGACGAGCCACGAGCCGATGCGACAATTCTCGTCGTGGATGACGAAGAGCTGGTGCTGGAAGTCACGCAAGAGATCCTCGAGAGCCGAGGCTGGAAAGTTTTGCCAGTCTCGGGGGGCGTCGAAGCGGTTGAGATTTTCAGGCAACACCAAGACACGATTGATGCTGTGGTGTTGGATATGACGATGCCTGAGATGGATGGTGAAGCAGTCTTTCGGGCCCTGCGTCGGATCGATCCCAAAGCACGGATCGCGATCATGAGTGGGTACAGCAAGAAACGGGTGTCGCGTCAGATCATGGATATGGGGCTGAAGGGATTCTTGCACAAGCCGTTCCGACCGCAGGATCTGATCGACAAAGTGCATGAGATGTTGGAGTCCGACTAATTGGATCCCATCTACCAACGCATCGAGAGCTCGGTCGATCTTGTGAGCTGCGCCGCAGCTCCAGAACTCGCCGGATCTGTTACGAGAAGCCTAAGCCCTTTTTGGTGCTATCGGATACGAGATGCGAACAGGTGCGAAGCTCAAACATGCTCGCTGCTTGCTCGCTCCACAAGACCTCCCTCACTGAGCCGAAGATGGCAAAACGAGACGGGATCCAACTAATGCCGTGTTGATTAGAATCTAGCTCTGTGGGAACTAGAGGGTGGTCTGCCACCGCGTGCCAGCCATTGGCCCCTTTCTGGCCCCAGTCTAAGCGGTCTGGAAAACCAGGCTGGAGCTTCGTTCGTAGAAGAGTCATATTCACTCTGAAACGCAAGGAGCAGCTCCGTGAAGAAAGTTCTTTTGATGTTTGCAGCGACGTCCCTCCTAGCCTCGACGCTTGCTTTGGCATCCGGTTCGTCGGGATCTTCTGGGGTGCCTAGTGGTGGTTCCTCGGTGGACCCTTATAAAGTCACTGAGACAATGAAATGTGTTGTCACCGAGATCAAGCCAGACGGTACCGTCATGGTCCGCGACAGCAAGAAAGAAACCAGCCATATCCTGTCTTTCAGTCACAGCACCAAGCTCTCAGCGCAGGACAAGAAAGCTTTCGGCGGCCGCAAAGAACTCGAGATTGCCGATCTGCAGGTCGGTCAGCATCTCAAGGTAGTCCAGCGTCAGGCTAACGGCGAGGTGTTACGGATCAGGGTTCTGAAGAAGACTTGAGCGGTGTTTGCGAGTCCAGATGGTGGCTAGGCCGAAGGTTCCGAAGAACCCCAGGTACTCGACCCACAGCCACCAACGGTGCTCGATCTGATCAATGTAGATTTGGTAAGAGAGCAGGCTCAGGCCCGTCAGGACAACCCAGGCCAGGATCAGCGGGCGGCTTTCGAGCCGCCCGGAAGGCGAGTAGCTGACGACCGCGAGGGGCAGCACCCACAACAAGTACCACGGCATGACGGCTGCACTGAAAATCAGGAAACCGGCCAGGATCATCATGGCAGCTTTGACCAGGTGAGCGGTCGATTGGTCGTCTCGTACCGTTGACCAGGCGACCAGCCCGAGAGTGATACCCAGCGACACGAGACTGGCGGCTGTTCGGCCAGGGATACCGACGAGCTCGGCCGAGTTGTAAACCAGCAGCCAGGGCCCCGGATTGAAGACCCACTCGCGAGAGAAAGCGAGGGTGGCTCGCAGCATGGTCTCGAGAGAGCTAGCGAACGGCAAATAGCCAGCAACCGCGGTGGCTCCCAAGACCCACCAGTGTCGAAGGGGCGTCCGCCGCAGAAATAGGGGTAATAGGAGAATGGGGATTAACTTCGAGAGCACCGCCAGGCCGTAGGCCAAGAGACTCAGCCGCGGCTTGCCTCGCTCGCACCAGTACACCGCGAGCATCAAGAAAAAAATCATCACAACATCGACGTGGCCTGAGCCAGCAATCTCTTTGATCAGTAAGGGATTCCAGGCATAAATCAAGACAGTGGCAGGCGACTGGTGACGGCGTCGCAACAGCAGCACGAGTAGCCAGCAAGTTGCAAGATCAAAACCTGTCAGCAGCAGCTTCCAGGTGAAAACACTACCCGGTGCAAAACTTCGAGAACCTCGGAAGAGCCACTGAGCCACCGGTGGATAGACCGTGTGGTACGTCTCGTAGGTGATTCGATCGAAAATGTCTTGCCAGATCTCGTCTTCGAACAGAGCTTCAGCGCGAGGTTCTTCTGCCTCCATTCGGCGCTCGAGTTCGGCAGGGGAACTCGCATATGGGTTCATGCCGTGATGGAACACATGCCCGTCCCAAAGATAACGCCAAACGTCGTTGTCGTAGAGCAGAAAGCTCTCATAGGCAACTTCTCGAGACCGAACGTCCGCTGACAATCCTTCGAGCCAGGTGTCGGACGGCAAACCTGAGGGCAGCATCGCAAGCCGGAAAAGCGCGCCCCAGACGATAATCTGCGTCGTCAAAAACGCGAAGCGTTGGAGGCGTGCAATGGCGAACAGGTAAAGCAAAAACAAGCCGCCAAAGAGCAACAAGAAGGTGCGAATATCAGTCGCAGAGCCGGAACCGTCGAGGCTCGAGGTCACCGTCCAATAGCCGGCGAGGGACAGCACACCAAGGATTGACAGCGTCCAGGTCGGGATCGTTCTGATGTCCGACTGATGCCGATCAGGTGAAGCGTGTTGAGGCATTGGATAGAAGCTATCAGGAAAGGATGCCTGGGAATGGCACGCCAGGGAGCGATAGAATCGTAACAATGGCCTTAATGTAGGTAGCTTAAACTGCCTTGCAAGCTGATTGTGCACGCGATCATCTGCAACGACACCCTGGGGTGCGAAGCTCCATCCGATATGAGTGACGAGTCTTTCACCATTTTGCTGGTTGACGACAATGAGTTCGTCCTTCGTCCACTAGCGCGATTTCTGACCCTCGAGGGCTTCGAGGTGATCGAAGCCCGAGATGGGGCCGAGGCACTTCGCAAGGTTGACGCCCACGTCGACCTGGTGATCCTCGACGTCATGATGCCCGGAATGAGCGGTCTCCAGGTCCTAGAAAAGCTCCGAGCTTCTCATTCTGAAGAGGATCTCGTCATCGTCATGGCGACGGCCAGCAGCGGCAGCGAGCAGATCATCCGTGCGTTCGAGCTCGGGGCAAGTGATTACATCACCAAACCATTGGATTTTCCGGTGGTTCTGGCTCGGCTACACTCGCGGCTGAGGACCCGAACTCCGCGCCGGTTGCAGCCGGAGTTGCCGTCCGATTCCAATCCGTGGACTGGCATCGCAGTAGGAGCGATGTTGGATGGTAGCTATCGGCTCGATGAACACATTGGCCGGGGCAATTTTGCGGAGGTATATCAGGCGACCCACGTCAATCTCGACCGAAAAGTCGCGGTCAAATTGCTTCGCGCCGGTGGCGACGATGAAGCCGAGTTACGTGAGCGCTTTCTTCGAGAAGGCCGTTCGACGTGTCGGATAGAGCACCCGAATGCAGTTTCGGTGTTAGATGCGAGTGTCACGCCTGACGGAGTACCTTACTTGGTTACCGAACTACTGACTGGCACCACGCTCGAAGCCATGCTCAAGGAGCACAAGGTACTGTCACCTTCAAGGTGCGCCGAAGTTTTGTTGCCCATATGTGATGTTCTGGCAGAAGCCCACGCTTTGGGCATCGTGCATCGGGACATCAAGCCGCAGAATATTTTTCTGCATGAATCGCCACGGGGCGAAGTGGTCAAAGTACTCGATTTCGGAATCGCCAAACTGATCGGGGATTCGGTAGCGAGCAGTCGACTGACCCAGGGGGGGGCGGGGCCGGGGACGCCAGCCTACATGGCGCCGGAGCGATTCTCATCCAAGAAATCTTGTGATGGACGCACTGATGTCTACAGTCTCGGTGTGATGGTGTTCAAGATGGTTACTGGCGAGCTGCCGTTTGCAGTATCAGATGGCAATCTGATCAAACTGGCCCTGATGCATCAATATGAGGCGCCGCCAAGCATGCAGACGTTGCGTCCTGAATTGACGAAGGAAGTTCAAACGGTGGTACTCCAGGCCCTCGAGAAAGATCCTGCGCGAAGACCAACGGCGCGGGAATTTGCGGCCAAGTTTAGTGAAGCGATCGGGCTTGAACTTATGCCGACCGCACCATCGGCTCCGAGCCCGCAGGCACAGCCAGCAACTCGCTTTGCTTCGCCAGCTAGGTCAACCTTGGCTAGAACCAGACGGTTTAGCCAGAGCTAGCCAGTGATCTGCTGTACCAAAGCAAAAGGGCGGGCCCAAGCCCGCCCGTTTTTCGATTAGCAGCTAGCGATCAATAGCGGTAGTGTTCGGGCTTGTAGGGGCCGTCGACCGGCACGCCGATGTAGTCGGCCTGATCCTTGGAAAGCTCGGTGAGCTCGACGCCGAGCTTGTCGAGATGGAGGCGGGCAACCTCTTCGTCGAGCTTCTTGGGCAGCATGTAGACCTTCTTCTCGTAGCTGCCGCTGTTCTTCTTCAGCTCGATCTGGGCCAACACTTGATTGGTGAAGGAAGCCGACATGACGAAGCTCGGATGACCGGTAGCGCAGCCGAGGTTGAGCAAGCGGCCTTCTGCCAAGACCAACACGCTGTGGCCATCTGCGAACAGCCATTCGTCGTATTGCGGTTTGATGTTGATTCGCTCGATACCGGACATTTTCTTGAGGCCAACCATGTCGATCTCATTGTCGAAATGGCCGATGTTGCCGACGATCGCTTTGTCTTTCATTTGCGCCATGTGCTTGGCGGTAATGATGTCCTTGTTGCCGGTGGTCGTGATGAAGATGTCCGCGGTTTCGATAAAGCTCTCGAGGGGCTTGACCTCGTAACCTTCCATCGCTGCCTGCAAGGCGCAGATCGGGTCGATCTCTGTGATCACAACCCGTGCACCCTGACCACGCAGAGACTGGGCGCAGCCCTTGCCAACCTCACCGAAGCCACAGATAACGGCCACTTTGCCGCTGACCATGACGTCTGAGGCTCGGAAGATACCGTCAATCAACGAGTGGCGGCAGCCGTAGATGTTGTCGAACTTCGACTTGGTCACCGAGTCGTTGACGTTGATAGCGGGGAAGAGCAGGGTACCTTCGAGCTCGCGCTGATAGAGGCGGTGGACACCGGTTGTAGTCTCTTCGCTGACACCCTTCAAGCTCTCAGCTGTCCGATGCCAACGATTCGGGTCGCTGACCAACTCGGCACGCAACAGGTCCAAAATGACGCCCCATTCTTCGGGCTCGTTGTCGGCATCGTAGGCCGGTACCGCACCAGCATCCTCGTAGTCGACACCATGATGGATCAACAGCGTGGCGTCACCACCATCGTCGACGATCAGTTCGGGGCCACTGCCATCTGGCCACATCAGCGCTTCGCCGGTGCACCACCAGTATTCCTCGAGGCTTTCACCCTTCCATGCAAAGACGGGAATACCTGCGGGATTTTCGACGGTGCCTTCGCGTCCAACGGCGACTGCAGCTGCGGCGTGATCCTGGGTCGAGAAGATGTTGCAAGACACCCAACGAACGTCGGCGCCGAGATCAACCAGGGTCTCGATCAACACTGCCGTCTGAATGGTCATGTGCAGGCTGCCCATGATCTTGGTGCCGGCTAACGGTTGTTCTGCGTTGTATTTCTCTCGGACCGCCATCAAACCCGGCATTTCATGCTCGGCGAGTCGGATCTCTTTACGGCCGAACTCGGCGAGGGTGAGGTCGGCGACTTTGAACGGCTCACGGCCGACTTCACGGGCGGCGACAAAAGGATGGGTCGTTTCAGCAGTTGCGACAGTCATTGTGTTATCTCCTGGGTATGGATCAGTTGTGGGTTGTATGGTGTTTGAACGATGGAGCTGGATAGCTCGTTGCTCGCAAAGGGTTGGAATCAAGCTTCGGCTGCTGCTTGCCCGGTCTGCTCGACCGGCTGCGGCAAGTCAAAGCCTCTCGAAGCGGTGGCGACAAAAAGAGTCGGCCCTTTGGCCTCGGCGTCAGCGGGGAGAGCACTGAAGGACGGATTGTCAAACCCTGCGGACTGCAGGGCGCGAAGGATTTGCTCCTGGCCAAATCCCAGCCAAACGTGCCCCATCTGGCGGCGGTAGTCTTCACGGTCGTGGGGCAACATGTCGACGATCAGTAGGCGACCGTCGGGCTTGGTAACGCGCCGAACCTCGGCCAACACGCGACCTGGTTCGGGGGTGTGGTGCAGCGCCAAAAAAAGGATCGCCGCGTCCAAACATTGGTCTTCGAGCGGTAGCCGCTCGAGCTCGCCCTCGCGAAACTTGATATTGCTGTGGCCGGAGAGTCTGTCTCTGGCTGCTTCCAGCATGGAGGATGAGCCGTCGACGGCATAAACCCGTGCGACGTGAGGTGCCAGTGCTTCACTGGTGCGACCGGTACCACAACCGAGATCCCCTACAACCGACCTTGGGTCGATCAGCGCCAGCAGAGCCTGGAGGTCGAAGCGGTGACCAAACAGCTCGTCACGAACCCGGTCCCAATCACTCGCCGATTCGGTAAAGAACGCTTGCGACCTGGAACGACGCTCTTGTAACAGCCCTTCCAGGCGACGAAGATCTTGTTGCGATGTCGGAGTCTCCGCTAGCTGATCTCGGATCAGCTCCCATAGCCGTTTGGCCGCTTCACCGATCGTGTCGGAGGCCAACTGATAGAGATGACTCGTACCATCACGGTGAGAGTGCAGCCACCCGCCATCCGACAGCACCTTGAGGTGACGACTGGCCGTCGACTGGGGCAGTTGCAGAACCCTCACCAACTCCGAGACCGTCAGCTCTTGACGATCCAAGAGCTGTAAGATGCGACAACGGGTGGCGTCTGACAACACCGCCGCGTGGTCGAGAATTGTAGGTTTCGAGTTCATGGTGTCGGGCCTATCGAGTAGCTGCTAGTACCGGCGTTTGGATCATGTATGAGGTTTTGTATCCGTCCATCCGGATGTATTGTTGTTTGATTTTCGAAGTTTGTCAAGGCCGCTCTTTCGACGGGACTCTTTGGTAGCATGCTGAGTCAGCTATGACGTGTTCGAAGCCCCCGGCAGCCCGTCTCTTGGCTTCTGTCCACCCTGGGCGGTCAAGCCACGGCTTCACATTGATCGAGTCCTTGGTCGCCTTGAGCTTGCTCGGCGTCGCGATGCTGCTAACTCTTTCGCTACTGATGCAAGAACCTAGAGCGTTGCAGCGTCTCGAGGCTCACCGTGAAGTGTTGCGAGCAATGGAGCAGGTTCTGGAAGGCATACGAGCCGGTCTGACGGTGCCGAGCGGGAGACAACCTGTTGATCCGGGAGCCATTTCCTTACCGGACGGTGCAGTCGTGCAAGACCTGCGATTGTGGACTGAGAGCTCGGAAGAGAGTGGGAGTGGGCTCTTTCGGCTTACCCTAGTCGCCCGCTATCGGGTCGGTAGTCAGTGGTACAACCGGGCGTTGGAAACACGGGTATGGCAGCCGTGAGGGGAATTCCCGATAGGCGCCGGACGGCCGGTTTCTCGCTGCTCGAGCTCTTGTTCTCGCTAGCGATCTTGTCCATCGCAATGTCGATTGCGGCTCAGTTGCTGCTCGAGGCACAGCTGAGGCTGGCGCACTCGGCAGAGCGAGCCCTAGACCCTCAATCGACATTGGCCTTGAAACTGCTGCGCGCCGACATACGTGCCTCTGTGGCGGTGTCGGCCACAGATTCCGAGTGGAGTTGGGATCCGCTGAGCCTGGTAGGGCACCCGGTTGGCTCGGTACGTTACCAGAAGGTTGGCAGTGATCTGGTCAGACGCATCGGCGGTATGGGTGGTCAGCCGTCGAGTGAACGGACGGTTCTGCGAGATGTCACGGTGTGGCGTTGGCGTATTGATCCTACGGCACCTTTACAGTTGGTTGAGATCGAGCTCGGGCATCGCGAAACGCCTCGCCTGGGATCGTTCAGTGCTGGCGGTGAACGAATAGCAATTGTACCGATCACTCGTCGCCATCGAGTGGCAGCCAGTCCGCGTCGAGCCGGGGGGAAGGATGGATGGTGAGGCGTGATCCAGGGTATGTGCTGATCACGGTCTTGATGGTCATTGTCTTGATGATGGCCGCCGGTACTCTACTCGCAGGCTCGCTACAGTTTCGCATGTGGTTGCTCCGGCAAGAGGCCCAGGATATCCACCTCAGTGCTCTGATCGATGCTGGGGTGGCGCAGGCTCTCGACCGTTTTTCTTTGTCGCATTCGTGGGCTGGTGTGGCGGAGCATGGAGTCGGAGACGGCACAGTGGAGGCCAGGGTCAGGATGGGAGAGCGGGCGCTGACCCGGATTGTCCTGGTGACGGTGGTTTACGGCAACGCCGGCCGCTCGGTCGAGGTGGTTGTCCAGCTCAGCGACTTTGTACCTCCGCGGGTGGTCGAATGGACTCCGGTGACGTTTGACCCTTTGAAGGCTCGTTGAACAATCGTTTTTCGATTGTTTTTCGATTGTCTTTGGCGTGCCACACGATGGCAGAATTGGGTATACTCCGTCCCCGGTGGGGCCGTTAGCTCAGTTGGTAGAGCAGCGGACTTTTAATCCGCGGGTCACAGGTTCGAGACCTGTACGGCCCACCATTCGCTCCTTTCAGTCGCTCTGGTGTTCCGACAGGTCTCGGCGGCCTCACGGCTCGCTTCGCTCGCGTTCGGGCGTACGAGATCTGTACTCCAGCAGCTCCAACCTGACGGCTTGCTTCGCTCGCGTTGTTGACTGAGCCCCTGATGGCTCGCTTCGCTCGCGTTGTTGACTGAGCCCCTGACGGCTTGCTTCGCTCGCGTTGTTGACTGAGCCCCTGACGGCTTGCTTCGCTCGCGTTGTTGACTGAGCCCCTGACGGCTTGCTTCGCTCGCGTTTGGGTGGACGAGACAGCTGGGTTCTAGGCTCCGAGGGGCGCGTCTGGGATGAACTCGGAGAAGAGTTCTCTAAGATTGGGATCGACGCCATCTTGGGCGAGCGATCGTTGCAGGCTGTCGGCGTTGGCGAGCTTCTCGGTTAGAGTTTCGACTAGGGGGAAACCGTGTCCGTCGAGGGGTTCGAGGAGGTCCCGGCGGTTGAGAAGGCGTTTGATGAGTTCGATGCGCCTATCGATGCGTTCGCCCCAGAGGCGGGAACCGGTGGCGACGGGTTCGAGACGGTTCGAGCGGATGAAACTGAGGAACCGTAACTCGTTGTCGAAAGCGTCGGAGACGGTTTGGATCGGAGCGACCTCTTCGGCTTCGAGCTCGGCTAGTTGAGCGGTTTTGTGCTCGCGCTCGGCATGATCGGGCGGTAGTCGCTCGATCTGGCGGGTTAATTGCTCGATCTCGACGCTGATCTCTGACAGCCGCTGCTGCCATGGCTGCATACGTTCGTGTAACACCGGAATTGCGACGTGGATCATCCATTGATCTGGACGCATGACACAGCCAGCGACGTCGGCCAGAGTCATCTTGCGTTCGAAGTCATTGCTAGCTTGAACTTTCTGACGATCTTGGCGGACATGCAATGTGGTGGCACGGATCCCAGCCAGGCTTTCAAGGATCAACGACGGAGGAAATCCGAAGGTGATACCGAACTTGGCGACGTGCCGTTCGGCGGTCTCTTCGTGGGTCAAGGGTAGGGGAGCGCCGTCCGGCCCCAAGCGGTCGGTATCTCCACTGTGGCCGTAATCATGGCCACCGGCGGCCAGAATATCTCGGGCTAGGCGCCAGCTGGGGACACCACGGTCGAGGAGTTGGCTGATCAGGTCGGCTAGGAG
Organism: Acidobacteriota bacterium; assembly: GCA_029263395.1. Lineage (GTDB taxonomy): Bacteria > Acidobacteriota > Thermoanaerobaculia > Multivoradales > J023 > JAAELT01. Next base: position 74,657 of record JAJCXO010000184.1, on the reverse strand, counting down.
AGGCTCGAGCGTATCGAAAGAATCGTACGCATGATCTACTGCGTGTCGCATCTCCCATGGCATCGGTTGGCTACTGGGCCATTCGAGGAGTAAGAGACGAAGCAACACTTCATAGTTGTGCAGTGTGGTATGGAAGGCGTTGTCGATCGATAATTGACGTTCGACTCGGAGTGATGCGGTGTGCATACGGCGCATCAGGGCCAGAAGGGTGTCGAAGGACGGGGTGAACTCGCGGGCTGTCCGCAGGTTGAGTCCTCGGCGGTGGATCAACTTGAGCAGAGGCCGGGAGTGAATTGGCCATGCGTTGACGCTGATGTTAGCTTCGACGAAGGCTTGGAGGAGATCCGTGTCTCGACACGTACGCGCGGCCAGCTTGTCTTCTGGAAAGGTTCCGGATGTGTAGTTTACGGGCATGGCTAGTGCTTCAGAAGGAAACACTTTATCTTACATGCGCTTATATAACCGTGCGTATTACGAACCGGTGAATCTCGGATTCAGTGAATCTCAACAGGGGTGCTGGAGATAAATGCCTCGAGCCGTTCGCTACTACGCGACTCGAGGTATCCAGGTAAGGCCAGCCGAACGGCCAGTCAGGCGGTGTGGTCGTCCAGTAGCTGAACAGACAAGGCGATCAACGGCTCGGGTCCCGTTGGATCGAAGCGTTCAGCTCGAAATGCCGTTGCCCCAGGAGCGATCAGGTAAAAACCGCTCCGAAGCTTCGCGGCGCCCGGTTCGCTGTCGGTCACAAGCAACGTTTCGAAGCGCTGCGTTGCCATCGCAGTATCCAGTTCGAGAGCAAGTTGAAGGCCACGGTCGATCGGTACGGTGAAGGCGTTAGCTGAACCGACGTTCTCTACCGGCAAGATCTGATGACTCCAGGCTTGGAATTCGACCTCGGAAGCATCAACACTGGCCACTGGGAATCTAACGCGTAGCTCGGCCGCTCGAATACCGAGCTTCGACAGTCTCCCGGTGCCGAATAGGCCGTGGACGGTGATGCGGGTTTCACGCCGGGCCAGCCGTGCTTCACCAGCATCGAGTCGAGTAGCTGCCACAACGCTGCGTGGTAGCAGGCAGTGGTCGAGGTCTTCAGCGCTCGGTAACTCCGGGCAGTATCCGATCGCGATGGACTCAGACTGTTGCTCACCAGCCCATGACAGACGAGGTAGGAGTGCCAAGGCACCACCATACATGAGGATATCCCGCCGCCGCGGCGCGAGCAGCGGCGACTCCTGAGTACTCAGAGGACGGGTCACAGCATCGTCCTCAGCTGCGAGAGGGATACAAACCCACTAACGCAATGATGTAGTTCAGTGTCAGGAAGGGCTGCAGGTTGGTGTGCGATTGGCTGCCGCCTGTCGTGGCGAGGGTCGAAGAGGCTAGGTCGACGAGGTTGGCGCTCGTGTTGGATTGGTAGAGGTCCCCTTGTGCTGCGCGACCGATTGCGGTGGTATTGGAGGGGGCTAAACCGGCGTTGCCGGCAGCTGTCTGGGCACGTGCGGTGTGACTGTGTGACGGAATCTGAGATTCAGACAACGTCACGGTTTCGGCACCAACCTTCTCACCGAGCCTGCGCGAGGTGAGTCCTGGGCCCCGTCCCGGGTGCATCGGCGCACGCCCCTGAAGATTAGGTAGGGCTGTCGTTGTTCTACCGTCACCGCCGTAGGTGGTTCCGATAAGCGAAAAAAGGGCCGTGTTTTCAGCGACCGGCAATAGCTGGCCGTCGCAAAACGCCCAGCCACGAGGGGCAAAATTGCCAGCGAAGATTCTGATCTCGGCAGTAAATGGTTCGGACATGCTGATCTCCTTACTGGCGCGACGGGTAAATGCCGACAAGGGCGATAATGAAATTGATACAAAGGGTCGGCATCAAGTTGTTGTGGGGCTGGGATCCACCTGTGTTGGCGATGGTGGTCGAGGCGAGGTCAGTGTTTGGGTTTGCTGGTTCCCAAAACCGAAAGTTCACCGCCTTGGCAAGCACTTTGCCAGCGGGGGCTGCGGTTGTCGCGTCAGCGGTATTGGCGTTCCAATCATGCGTGTGACTCGCTAGCTGGTTGGTGGTCAGGGTCTCCCTCTCTGCGCCACCCTTGGATCCTAGTCTGCGCGCTGAAAGCCCCGGCCCAGTGCCCTGGTGGAGGGGAATTCGGCCTCTGAGATCAGGTAGCCCGAATGTGGTGCGACCGTCGCCGCCATAAATGGTGCCCAAAAGACTGAATAGCGCGTCATTTTGAGACACAGCGAGAAGCTGGCCATCACAGAAAGCCCAGCCTCGAGGAGCAAAGTTACCGGCGAACATGCGGATCTCTCCGACAAAGGGTTCAGACATGTTGATTTCCTCTGAGGTCGGAGACTAGTTTCTGGAGGGGAAGAGACCCCGGAGAGCAATAACGAAGCTGACCGTGAGGTACGGCTGCATGTTGTTGTGAGCTTGGCCGCCGCCGGCATTGGTGACGGTGCCAGATCGGAGTGCCGTGGTGCTGGCAGCTTGCGGATCCCGGTAGGCCAGGTCACCGGCAGGAGCAGATTGTGCCAAGACTCTGCCCGTTGGGGTGTTTTCGTTGCCAGCGGTTGAACTGGCTTTGGCGGTGTGAGTGTGCGCGGCGATCTGTGCAGCTGTCAGGGTGACAGTTTCGGCACCGCTTTTCTGACCCAGCGTGTGACCATCGGACCTGTGAATCGGTGTCCGGCTACGCAAATCGGGTAGGGCGAAGCTGGTTCTACCATCGCCGCCGTAGGTGGTGCCAAGCAGGGAGTACAAAGACTGATTTTGGTTGATAGGCAGAATCTGCCCATCACAAAAAGCCCAGCCTCTTGGTGCGAAGTTGAAGCCGACGATCCTGACCTCGGCTAGAAAGGGTTCACTCATGCGCGCGCCTCCTTTGTTGATTCCATCCTTTGATTGTGCCCCGGAGAGCAGATCTTATCATCCTTGAAACCAGTGTTTACGGTCTAGACTACGTCGTTTGGCCTCGACAGTTGACTCGAGTAGCGAGCGGTTGACAGCCGATTGACGGCAACGCACGGTGGCTGATAAATTGCGAGCGTTAAAGTTAAACAGAAGATTTGAGAACGCTTTTCGCGGTACTCGGCGGATCATACGGAGGAACGACGTGCACATCCATGGATCTAAGTTTTGGCTTGGCTCGATTTTGTTGGTGATTTGTCTGGCCCTGCAGCCAATGGCCATCGAAGCTCAGTGCATAACCGCTTCGACCAGCATGGGAACAGGTACCCAGGGAGGCATGAACTACCGATACGGTGCCAAGATTCTGTCCTCTGCTGAGCAATGCACGTTGACGATGCAGATGAATATGATCGACTGCGATCCGAATCCCAGCGCCTCTACTTCTTTTCTCTCTGGTGCCGCCTTCACCACCGCTGTGAGCCCAACCTGCGCATGGGCTTGTGCCTGTGGCACGGTCACCATCACGAACGTCGACCTGCCGGTCGAGCTGATGGAGTTCTCCGTCGAAGACAATCAGGACTCTGGTTTGAGCGACGAAGAATAGACGCGCGTTCGTCGTTGACTCTGCTGCCGACGGTCAGGCGCCTTGATGATCTGTGCGAGGAGACTCCATACCGAGTCTTCCGGGTGATGGCCTCCGAGGAGACGGGCGTTTCGTCAGCCGGATCAACAACGTCAGAGGGTCGACAACACTGAGCAGCTCGCTTTTCTTGATTTGCTACTCATGAATTGCCGAGTTCTCATCGCCTCTCTCTGTTCTGCAGGCGCCCTGGTTCTCGCTGGGTGCGGACGCGAGCAGCCACTAAACGTCCTGCTCTTTACGTTCGACACCACACGTGCCGACTTTATTGGTTGTTACGGCAAGGACTCTGCGCGCACGCCTCATCTCGACCAATTGGCGGCGGAAGGGTTTCTTTTCGAACACGCTTATGCCTCCAACCCAGTAACTCAGGCTGCGCACTCGACCATTCTCACTGGGGTCTATCCAATGGTCCACGGAGTGCGTGACAACACGTTCTTCCACTTGCCGGACGTGCGCCAAACCCTGGCCGAACTGCTGCGGGATGCTGGATATGCTACCGGTGCTGCGGTCGGCGGATTCCCACTCACCAAAGAGTTTGGTACCGCCCAAGGTTTCGACTTTTACGACGACAACCTCACTGCCGCCAGTAGCGACTTCCGTGGCCGACTCGCCCAACGACGCTTCGACACTTGGTATGACGAGCGGCCTGCGGGCCACGTCAACGACGCCATCTTGCCCTGGTTGCGTCAGCCCCGAAGCCAGCCCTTCTTCGCGTGGCTGCACTATTGGGATCCGCATGAGCCTCACATCGCGTTGCCGCCCTACAATCAGCTTTTTGCCCACGACCCTTACCAGGGAGAGATTGCGTACGCGGATCAGAGCCTTGGCGCGATCCTGCGCGAACTCGAGGAACTCGGTGAGCTCGATCGTACCGTGATCGTCATGACCGCCGATCACGGCGAAGGCCGGCACGAGCATCGTGAGGTGACACACGCCTTCCTGGCCTATGACACCACGATTCACGTGCCGCTAATCGTGCTGGTGCCGAAGTGGGAAGGTGGGCGTCGGCTAGCGGAACGGGTTGGTACCGTTGACATTGTGCCTACCATTCTCGATCTTCTGGGGCTCGAGGGCCCAACCGAGTTGCAGGGGCGCTCGCTGGTAGGTCTCATGGCTGGCGGGAATGACAGCGGTTCGGTCCAGAATCGACGCCCGTATTACTCGGAGAGCATGTCGCCGCGCCTTTCCCACGGTATCGGCGAACTGAGAGCGCTTTTTCTGGGGCCATGGAAATATGTCCACGGGCCGCGGCCGGAGCTCTTCAATCTGGCGGACGACCCGCAAGAGCTAAAGGATCTTTCGGCAACACACCCCGAAGAGCGACAGCGTATGGAATCTGCCCTGCAAAGCTTCCTCGATGCTCACGCCAGCCCCGACGCCGCCGATGCAGCTTATGAAGCCAGCGAAGAAACCCGGCGTCGACTGGCCGCTCTAGGCTACCTCTCGACTGGCACCGAGGATGGACAAACGGTTACCGAAGCGTTGCGTGGCGATGGTGAGGCTCCGCAGGATCGGGTGGGCGATATCAACCTCCAAAACCGATTGCGGCGTGAGCTCGGTGGCAGGCAGTTCCGGCAAGCTGAGCGTACTGCCCGACGACTGATGGAGCTGTCGCCCCAGAATCCTTTCTATCGGGCGTCCCTGGCTGCTGCCCTAGTTGGCCTAGAAAAACTGGCTGAAGCGGCACAGGTGGTCGATGATACCGAAGACATCTCGGAGGCTAGTCTCGAGCAGTTCCTGCGAGTCGCTGCAGCCGTTTTCGATTCTGGAGAGCAGCAGACGGGCCTCGAGCTGGCGCAGCGGCTGGTCAGCGTCTCAGAAACTGCAGGCGGTCAGTTGGCACTCGGACGAATGCTGCGGGAGACTGGCGAAAATGCGGCTTTTGAGGCAGCTATCGGGCGCGCTCTCGAGCTCGATTCGAAACATCGGGGGGCGCGCTTGGAGTTGACACGATACCTTCTAGAGGCGGGCGAGCTGAAGCGTGCTGAGGGCGAGCTCCAACAATTGCTAGAGGAGTACCCGGTCGATTTGGAAGGGCACCTCGCTTACGCTCGAGTGCTGCGCGCGGACAGTCGCGAAGAACAGGCGCTCGAGCGGCTAGAGCGGGTGTTGCGGCTCGCCCCGGGCGCCTGCGATGCCCATCTCGAGCGGGTGACAGCGTTGGTTGAGCTTGGACGCCGTCCAAATGCAGTGGTCGCGTTGGAGCAGATGCAGGAGCGCTGCCGAAATCGGGAAATACGGGTGGAGGCGGCAGATGTGTTGGCCAGCGCTGACCCCGAAGATCGACTTTGACGAGGACAACAAACATGACGATCGAGCTGGACATGCCAGCGGAGCACCCGAACAGCGACCGGGCTTTCAAAGGTTGGGCAACCGCTTGGCTGCCCATGTTTGTGTTGCTCGTCGCCTGTGCTGGAGAGTCACCTGAGCCTACGCTTCCGCCAACGGATGCAGTGGCAACTTGGAACGGCGGCGCCCTGTTTTTGCCGGACCTCGAGAACGCTCTAGCGGAGGCCCGTTCGCGGGCTTGTCAACGGGCTCGCCGTGGCGGTGGTATCGAAGAATTGGTGTCGTGTTATCGGGAGTTGGCGGAAGGGTTGGCGCTCGAGCAACTGGTGCTGGCAGAGGTGGCTGACGTCGAGGCCGCGATCTCTGATCTCGAAGACTACGACCAGCTGCGGCGCCACGCCTATGTCGAGACCTACCTGCGCCAGTTGCAAGAAACGATCGAGATTCAAGATGCCGAGATCGAGTTGCGATTCGAGGCGGATCGCGCACGTTTCCAACGTCCCGGGTCGATTCATCTCGCCAACATCTTTCGACGCCACGCAGACCCCAAGCTACCGCAGGAAACGGTGAAGTTTCTGCGTGCCCTGAAGGAGCGCTTTGAAGCTGGCGAAACCTTCGACGCTTTAGCGAGAGAGGCTTCCCACTCCGAAACTAGACTGCGCGGAGGTAAGGTAGGGCAGGTTGTGGAAGGGAAACTGCCGGCGCGTCTGGAGAAGGTTGCGTTTGGCCTCGGAGAAGGGGATGTGAGCGACCCGATTCTGGTCAAAGGCGGCGCCGTGCTGCTCCATGTTGACAATGTCATCGCAGGCGTTGCGCCAACTCTCGCCGGAGCCCGTGAACAGATCCGACGTGAGCTGGCAACGGAACGTATCCAAAACATGGTTTCCGAGCGGGTTGCCGGGCGTGAGCTGCCGGCGAATGCGTTGACGTTGGAGTTCGAAGAGTTGATCGAGACTCTCGACAGTGGGGATCCGGAACGCCCAGTCTTGGAGATCGACGGTGATTCGCTGAGCGTAGCGGAATTGCGACGCTTGGCACAGCTGGGAACCGGCTTGGCCAGCGAGTTCGACGAGGTCGAGCGCGATCGGCTAAGAGAAGTCTATTTCCGCCAGCGAGAGCAGCAACTGCTAGCCCTCGAGCTGGTCGAGGCGGCCGAGCTGGAGCAACGGGACGTAGCTGAGGAGCACCTGCGTGAAGAAGCCGTGGCGCGGTGGGTGGAGAACCGGCTGCAAGACGAGATAGGCCAGCATATCGAGAACGATGAAGCGACGCTCCGCGGCTACTTCGAAGACAACCGCCACCACTATCAGAGCCCGCTGCGTTTCGAAGTGCAAATCTGGAGCCTGCCGTTCGGTGATGATCCCCCGGGGCAGCTGCACCGGATGGAGACCCTGCGCGAGCAATTGACCACGGGTGAGCTCGATCTCGCGGCTGCTGCCAGCCAACTCGGCGGCAGTCTCGGCGAGCTCGGTTGGCAGGACTTCGACGCCTTTACCAAGGAGATTCCCGCCAAGGCGCTGACTTACCTGCTGGAGGTTGGCGCCAGCGGCTTCAGCGTGCCCTACCAGCAGGGGGATGCCCTTCACCTGATCGAGCTGGTGCAACGGCAGGAGCCTGAACCACTGGATTTCGAAGCGGCGAGGGACCGAGTCCGCAGTGACTACGAGGCCCGCTTTGGGCAAGAGGTTTACGGTCAGATTGCTGAGCAGCGGCTCGGGGAAGCTGGCTTCGTTTTCGCAGAAGAGGTCTTGCGACAGCTCTTGGCGCCGCCTGGAGATGGACCCGTCAGCTCCGCGGACGAGGGCTCATCGGTCGACGAAGGCGCTCCCTGAGCTCTTGCCGCCATGTTTCGACTCCAGGTTCAGCGGGGAGGGAACGAAGGATCTGGCTCGCCTCGCTGGCCAACTTAGAGCCGCGAGGAAGCCTGGGCAGCACTTCGTCGAGTGCTGCCAATGCCTTCCGTGGCTCGTCGGCGGCGGCGCTGGCTCGAGCGAGGAGCAAGAGGTCTGCAGGGCGCGGCACAGGCGACAGCAGCGGCTCGAGTAGAGCGGACGCTTGGCTAGCGATCGCTGTATCGCCGCTTTCGGTCCGCCAGCTGGCACGCAGGCGCGTTGCTTCCGGGAACAACGCGTGGCGTGGCTGCACCAACGCCAGGCGTTGCTCGAGCCTCCCGAGTTCCTCCCAAGCTTCCGCACCCAAGGCGCGCCAACCCGCGATCACCGCCGCCGCCGGGTCATTCGGAAAGCGCTTGGTGAACGATACCGGCTCACCGTTGATGATGGGCTGCCGGTAACGCGCTAGAAGCAACCCGTGGAGCGCTTCGACGGTGCTCGAATTGTCGGCGTCGGAAACCCGGCTGAGAGCCTGCCGCATGGCTAGCTCGCCTGCATTTTGTTCACTGGCGCCCTGCTCTCCGGCTTGGCGGGCTCTGGACGTTAGCTTGACCAGACCGATCGCCGCCTGACGCATCCCTGGATCTTGTTGCGCTTCGGCCAACCGACTGGCCCGTCCAGCAGCGCCTTGGCGCATCAGTCGCCGTACCAAGTAGAGTGGATCGATGTCGGCGGAAACTTCGAGCAAGGGTTCGTAAGGGCCCAGCATTCGATCAGCAGTGATGGGCTGCAGGGCGTGACCAAGGATCTTGGGAGAGCGGTTGCGGAACAGGTTGAAGACGTCGGTGCTGACTTGGCCTTGAGTGGCGAAGCGTCGAGAGCCTGAGCTGTCGAGCACGCGAGCGGCGAGGATATCTTCACGACATAGGACCCCCAGACGGGACCACAGGTGAGGGCTGTCGGCAATCGTCCGCGCCGCGGTCTGTTCGATCTCGAGCGAGGCGGGAGACGCCAGCAGCAAGAATGCTCCAGGCCCAGGACGGTAAAGCTCGACGTGTGGGAAAACTTCGACCGCGGTGGCGACAAAGGAGTTCAGCAAGGCCTCATCGACGAATGGCAAACCCATCCATTGAACAAAGACGCCAGTCGGCGTCAAACGCTCGCGCACCAACTGCAAGAACTCGCGAGTGAAGAGGTGGGACGCACCGGAGGTCCAAGGATGAGAGGGTTGCGAAACGATAGCGTCAAAACTTCGTCTGGTCAGCCTGAGAGCTCCCCGGGCGTCGTTGACCGTCAGCCGCAACCGGGGATCTGCCAAAGGGTCGACACGTCGGCGTGCCGCCGCCCACTGGTTGGCTCGGATGACCTCCGGTTCGAGTTCAATAACGTGGATCTCCTGGGCCGCCCGAGGGACGTCCTCCGCGGTGACTCCACCCCCCAGTCCAATGACCACTAGCGACTGGGTTTCGGGCCGCACGGCGAAGGGTAGTAGGGTCAACCAATGGGCTATGAAGGTTCTTCCTGGCCGCATCCAAGGCGTGTCGATGATCGACTCTGGCAGCCCATTGGTGGTCAGCCGCCACCCGCTACGTTGGTCGAGCAACAGCACCGTCGCACTCTGGCCGACACCGTAGTGGACAACCTCACCCGGAGCCTCGTCGGGAGACAGCGGGCCACGACGGAGAATCGACCACGGCGTTGTGGGTTGTATCGCTGCGAGCATCACGAAGCCAACCAACGCCATCGCAGCCAAGATGTGTCGCCGAGGCCGGACGAGCGCGACACTCAGCGCCAGTATTAGACTGACCGCGGTGGCGACCGCGGCTGTGGTGGCGAATTGCAGAGCCGGCAGCAAGACGTAACCGGCTGCCAGCGAGCCTGTGATGGCTCCGAGCGTATTCCAGACCATCACACGAGCGCTGGCTCGGGTGGCGTCGTGGGTGTCGCGAGCCAGCATGCGGACCGCCAGGGGGAAGGTTGCACCGATAGCAATCGCCCCCGGCAAGAGAGTAGCAGCGGAGAGTATCGCTCCGCTGCTGAAAAGGTTATCCGCCGCGTGGAGCCGGCGCGCCAGGGCAGGAAGGTGATCCACGGTCGAGAACGCGGCGCACGACAGGCCTGCGATGGCGAGTTGGGCAGCGACGAAGCCACGTCGTGCCCGTTCCGGAGTCGACGTCATCTTGGCTGCCGCCGCCGATCCAAGAGCCAGACCGGTTAGGAAGGTCGCGAGCATGGTGGCGAAGGCGTAGACACTGCCGCCGAGGATGTGACCCAAGAGCCGAGTCCAGAGGATCTCCCAAGTAAATGAGACCGCACCCGAGATCAGGATCAATGGCAGGATCCACCCGTTGGTGGGTGAGTGGCTGGTGGGTGTGCCGTCGATCCGGTCCGCTGCGACCAGTTCTTGGGGCGTTCCGCGAGCCAGGACAGCCGCCAGCAGAAAAACTGCGAGGTTCACCGCCGCAGCACACCACACCGTGGGCCCGAGGCCGATTCGAGGCATAAGAAGAAATGCCGCCACCAGAGTCCCGGCCGCGGCGCCAGCGGTATTGGCGGCATACAGCGCACTGATCCGTCGGCCGATCTCCTGCGGCTGGCGCACCGCCTGGCGTACCAGCAGCGGCAGCGTGGCGCCCATCATCGTGGTCGGCAGCAGGAGGATGAGAAACGACGAGACCAGCACATAGAGAGCCGACCCGGTGGACGCTGCCGCCGGCAGCTCAGTACCTCCCAGCAGCACGACCTGGAGCCAGCTAGCGGCTTCGATCAGGGCTGGCACCGCCAGTGCCGCGAGACCGATACCTAGTTCGAGGACGGCGTAGATCAGAATCGGCCGCCGGACTCGGCTGGCCCAGCGTGCGGCGAGCGCGGCTCCCAAGGCCAGTCCCGCCATGTAGGCCGCAAGCACCATCGACAACGCTAGTTCAGAGGTGCCGAAGACGACGGCGAACTGTTGCGTCCAGACCGTTTCGTAGATCAGGCCGGCGAAACCCGAGAGGACAAAACAGGCGATCAGGAGTAGGAACCGCGGGTCGAGTTTCACCGGCGCATCATAGCAGCGGTCGAAACGTCTCGAGTCGAGTAAACTCAACAGCGTCCGGTTTTACTAACAGCGCCCGGTTTTACTGAAACCGATGGAGAGACTGTTTGCGATTCTGCTTTGGCCTTCATCTCGCCGCGCTTCTGACCTTGGTCTCGGCGGCCCCAAGTTGGCTAGGAGCCACAACCTTGGAACTGCCGGGGGAGTTACCGCTGGGTGTCGACTCGAAGCTTGTTTTGGAGTTGAATCACGCGGACCTCTACTTTACAGGTCGGGTTGACCACCTGCCGGTGATGCGAGCTCGAGTCACGACGGTGGGGGAGAGCACCAGCCTGGAAGCAGTGTCTTCAGGCGGTACCTTGACCATCCGCCGAACCGATGTTGGCCACGATGCCGACTTGCCGCGCCTACGTCTCGACGTGGCGCTCGGGCCAGGGCGGTCCGTGCACATCCAGGGCGCCGATCTCTCGGTCCACGCCGAACATGGGCTGCCAGAAGGCTCTGGGCATACGGCTTACCGTCTCGACCTCGAGCAGTCGACGGCGGACCTATCCGGGGTCCGGGTCTCCGAAGTCAAAAGTGTTGCCAGTACGGTATCGTTGACCGGCACGGACGGGATGCTCCTCGTGACGCTCGACGACAGCTTGGCGCAAGTGAATGGCCATAGCGGCCGTCTAGAGGCTACAGCTGGTGAGTCTAATCTCGTGATTGCTGACCACGCTGGCGAGATCGTGACGCATCTCGAAGGCGGCAGTCTCGAGATCGCGGGTGGCGAGGGAACCGTTCAGGGCACAGCAAGTGGTGCACATCTTGCCTTCGACGCATGGCGCGGTGATGTTGAGATCGCGGCCCGCAATTCGGTCCTCGAAGTTCGAGGGGCGGAGGTCCGCAAACGTTGGACAGTGGAAGGAAGCGACCTCGAACTCGACCTGGAACGGGTCTGGGGCACGGTCACGGCAAGTCTCGAAGGCGGTAGCCTGCGGGGTACCGAGTTGAACGCCGCAATCCAAGCCACCGCGTGGTCCGGTACCCGAGTCGAGTTTGTGGGGATCCACGGCAGCCTCAATCTGGATCTATCGGATGGAGCGGAAGGTTGGCTCAGTGGGGTCCAGGGCGCAATCGACGCCAAAGTCACCGATGCGCGTCTGGAAGCAGACGAGATCGACCAGCTGACCCTGAATGGATCTGGAGCGGAAGTTTCGATTCGTCGCATCGCCCAACTGAAAACTCTCGAGATGGTTGGTTCGGAGCTCGATCTGGATCTGCGCGGTGTCAGCGGAAAGCCCTCGTTGACCTTGACCGGCGAGGGGCATGCCTGGGTACGCCTGCAGGCACCGTGTATTGTTCAGCTCGCGGGAAGTGAAGCCTCCCTCGAGTCCTCGATCGAGGTGACGAGTTGTGAGTTGCGATTCCCTGGCCAGTCGGTTTCTCCCCAGCAAGACCGCGACCGGCATGGTGGTGTTCGGCCGACTTACCTGACGGTCACCATGAGTCCCGCAGCCGTCGTCGAGGTGGAAGGCGAACTCTAGAGAGCAATCTCTAGCAGATTCGCTACCCGAGGCGGGACCTGTTGCCTTTGATACAATTCAAAGATGATCTCCTCGCGAGTTGTTGCTTGTTGTTCTTGCATGCTCGTCTGGCTCTCGACGGGAGCGATGGCGAGCGGGCAATCGATCAATCTCGACGTTGGGGAGCCCGGGACAGGGCCGCCCGCAACCTACGCTGCCGCTGGTCGAGCCGGGGTGTGGAACGTCGACCCGGCGACGCATGGTGCGACCAGTCCAGAGTTGGTTGATATCCATGGAAACCCGACCGCCGTCACCCTGACCCAGATCGGCGGCTTGGACTTGATGGACCTACCAGATCCTACGGTCACTGGTGACGATGCCGAACTGCTCGACGACTTCCTCATCACCTTTAATGCCGGGCTCGAGTCCTGCATCTTCATGAACAACCTCGAGCCTGGCACCTATGAAGTCTTGGTTTACGCCCGGATGCCGGATCCAGCGGTGTCGAGTTATTCCGACGTTGATCAAGAAGCGGGGAATCCGTTTTCCATCGTCGGTGGCGTCTGGTCAGGGCAGCACGACGAACTGATCTCCTACTCCAGACACCTTGCGGTCGTCGATGCGGAGGGGAGTCTCGACCTTCACTCCGGCATCGTCCCAGGTGCGGATGAGTCTCTTGGCGCTGCGCTCAATGGTCTGCAGATTCTGCGGGTTGATATCTTCACAGACAGTTTTGAATCGGGAGATGTCTCGGGCTGGAACTGACAGACACGTTGTCAGGGGATTCTCCGATTAACGCATGATCTGAAGGCAGCTTTGGCTTGACCGATTCGTGGCAGGTAAGGGTCTGCCAAATGACTCGCTCGACCAATGCAACGGATGTAACGGTCGAGCCAATGACTAGCTCGACCAAATCAACGGATGTAACGGTCGAGCCAATGACTAGCTAGACCAAATCAACGGATATAACGGTCGAGCCAATGACTAGCTAGACCAATGCACCTGCTGTACTGGTCGAGTCAATGACTATCTCGACCAGTACAGCAGGTGCAAAGGTAAAGCGAATGATCAGCTAGACCGAATTCATTGGATGACCGAGTCGAAATTGAGGGTTGGCTAGTCGCCTAGTGGACCCTCTGGCGATGACGGTGTAGTCTTCGTTCGTTGTGAATTCGCGATCAAAACAAGCGCCCGTCAAGCTGCGCTCGATCACCGATGCCGATCGCTTTTTCCTGCGCAAAGTTTACGCTTCGACGCGTGCTGACGAGATGGCCATGGTGCCGTGGACCGAGCAGGAGAAAGCGGATTTCCTGCTATTCCAGTTTGATGCTCAGCACAAGTACTACATGGAGCATTTTCCACAAGCGGAATTTGACCTCATCCTGCTGGACGACAAGCCGATAGGACGCTTGTATATCGATCGGCGCGAAGACGAGATTCGATTGATCGATATCGCTTTGCTACCGGATCACCGTGGCAGCGGGCTCGGTGGTGCCATCATGCAGGACATCCTTGCAGAAGGCGCAGCAGCCAATTTGCTAGTGCGGATCCATGTCGAAGAAAACAATCCTGCGATGCGCCTTTATCTTCGGTTAGGCTTCGAAAAGATCGAGGAACAAGGCGTCTATCACCTCATGGAATGGACCCCGGGAACTAGCCCCAAGGAGATTCGTACCGATGGCTGAAGCCGTACACCTCGAAAAGCTGACGAAGGAAGACTTTTCCAAGTGCCTTAATCAGAAGTTCTTGATTTACGTCAATGAACAGGAACCAGTCGAGACCGAGTTGATCGAGGTGCGTGGGCTGACCGCCCCCGATGCCAGCCTCGACCTGCGACAGCCCTTCTCGGTGATTTTTCGTGGACCTAAAGACGTCCAGCTTCAGCAAGGGACCTTCACGGTGGCTAACGAGACCCTCGGTGAGATTGGGATTTTCCTCGTGACACTGGGACCCGGCGACGAGGGGATGCGGCACGAGTCAGTTTTTGGCTGAGCCGGAGCCGCTCCACGCCAGCAGGTCCCCTGACTCGAAGCCGTCGGCGAAAATCGATCCTTCGCCATCCGCCCACAGTTCGTAGCGGAATGCGGTAAACGTGTCTGAATCTCCGTCCGGTGGTCCTGCCTCGGCGACGACTGTGATCTGAAGCTCTGTCGGAGCTGGAGCCAGGGAGCTTAGATCGATGTCGACCTCACGCCACCGACGAGCATTGTTGATGTCAACCGCGGGAAAGCGACCTGCTACTTTGCCGCCAACTAGGATCGTTGCCCGTTGGCCTCCCATGCCAGCGTCGAGTCGCTGCCTTATACGAAAACGCGTTGATGTCGGGTGAGTGGTAAGCACAAAACTGGCGGTTCCAGGAGGCCGGTAAACACCGCTTCCGGTGGCCGAAACAGGTGGCTCACCCTCGAACAGCGCGTCGAGCGGCTTGAACGTGTGTGGCCCGTCTACCTTGTAGCGATGGTTCAGGCGATCGGTCGGACTCCCTAGATCGACACCGTCCCAGAGGTGGAGCCGCGTCGGCTGTTGGCGGTAGAACCAAGTGACCGATCGTGCGGCCATCGAGACATTGCCTGTCGGCCCACTCTCGAGACCTGCCGCGAGCCGGCTTTCGAAGGTGGGACCGTCGGTCAGCATCAAGCGGTAGGCAGCGGTGTAGGGTAGGCCTTCAACCTCGAGCTCGGTGTAGGGAGCGCCGTGAAGCGCCCTCGAGAACGGACCTGCATCGAAGTAGAAGCCGCCGTTGAAGGCATCTTCTACGCCGGTTCCGTAAATCACTGGGTGCGGAGAGTGATCGACAAAGATGCGCTCATCGCCTTCTAGATAGTCCCGCAGGCCAGGGATAGTCGCACCAAGCTCGAGAAAAGTCCCAACTAACTTACCGTGCCCATCGAGCACCATCGTCGGGAAGTCGATGCCGGTTGTGGTGGCCTCGGTGCGTCTAAACTGAGCACCAAATAGGCCACTTGTTGCCAGCGGCTCAGTGTTGTCGATCCGTACTTGATAGTTCGCCGTAGTGGCCGCAGAGCCATGGTGGAACAGCCCGATACGGGCGTTCTCGAAGAACGGCATTGGAAAGTAGGAGTAGAGGTTGTCAACCGCGTCGAGCCCAATCAATAGGGAGCGGGTGGGTATCGGGCCAACCCTGCCGATTGCGAAAAAATCTTCTAGTCGCATCTGGACTGTTGGCTGATCGTCGAACGTCAACCGCAGCTCGACGTCCGACCATTGAGCTGGATCGACTCCGAGAATCAGGGCAGTCAGGGATCCGTGTCCCTCGATGGTTTGGAGGTTATGTTGGGTACCCGGTTCGAGAACCACCGAGCCGGAGCTGAAACTGCCACTGCCAGGGGGCCAGGGATCGGTGCCTTGCTGGGACAGGAGGTCGGCGAATGTCGAAAGATCTTCGTCGCCGGTGAAGCTAGTGACGTCCTCGGCTTCGCCAAGTCGATGGAAGTTGACTTGGTACCAGAGCCTTGTCTTGTCGGCTCCGACCAGGCTTACCCGACATCCGTCGCGGTAAGGGATCGGAACGTAGCTGAAGTTGCCGCCACTCGAGGTCAGACGGTCGCCGACCAATGGCGACACAAAGGGTGGGGTTGAGCCGTCGAAAAGTGCGGGTAAGGGAACGTCGAGCGTCGGGCTCGACGAGCCGTCGAGGTAGATTCTGAGTCGTACATCGGAATCGAGCGGCGTGCTGACCCCACCGATGCCGGTGGTCATCCAGAGGCGGGTGATGGCGCCGGCTCCAGACTCTTCGAAAATAGTCCCTTCTTCGCCGTCGACATAGATGTATCGCCAATCACCCTCCGAGTGGCGGTCGAAACGGCAGCCATCCGGGCAGTGGCTCGAGCGCAACAATGTCTGGCTACCCTGGTGGAGCACGGGCAGGCGGTGGAGATCTTGCCAGGTCTCCCAGGGTAAGGGAGCGCTAAAGAGGGGGTGGCTTACGGTGAATGCAGCCAACAGAAACGCGGTGGCATACAGAGTTCGATTCTGTTTCTGAAGAACCATGCTTCTGAAGAACCGTGTTTCTTGGGACCGTGTTTCTGAGGACCGTGTTTCTGACGATCCGGTTGCTTCGCTAACCAACCGACGTTGAGGGGGGCCCGAAGTCAAAACCGCCGCTGGTTTGAGGCTCAGTGGCCGAAGGCTTTTCGCATGGCGCTGATCACTTCGTCAACCTCGGCATCGGTAATATGGGCGAACAGTGGCAGGTTGAGAATGCTCCGTGCCAGCCGGTCAGCCTTCTCGCCACCGACAGCGGAGTCGAGATAGCCGACCGCTCCGGATTGTTTGGAAACCGCTGTTGGATACGTTCTGCCGCTGCCAATGCCGTGTTCTTTCAATACCCCCTCGATCCGTTCGCGATCTTCTGGGTCTGTCAGAGTGACATTGAGATAGCCGTTCTCGATAGTTCCAGTGGGAGGGGCTACCAGACGTACCGGCAGGTCCATCAGCCGCTCGCGGTAGCGTTGTGCCGCACGTTGCCGACTTGCAATCCGCTCGGGTAGATACTCGAGACAAAGGCTCAGGTAGGCAGCATCAAACCCAGCCAAACGGCTATTCCAGCCAACCATGCCGTGGTCGTAATGACCCGTCCGGCCGTGGTTTCCGAGCTTGCGTACTCGCTCCGCCAACTCGATATCGCTGGTGAGGACCGCACCGGCATCGCCACAAGCGCCGAGTACCTTGGCCGGGTAAAACGACAACGTGGCGACTTGGCAGTGGTGGAAGATCGACTGGCCTCGCCACTCCACACCGTAAGCTTGCGCTGCGTCCTCGATCAGGTGGATCTCGCGCTCCCGGCAGAGGTTGCGGTAGTCGTCGAGTCGGGCTGAAGCCCAGCCGTAGAGATGCACCAGGATCGCAGCTTTGGGCTGATACCGTTCGATTGCTTGCTGGAAGAGATCGAAGTCCATCTGCAGATCGTTGGCATCGATATCGATGGTGATCGGTTGAGCGCCGCAGTTGACGACGGCCTCGAACGTCGCCCAGAACGTTGCATCGGGAATCAGTACTCGATCACCGACACCAATCCCGAGGCCACGTAAGGCGAGTTGTAGTGCATCGGTGCCATTTGCGCATCCGACCGCAGCATCCACTTCACAGGCAGCAGCAAGCTGTTTCTCGAATCGAACGACGTCTGGCCCCCCGACAAAGCGGGTCGCGGCGCTAACCTCTCGGCAAACCTCAGCCCAGCGATCCAGGAAGCCTGGCTCGAAGCGTTTCAGATCGATAAATGGGACGCTCATCGTGATGGAGACACGGTATTCGCTGACAAGACCACGGTATTCGCTGAGAAGACGACGGTATTCACTGAGAAGATAGTTGAGAAGAAGTAGTATTCACCGAGGCCTGAAGTATAGTGAAACGGGATTCGTGGCACCAAGCTTTGGCAGAAGCTGGGCTGCTCCCATCGGCGGAGCCTTACATTCAGCGCTATAGTATGTACAAGAGTTTTCGCTGACAAATGATAATATAGGTCGCCGAGGGAGCTACCGGGAACGCGCCCGGTCAGGAGAGGAGTAGGGCGTTGAGGCAATCGAGGAAGTCTCCTACCAAGTCGCAGATCATCAACTTCAAGTTGCTTGACTTGCTGCCGACGATGAATCCGGATCAGCAGCTCGAAGTTTTTGAGCGCGTGATCAAGAGTTCTAATCCGGCTGTGCGGCCGCGTGCCCTCGGTTTGGGGGCAGCGATTCTGTCCAACAATCGATTGCTCGAGTACTTGCGTGAGGAGGACGATGTTCGCCGCAACGCTGCGGTCGAAATCCTCAAGCTGCGCCGCAAGAGATCATTCAACCTCGCCTGTTATCTGTTGGAGGATCGCGATCCAGAAGTTGTCTTACAGGCGGTCTTGATCCTCAGCCACCTGCGCGATCGCAACGCGCTAGAACCTCTGCTCAGGGTGCTCGATCACTCTGACCCGAATGTGGTCCAAGAGGCGATTGTAGCCTTGGGACGCCTCGGAGACGTTCGTGCTCTACCGGCGATCAGGCCCTTCTTGAGGGGCGAGCCGTGGCTGCAAACGGCATCAGTCGAAGCCCTGGGGCGGCTGGGTTCGGCACGAGTTGTGCCCGATCTCGCGGAATTGCTCGAGGATCCGCTGCTTGCCCCCTTGGCGACGGATGCGCTGACTCGCATTGGCGGGGTGCAGGCGGTTGTGGCCCTTACGCAGTATTGGCTCAAGTATGGTGAAGAGTTTCGCTCTGAGTCCAACCTGCGTCGATTGGCTGACATGTTGGAGGCGCTGACCTCGATCCCGGAAGAGATCATGGAGATCGAAGAGGCGCTCGAAGATCAAGTCAAAACAGGCGACAAAGATCTGCGAGTTCAAGCCGTGCGCTGCCTGGTTGCCCTTCGTGGTGCCAACCGTGGGCTTTGGATGTTTTAGAAGCCTAGCCTAGGCATACTGCAAGAGATCCGGCAAGTTCTGGAGCTGCTGCGCAGCCCACAAGATCAACCGAATTCTCGATGCGTTTGAGATGGGACCTAGCTTAGCCGTTCCGTCGCAGCGTCTCGATGATTTCGAGGAGCTTGGTTTCTGCTTCGACCACCGGCAGCGGTGCCGAGCCCGCACCGCGATGCCCACCGCCGCCGTAGGTGGACATCAGCTCGCCGATCGAAGTTTTGCACGAGCGATTGAAGATCGAATGACCGACGGTCACCATGACGCACTCTTTGTTGCGGCCCCACTGAGCCCGCACTGAGACGTTGGCTTCCGGGAAGATGGTGTAAACCAGAAAGCGGTTGCCAGCCGGCGGTTCGGATGTTCGGCGAAAGTCTGAGAAGACGACGTTGTCGTTGAGCCGCGAGTACTGCACCAGAGTCCAACAGAAGTCTTCGTTTTGTTCGAACATCCGGATGATCCGTTGACGGACCTCGTCTTCCACCAGGACCTCTCGGATCGGTTTGTGCTTCAACCACTCGAGGCACTTCAAGAAGAAGCCTTCGTCGTCGCCGAGACCGGTCCGAGGATCTAGAGCAAATCCCAAGAGCACATAACCCTTGGGCTGTAGAACGTCATCCTCGTCGAGTTGGGCCGAATCGAAACGGTTGGTTTCTCGCACCAGATCGGTGTACACCGGTTTCTCTCCGTAGTACTCCCAAACTAGTTGTGCGGCGCTCGGCGCTACACGATAGAGCCCTTTGAAGTCCTTGGGCGGCTGTTCGTTAGACTCAGTCAGCAAATGGTGATCAAACCAACGACCGCAATTCGGATGGTAGGGAAGATTAGCCAGGACATCGTCGCTGCGAATTTCGACGGTTTTGTCGGTTATCTCCTGCGGGTGAACCAGCACGATCTCGTCGATCACCTCATGCTGGGTGATGATTAGGGCGCAGGCCAGTCCATCGAGATCTGCTCGGGTCACCAATCGCATCAATTTCCTCCACCATCCAGATGTCGTTCATTATTCACAGTCAGCGGAGAAAATCCACTGGTTCATTGGCTCTTCGTCGATGCAAAAGTTCATGGCATTTGGCGTATCATCGCATCATGTCAATTGGCTTTGGCCTACTCCCAAGAATTTTGAGTCCGAGGCCCGCGTGTCCTCGGTGAGGCTTTCTCTCCCCGAAATCCACCATGTCGTCAGTCTTTCGTCGCGCTTGGGATGTTCTGCGTGCCAACGTTGATGGCCGTCTGGACCAATGGGAGGCTCGCGCCGAGGGGCGTCACCAGTCTTCCACTCGGCATAATCCCACGGATTCCGGGGCAAGAGACGAGCCAGAAGCCAGCGAAGACTCGAAACTAGCGCGGTATTATGCCAATCTCGAGCTACCTTACGGCTCCGATCTCAAGACTGTGCGCGAATCATGGAAGAGGCTCGTACGTACTTATCATCCAGACCTACACGGAGTTGACCCGGACCGCCAGGCAGTGGCTACCGAGCTAGTTAAAGGGTTGAACCATGCATACGAGCAGCTACGGTTACACCTGCAAAACAAGGCTTGAAAACTAATGACGGACTTGCTACACGTACCAAGGAGGCTAGAACATGACTGAAAGCGGATCATCCGTGGCGTTTGATCGGGTCAAGAGCTACTTGCTCGACCTCGATCTCACAATAACTGAAGAAAACGTACCAGAAGAGCTGGTTGTGGTCGAAGATGAGGACAGTGGTATCAAGAACTTGGTGGTTGACTGTGAAGATCCAATCCTGGTTTTGGAACAGTTGATTATGGATGCCCCAGGAGGCGACAATCGAAATTTCTTTCGTCGCTTGCTCCAGATGAACCGCACCCTGGTACACGGTGCTTTCGTGCTCGATGAAGACGGCAAGCGAGTCCTTTTCCGCGACACCCTGCAACTTGAAAATCTCGATCTCAACGAGCTCGAAGGTTCGATCGGCGCCTTATCCCTGGCGCTGGCCGAAAACGCCGACGAGCTTCTGCGATTCGCGAAGGCCTAGGAGATCATCATGGCAAGTTTTTTTACCAGATTGTTCAGGATTGGACAGGCGGAGGCTCATTCCGCTATCGATGGCATGGAAGATCCGATCAAGATGAGTGAGCAGGGTATGCGCGAGCTCAGGCAGTCTTTGACCGAGGCCATGGGAAGCCTGGCTCAGGTCAAGTCGGTCGCCATCCGTCTCAAGAAGGACGCGGACGACCGCAAGAGAAGCGCCGCCGAGTACGAGCGCAAGGCGATGCTGCTCTTGCAACGGGCACAGGATGGCAGTCTCGAACAAGCCGAAGCCGAACAGTTAGCCACCACTGCGCTCGGCAAGAAAGATAACGCCTTGGAGCAAGCTCAAGGATTCATTGCTGACTACACCACCCAGCAAGCGGCAGCGGATCGATTGCAGGGTAAGGTCGAAAAGCTACGTCGAGACATTTCGAAACTCGACAACGAATTGGTCACCTTGAGGGCAAGGGCTCGTACTGCAGAGTCGATGAAGAAGATCAATCGCCAACTCGCAGATGTTGATTCCTCTTCGACCCTGGCAATGCTCGAGAGAATGAAGAATAAGGTCGAAGAAGATGAAGCGTTGGCTCACGCTTATGGTGAGCTGTCGAGCGCGGAAGATTCAGTTGACGAACAAATCGATAAAGCCCTTGCGCTTCCTGGAGATTCGGCGGGCTCAGATTCGTTAGCCGAACTCAAGGCCAAGATGGGCATCAAGTAGGGGCTCGCTTCTCAAAGAGAAGACAAGCGACGAGACACCGCGTCGACAAACGCCTCGATGTCTAGTGGTTTCGTGAAGAACTGCTCGATGCCGAGGCGAGCCGCTTGCTTTTCGTACTGTGGATCCTGCATTCCGGTCAACATGAAGATCGGTACTTTGCTACCGAGGCGGTGAAGATAAGTAGCCACCTGAAAGCCGTCCATCTGGGGCATGGTGAAGTCGAGACAGAGCAGGTCTGGCGCCTTGTTCTGCATCATCTCGATGCCGGCGCCCCCGTTGTCGGCAGTGATCACTGAAATGCCGGCTTGATTCAGGTGAACGCCGACAATGCTCAGCATTGTCGAATCGTCGTCTACCAGGAGCACTGTCTTGATGCGACCGGTCTGAGGCAACTCCGTCAAGATTGCCGCAACACTCTGGAGACGGTCTTCGGGTTGTTTGGCGAGCATCTTGAGGATCAGCTGCTCGAGCCAAAGCGGTAGGTTGGGAGCGAGTGATGTCGGTAGTGGGGGATCGATGCTGAGTTGGTTCCGAGCCATGTCGAAGATCGTGACGCCCGAGAACGGGCGCTCTCCGGTCGCCAACTCGAACAGAATCACGCCGAGGGAGTAAATGTCGGAACGTAGGTCAACCCTGCCACCAAGCATGCGCTCCGGCGCCATGTAGGCTGGAGTTCCCAACACTTCCCCGATTGCTGTCGTGTTGTCTCCGGTGTCGAGCTCGCGGGCGATTCCGAAGTCTGTGATCACCGGACGCCCATCGGGCGTCACCATCACATTCTGTGGTTTTAGATCGCGATGGATAATGCCCAGCTGGTGAGCTGCTTCGAGCCCCGAAAGAATCTCACGAAACATCGTGAGCCGACTGTCGAGATCCAGTTCTGGATGGCTCGCAATGTGAGCTTCAAGAGTTGTACCTGGCAACAACTCCATCGTGACGAACTTGAGATCCTTCGAGGCCCCAAAATCGTAGATCCGGCAAACGTTGGGATGGACGACTCTGCGTGCCAGCCGAATCTCTTTTTTGAAGCGCTCGACCATGCGGTCGCGCGTTCCGATCGATGGATGTAATACCTTGATTGCCACCGCTTCTTCGAGCTCGGTGTCCCAGGCCTCGTAGACATCCGCCATACCTCCTGACCCCAGGAGGTTGCGAACTTGATACCGGTCAGCCAGCACATGACCGGGAAGCAAACGGGTCGTACCGGAAGCTCTCGGCTCGGAGGGGACCCAAGGCACAGTCGGTTCGAGCGCAACCTGCTCCGTCGCCGGTACGCTTGGCGGTCGACGAGGAAGACGGGGGGGAATATCGTTACGCTTGCTCATGCCAGCTCCGGCAGACTTGCCGGACATATCGTACACCCGTCTCGCCCAGCCGCCGAGTCGAGCCCAGAATCGAAGGGATGACTAGCCGGGTTCTGAAATCAAAAAATGTCGAGCGTCGGAAAGCACCGATCGGAAGCGCTCACGGTCTCCGTCTTCGACTGCCTCCACCAATTCACTCAACGCCTCGCTAGCAGCACGATAGACTTCGCCGCGGTGAGGGTTGAGATTCTGGATATCGAAGTAGAGATCGGGATCTTCGCCGAGCACGTGGAGTGCCGCCGAAGTTTGGCGGTTGTAGGTTGTGGACGCACACGCTTTGAGCTCCTCGGCGCCTAAACCTGAACGGGTCAGGGCGCAGCCGAACAGCATCCCGGAGAGATGAGCAAATCCCAGCAGCCAGCCCATCAGGCGATCATGGTGATGAAAAGGAACCGGCACTAGATGGGTGTACGGGTGGCGGATCCACTCTTCGACCTGTGACCGTTCCTGCTGCGGATCATCGGTGTAGGCGAGGACGAAGGTCAAGGATTCATACGGCGATTTCTTGGGGCCGAACATCGGGTGCAGCGAGCACACCTGAAGGCCGGCTTGACGCCCTTGGTCTAGAACCGGCGCCAGATCGTCCTTGATCGATGAGATCTCGATGATGAGGCCACGTGGCCCGAGGTTGATCAATTGCTCGAGGACAACCGGCATTCGGTTGAGCGGTACCGAGACGATGATCGCTTCGTAGTCGTCGAGATTGGGGACGTCTTCCAGGGTCGCATAACGGCCGGGTGCGGGGGGGAGAGGCGCCATCGCCGGGTCGACAAGGTCGACCCGATGACCGAGCAACTGAGCGAAGCTCTGGAACCATCGTCCCATGTCGCCCGCACCGCCGAGGATCAACAGGCGGCTGCCACCCTCGGATCTGACCGCTACGCCGACGCGATGCTGGCGTTCGACCGAGCCTCGCATGACCGCCTGGAAGATCGATTCCATGACCTCTTCCGACACCCCGCAGGCGTCAGCGTGTTGCCGAGCTCTGGTCAGCACCCGATGATGAACCTCGGGCACCATAATCGGCTGGCCCTTCTGTGCCTTCACTCGACCCACCTCCGCTGCGAGTTGCATACGGCGGTGGAGGAGTTCAAGCAGCGAGCGGTCGACCTCGGCGATCGACTCTCGCAGATGGGTCAGGTGTTTGGCCGAGCCGGGTTCCGGCTTTGCCTCCGAGTGTTGGCTCAACAGGTTAGCCCAGCTTGTCCCAGTCAGCGTCAGGCGCATCCAGAGCTAGAGCCAGGCCGCCATCGGAGCCTTCGAATACCGGGTTCTTGACGCCCCGGATCGAGCCGCCGCCGACTGGCTTCAGTCCTTCCTCTAGGGCTGCTCGTAGGCCCGCGATCTGAGAGCTGCCACCGGAGAGGATGATATTGTTGCGTACCTTCTCCTGAAACTCGGGCGATACTCTGGGTAGCAAGTCGAGCATCGTCTCGGTGATCGGTCCGACGATCGACTCACAGGCGTTGCGCATCTCGTCGGTGATGTCGAGCGTTGTCGGCGTCCCCTTGACCGGTGCGGTGACCTTGACCCGCTGCTGGGGCTTGCCAACGAAACCGTGTTTTTCCTTCCACTCTCGAGCCATGAAGATCGAAACCTGAGCGTCGGGATGCTTTTCTCCGATCTGTTTGAGCAGGAGTTCATCAACCGAGTCCCCCGCCTTGGTGAGAGTGCGCTGGTCGTCTTCGGTCGGAAAGCGGCCCCGCATGACACAGAAGTCTGATGTGCCGGCACCGATGTCGACAACCAGGCTGTGGAGTAGGGCGTCGAGGCCATAGGCTACAGCGAAGGGTTCGGACACGATCATCAAGGCATCCACTTCGCCGTCGAGTGTGGCGCGCAGCTGTTGCTTGTTGACTCGCATAGCTTCTGCCGGCACACCAACAACAGCGCGCACAGTCGTTTTGCTCTTCTTTTCTTTGCGATCGACCCCGGCGAGATCCAGCAGGGTTCGCAACAGCACCTGCACGGCTACCAGATCTTTGTCTGAACCCTCTTTCACCAGTCCGCGCTCCAGAGGCCGGTGAAGATCGAGCATAGTTCGGTTTTCGACCGCCTCTGTACCGACCAACACGTCTTTCTTGAGCACCTTGCGGGCCACCATGTCGACCGGCCAGCCAACATAGCTTTCGATCACATGGCGCTGGCCGTTCGATGCCGAAACCGCACAATGTGAGGTTCCGAGGTCGATCCCTACGTTGAGGGTCCCACTGCTATCGCTCATGCCTCAGCTCCCTTTTTCCTCTGTTTGATGGACGTCATCAGCATATCCTCGAATGCCCCTGGCCAGCGCTTCAGCAATGCCGTCTCGGTAAAGTGGGCGCGAAAGGAGCCTGGCCTCGTCCCGATTGGAGAGGCAGGAGACTTCCGCAAGAATGGCTGGCATCTCAGTGGATACTAATACCACGAATGGGGCTGTTTTGACGCCCCGGTTTTCAAGAGTTGGATTAACTCGCTTGAGCGAGCCGAAAAGCGAACGCTGCACCCGGTCGGCAAATTGTCGTGATGCATCTCGCCGGACACCTGTATAAATCCCCTCCAGCAAGTACTTCATATCGGCCAATGAGTAGCCGGACTCTCGATTCTCCCGCCGCGTAAGCTCTTTGAGCTCAGGATCTTCGGTGGTTCCAAGGAAGTAGGTTTCGACTCCTCTGACTTGACGGGTGCTCATCCAGTTGACATGAATCGAGATAAAAAGATCACTATGCTGGCCGTTGGCGATGTCGGCGCGCTCTTTCAATGAGAGCTTGCGGTCGTCTTCACGGGTGAGATTGACCTCGAAGCCGTCTTTGCGCAAGAGCTGGGCCAAACGTCCGGCGATGTCCAGTGTCAAGTCTTTTTCAACCAGATCGTTGTCGACGGTACCGTGATCGTCGCCACCATGCCCCGGATCGACCACAATACGACGCACTTCCAGCGGGAAGACGTCTGAATCTATAGGCTGTGGCGGAGCGGTGAAGCGTCGTTCTTCCGCTGGTCGTGTGGCTACTGCCGCGGGCAGAGAGTCCGAGTTGAGGCCGGCTGGAGGATTGGCCTGCGCAGTTGGTGAACTCCGCAGCAACAAGAGTATGCCTCCCACGACAACGGGAAGAGCTGCCAATGCCAGCAGCCGCCCCGGAACTTGGCGTCTAGGTATCTCCGCAGCCTGGGGCTTTGGCGGTAGCTCGCCTCGAAGCGTGGAGACATTATCAGCCACCGCCTGGCGCAGCAGCTGGCGTTTGAGGCTCGGGGTCTGGCTCATCGGGGTCCGTCCGTGGCGATCTCAACGTGATGACGCTGGGATCGATGACGCATCAACCGTCTTTGATTCTAGCAAATACGAGCTGACTTCGGTGCCCCGAAAACGTTCTGATCGATCTAGGGAAATTCGTCCCGTTTTGCCATTTTCGGCTCTGTAAGGGAGCCCCCTGTGGAGCGAGCACGCAGCGAGTATGTATGAGCAAGAGAACAAATCCTAGCTCACCAAACGATTGTAACCAATAGAGTTGTAGGATACTAAGGCGCCGAGGCGAGTTACGCAGCGGTGCGCGCAGTCCACAGGGGGCGACAGGACGACCGGCGTTGTTAGACGGGATCTAGCTAGCTCGCGCCCTCTGGAGCAGAGCGAAAGAAGATCTTCTTCATCGCGATGAACAGCATCAACAGCACCCCGATGGCAGCGACGAAGGGCAGGACGATGGCCAGGACTGTCATACCGATGGAAGCGCCAGCTTCGACAGTGGAGAGAATCGGATTGCCGAATCCCGCGGTTGCCACGGACGAGAACTGACGAGTGACCGTGGTCAGGCCTTGGATAGACCCTGCCGCGCCGCCGCCAGCGATGATAGCGACGCTCCAGCCGAGCAGAGGATCGAGATCGGTTACCTGCGAGCCGGTGGCGACAACACCGGCGACGACTGCGCTTGGCGTAGCAATGGTGTCGAGGAGGTTGTCGAAGAAGGGAATGTAATAGGCTGCAATCTCGACCAGTGTCGCGCAACCAAACGCGACCATCGCGGGTGTCGAGGCCATCCACTCAAAGCTCTCAGTAAGGGCCAGATGGCCTCCGCGGCTGGCCAAACTAATGATCAACAGTGGCACAAAAATCCTGAAGCCGCAGGCGGCAGCGAGGCCCAAGCCGATCGCAATACTCAGGATGGTGGTTTCCATGGGTGCTCTCCCGTCGTCGTTGGCTGCGTGTTACCCCAAGGCTGGACTTGGGTTCCAAGAACTGATCTCTTACAGGTACGTCGAATAGCTGTGGAGTATTCATGCTAGCCTCGCACATTCATCAATCGTGGAGCGCCCCATGAGTTTCTGGTTGGCATTCTCGCAGGTCATTGATCGCCTGATCGAGAAAATCGGCAACTGCGTCGCTTGGCTAACGTTGGCGATGGTTTTGATTGGCTCGTACAATGCCATTGTCCGCTATTTGGGACGCAATCTGGGTGGCAACCTGAGCTCCAATGCTTACCTCGAGATGCAGTGGTACTTGTTCAGCCTGGTATTTCTGTTGGGGTCCTCGTACTCTTTTCAACGGAATGCGCACGTGCGAGTGGATTTGGTTTATGGGCGACTGACCGATCGCGGTCGAGCCTGGATTGATCTGATTGGCACGATTGTTTTGATGATGCCTTTCACAGTTTTTACCCTGTGGGTGTCGTGGCCGGCAGTGCGGAATTCGTGGGCGGTTCGCGAGGTGTCTTCCGATCCCGGTGGTTTGGCGCGGTATCCGATCAAAACGGTTGTACTGATCGCGTTTGGGCTGCTGCTCCTTCAAGGTATGGCACATCTCGTACGCCAGGTAGCGATCCTACGTGGCTCGAGCGATCCGCCACCGAGTGATTCAGCTTCGGAGATTCATCTGTGAGTGGTGAAGACCTAGCGCCGTGGATGTTCGTCGGAGCTTTTGCACTGATCTTTACCGGCTATCCGGTGGCGTTCGCCCTCGGTGGGGCAGCCCTGTTTTTTGCCGCTCTCGGAGTCCATCTGGGGATCATGGACTGGGCCCTGTTGTACGCTCTGCCGGAGCGCATTTTCGGGATCATGTCGAATTTTGTTCTGCTCGCAGTTCCATTCTTCATTTTCATGGGCACGATGCTCGAGAAGGCAAAGCTGGCTGAGGATTTGCTGAAAACCATCGGCAAGCTGTTTGGCTCGCTGCGAGGAGGGCTGGCCCTGGCGGTGGTCTTCGTGGGGGCCTTGTTGGCGGCGGCAACCGGCGTCGTTGGGGCCTCCGTTGTTGCCATGGGGTTGATCTCGCTGCCAGTCATGCTGCGTTATGGCTATTCGACCGAGCTGGCTACCGGGGTCATTTGTGCTGCCGGTACCCTGGGGCAGATTATCCCACCAAGTGTTGTCTTGGTGGTCCTAGCCGATCAACTTGGCATTTCGGTTGGGGATCTGTTCGTAGGCTCTCTCCTGCCGGGCATCCTGTTGGCTGGGCTCTATGCGCTCTACGTAGCTGGTGTTGCGCTGTTCAACCCGGCGGCAGCTCCTGCCTTACCTGCTGACGAACGCAATCAGACCTCAATGGAGCTGCTCGGGCAGGTCGTGTGGGTGCTGATCCCACCGTTGGTCCTGATTCTGCTAGTTCTCGGAAGTATCTTCGCCGGTGTTGCGACGCCGACCGAGGCGGGTGCTTTGGGGGCCTTGGGGGCGATACTGCTCGCCGTCAGCCACCGTCGCCTGACTCTCAAGGCGCTGCGTGCGACGATGGACGAAACCACCAAGCTGACCTCAATGGTGCTGTTTCTGCTCATCGGCTCAACCGCCTTCGCTTTGGTCTTCCGAGGCTTGGGAGGCGATTTCTGGATTGAGGATCTGTTGACCGGGCTTCCCGGTGGCAAGATTGGTCTGCTGGTTGTCGCCAATGTGTCGATTTTCATCCTGGGCTTTTTTATCGACTTCTTCGAAATCGCCTTCATCATCATCCCGCTGGTTGCACCAGCGGCCCAATTGTTGGGCATCGACATGGTGTGGTTCGGGGTGATGCTCGGCGTCAATCTGCAGACATCGTTCTTGACGCCACCTTTTGGCTTCGCCCTGTTCTACCTCCGGGGCGTTGCTCCAAAAGAGGTCAGCACCGTCCAGATCTACCGCGGAGCGCTGCCGTTTATCGCCATTCAGTTGATCGGGCTGATCCTGATCATTGTCTTCCCATCATTAGTGACGGGATTATTGGACTGAAGGGGCGTGGCTTAGGCGTCAGCGGCTTCGCCGTTAGCCCTTGCTGATCATTTCGATATCGAGAGCCTGTAAGCCGTCCGATTTGTCGGATGGGGCGAGCTCAAATTCGAGTACCAGGCGACGGCTGGGTAACGATGCTGGGCGGACCACAGAGGGCAGATTCGAATCGTGGAAGAAGGCGGTACCGTATGGCGATTCGGGATGCCGAGCGTCGGTAAACCACAGGCCATCACTAATCTGTTTGAGGAATCGCACATATCCAAAGCCGCGCTCGGCCTCATGCCAATAGCACCAGCCACGCACCCGCGAACCAATCTCACCCCATTCGAGACGTTGTGGCCCACGGCTGTGGGGAATCAGGTTGGGGATCAAATAGCCCGAGATGCACAGATCTGCCTCTTGCTGTAACAAGTGAGAGCTGTTGTCTAGAGAGACGATCTCGACGCGGCAGCCCTTGTTCTGTAGGGCTCGTACCACGTTGACAAAGTCGCCGTCACCCGAAGCGATCAAGACTCGGTGCAGATTTTCGGACTGCAGGAGGGCATCAACCGCTAGATCGAGATCGGCGTCTGCCTTACCGTAGCGATTGCCTGATTCGTCGCGATACCAGTTGATTTCCTTGACGATCACCTTGTAACCGTAGTCTCTCAGTTTGGAGTGGAAACTACGGGCACCGTCGCGATAGGTGTAATCGGTCTTCGCTCGTTCCGCGTCGAAGGTGACGTAGGCATTGAGCCTCACTGGCTCGGCAAAGTCACGGCAGGCGAACTCACGCAGCTTGTCGTATTGCATTCGTTGTCCGCCATTGCGGTACATATTTGCTACGTCGCAGTAGACGCCGACCTTGGAGGTCGATTGAACGAGTGTCATCTAATCACTTTCCTTCCTCTTCGAATGCGAAGCGGGCGTATGCCAACTCCGCGGTGCCGAACCAACGGTAGGCGTCGCGGCGAACCGACTTCCACGTCTCGTATATCTTGCGGTACGTCGGATCGGCAGCGGCTTGCTCTTCTTGCATGTCGAGAGAAGCGCTGCGGGCGGCACGCAGGAGATCGTCAGAGAACGGGCGCAGCTCAACACCCTGTGTCAGCAACCGAGACAAGGCTGCTGGATTTCTCTGATCGTATCTGGCCTGCATGACCGTCGCTGATTCGCTGGCGGCTGTGGTGAACATCTCCTGGTACGCCTTAGGCAACTTGCCCCAGGCGTCGAGGTTGACTTGGTAAGACAGCGAAGGCCCAGGCTCCCACCAGCCTGGGTAGTAGTAGTACTTGGCGACTTTGTGGAATCCTAGCTTTTCGTCGTCATAAGGGCCGACCCACTCGGTAGCATCGATTGCGCCGCGTTCGAGAGCTGGATAGATCTCACCACCAGCGAACATTTGCACCGTGACTCCGAGGCGACTCATCACTTCACCGCCGAGACCGGGGATCCGCATTCTGAGGCCTTGGAGATCTGCCGCAGTGTTGATCTCGCGCCGGAACCAACCTCCCATCTGGGAACCAGTGTTGCCAGCTGGGAAGGTGGTGAGATTGAAGTCAGCAAATAGACTCCGCATCAGATCCAGACCGCCGCCTTCGACCAGCCAAGCGGTCTGTTGACGTGCTGTCAGGCCGAAGGGAACGCAGCAGTCGAAAGCAAGGGCGGGATTCTTGCCGATAAAGTAGTAGCTAGCAGTGTGGCCAATCTGGACGGTGCCTTGTTGGGCAGCGTCCATCACCCGGTCCGCGGGTACAATTTCTCCCGCTGGATAGCACCTGAGGCGAAACCTCCCCTCGGACATGGCCTCGAGGCGTTCGGCCAGCACTTCAGCGCTACCGTAAATAGTGTCTAAGCTGCGTGGGAAGCTCGAAGCAAGCCTCCAGGTTACGGACTTCTGGGTGTGGACTGCCGGAGCGCCACCGTCTGCGGTCGAGTCACCGTCTGAGTTTGAGCCACAAGCGGCAGCTCCAACGGCAGCGACGCCCAACATACTCTGCTGAACAAATTTTCTTCGGTCCATGGATTCTCCCGGGCGGCTTAAAGATCGTTGCTTGACGTCGACGTCACTGACTGGTTTCTCGCCCCGTGAGTTTGGTCTTGTCCGCTAGGTACCGTTCCGTCGAATGCTCCTTCCGATGATGAACGTCTGCCCTGGCAGGGCCCAGATTAGGCCATCTGCCGAAGCATCTCGGTAAGAAGCAGGCTCGACCGAACCTGACCTCATGGACAAAACTTACCCTTGGATACACTAAATCCTGACAAGAAAATGCCACTATGGGCAAATCCTTGCAAGGGCGTCCAGCTGCTGCCGGAGACTGGAACAATGTATCCGCCGATCTCAATTGTAACACGGCCGGTTGAACGAGGACGGTTTACGGCTAACCGATCCGTCAACCTGAGCCCGATTGTACGGTTGGTGGCCGCCGGTCGCAACCAGCGCAGCCGCCTGCATTGCGGAGCCGCCTGCCTTGCGTAGTCGACTACTCTGCGTAGCCGACTAATTCGACGTAGCCGAGGCCTCTCACCGGTTTGTCGTTCTCAGTACCACCAACCGACACGGCTCCTTCCCAGTAGCGGAAGGACACATCGAGCTCCTGATCAGCTACTAGGGGGGCGAGTTCGAGAGCCAATGAGGCCGTCGGGATGTTTAGGAGCCAGCCGGACGGGTAGACAGTGCCATGTCTACTGCGCCACGTAGCAGTCACTTCGATCGAGTAGTCTTGGTACCTAAGTGATCGAGTAGATCCGTCCACTGCTACCAAAACACCATGGCTGATCGGATCGATGCTGCCATCAGCTCTGCGCAGCTGAAACAACATCAACTCGCGTTGGTCGTCAAGCTGAATCGAGAACCAATCCCAACCTATTTGGCCTTTCCCAAGAGCACTCGTCGACCATTCCCGGTCGAGCCAACTGATGCCCGTAACAGGCACCGAGCGATCACCTAGTCTGATGGTGCCGCGAGCCGCTATCCGAGTCAGCGAGTAGTAATAAGAGGCATCCCCGGCACCTTCGCCCTTCTGGCTGAGGCCCCGGTCACCTTGTAGCACCACGGGCTTGTGCTTTTCGAGCGTCAGGTCAAGTGCAATTGTCGGCGACTCCCGCGAAGTGGCTCGAAGGCGAAGCGGAAATGCCTCGACACCTATCGATTCCGCAGACCAGTCCTCCACCCAGACTCGAAAAGGTCGATTGCCACCAGCGCCGGCCAATCCTGCCGCGCCGCGACTCAATCGCTCGAAGCTGTGGAAGACATCAGCCTCGACGTCGGTGAGAGCAAAGTGTGCCAAATACAACTGGCGAGTGGCCCATGAGGACGAGCGGGTCTGAGCCTGTGGAGCTAGAGCTTGCCTAAAGAACGTCAGTTGATAACCGAATCGTTCGCCATCGTCGGATTCCAAGTGGCCTGTGAAGTACCACCACTCGGATCTGAAGTCTGGGTGCGGACCATGGTCGCTCGGGAAGATGAACTCACGCGGTTCGATGGCTGCTCGGTAGCCGGCGGTGTCACCGCCAGCCATCGTTTCGACTGCAGAAGCTGGTGGAGGCGAAGTGGTTGTTGTCGTGGTTGGGGGCAGTGATCCGTCGTCACAACCGGAGAGTAGGACGCAGATCAAGCCGAAGGTCCGCCAACGTATCGCGATGTGTCTCATTCTTCCCTCAACGCCAAGGCTGGTGAGGCCCGGGACAACCGAAATGCTGGGTAGAGTCCAGCCATCAGGGCGGCTCCCAGCGCCAACGCCAGGGCTTGTAACAAGACCATCAATGGCAGCTCCATCTGCAGAGTCCAGCCGAAAGAGCGACGATTGATGATGTGGATCAGGAGGACCGCGAGGCCTGATCCAAGAGGCAGGGAGAGCACCCCTGCCACCCACCCCATCAAGCCACACTGTGCCGTCACCAGGCCCCACACTTGACGGGGTGTCAGGCCACTGGCGCGCAACACTCCGAACTCTCGGGCCCGCTCCAACTGCAAGGCCATCAAGGCGGTCAGTACGCCGATGAAAGCGACAACAACCGCGAGTAAGCGCAGTACCTCGGTAATCACAAACGTCCGATCGAAGATCTCCAACGATGCTTCTCTCAGGTCACGGTTGGAAACCCAGCGCACATTTTCTTGCAACCCGAGCCTACCCCTGAGGTCCTCAATCAATCGTTCTCGATCGACACCAGGTTGGGTGAAAATCCCAATTGAAAAGATGGCAGGATCATCCCAATAACGATTGTAGGTTGCCCGACTCATGGTGACGACGCCTTGGTCGGAGCCGTAGTCGTAATAGACACCCGCCACCTCGAACGTCTCAGGCCCGCGGTCGGTCGATAGCTCGACGGTGGAACCGATCTGGAGATCCTTGTGATAAGCGAACGATTCCGAGATGATCGCCGCCTCCTCATGCTGGAAGCGTTGCCATGCGTCGTCGGGGTCGCCTTGCGCGAAGCGATAAGCGGTAAAACCCAGCTTTTCGGTCTTTAACGCACCGACCAGGACGGGACCTAGCGGTGAGTTCACCCTGACCCGTCGTATCGTGCTCGCGAAAGCGACTCGCGGATCCGCTTCGATGGTCCACAGCATCGTGGGATCTAGCGTCTTGGCGCCACCGCGAGATCCTGGATCAGCCGGTGCGACGTAGATGTCCGCCGCCAATGTGATCTCCAACCACTCGATCAGGGTCGACCGGAAGCTGGCGACCATCACCCCAACGCCGATCGTGACCGAGACGGCGATGACAAGTGCCGCGATCGCCACCCCGGTCCGGCTCAAAGTGGTCGCGACGCCCCGGGTCGCCATTACACCGAGCAAACCGAACCCGTGTCGCATCGGTGTCTTGAGTAACCGCAGCATACCCAGGGTGGCACTAGGCACCAAAGCGGCGAAACCGATGACAAACAAGAACAAGGCGGCGAAACTCAACACCAAGTTCTTGGACGGTAGTGCCACCAGCACTGCCGACATCAGCAGTAGACCGCTACCGATTGCAGCGGCTTGTGTGACTTCGCGGCGTGCCTTCTGTTCCAGTTCCGAGCGGGCAAGTACCTGCCGAGGTGGAGCGGAGGTCGCTTCGCTCGCCGGCTTCAGGCATGCCAGCAGGGTCCCACCAACACCCAGGAGCGCTCCTTTGAGCCAGCCGCTCGTCGGGATCACGACCGAAGTTACAGAGACCGCGAAGTAGAGGTCGTTGATAGTTTGGGCGACCAGTGTCAACAAACCTTGCGCGAGCACTATGCCTGCAGCAATACCCAACGCTGAACCAGTGGCTCCGATCACCAGTGCTTCGGCTGCGATCAGCGAGAAGACCTGGCGTCGGGTGACTCCCAAGGCACGCAAGGTCCCGATCAATGCACGGCGCTGGACGACTGAAAACGTCATCGTGTTGTAGATCAGGAACATCCCAACCAGCAGCGCGAGAAGGCTCAGAGCGCTGAGGTTTAGGCGAAACGCTCGAGTCATCTGATCCAGCGCACCAGCGCGCGCTGACTTGGACTGTAACTCGACTCCGGCTGGTAGCTGAGTCGCCAACTCCGCCTCTCGTTTGGCCAACGTATTATCAGTTGGCAGGATGAGGTCGATACGGCTGAGGTATCCCTCCTTCTCCAAGATCTCTTGCGCTGAGGAAATGTCGACGATCAGCAAGTCTCTCAAGGCCTGGCGCGAGAGTTGGTCCGGGGGCGCCAAGAGCCCAATGACCTCGAGTTCACGCTGGACGCCCGCCGCACGGATCTCGAGATGGTCACCAGGGGCGAGGTTGAGCTGTTGCGCCAGCTCGCGGCCGAGGTAGGTGCCCCCTGGTCGGGTCAGAAAGGCGGCTGGATCACCGCTGTTGTCGAACCTTGGAGTGAAGGAGCGCAGCTGGGGGTCGACAAAAAGATCGATGCCAAGGAGCTGGAACGTACGCCCTGAGTCGTCCGCCGCTGCCACCGTAGCTTCTACGATCGGGGAAATGTTGCGGAGGCCTTGGACCCGCAGATCGACGTAAACCGATTCTCGCAAGCCGACCGGACCGCCGACGATCTCGTGGGTGGCGCGACCAGCAATTCCTTCGACGCTGAGCTGGAAGGCGCGCTTTGCGCTGGCGTTGGCTAGGTCGATTCCAACGACTACCGCCACCGCGACAGCGACCCCCAGGACCGACAAGCCGATCAGCCAGGGGTGGCGCACGAGATGTCGGAAACTAGCTCGGCGGAGGAGGGGAGTCATGAAGTACTCGAACGCTCGACGAAACTACCGTTCTCAATCGTCAGTACTCGATCCCCGAGCGTCGCCAACTCGCGACTGTGGGTGGCGACGATCAGCGTCTTGCCACTGCGTCGAACGGAGCCGACGAGCAACTCAGTGATTTCCTCGGCGGTCTCCAGATCCAGATTCCCGGTTGGTTCGTCCGCCAGCAGGACCAACGGATCGTGGGCGAGCGCACGGGCGATAGCAACGCGTTGCTGCTCGCCGCCGGACAGCACGTCAGGGTAGCTAGAGCACCGGTCAGCCAGGCCGACCGTGGCGAGTAAGTCTAGAGCCTGGTGACGTGTGGTGTCAGTAAGTTTGCCGGCAAGTTCTAGCGGCAAGAGGACGTTTTCCTCGACGGTCAAAGTTGGGATCAAGTTGAAGAATTGAAAGACGAAGCCAACGTGGTCACGACGCATCAACGTTCGTTCGCGCTCGTTCATGTTGCTCAGACTGGCACCGCCCAAGCGCACCTCCCCAGACGTTGGAAGATCAATACCGCTCAGCAGATTGAGCACCGTAGACTTGCCGGAGCCGCTGCGACCCAACAACATAACGAGCTCGCCTCTGAAGACGCTCAGCTCGACCTCTTTGAGTACTGCGCGGTCCTGATCGCCCTCGCGGTAACTCTTGGTCACAGATCTCAACTCGGCGACAGGTTCGGAAGACGTTGGCATCGATTGGGAATTCCTAGGATTTGCGGGAGCTTGACGACCGCAACATTGTAGCGAGCTTTACGACAACCGCCGCCGCCTGTTGCGCGGCGTACGCTACTGGACTCGAAAGCAACAGAACAGCGTATCGCTGAACAGTAGGTCATCGGCTGCACCGTCCTCAGAGTGTTCGCCAAGGGTGGCAGTTTGGACTCGCCAAGGACATCGGACCTACCGACTCTCGAGCACGGTCGACTCGAGCGCTGATATCCTGGCGCCTGTTCTGATACTTCTCTGTCATCGATCGAACACCCGGCCTATATGACGACCGTCGCTGCAATCATCCCGACGCGTGACCGTGCGCAGCTGACCCTGCGGGCGGTCGCCTCTGTCTTGGCTCAGACGCGCCCGCCGGATGAATTGATTGTGGTTGACGACGGCTCGCGAGATGACACCCTGGATCAGCTTCGTTCGACCTATCCTGGCACCCATATGGTCCAACTAGACGGGCAGGGAGTCAGCGCGGCCCGCAACGCGGGGATAAGAGCGTCGAACAGCGACTGGTTGGCATTTCTCGATTCTGATGACGAGTGGCTACCAGATAAGCTGCAATCTCAACTCGAGGCATTAACTAAGGAGCCCGAGTACCTGCTTTGCCATAGCGACGAGATCTGGATTCGGAACGGGCGCCGGGTGAACCCAAGACGGCGCCATCGTAAGTACGGTGGATTTATCTTTCGGCACTGTCTGCCGTTATGCGCCATCTCGCCTTCAGCCGCGGTGGTGCATCGGTCCTTATTTGAGACGGTAGGTTTGTTCGATGAGACTCTGCCAGCCTGTGAAGACTATGAGCTCTGGCTTCGGATCTGCAGCCGTTGGCCGGTGCTTTATGTCGACCGTCCTCTGCTGCGCAAGTATGGCGGGCATGCGGATCAACTATCGAGCACTGCTGCACTTGATCGTTACCGTATTCAGGCGCTCGCCAAGATCTTAGACTCCAGAGTTCTGGGGCAGCAGGACCGACAAGCCACCTTGCAGGTCCTGGCGGAGAAGCTAAAGGTCTACTTGGCCGGTGTGCGCAAACGGCGGCGCTGGCCAGAGGTCGAGGCGCTCGAGCGGTTGGCGGAGCGTTTTGAGCTTCAGGTCTCCAGCCAAGAAGAGAGGGTAACCTCGGTGTAATGATTCGAGACGCAACACACCTGGGCTTGTTGACCGACCTCTACCAGCTGACGATGGCGGCGGGTTATCTGAAAACAGGCAAATCCGAGCGTGAAGCATCCTTTCATCTCTTCTTCCGCAAAAATCCGTTTGGCGGCGGTTATGCCGTGGCCTGCGGGCTCGAGCAAGCCCTGGAGTTCGTCGAGAACTTTCGGTATTCAGCCGGCGATCTTGACTACCTGGCCAGTTTGACGGGTAACGATGGACAGCCACTGTTTGAGCCGACGTTTCTACGTTACCTCGGTGATCTCGAAATCACGGTAGATATTGACGCGGTGCCGGAAGGTACAGCGGTCTTTCCTCACCTGCCGCTGTTGCGGGTCCGTGGGCCGCTCGCCCAATGCCAGTTGCTCGAGACCGGACTTTTGACCATCTTGAATTTTCAGACTTTGATTGCCACTAAAGCGTCGCGCATTAGTCGCGCTGCAGAAGGGGATCCAGTGCTGGAATTCGGCTTGCGCCGCGCCCAGGGGTTGGACGGCGGGCTGTCGGCGAGCCGTGCAGCTTATATCGGCGGTTGCGCCGGCACTTCCAACGTGTTGGCTGGACGATGTTTTGGCATCCCGCTGAAAGGGACGCACGCACACAGCTGGGTCATGTCCTTCGATGACGAAGACGAAGCCTTCGAAGCCTGGGCCGCTTCGTCTCCGAACAACTGTGTCTTCTTGGTCGACACCTACGATTCGATCGCAGGCGTGCAGCGAGCCATCCGAGTAGGTCATCGGCTCCGCGATCGTGGCTTCGAGATGATCGGCATCCGACTCGACTCCGGCGACCTCGTGGAGCTCAGCCAGCAGGCTCGCCGTCTGCTGGACGCTGCGGGCTTTACCGAAGCCTCGGTGGTGGCTTCAAACGACCTCGACGAACTTCGGATCGCCGAGCTGAAAACGGCTGGTGCCGCGATTGATGTGTGGGGAGTGGGGACTCGCCTGGCCACCGCGAGCGGGCAATCGGCACTCGGTGGAGTTTACAAACTGACCGCGGTCCGTGGCAGCGACGGTACATGGACACCGAAGGTCAAGCTCTCAGAGGTTCCTGGCAAGACGTCGAATCCGGGGCTACAGCAGGTGCGTCGTCACATCGACTCAGGCATCTTTGTCGGGGATGTGATTTATGACTTGGAGCGTGGCCTGTCCGAGCCCTGTCGATGGATCGATGCCGGTGACCAAGAGCACACGATCTCGACAGATGCCGAGACGATGGATTTGTTGGTGCCGGTGATGGACCATGGACAACGGTTAAATCGGCAACCGGTGCTGATCGACGAGGTACGCAACCGGGCGCAAACCCAGCTCGATCAGCTGGATCCGTCGGTCACTTGTCATGACCGGCCGACCATTTATCCAGTTGGACTCGATGTGCGACTGGATCGACTCAAAAAGGATTTGATCATGAAGGTAAGATCCGAGCTATGAAGCTCATCAAAGTGGGTGCCGCGGTACTCAATCAAATCCCGCTGGGTTGGCAGAACAACCGTCGCAACATTGTCGACGCGATTCGGCGAGCCAAGGTCGAGGAAATTAGCTTGCTGTGTTTGCCTGAGCTGGCGATAACTGGCCATGGCTGCGAGGACGCCTTCCAATCTCCGGCATTGCAGCGCACCGCACTCGAGATGTTGCTCGAAATCAGGCCAGAGACCCGGGGGATTGCCGTTGCAGTGGGATTACCCCTGATGTATCGCAAGGCGCTCTTCGATACCGTCTGCCTGCTGGTCGACGGCCAAATCGCCGGTTTTGTCGCCAAAAAATTCTTGGCTGGCGATGGGCTCTACTACGAACCCAGGTGGTTCAAACCGTGGCCAGAGAAGCAAGTCGGCGCGTTCCAGCTCGACGGCCAAGCTTATCCCCTCGGTGACTTGGTCTTTCGCGTCGATGGCGTCCACATCGGTTTTGAAATCTGCGAGGACGCCTGGGTGGCGGATCGCCCGGGGAGCGACCTGGCGCAGCGTGGTGTCGACATCATTCTGAATCCAAGCGCGAGTCATTTTGCCTTCGAAAAATTCGATATTCGCCGTCGATTCGTGCTCGAGGGTTCGCGGGCCTTCGGGGTCAGTTACGTCTACGCCAATCTCTTGGGCAACGAGTCTGGGCGGTCGATTTTTGACGGCGGAGCGTTGATCGCTTCCGGTGGCCGCTTGCTGACTCAGGGACCGCGCTTCGGTTTCGCTGATTGGCAAGTGAGCTCGGCGGTGATCGATGTGGATGACACCCGAATGCAGCAGGTGCGAACCGGTAGCTTTCAGCCCGACCTCGAACCGCGACCAAGCCATCGGATTGCGGTGGATTTTCGTTTTCCCGCGACCCGCTTTGTCCCTTCTGAGCCGCAGCCCGCAGCCTGGGAAACTTCGAACTCGAAGAAGGAGGAGGAATTCACTCGCGCCGTAGCCTTGGCGCTGTTCGACTACTTGCGCAAGAGTCACTCGCGCGGTTTCGTCGTCTCGCTTTCCGGTGGCGCAGACTCGGCGGCTACCAGCTGCTTGGTTGCGCTGATGGTAGCGTTGGCTCTCGACGAGTTGGGACCCGAGGGGCTGCGTCGTAAGCTGGGGTACCTCGAGTTCGATGATGACATCACCGCCGAGGCGTTGGTGCGACGGTTGTTGCTCTGTGTTTATCAGTCGACACGCAATAGCTCAGAGACGACCCGTGGCGCTGCTCGAGCTGTGGCCGAAGCGATTGGGGCGGAGTTCTTGGAGCTTGACGTGGACAGCCTGGTCGGCGCCTACACCGCCATGGTTTCTCAGGCGGTCGGGCGCGATCTCAGTTGGGATCAGGATGACGTGGTGTTGCAAAATATCCAGGCGCGAGTGCGGGGTCCTGGAGTCTGGATGTTGGCGAACCTACGCGGTGCACTGTTATTGGCGACCAGTAATCGCTCTGAGGCGGCGGTCGGATATACCACCATGGACGGCGACACGTGCGGTGGTCTGAGCCCAATCGGTGGGATTGACAAGGCGTTTTTGAGGCAGTGGCTGGGCTGGATGGAAACTTCCGGGCCGCTTGGGTTCGGACCGCTACCAGCCTTGTCGGCGGTTAATGTCCAGCAGCCGACGGCAGAGCTCAGGCCTTCGGGG
The DNA here is from genome assembly GCA_029263395.1 of Acidobacteriota bacterium. GTDB lineage: Bacteria > Acidobacteriota > Thermoanaerobaculia > Multivoradales > J023 > JAAELT01. The sequence continues at coordinate 34,643 of JAJCXO010000184.1, read as the reverse complement.
GCAGGCCAGACCGATGAAGGCGATTTGATGCCCTATGAGGTCCTGGACGCAGTCGAGCGGGCAGCAATTCGTGACAAGAAGGCGCCGGTAGAGGTTTATCGTACGCTCCGAGGGCGAAGGCCAGAGCTCGACCGCCAACAATTGGCTGATTGGGTCGAGCGATTCTTCCGATTATGGTGTCGAAATCAGTGGAAGCGAGAACGTTACGCGCCGTCGTTTCATGTTGACGACGAGAACCTGGATCCCAAAACCTGGTGCAGATTTCCGATTCTCTCGGGTGGCTTCGACCATGAGATCGAGCAGCTGCGCCAATATGTTGCTACGGACGGTGTTGCTGCAGACGGTGTTGCTGCAGACGGTGCCTCGTGACCTGAGCCGCAGACGGTGCCTCGTGACCTGGCCCCAGCCGTCGTCCGTAACCTGCATGGGTTGCCGAGCAAATCCGCAGATTGACTTATGCTCGATATGAGTTTTAAACTTATACTCGAATTGAGCCTAATTAGTGATTCTTGTTGAGCTGGACTCTTTCGGAGACTGCCATGAAAGCGTTACTTCTCGTCGATCTACAGAATGACTTCCTTCCCGGAGGCGCTTTGGCGGTGCCTGGTGGTGACGAGGTTGTCCCGGTTGCCAATCTGCTGCAGCTGCACTTCGATCGGGTCATTGCAACCCAGGATTGGCATCCCGCCGACCACGGTAGCTTTGCCAGCAACTACGTGGGCAGGCAGCCTGGAGAGTTGGTCGAACTTGCTGGTCAACCACAGATTTTGTGGCCAGCGCACTGCGTTCAGGGGACACCGGGTGCTGAGCTGGCGCCGGGCCTCGAGCGACCGAAGATTGAAAAGGTGTTTTTCAAGGGCGTTGATCCACAGGTGGACAGCTACAGTGCGTTCTTCGACAATGCGGCCCAGCGCTCCACCGGTTTGGCAGAGTACCTGCGTGTAACACGCATCAACGAGGTTTACATCATGGGGCTGGCGACCGACTACTGCGTCAAGTTTTCGGCTTTGGATGCCGCTCAACTCGGCCTGCGGACGACGATCATCGAAGATGGCTGCCGAGGAGTCGAGCTGGCAGACGGTGACTCCGAGCGCGCTTTCGAAGCGATGCAGCAAGCCGGCGTCGACGTGGTGAGCAGCAGCGAGATCCTGGCCGGCAGCAACCTGTTTCCAACGGCCGAAGGCATTCCTGTCAGCCTCTGAGCCGTCGACATTGTTACGTTTCGTTGTCGCCCTCGATGCCGAGGCCCGTCCACTCGTTGAGCGCTTCGATCTGCGGCACGATCCGCTGGTTGCGCCCTACAAGGTCTATCGTGGGGAAGCCGGAGCGCTGATCGTTGCCGGTATCGGGAAAGTTGCTGCCGCTGCCGCAACATCGTACTTGTACCTGACGTCCGGCGGGCATCGGCAGGCTGCCTGGCTCAATATCGGGGTGGCTGGCCATAGCTCTCTCAGTTTGGGTGATGCCGTAGTGGCGCACAAGATCCGTGATCGTGCCAGCCAGCGTTCTTGGTATCCGCCTCAGCTGTCGACCCTGCCTTGTGCAACCGACGAGGTGACGACGGTCGACTTGCCGGAACGGTCGTATCAAGAGTCCGGCGCGTTCGAAATGGAGGCCAGCGGTTTTTATCCGACTGCTTGCCGTTTTGCATCGGCTGAGTTGGTGCAGTGCCTGAAAATTGTCTCGGACGGTCCGCAAAACAAGCTCGAGCTGCTGACGCTGGAGGTTGTCGAAGAATTGGTCGAGCACAGCCTACCGGTTGTCGAAGCATTGGCGGAGCATTGTAGCGAGCTGTCGCGAGAGTTGAGAGATCTCGAAGCGGATCCCCCGGACTTGAAGCAATGCTTGAAAACCTGGCGATTCACCGTTAGCCAGAGCCGCGAGCTGCGACGACAACTTCGACGACGGCAGACTCTGGCACCTGAGGAGCCTCTGCCGATCCAAGGCTTGCAGCAAGGCGTACGCGGCAAAGAATTCCTGGCCCGACTACGCCTTTGGCTCGATGAGTTGGCGATCCGATAGTTTGATGGGCACGGCCTGATGCGGATCGACGGGCCTCGGACCTACTAGAATTGCCAGCTGGTCGTGATCAGCCACATTTACATCGAGGAAGGGATTGCCAACCACCCTCGCACCCAAACCATATGCGAGCGCTTCCCAAAAGCTGTCCGGGTAAGTTGCGAACGTTATGGTGAGGTCTTCAATCGGCGTGCGCAAAGCTTTCGATTGCAGAAGAAGCGGCCAGCACTGATTCTGGCTTGCAAGCCTGGAACGCTGGTGCAACCGACGCCAGTGGGCTATGGCATTGGTGCGCCGCGGAACTACTACTTCTCGCACATGCTGAACTGCGTTTATGACTGTCGCTACTGTTTCCTCCAAGGGATGTACCGTTCGGCGCACTACGTTGTGTTTGTGAATTTCGAAGACTTCTTCGATGCGATTGTTTCGACTGTCGCCGAGGCCCCGAACGAACCAGCTTGTTTCTTTTCAGGGTATGACTGCGACAGCCTGGCGCTCGAGGGAGCAACTCGCTTCATCGAGCAAGCGCTACCGATCTTTCGTGAGCTGCCGAATGCCTGGCTGGAAGTCCGCACCAAGAGCACCCGTATCGAGACGCTGCTGGCTACGGAACCGCTGCCGAATACCGTCATCGCCTTCAGCTTCACGCCGGACGAAGTGTCGAAGACGTTGGAACATGGAGTGCCCTCGGTGGCTCGTCGCATCGCGGCGATGGCGCGGCTTGCGAAACGCGGTTGGCCTCTTGGACTGCGGTTCGACCCGCTGATTTATTCAGCTGAGTTTCGCGATCAATATCGCCGGTTGTTCGAGCAAGTTTTTGCCGCGATCGACAGTACGTCCTTACACTCGGTGAGCCTGGGGCCCTTCCGACTCCCGGCTGCGTTTTTCCGTCAGCTCGAACGGCTGCAGAGTGATGAGCCGTTGGTTGCCGGTCCACTCAGTGCTCAGAATGGGATGGTTTCCTATCGGCCAGATCTCGAAGCGGAGCTTGTTGGATTCTGCACCGAAGAGCTACTCCGACGAGTACCGAAGCGCGCATTCTTCCCTTGCCAGCTGCCGACGGCCGAGTAGCCGAGGCCTTCGGCCCATCCGACGCTGGTAGACTGATCAGTCTGGAAAGAGGCTTTCAACGATAGGATCTATGAGCGGTAGGTCAAGAGGAGCTGCGGTGCACGGACTGTCCAGAATGATGAGGAACTCGAGTTTCGTGCTGGCGTCGATGATGGCGTTGGGTGCGTTTGCCAGCGAAGGAGGCGCGGGATTGCCAGCCGAAGCCTGCGTTCGATTGCAGCGCGAAGCTCGGATCGCCCGTTTGCAACTGGACCCTGCTACCGAGTTGGAAAAACTCGAGGTGGCACATCGCGAGTGTCCTGGCGCAGTTGCGCCGATTTACGCTCTGCTGAAGTACTACCGTCAGCAGCCGGGACTCGATGCTTCCTATCAGAAGTTTGTCGCGTTGTTGATTCAGCGATTGCAGGACCCTGCCGACAACCTTCCCGTTGGTGTCATCGAATACCTGATCCGTGATCGTGAAATCGGTAGGGTCGAATTGAAGGCAATCTTGGATCGAGTTTCGAGACAGTCAGCTGGCGCTGTCGTGCCAGATCCTGCACTAATGCGGATTCGAGCCCAACTCGAACGGCGACTCGGTGAAACTGAAGCGGCGGTAGCAACTCTCGAACGGTTGATGCAGTTGCCGGCATCTGAGGATCTCTTCGGCCCTTTGTTCGTCCTCTACGGCAAGCTCGAACGCTGGGAGGATGCAGCCGAGTTGATCGCTCCGCGGATCGCAGAAGACCAATTTCTGCGCCGACGATTTATTTATGTCCTGGGCAAGTTGGGTCGCTATGACGAGGTTAGCGAGCAGATTTACTTGCTGGCGATGAAGGCCAATCCGGCAGGAGCCAGTGAAGTTCGTCCGCAGCTTCAAGATATTCTCGCAACCTTCGATTTTGAGCAGGACACCGCCTTGCTGAGTTTGTTGAAACAAGTCGGCTGGGATCTGCGCGACAAGGAGAAGCATACCGAAGCTGAGGAGATGTTCCGAGGGTTGTTGAAGCAAAATTCAGCGGACACCGAGCTTCAATCTACTGTCTTGCACCTCTATGCCAGTGTTACGGAGCGCCAGAATCAAGCCGAGGCTTTGGCGAAAAGTTGGCAAGGTGAGACCGACGCCAATGTGTTGTTCGAGGAGGGCACACAACGGCTGACGAGCGGAGATGCAGCTGGTGCGATCGATCTACTACGCCGTGCTGCTCCCGAATTCCCAGATCTCGAAGCGGCCTGGTACAACCTCGGCATGGCCGCCTATCGGCTGGAAGATTGGGCCACGGTGGAGTCTGCCTTTGGTCGGGCTGCAGAGATTCAACCTGAGCGCGCTCAATCGTTCTTTTTTCGTGGCCTGGCGCTAGAAAAACTCGACCGCTGTGACGATGCCGTGATCATGCTGAAACGAGCGCTCGAGCTCGATCCAGAGCGTACCCTGGCGCATTATTATCTCGCCGCGTGTTACCGCAAGTTGGGCGATCCAGCCGCCGAGGCGGAGGCTTCTAGCCGCTACCAGGCGTCGCAACAGAGTTAGAATTGTTTACGGACGTATGTCCGGAAACGTTCTTCGAACTCGACTGGCGAGGCGCCATAAACCGTCGAGAGCACGTCTGCTGCCGAATAACCTTCAGCGACATACAGCATGAACGCCGGGAACTCTTGATCTGCCCAGCTAGCCTCGCCGTGACGCAGGAAATGCACCAGCAGCCAGGCGCTGGGATAGTAGAGTGAACGCTGCTCGCCGTAAAAAGTGTCGGCGTCAGCAGTCATTAGCTGATGGACGCTCAAGCCTTCGCCGCTTCGGATCTTGCGCTTGACGTTGTCCAGGCTCAGTCGGGGCTCGGGGGTAGACCGCACGGCGCCAAAACCCATCACCAGCACAAACTTCGCCTTGGGGGTCTTGCCAGGTACGAGCTGGCCTTTGCGCAGCTCTGAGTTGCCGAGGTATTCGGCAAATCCCTCGCCTAACCAGCGCGGCAGGTAAGAACCGGGCGCCACTAGATGCCGATCGACCCAGGCATGGGTCGCTTCGTGCATCATGATGCCGAAAAGACTCTCCATCGAGGCTACTTCGAGGTGGAACGCGAACAATCCAGCGGGGTTGTAGAAGCCCGCACTCCATTCGAGAACATCCAAGTCAGCCTTCATCGCATCAAAAGCGCGGCGTCTGGCGAACATGTAGACCACAATCTTGTAAGGCTCAGGCTGCGGGGTAATTCGAGATCCGAACAGGCCTTGAATGATGTTGTAGACAGCTTCCAGGTTGCCGGCGGTGATCTCGGCAGTCTTGGGCTCGGATGCGTCACTGATGACTACGAAGCGTGGCGACTCGGCACGTTGGCGGAGTGCAGTATCGAGGTACTTCTCGGCGACCTCGGCTTGCCGTCGCAACAACGTTTTGCGTTGCTCCAACGGCAAGGCGACAATACGGGCACGACGAGACTCCGCGCCACCAGGATCGGGGGTGGCCAGGGGCAGCCAAGAACCGGAAGATTCGAATTGGCTCTCGGCTTGCCGGGCCTGAAATTTGACCGTCCACTCCAGGGTTGTCGCAATCGGTGTCCCGTCATTGAGCGCCGGAGCATATCGCCAGTGAGAGATCACCTGGCGAGTCGTCTCGGCGAAGAGCTCATCGAAGTCGCTGGCGGGTGTTATCCCAAGAGTCGACACGTCGGTGACTCGGCCCGCGGGATCAATCTTGACCTTGACTTTGACCTCGGGCGCGAGCCCGGTACCAGCAGCCTCGACCGGTGTCAACAAGATTGCCTTGCGCAGTAGTACGGGAGCTCTATCGAACTCCTCAGCCTTGCCTGCAGCTGGACTACAGAACATCGCGACCAGCGATAGCAAGGCCGAGAGGTACCCCTTAGGAACACCGGATCGATGGTAGCGAGGCCTCATGAATGCTGCCAAGTATGATGGTAGAGGTCACGTCGTTTCAAGTTGTCGCCGTGACTGAACCGATTGACAGTACCTCCGATGCCCAGGTTAGAGATCAACCAAGCCGTTGGTACCGGAGAAGATTTTTTCTCCCAGAGAGCTGCCCGCGGTATAGTGCTTGACTCGCGCCAGTCTTTAGCGCGCTGGACCTACCGTCATCTCGGCGGAGATTTGTTGGTCCGCGAGCTAGTCCTGAGTACCCAGTCTGATTCTAGATGTTTAGGGAGACGTAGTGGCTGTTCGTCCAAAAACCTCGCTGGAATCTGAGCTAGAGAGTCTCGGACGAGCCGATGTTGAGCACCTCGAGCGAGAGGCCGACCGTTCAATGGCCAGACGGTCCTTGCCGGGAACTCTCGTTTATCCCGTTGCCTGCCTGTTGTTAGGAGTCTCTTCGACTTACAGTCGCGACTTCCCTCAGCTGGTCTGGGCATTGGGAGGCATGAGCTTGATCATCGCGTTAGCGCGTTGTTTTCTGGTTTGGCGATTCGAGACACTTCACTCGAATAATCCTCAGGCTTCGCGTTGGTGGTTCGCAGCAGGAGTTATCACCGCGGCAATCCTATGGAGTGCCCTGAGCTCGCTGGCTTCCCTTTTTTATGGCGTCAGCTGGCCAGCATTCCTGGGGTTGCTCATAACAACGGCTTTCAGTGCAATGGCGATGGGGGTCTATGCTAGAAGCCGACATCTAGTTCATGGATACGCAATCACCCTGCTGGGGCCCCACATCGTGGTCGGTGTTGTTGTTGGTGGCGTGGAAGGGTTCTGGATCACTGTTTCCCTGGTGCTGTTCTTGGCGTATCTGGCGTCCGCGGGCCAGCATCGGCACATCGAACTTTGGCGCGGATGGTGCCATGCTCGACTGCTCGAGGTGCGGGTTGCAGAGTTGGAGGTAGCCCGTTCCGAGGCTGAAATCGCCCGCGATTCCAGAGATCGGTTTCTAGCTACGATGAGTCACGAGATTCGCACCCCGCTCGGAGGTATTCTCGGCATGTCCGAGTTGCTGGCGAGTAGCGATGATCTCGAGAAGGCTCGGCAGTACTCCAAAGTTTTGCAGACAGCGGCGGAGAGCCTACTCTCCCTGGTTGACGGCGTCCTCGACTTTTCAAAGATTGAAGCTGGCAAGTTGGAGATCGCAGCCATTGACTTCAGCCTGCAGAAGTCGATCAACGAAGTAATTGAGCTGCTCAGCCCACGAGCGCGACGCAAGGGGATTGGACTGGAGCTCGCCCTGCCCTCGAACCTCCCTGATTGGCTGATTGGAGATCCGCTCCGGCTACGGCAGATCCTCATCAATCTCGTCGGCAACGCGATCAAGTTTACAGATGAGGGGCGGGTCAAGGTGAGCGCCACCTGGGAGTCCGAAGGTGAGCGTTTATGGATCCGATTCGAAATCGACGACACGGGTATCGGGATGGGAAGAGAGGCCCAGGCGAAGATCTTCACCGCCTTTTCCCAAGGTGACAGTTCAATCTCACGTCGGTACGGTGGGACCGGACTTGGACTGTCAATCTGTCTGAATATCGTCCGGTTGCTGGGTGGCGAGATAAGGTGCGAAAGCAGCTCGGGATTGGGCTCGACTTTTTGGTTCCGGATCCCATTTGTGGCGTCCAAGCTCGGACCCGGTGAGTCAAGTTTGGATCGAGACCAGCCCAGCACCGCCGAGATTCGCTTGCGTGAGCTAAATAGCCCAAGGGTGTTGCTGGTGGAAGACAACGAGGTCAATCGCCTGGTTGCCGTGCGTATCCTCGAGACTCTTGGCATCACGGCTAACGCGGCGCGTGATGGTGTCGAAGCCCTCGGAAAATTGGAGGATCAACACTACGACTTGATCTTGATGGATTGTGAGATGCCAGTATTGGATGGCTATGAGACGACGCGAGAGGTTCGGCGTCGGCAGCTTGGCCAACGCCACACGCCAATTGTTGCTCTCACCGCGCACGCACTGGCCGAGGACCGGGAGCGTTGTCTTGGCGTCGGAATGGACGACTACCTGGCGAAGCCATTCTTGCGCGGGAGCCTGATCACAGTCCTCGACCGGTGGCTCGGTGACCGGGAGCTTCCTGCTGGTAAGCAGACGCCTAAGCTGAAGTCGCCCGATGCCTTTCGAGGCGCTTCAGGCGAGCTAGATCCCGAACAAGTCGAAAGCCTGCGTCAGCTTGGAAGAGACGGTTCCGACGCTTTTGCGCAGATTGCCCAGATTTTCCTCCGACGTGGTCGGGTTCTTCTGTCAGAGATTCGCCAAGCTACAGAGGTGCACGACGCGTCGGCGGTCAGACTCCGGGCGCACTCTCTTAGTGGCAGCGCCGGAAATATCGGGGCGCAGAGACTCTCGACTCTCAGCCGAGAGCTCGAGCTTCTGGCTCTGCAGGGCGTGATTTTTGACTTTCCGGACAAGATTGACGCGCTCGAGAAAGAGTTCACGGCGGTCGAGAAGCAGCTCATGCGGATAGCACCCAGTCTGGAAACGTCGGATGGTGAAATTGGCCGAGAGAGTCGAGTTTGAGGGTCGCGCAGGGCCTGAGGAGGGTGTGTCCCCCAACTCAGGTATGCGGCTTCCGAGGTCATAGGCGGAGGATCGAGTCCGCGAAGATATTGTAGTTCCTGCCTCGTTGGCACAGAGTGTTCACCTCTGGTCCGCTACTCTCCGAAGCGCAGCAAGAGCAAGTTTTTGCGGCTCAGCCGGGTCGAATATAGGATTCGTTTCCGCTGTTCGAGCTCGTCCGATAGTTGAGGCAGGGCGGCTTTATTGGCGAGCAAATAGGTCACCCCGTCAGTCGACAGCTCGGCGATCAGTTGGTCCGCGGTGACGTCTTGGAGGTAGAGTCCGTTGGAATAGAAGTTGACCGCCCGCGGTACGTTTTCCAGTTCCAACGCCAGCACCGGGCGGCCGGAAGCCCTCGAGGTGGCGGTGGTATCCCGAACGATCGTAGCCAACTCACGACCCGATTTGACTGGGTTGAGGGGCGGATAGACGAAACTAACCGCAACCAGCATCGCGGCTGCCATGGTACCGCCGAGGCAAAGGGTCGATTGCAGCGGCGATCCACGGAAGGTCAACCACAGCGTGCTGAAGCCGCCGACACTGAGCACTGCAGCTAGGGTCGCTGCTGGCGCGATCAAGGCGTCACCAAATTTTGGTGCGGCAAAGGGCACTGCCAGGGCCGCCAGGACCATCAAGCCCCCAACCAAACCCAGCGGCACGATCACCCATTTCGGACCAAGCTCGTGACGACCGGTCTCTCCAACTCGCCACCAGCCGGTCACCGACGCCACCAGGCGAGCTATCAACAGAGCAAACATCGGCACCGCTGGCAAGATGTAGAGATCGCGTTTCTCGGTCGAAATAGTGAAGAAAAGCACAACCGACAAACTGGCGACGAGGAGGAAACGATCGTCGGCGTTGTGTCGTCGTCGCCATGCTAACAGCAGGGCTCCGGGCAGTAGGAAACTCCACGGCAGCAGCGCATAAGGTAAGACCTTGAGGTAGTACCAGACGGGTTGCTCGTGGTGCATGCCATGAATCGCCCGCCCGGCAAAATGCTCCTGGAACGCCCCCCAAACCGAGTAGTCGGCCACCCAGAGATCCGCCGCCGCGGCCCATGATCCGGCGATGGTCACGAAGGTCAAAGGGCCGGCAATCGGTGCGAAGGAACGCCAGCGAGCGAGCTGCCCGTCGCAGATCAGCGTGACCAGGGCGATCGCCAGCGGCAGCATCAAGCCAACCGGTCCTTTGGCCAAGACGGCGAGTGCGGCGGCGGCCCAGAACACGATACCAGCCCACCGGCCCGACCCATCGCCTCGGCGAAAGCTCTCGAATGCACTGGTGGAGATCAGAATCAGGCAACACAACAGCGCCTTGCGTGGTAACCATTGAGTGGCGGCTTCCTTGAGCATCCACTTGGTGGTCAAACGCCGCACTTTGTGGCACGCCGGCAGGGCAAAGGCAAAGGCCGAGAGATCACGATCGAGAAAGGGCGCCCTGGCTTCCAGCGAGCTCATCATGGTCGCTCGGTCGTTCTTCACCAGAAGACAATCGGGCAAGTACGTCCGGTAGTCCCATCGCATGACACCGTTCAAGCACTCCGGAACCGAGCGGACGCTGCGCAAGTCAGACATGGCCGAGCCATTCGACAAAGTGGCCAGGGTGTGCTCGGCGCCGGTACCGAACCAGGCCAGGTGTCTCTCCATCAGAGGTTGTTCGGCATCCGCCAGAAAACGCTTGAGCAGGAATTCCATGGTCACCTTGCCCTGGGACGACGGCAGCAGACCGGCAGCAGTTCGTAGACTGCTAAGGACGGCGGCGGGCAGGGATTGCACCCAGGGCATCAGAGAATGGCCGAGATAGGTCGGGTAGCCGCCGAATAGCTCGTCGGCACCTTCGCCGCTCAGCACCACCGAGACGTGTTCTTTGGCCGTTTTGGCGAGATGGTAGGTCGGCAGGATCGCTGGGGCAGCCAACGGTTCGGCGAGGGTGTCGGTCACCGCTCGATAGGCTTCGGTCAGGGCTTGCTCGTCGATGATGACTTCGTGGTGCCGGGTACCGACGAGGTCGGCCGCTGCTGCCGCTGTGGCCCCTTCGTCGTAGGAGGCGTCGGTGAATCTGGCGGTGAAGGTGTGGGTTGCAAGGCCAGGTTGATCTTGCGCCGCGATGGCCGCCACCAACGCCGAATCGATACCGCCGGAGAGAAAGATGCCCACTGGGACGTCGGCCACCAGTTGTTTTCTGACCGCAGCCTGGAGCAGCTGACGGAGTCGCGGGATTGCCAGCTTAGCGGGCTCGGTGGAGGGTTCGAAGTCACTGGGATTCCAGTAGCGGGTCAAACTTTGGCCATGTTCGGTGAATCTGCCGACCATTCCGGACTCGATTTTGCGAATGTCTCGAAACGCGGTGCGCGGTTCAGGAACGTACCCCAGCGCCAAGTATTGGCTGATCGCAGTCTCGTCCAGCTCGCGCGACACTGCTGGATTCAACAACAGGGCCTGGACTTCGGAAGCGAACCACAGCTCGCCCCTGACTCGGCTGTAGAAGAGTGGTTTTTCACCGGCTCGGTCGCGAGCCAAGATCAAGGTGCGGGATGACGCTTCCCAAATTGCTAGCCCGAACATGCCATCCAGCTTGCAGAGGCCGGCGGGGCCCTCGTCGAGGTAGAGCGGCAGAATCGTTTCGACATCCGATGCGGAGCGAAAAGGGTAGTGGCTGAAGCGTTGACGCAGCTCAGCAGCGTTGTAGATTTCGCCGTTGCAAACGAGCTGGTAGCGCTGCTCGGGAGAGCTGAAGGGCTGGTCGGCGCGTCGGCGGAGATCCACAACTCGCAGTCTTTCGCAGCCCATGCCGGCCCGTGGGCTCTGAAAGACGCCACTCGAGTCCGGCCCGCGGTGGTGTATCGATCGTCCCATAGCCGCCAGCAACTCCGGCGCGCGGAGTGTTGCCTTGCCGAGTGAGACCATGCCGTAGATTCCACACACTGCGAGCGTCCACCTTCGGTAGGCGACCGGGCAGGGAAAGACACGAACTCGTTCCGCTGCTCTGGCCGAGATGAGCGATCAGACCCTCAGACCTCAAAAAACCAACCTGAGGATTGGCTGAGATCGGCCGGTGACGGACGAAACCTCTCGCCAACACCTTAGAGTTGCTAGCTGCTGAGATCCTTCGAACAAGGATCAGGCTTACGCTAGGAAGCGGTTCCGTTTGGGCTGAGTCGAATTCTTGCGGCAGGCTCGAGGTTCCGTCTGGGCGCGAGTAAGCCGTCTCGGCGTGCAAAACGGCTCGCCATGGACGGGGGCAAGCCGTTTCAGCCTGCAAAAAGGCTTGCCGTGGACGAGGTAAAACTCTTCGCTCGCGAGCGAATCAAACGATCCAGCGAAACGGTCAATCCAAGTACTCTGGGACGTGGGGGATCGCAACCTTTAGAGGAAAATTGTACTTTGCAAAGCCTAGGGATGTACCTTGCAAAGCTTAGGGAGAGCTCGTGTGGACCAGTCTCCGGGCTGTTAGATTTAGCCTACATCGAAGAAGGATATTCGAGTACAACTTGGATGGCGTCTTCTGGACGCAGGGCGAGGATCTCATACGCTGCCGCGGCTTCGATCAACGGCAAACGGTGCGTGATGAATCGTGATGGCTGCGTCTGGCGGATCATTTCCCACGCTACCTCCAGCCGTCGCGCTTTTGTCCAGCGCCCACTCCATGGTGGATCGAGCGTGCTGACCTGGCTCGACAGGATACGGATGCGGTCGCGGTGGAAGCGGCCTCCGAGGTCGAGGGACACTCGTTTGCTGCCGTACCAGGAACCGATCACCACCCGGCCGCCGAACCCGCAAGCAGCAATCGCTGGGTCCAGGGCGTTTGGACTGCCTGATACTTCGAAGACCAAGTCGGCACCCTGGCCAGCGAAAGCCTCGACCATCTGTTGGTTGAAGTTCGGCGAACCAGGGTCAAGGCTGGCGGTGACGCCGAGCTCGCGTGATGCCGCCCGCCGCGCCGGATAACGGTCGACGGTTACCAGCGAGGTCAGTGGCAAGCGAGCGAGCAGCGCGGCGGTCAACAACCCGACAACTCCCTGCCCAAAAACCACCACGCGCTCGCCGATCAGCGGCTGTCCATCCATCAAAAAGTTGACCGCTGTCTCCATGTTGGGCAAGAAGGCTGCGTCGTCCATGGGGATGCCGTCGGGGAGGGGAGTCACGTCTTCCGGGCGGCACGCAAAATGACTCTCGTGCGGGTGGAATGCGAACACTTGGCGGCCAACCCAGGACGGGTCGACGTCGGTGGCTACTTCGGCCACCTGTCCGACCGCTGCATAACCGTATTTCAAGGGATAACTGAAGCCGCCAGCCAGCCCTGGCAACGTCTCGTCGGTTTTGAGGTGTTCTGGAACCTCTCCACGATAGACCAGCAGTTCCGTACCCGGGCTGATTGCGGAGAGGGTAGTTTCGACCATTAGCTCGCCCGCGCCGAGCTGTGGGCGTGGCTCACGCCGAACGGCTACCTGATGCGGAGCTTCGAAGGTGACGACTAGTCGGCTCATGAGGGGATCAGGCGACGCCTCGAGGCTGGATTGTTCCTCGATACAGCCTCGCTCAAAACCATTCGGGATCCCCTCGGACGATCAGATCTTGCCCAAGCTGAGTATAGTGTGGGCTGCGCAACCGCGGCATGGGGTGGCCATCTTCCGTGTTGCAACGACCGACCGCAGCGAGGCCGCCCACGAGGGTTGGCGCGACCGTCAACACCAGGTGGTCGATGTGTCGGGAGCTGAGGAAGCTGGTGATCACCGTTGCGCCCCCTTCGACCATCAGGCTATTGATCCCTCGCTCAGCCAGCTGTGCCAGGAGTTGATCGAGGTCGATGCGGCCTGATGCAGCGGTGGGGAGGCGAAGCACCATTGCACCGACGGCCTCGAGATCACGCTGACGCTGCAAACTGGCGTCTTCGGTGGTCACGATCCAGGGGCTCGCTTTGGCCAGCAAGCGGGCGTCTGGAGGAAAACGAAGTCGGCTATCAAGAACCACCGGTTGTGGATTGTCCGCTTCGATCAGGCGCACCGTGAGGCGCGGATTGTCCGCTAGGACGGTGCCGATGCCGACCAGGATCGCATCGTGAGCGGCCCTCAGCTGATGGGTCAAACTGAGTGACTCACTACCGCTGAGTGCTAGAGGTTGGTTCGCCTGAGCAGCAATGCAGCCGTCGATACTCTGGGCGTAGCTCAGTGTTACAAAAGGGCGACCCTGTTGTAATCTGAAGTCCTCAGCACCGTCCAGCAGGTCACCGATCCATGGGGCATGATCGGACGCTCCGTGTCCGTGTCCGTTGCCATTGCGAGCTGTGGGTGTTGGTGCCAGAGTTGTGATTCGAGCGGGCGAGGGATCGATGGCCGCAGATGGTCTGGCCTCGGCTAATGCCAGGTGGATGTCCGCCTCGATGGCGTCGGGTTCGAGCAGATGTCGCAGACGTTCGGCTTTGGTTTTCATGTACGCCGCGTTTTCTGCCTTCACGGGGGTGCGGATCGGGACTCGATCGCAAACTTCGATACCGTGCTCGACCAAGCCGTCGATTTTGGCTGGGTTGTTGGTCAGCAGGCGCACCGAGCGAATATCCAGATCCTCGAGTATGTGGGCCGCGAGGGAATAGTCCCGACCGTCAGCCGCGTGGCCAAGCAGCCGGTTGGCATCCACCGTGTCGTAACCCATATCTTGGAGATTGTAAGCCTTGAGCTTTTCCAGCAGGCCGATGCCCCGGCCTTCTTGCCGCAGGTAGATAATGGCTCCGCAGCCCTCTTGCTCGATCATCGTCAAGGCACGTTCGAGCTGTTCTCCACAATCGCACCGTTCCGATCCCAACACGTCACCGGTGAAACACTCGGAGTGAATTCGAACAAGGACGTTGTGTTGTCCGGTCACTTCTCCCTTGATCAGAGCCAAGTGCTCTTTGTTGTCGCGACCGTTCTGGTAGAGGCTCAGTCGAAGCTCTCCGGTTTCGGTCGGCAGCCGAGTTGTGACCATTCGATCTATTTTGCTTTTGCTGATGGTCGTCAAGGGAAAACCTCCTGAATCAAGAGATCCTTCGATCTCAAACCACTCGACACATATTTCCCGCAGACTTAGATCGAGGCGGGCAAGATATAGGAGCACATAAAATACTTACATTAAGTTTAACAGAGGAGATTGTGAGCAGGGAGTTGGACCTTGTTTTTGCGGCTCGATAAAGGCTTGCATCCAATGATTTGTTGAAATGTAGAGAGTGTTGGGATGTCGCCGCTAGGCTGATGAAGATTTGATGGCTCTCACCCTCAGACCACCGCGGAAGAAGCCGATCCGACAGGCATCTCCGAGTCGATCCAACCCGTCGGATAAGACGGCAATAGAGCGTGGCATGTCGCCGCGTTGAATGAAGGTCCAGTGATCGAACAAGGACTGCTCGAAGCCGGCTGCCGCGACCAGATGCTCAAGTTCTGCTTCTGAGAGGTAATGGTCGGTCGATAGTTGGCGGGTGTCGACGCTCAAGGCGGGAGCCAGATATCGATACCACAACGATGCACCGTTGAGGGTCAAACAAACCAGCCGGCCGCCGGGACGTAAGACGCGAAACGCGCTATTCAAGACCGCCCCTTGATCGAGCATGTGTTCGAGCGACCCGACACACAGCGCAACATCGACACTAGCGTCTGCGATGGTCGAGAGTGTCTCCGCGGAGTCGACGGCAAAGGACGTTTTGTCAGCCCAGGGCGTTTCGCTCGAGCGCTGACTCGCAGCATCCACCATACGCGGTGATAAATCGATCCCCAAACCTCGACCGTAGTCGCTCGCCAAGGCCAGCAGATGTAGGCCGTTGCCACAACCGATTTCGAGGACCTCGTCGGCGGCGGTGAGATTGGCTCCGCTGCGAAGCAACCCTAGCCGGTAGTCGAGCAACTGCTGTGCATCACCGTGTTGTTCGGCGTACTGACTTGCGCAACTGTCGAAGAACGTTGCAACGTCGCCGTGGTTGCGGGCGGGTCGAGTGGTAAGCCTTGTGCTCCCCGTCGAATCGCTCTTACGCAAGCTCACGCATTACCTCGGGGGGCTGCCGGCGGAGACGGTGTTGTCGACGAAGAAAGCTCCAGAGAGCGGCGCCGCTGTCCTCCCAGGATGGAAACCTGCGGCTAGCTTGCCTGTTCTTGTGGCCGTAGGCAGCACCAGCCGTGGGATCGACCAGAAGCCTTTGCAGGCGCTCGGCGAGTTGCTGCCGGTCACCCGGTGGCGCCAACAGCTCAGCGCAGGCTGCAGGGATGCGCTCCGGTAGTCCCCCAATTCGATAAGCGATAACAGGTAAACCACGCGCCATCGCTTCCATCGTCGCCATGCTGCAGGTTTCGAATTGAGAGGGCAGCACGAGGAGGGTGCTGCGGTCGTAAAGCTCGATCATTCGGTCGGGTTCTACCGCGCCATGCAACCGACTGCGTTGCGCGACAGGAGATGCTTCGAGACGCTGCTGAAACTCGGCGCTGAACTCCGGGTCGAGCCCCGGATCACCAGCCAACTCCCAAGTCCAATCGAGCTCGGTCAAGGTCTCGAGGACGCTGAGCAGCTGCCGTAGTCCCTTGCCTTCCAGCAGGGTAGAGACAGTCAAGATGCGGGGTGGTCCAGCTGGGCGCTGTTCAACCTCGGCGGCATAAGCCGGCGCCAGACCCGGAGTGACAACTGCGAGTTGGTGGTCCGCGAAGCCCTCGGTCGTCAAGACGTCGCGGCAGTAAACGCTGGTGGTAATCACGCCGTCCACATTCGATAGGAGACGGCGCTCGCGTTCTGCCTCGGCTGAGTGTCGGCATCTAGGCTCAAACAGATGGAGGTAGTGTGCCAACAGGAGTCGGCAGCCCAGTTGCTCTTGCGAGGCGTCAGCGGCGGCCGCCAATAGGAGGCTATCGATCAATGTCACTGCCGCGGGTGTCGTCGATTGCTGACCCTTGGTGATCACCTGACGATCTACCGTCGCGACCGTCTCCAAGAAGGTCAGGACCCGCTGGTTGAACAGATTACCGCCGGTGGCATGTTGCAGAATGTCAGGTAGCAGTGCCCGAACCAGCATGCGACGTAAGCTTTCGAGAGGTCTGACGGTTGTGAAAGAAGACGGTTGCGAAGGCAGACGGTTGCCAAGGAGGACGGTCGCCAGGGAAGACGGGCACAGAGCGATGTTGCGGGTTTCTAGCAGCCTGTTGTTGTGTAATCAAGATGTCTGAGCGAAGTTGCTTGCCGCGTCGGCTGCAGGGTATGCTTTTGCTGTGCGTATCAATCAAGAAAAGAGTTCAGGAACGGCTTCCAATCCAGCCGTGGCTGGGCCGCCCAGCCAGCTGGCGATTCAGCGTTGGTTCAACCGAACCTACAGCTCCAAGGGCTTGACGTATCTTCGTCCCGCGGAGTTTTATGCGATCTTCATGGAATACCTGGATGTCTGTCCGGGTCAGCGATTGCTCGATATTGGCTGTGGCCCCGGGCTGTTGCTCGGCCAGGCGCGACAACGTGGTGCACAAGCCTGGGGCATCGATATGTCGGCGACCGCTGTGGCCCTGGTCGACGAGCAAGCTCCAGGCGCAGTAGGCAGTGTTTGTAACGCCGAAGCGTTGTGTTTCCCCGACGGCTTCTTCGACTGCATCACCTGCATTGGAACCTTCGAACACTTTCTCGATGGCGATCGTGCTCTCGACGAGATGCGTCGAGTCCTGAAGCCTGACGGCAGGATTTGCGCCATGGTGCCGAACTCCCGCACCCTCAAGTGGCAGATCGAAGGTGAACTGCTGAGTGTCCATGATGTGGACAGTCACGAGCGAGCGGCGACGCTCGAGGAGTGGCGTGAGGGTTTTGTTCGCAACCGCTTTACGATCGACCACATCCATCGTGACGAATGGCCGGGCTATTGTCGCCGTCGGTTCTTCGGCGGAGCCAAGAAGGGATTCGTCGCGTCCGGTTCGTGGCATCTGCTGCCCTTACGGTTCGCTAACCAATTCGTCTTCCTGTTACGTCCTTGACCGGCAAGCCGGGCAGTTGAAGGCAGCCGATTCGAGAATCGGCTGCCGAGCAGACCGCGGCTACTTCTTCTTGGCCTTCTTCGCTTTCGTGTCCGACACAGACAGGTTCTGCATCATGCCACGATCCTCATGACCGAGGATGTGGCAATGCATGACGAACTCACCGGTGAAGTCCAGAAACTGGGTGTTCATCGTGGTGTTGGGGCCGTCTTGCATGCTGAGTCCCATCACATCTTGCCAAACGTACGGTGGCCCTTCCATTCGGCCATCAACATGCGACGTGACCTGAAATGGATTAACGTGAAGATGTACTGGATGCTGAATTTGCGATGGATCCGGTAGAGACGCCGTGACCTCGACCGCGGTTTCCGCGGAGCCGTCATTGTCGGAGTCGCAATCGACGGTACCCTTGAGACAGATCGCTTCACCGCCGGGGCACCCCGTTTGGGTCAGGAAGTCAGTCAGCGGGCGGCTACCTTCGAGCCCCGTCCCAGGGCACCTGTTGGTGTCGGGGTCTAGTGCGCCTTCAGGGATGACTGGCATGTCCGCTTCGTTGGAGAACCGCCATTCTTCGATCGCGCCCAACGTCATGTGTTGATCGACGCGGTCGGATTGGAAAGGTGTTCCGTTGATCGAGAAGTTTGCCATGAAGTAGACACAGGCCCCAACCGCACTGTTGACCGCACGGTAGAGAACTTGGTCGCAAGCGTTCGATGCAGCGTCATTAGGAAGCTGGGCGCCAGTGTAGCCGACCATGTTGTAAGTGATGTCGCGCGTAGTTCCCGTTGGCACGAGGTCTGCCAACGACGACAGTTCCGGGTAGTTGTCGGTTGGCAAAGGAAGCCGCATGGACTTCTGTCCACAATCCCCTGTGCCAGGGCATTGGTTGATCGTGAAGAGGCCTGGTTTGCCATCGTACTCGCCGGGCAAACAGTTGGATTCGGAGGCTATGAGTGTAGCCGGCCTGAGTTCCGTCAACGGCAGGCGCTCACGGGTTTGATGCGAGAAGAACTTGCGCCGTTGGACCACCGACTGGGCCTTGGCCTCCAAGCCCCCGCCAGGCATTGCGACCAACCCCGCCGGTTGAACCAGCCCCCGCTTGACCAAAAAATCCGCGCGGTTGCCTGGCTGCAGCAGGATACAGCGATCGCCGCTCGCAACGCCTCCGACGACGCAGGTGTCGCCGCTCATGTAGCCCAGCAAGGGTTGGCGAGCATAGTTGGCTTCGACGAAGGGAACACCGTCGAACCCGATCTGAACGACCTCGAGCGCCGACGGGAATACAAAGTAATAAGCCGCTGCGGCTTTCATCGCAGCATTGAGGACCCGCCATCTCTGCACCTCGCCAGGCGCAATGTCGACGGTGGGGTAGAGTTGGCCATTAACCATGATCTCGCTGTTCGTGGGTGCGCCTTGATCAGGCGGGAAGGTGAAGTTCGACAGGATCTCCTGCACAACCATCACCTGCTCTTTGAGCTCACAACCGGCTTTCTGTGAAGAACAAACCTGCGTCTTGACCCAATCGTCATAGGGACCCTCGACAACCAGCGCTCCCGCCATACCGTTACCCAATTGGACGGCGGTCGAGCCGTGTTTGTGTGGGTGATACCAGTGGGTTCCTTCGTGCTGCCCTTCGCCGAGTGCGTCGAGCTTGTACTCGGCAGTACCCTCAACCGTGTTGGCCATCTCCATCCCTGTCGTAGTGGTGTTCTTGGGAAGAATCCTGAGATAAATATAGTCCTGGTAAGTCCCATCCTCATTCGGGTTGGGTGACACATGAAAACCATGGAAGTGATGATTAGTCACTTCAGCGCCGTGAAAACAATTGGGACTGGTGTCCCAATCGTAGGGGTTGTTGTCATCCCGACAATCCATCGGTTGATTGGGCGCGAACTCGTTGTGGAGCGTCATCTGGTACTGGTCACCAGGGTAGGCCGTTGCGTCGTCCGCTCGCCGCATACGAAAGGTTGGTCCTGGGAAGCCATAGCAGAAGCCGTTGTCTTCCTGGTATCCGGCAGGACAGCCACTCCCAGGTTTGGGGTATCCGTACATCCGAAGATTGACGTCTTGGACTGGCTCTTCGTAGTAGCAGCCAGTCTTGTTACCGTCGTCATCTTTCCTCTGTTTCCACTTCATGTAGGACGTCGTTTGCCGTCTGACCGTCAACTCGGTGGTCAAGATGTGGGTTTCGGGATCGGTGGCAAACTCAGGAGGCTGTTGCAAAGGCTCCTCGGCCGCACGGACCTCCGACACGAAGCTGGCTAGCAAGCTGGCACAAATGATCGACATCGAAACGCATCTCAGGGTAGACCGAAAACGGTTCCTGTAACTGAACTTTCGCATCTAGGCGACTCCTTCTCCTGTAATTAATTTGAAAAAACGGTATTCGCCGCCCTTTGAATGGGCTACTGCAAGCAGACGCTCAGAGTAGACTGTACCCAGTTACGGCGGTATTCTGTTGAGAGGTCAAGCCATACGCTCACCATTCAACCGCAGACCATTACCTCACAAGCGCCCTCCCTTGCTGGCCTTGCGATCGGGACGCACCACGTACAAATTGGATGCGTGGACTGGCGAGCGACAAACCAAATATTTGAACGAAAGTTACTTAGCTTCTCGCCCTGTGTCAAGAGTCGGTGGTAAAATGAGATGTGCAAACAAACAGCAGCCCTTAGCCGTTCTGTTGCCTCGAACCGTGCCGTTGGGATTGTTGATTCGATAGGGAAAGCCCGGCGCGTAAGAGGCGTTCGAGGACATTATTTGATGCGTGATGGAGTATTCTCAGGCGTGAGATTAGGGAACAGGGTGCCTTAGCGTTCATGAAATACGGTGTGTGGAATACCTCGAGAGAGGAACTCCGAAGAGTGCTATGAGAAAGAAATTTGTCAGCGCATTCCGACGGCCACTTCTGACAAAACAGACGTTCTGGACTCGGCGTCGAGTGTGTGACTCAGTTTGTAAAAATTTGTCTAGAGAAATTCTTCGAGTGGACAACCTGGCGTGAGCTCTTCAATCTCCAACCGGGCGTACCTGGTGTCCTTCCCAAAATCTGGTCGAACCTGGTTGCGGCTACTCATCGGCAAGGTACTCAGCGATCACCTCGGCTGGCCAACAGAGCGGTTGTTCGATACCGCCGAGCTCACCCGGGCCGCAGGTTTACCTGCCCTCGAGCCAACCCATGACCACTCGTCGATCATCGACGGGCTGGAGTTTGATCGCATGCCCGCCGCCGGAGACGACTATGCAAACAGTCTGGTGATCTTCTTGGCGAGGGATATCCGGGACCTGATGGTGTCGTGTTACTTCCAAGCCACCCGTCGGCTGGGGTTGTTCTCGGGGTCGATCACCGAATTTGTCCGCAGCGATCGGTATGGAGCCCGCAAGGCGATCACGTTTTACAATCTGTGGCATCGTCGGCAGGAGGTTTCAGGAAACATCCTGTTGCTGCGATATGAAGACATGCACGCCGACCCTTCGGCTCAGCTCGGTCGAGTGTTGGCGTTCTTGGGGATGCCTGAGATCACTTCTCAAAGTCTCGATGAAGCGATCGAATATGGGCGTTTCGAGCACATGAAGAAGCTCGAGCAACAAGGGGTTTTTAGCAACTCGCCCCTTTTGCCTGGCAACAAAGAAGACCCCGAGAGTTACAAAACCCGCCGAGGTGTGGTCGGTGGGTATGAGGACTATCTTTCGGCTTCGGACATCGACACAATTGAAGCTATCGTCGAGGAGATCGGATGTCCCTTCCAGAGGGTGTATTCTGGTCCAGGCAGTGCGCGCTACAGCAGTGTCCGTTCCAGCAGGACCGGGGACACTAGATGAATACCGAAT
This sequence comes from Acidobacteriota bacterium, assembly GCA_029263395.1. Taxonomy (GTDB): domain Bacteria; phylum Acidobacteriota; class Thermoanaerobaculia; order Multivoradales; family J023; genus JAAELT01. Next base: position 13,305 of record JAJCXO010000184.1, on the reverse strand, counting down.
CCGGCGCAGTGGTCGAGGTTGATCCTTGGCACCAGGTCGAGTCGTTCTGTCTTTTCATCGGTTATCCCCGCAGCGGACATAGCCTGGTCGGATCGCTGATCGACGCCCACGCTGATGCCGTTATCGCTCACGAGCTCGACGCTCTGAGTTACGTGGCCAAGCAGGCTTCGAAAGAGGAGCTGTTCGCGGCAATTCTCGACAACGCCACCCGATTTGGCCGTGAGGGTAGGCAATGGACGGGATACGACTACAGTGTGCCCGGCGCCAACAATGGACGCTTCGACAAGCTGCAGGTGATCGGCGACAAAAAGGGGGGCATGGCCCTCGCGCTCCTGGCTCAGAACGAAGAGCTCCTGACCGGCCTCCATCACATCGTTGGCGTGCCGCTGCGGCTACTACATGTAGTTCGCAACCCATTCGACAACATCACGACGATCAGTCGGCGGTCGGAGCTGGAGCTGGAGAAGGCCATGGACTACTACTTCTCCCTGGTCGAGACCGCCGCCAAGGTCCGTCGCCAGTGTCCTCAGTTTCAGTGCCTGGATCTGCGGCACGAAACACTGGTCGACGATCCACGAGGAACGCTCCAAGAGATCCTTGATCACCTCGGACTCGAACCCTTAGAGGATTACTTCGAGAATTGTGCTCAGATCGTCTACCGCAGTCCCAACAAAAGTCGACGGAAGGGGGCATGGAAGCCGGCCCTGATTCGACAGGTTGAAGCCGAGATGGTGAAGTATCCCTTTTTGGCGGGCTACACCTTCGATGATTGATGGCTTGACCGCCTTTGCCACCAGTCGAGACAAGCGCATCCTGCGCTTGACCACTTTGCCGTTCATCACGGCAAAGCGCATCAGCAACTTGACCTCGTGGAGTCTCATCGCGGCAAAGCGCACATAGCGTTTGACCATGTTGAGTCTCATCGCGGCAAAGCGCACATGGCGCTTGACCATGTTGAGTCTCATCGCGGCAAAGCGCACATAGCGCTTGTCCATGTTGACGCTCATCGCGGCAAAGCGTACGTTGCGCTTGACCATGTTGACGTACATCGAGGCAAAGCGCACGTAGGGCTTGACCGTTCTGATGTTTATCGAGGCAAAGCGTACTTGTGGCTTTATTGTGTTGGTAACCACACGATGAAGCCAGTTGAGCGTTTGGCTACTTGGAGCTCAACTAGGCAACGCCGTGTCGGCGGTTTGTAGCCGTTCGATCCGATCGCGGTGCAGAGAGATCCAGTCCGCGAGTTTTTCGTTGTCCTCAGGCGTCAAGACGTCGCGCCACTGACTGCTACGGTTCTGGTCGATGGTCTCGGCAAACTCAACCTCTTGCCAGGCGATGTCGAGAGCCTGGAGGGTCTTCGCTAACACCTCGTGCGGCGCGGCCATGAAGTCACGGTAGCGGATCGGCACCACGCGCTCGAAGCCCGCGAGATCGGCTTCGAGGGTTTCGTACGTCCACAGCCAATACTCCGCCAAAACTCGGATATCGCCACCGGGAAAGGTCCGTTCAGGATCGGACCTGCCGGCTGGCAGGGGCGGAGAACAGGTCCAGCACGCATCACGCTCGGGCGGCAAGAAGCGTTCGAGACCAAACTCACGGTGCATCCGCTCCCAATGCACTTTGATGCTCTGTACTGTGCTGCGCAAGTCCCTTGCGGTCACGATCAGCGAAGCGTCCGGAAAGAGCTCCCGCAGATAGGGCAGCTTGTTCGACAGGTGAGGATTCTTGTTGAGGAACACTTCGCGACCACTTTGGGCCTGCAGCCGCGCGAATTCGGTGTGGATTTTCGTGCGTACCGCGTCTGTGACATCGCTGGCCACCAGCCGTGGGCAGTAGGCGTCTTGGTTGCCGGCAACCGCCATCGGCGCGCCGCCTAGCTGGCTCCACTCAGCGGAGAGCTCGAACCCCGCATAGTGAATCAGCGGATGCTCGCCGAGACACTGGGCCAACAGCGTCGAGCCACTTTTGATGGTGCCGACGAGGAACAAAGGTTTTTCGATTGCCTTCAAGCCGTCTAGCGGTGTCTGGGATTCATGATCTGACTCCATCGTCGAGTGCGTCCTTTCGAAGTCGACGGGTTGCGTACTTTTCCCAATATGGTTTGTACAAACCATGGTCGGTCCAGGGTTTTGCCGGCCCCGTCCAATGGAGGAGTTGGGCTGCTCTGAGATCTGACTCGGTGAGCTCGTCACCAAACCCGAGCCCCCAAACGTTCCAGGTTTTTGGTAAGGCTTGAAAGGCGCCTTGGAAGGTTGCGTTCATCACGGTTTGGCTGCCGTAACAGAACAGCTCCTCGTCGTGCGTTGCCAAGTGATCGCACCACAGGTCCATCCAGTGTTCAACCTGGGCAGTGATACCTTGCGTCCGCCATCGATCCAAGTCGGTGACAAACACGCCCGCGTTGAACCCGGGGCGCTCGAAGTTGATGTCACGAAAGCAGGCAGCCTCTGGTTTGAAAACGTAGTGTTTCCACGATCCGAGGGGCACCGCCGCAAGATCCTGGTGTTCGAGATTTGCTGCTGCGAACAGCTCCGCAACATCTCCCTGCACAATGATGTCGATGTCGAGGTAAATCACCTTGCCAAGGGTAGGAAAGAGATCACAAAAATAGAACCTTGAACAATTGATTGCGGAAGCTCGGTGGGGGATGCTGATCCGTGGTTCGCCTGCCGCTGTTCGGATGTAGCGTTGTAACGCCGGGTATTGGGCGTCGAACGCTTTGATCTCGTAACGAAAGACCGGCTGCGAGAATTCGGTCCGCATCAAGTCGGTGATTTCGTCGATCTCTCCGGGTTGGCTCACGAGATGAAAGAAGACTGCCTCGGGATGCCGGGTATTGTGGATTACGGACCGGATCAACGCCGCGATGCCGAGGAATTGATACCGGTCGCTACACAGGATGAGGTGGATGGCTTGTGGTGGAATCATCGTTTAGAGGGCCAGTAGGGAGCAACCGTCAGCCGGAGCCGTCGGGGCGTTCGTAGTTCGGGTGGTTGTGGCCGTCGATGACGGCAATCCAGGATCCGTCATCCAGTGGGTGGGCGTCGATGTGGTGCATGGCCAGACGGTTCCAAGCTCCGGCGGCCGGGGCCTCGAGCGGTGCGGGTTCGATCGCTTGCTCACGGTATTCGGTGGGGGTCAGGTGGGTGATTTCGAACGCCCGCACCGCGCTACCGTATTTGGGGTGGCAGACCTGAGCGAAGCGCAGTAGCCGTTGCCCGTATTGGATGACTCGCCCGGCCGGCCGAGCGTTGTAGGGATCGTCGACCAAAACCGGGCTCTTGGGGTGCTGACGCCAGGGGCCCTCGATGGAGTCGGCAAGGTAGAGACGCAGGGCATCGTTCTCCAACGGTCGAGGACAGGTGAACATCCACCAGCGGTCATCAAATCGGAAGGGCGATGGATCGGCGACGGGACCGTCTTCGATCAAAACCGCGACCGGTCGCCAATCGTGGGGGAAGGCTTCTGCGCGGTACAGCCGGACGCAGTCTTGTTGGTACATTTCCGGTGTCATGTAGTACCGGTCCCGCCAGCGGAAGACATGAGGGTACGACAGGTGGAACGGCTCGCGGAGCACTCGACCTCGGTACTCCCAGCGACGAGCGTCGGGGCTGACCGCCAACCCTATTTCTCCGCGGTAGATCTCATCGTTGAGGAGCTCAAAAAACAGCAGCCACTGCCCTTGATGTCGGATCAGGAACGGATCCGCCACAAATACCGTCGCCACGTCGGTGATGTCACGGTAGGTGAGAATGGGATTCTCGACCCCCGATGCTGGCGATAGAGCGAGCGGCGAGGGACCGGAGTAGAGGCCAATCGCGTACCAATGGCCTGCTGTCATCCGCTCGAGCATGGCGAGTCTCCCTGTTGTATGAAGACCTTGCTCTGTCCTACGACCTTAATGTCTGCGAAGTCCTTGCGTTGTACGACGATGTTGCGGCTTTCGTTCGGGCAGGCGCCGAACGAGTATTTGTAGGGTTCGTCGCCGCGCAGAAAATCGTAAACCCGATAGCCGCCGCGGATCGCCTCGCGGATGCTGTGGGCGACGATGACTGTTCCCGGAGACCAGTCCGCGTACTCAGCATCGTAACCACTGATGTAAAAACAAAAACGACTCTGTGCACGATCCAGGAACGCCAACAATCCGGCGACCGGAACGCGCTCGTCCCACAACATATCCAGCCATAAACAATCCGACCGCAGGCAAGAAAGTATCACCGAGCGATACGGCGCGAGCTCGGCCTCGCTCAGTTTGCCCCACCGCATCTGCCAGAGCCCCAACAAGGCTGCAATCTGTGTTTCGCCACCTTCGGAGATGGTTGTTTTCCGCAGGCCCGGTAAGTTTTCAATCGTTCGTAGCTTGCGGCGGATCGTCTGACGCCTGCGGGGACGTACCCGGCGTTGCAGGTAGAGCTCCCAACTGTCTTCCAGATCGAGCCGAGGGCAAGGAGTGGGTTCTTGCTGGGTAATCTGGAATTGTGACTCTGGAAAGCTGGCGAGAAAGGTGTCGATTCGCGGGTCGAGGGAGTCGTTGATTGCCAACTGCTGCCAACTCATCTGGTCCTGGAGGAAGCGGGCAAAGGCCGGCAGCACGGCGTCTTCCTCATCGGGACGACAGAGGAAACCGGTGTAGTCCGCCAAAGGACTGCCAGCCATGGTCAGTCCGTGCTCTGTCGCGGTGCGTAACGGCAATAAGCCGACGATGGGCCCGCCCGGCTCAAAGCGTGCTACCAGGACCCACCAAGGATGGGGCAATGCTGACAACCGGCCCCACATCCAGGCCCAAGAAGTGAAGACGTTGGTCAGCGGATCGACGCCGTGGACACCGTGCCACGCCTCTTCGAGCGCACTCAGGCTAGCCAGGTTGCGGACGGCGGATACTAGGACTTTGGAGGCCACAGCTGGAGTGCCACCTCCGTGCGGGACTGAAGTTCCGCGCTCAGTGAGGACGTCCCTGACGGGACGAAAACAAAAGAGGTCACCATCAACTCACACCCGTAAGGGATTGAAGCCGGTTTTGACGTTCTCTTCAAAAGGATAGTCATGACGTGACATGTATTCGTGCAGTGGTGCCTTGTAACGCCGATGTTTGAGCTCGGGGCTCAGCCAAAGGAATTCCTGGACAACATCTCGGTCCAAATAGGGGTAACGCCCCTGGACGCCGAAGCTGCCGGCGGTGTACTCCTCCTTGGCCAAATAGGCGATCTGCCAGTTGCTGTCGAAGTCGGGCCAGGGTTGCAAGACTGCCGGGAATTGAGCCTTCGGCCAGTGTCGGCAAGCCGCTAGGATCTCGTCAGCTCCACTGCCTGAGAGAAAAACGCGGCGATTCTCGGCGCGGGCCAGTGCATGAATCAACATGAGACCGTGGCTGGCTCGGTCGTCATGCACCTCGTAGTCGTAGTCTTCACCGTTGAAGAGCTTGACCCGAAAGGCCTCGGCCTCGGCATGGGTGTCCAGCAGGGCACGTTGCGCAGCAAAAATTGTGGCGTCCATGGGCAAGATGTCGGCGTCGCGTTGCCGCAGGATCTCGACGTTCTCCTCGCCTGCGAAGGAGTAACTCTTGAAGGATGTGCCGAGCCGACGCAGAGCCAAGTCGATGCTGCCGCTGTCGTAACCGGCACTGAGCGGAATGTAACAGCGGTGGGTTGCCCGCTTTTCGATTGCTCGTTCGAAGGCGGCGAGCCAATCGTCATAGGTCTCTTTGTGTTGGTGATCGAAGTCAAAAGGGACCACGATCGACTGGCGGCTGGTCCCGTTGTCGAGATTTATGACCCTGATTGTGTTGGGAGGCATCCGCTCGCCGCCTCCCAGCGCACTGCGATAACTGGCAGCCTCTGTATCCTTGAAAAAGAGCGGTTTGGTGCTGAAGGCGTCGGTCGCCAGGACCAGGATACGGCGTTCGAAATCACAAATGGCGATTGCGTATTCGCCATCCAGGTGGCGGGCAAAGTTTTCGCCATGTTGTCGGTAGAGGGCGATCAGAGCTCCGCCAGACGGGTGTTCCTCGCAGTTGTAGATCACACCGTCACACACACAGATCACGTCCCCGTCGACAAAAGGCTGTGGCACGGGCTCGTCGGCGAGGCTCAGCAGGTGGTGGGTGAAATGATAACCGTGGGCGTCGAAGGTGCCTGTCGAGTCCGGACCACGGCGTTTGACAAAGGTGTGATTGCTGTCGTGACTTCGGGCCACCACAAAACCGCTCAAGACGAAGCCTCCGTTGCGGTGGTTAGGTCTTGTGCGTAGGGGCGCCAGTACTCTTTGTAAAGGCCTTGGGGCCGCCATGGTTTCTTCTGACCTGCCCAATGCAGTAGGTTCGCCTGGCGGAGCTCAGACTCTGGAAACGTCTCATCGTGTCCCATCGGGCTGAGGTTCCATCCCTGCGGCAGCACCTGGAGATTCTTGTAAAAGGCCAAGTTCATGATGGATTGTGTGCCGAACACCACGTCGTCCATGGACTGGCGATGGAGCTGCATCCAATGTTCCAGCTGCGGTAAAATCGTCTGCCATTTGGCTAGCTCCGTGACGTAAACCCCGGCATTGAAGACTGGCTCCATGGGATCCAAATCCTGGATGTAGTCTTGGTTTTTGAAACCTTCCGTCCAGCCGCCGAAGCTGTTGAATGGGACAGCGGCAAGGTCGTGCTGTTCGAGCGTCGCCAACCGAAAAAGTTCTGCGATATCCCCCTGGACGATGATGTCCACGTCCAGGTAGGCAAACTTGCCTAAATCCGGGTAGATGTCAGCGAGATAAAACCGCGAGAAATTCATTACAGATGACGTATAAGCTGCATAAGTCATCTCTCGACCCGCACGGATGTAGTCGTCCAGAAATGGAGTGACGTTGAATTCTTTGACGGTGTAACGGAAGTCGGGAGCGGGGAAGGCTCGACGTAACATCGCCAACAACTCGTCCGACTCGCCGGCGCCAACGGTGATGTGAAAGGCTAGAACTTGCGACTCTCCAGTGTTCTGGACGATCGAACGTAACGCTGGGATCAGCCCAACGAAGTGCATCCGATCGATGCAGAATGCAATGTTCAGCACTTCATCTGAATACATGTGAAATCGACTCCCCTGAATTGGAGCTGGTTGTGTTTTCGGTGTGGCGCTGAAGATATCATTGCTCATTATGACTGGCGATACGGAAACGCTAGATCAGCGCGAACTCGTTGGTCTCTATGACTGGCTGTCGCGTTTCAATCTGCTCAACAACCTACTGCGTTTCGGTCGCCTTGGGGCTGATTTGACGTTGCACTCATCCCTGCGCGTACCCGAAGAGCTGAGCGCCGAGTACGCCGGAGCGAAGGCACCGTTGTACATCAATGATCGGGCGCTCGAGGTGGCTGGTTTGGTGGAACGTCCGCGGGTTCTCGACGCCGGCTGCGGATTTGGCGGCACAGTTTTTCGCTGGCAAGAACAGGCGGGCGGAACCTACGATGGCTTGACGTTGAGTCGGGTCCAGTTGCGGGTGGCCCGTCGAGCCGCTCGTCGACGAGGGCTAGAGTCTTCTTGCCGGTTCCACCTCCGTAGCTACGACGATCCGATCGTCGAGGCTGTTGATGCGGTCGTGGCGATCGAATCTCTGATTCATAGCTCGCAGTTCGAACATACCGTCGAGAATCTCGCCTCCGCCCTCGCACCTGGTGGCAAGCTCGTTTTGGTCGACGACATTCCGCGTCAGCAAGCGGCGGGGGACAGTGACTTGGAGATACTGCAACGGCACTGGCGGTTGCATGCCGTTCCGTCGGGCCCAATTGTCGAAGCCGTGTTGGCCCGCAACAACCTGAGATTGATCCATGATGAGGACCTCTCCGAGCAGATCCAGACTCGACCAACAGCTGAGTTGCAACGGTTAGAGGGCCGTTACTCGCGCACCCACGCCCGAATACCCCTGGCGGGGCCTCGGTTTATCCTCGAAGCGTTCCTTGGCGGCCTGGCTCTCGAGCGGTTGTATCGAAAAGGGCTGATGCGCTACCGGCTACTGGTCGCACAGCGAGATATTGCACTGCCAGACAGTGCACAGCGAGACGGTAGATGACGACCCGCTATTTTTGCAGCCATGTCGACCGGGGATACCTGACCAAGGGCCTGGCACTCCATGAGTCGCTGATGCGGAATAACTCTGCCGCCAAGTTATTCTTGTTGTGCCTGGACTCGGAAGCCTACGACATCTTGACTCGACTCGACCTCGATGGATTGGAGCCGGTGTCACACGCCGAGTTCGAAGACGATGTGATGCGCACCGCACGCGCCGATCGCAGCCATCGGGAGTATTGTTACACCTGTTCGGCCTCGTTTACCCGGTGGGTGTTGAACCACCGGGCCGAGGTTGACATGTTGGCTTTTATCGACGCTGATACCTGCTTTTTCAGTGATCCGGAACCTCTCTTTCAAGAGCTCGGGGAGGGTTCCATCAGTGTCATCGAGCACCGCTTCCCAGACTTCTGGAAGCAGTACGAAGATCACGGGGTTTACAACTCGGGTTGGGCTTGCTTCCGCCGTGACGATAACGGGCTACAGTGTGTCGACTGGTGGCACGAGCGGTGTCTGGAGTGGTGCCATGATTGGGTCGACGGCGATCGTTACAGCGATCAGAAGTACCTGGAGCAATGGCCCTCGCGTTTCGACGGGGTTGTGGTGTTGCAGAACCCAGGAGCCAACGTCGCGCCGTGGAATGTGCCGAGGCATTCGATCCGTGAGCTGGATGGGCAGGTCCTGATTGACGGTGAACCGCTCGTTTTCTACCACTTTTGTGGAGTCCGAAAGCCGGCCCCCGGGCTCTACAACATATCGATTTTGACCCCGATGTCGACCGCTTTGCGGCGCGACGTTTACGGGCCCTATCTCGCGATGCTCCACCAATGGCAGCGGACGGTGGATCAGTTGGCCGCGGTCAGCTTGGGAGAGAAAGCGCGACGGTTGTTCCCGGCTCCGCGGAAGTCGTTCAGCGATTTTCGGGAGGGCAAAAGGATCCTCTTTGCGCCTTGGGGTAAGGTTCTCTAACTGACGATCGAGTCCAAAGATGTCGAATTGCCTCGTGCTGATGTCGGATGAGCACAATCCACGGTATGCCTCGCCTTATGGCTTGTCGTCCGTCCAAACACCCCACATGCAGGCCCTGGCCGACCAAGGGGTGCTTTATGCAAGCGCCTATTGTCCTTCGCCGATCTGCATGCCTAGTCGTTCGGCATTTATGGCTGGACGGAGGGTTCACGAGTTGCAGGCTTACAGCAACTGCACAATGCACGTGGATCCCTCTCCGCTCTCGCTGGGGGCAGCGTTGTCGCAGGCGGGTGTCCACTCCGTGCATATCGGAAAAACGGACGTGTATGCACCGGGGCGTATGCTTGGCTTCAGCGAAATGCTGCGGGCCGGTGACCGGAAGTTTCCGGGCGGCTCGAGTCATCGGCGCAACCCGATGACGATTCGCACAGGAGCCGCGGCTCGTGCTGACGGTTATGGCGAAGCCCCGCATGCCGGGGCCTACGACATCGAGTGCGTCGATCGAGCCGTTGAATGGCTCGAGGAGTCCGCCGGAGCGATTGCATCTCCGTGGGTGTTGTTCGTCAACATCGTCAACCCGCACTTTCCTCATGTTGCACCGCCTGAGTTCTGGCGCAGGGTCGAAGAGCAGGACTTGCCAGCCCACGGATCACACTGCGAGACCGCACGCCATCCCTACGCCGAGGCGGTCCGCCAGCATTTCGAAACCGAGCTGTTCACCGATGAGCAGGTGCGTGGATTGCGGCGTGGGTATCTAGCGTGTGTTGCGTTCGTCGATCAGCAGTTGGGAAGGCTGCTCGAGGCAGTGGAGGAGGCCGGCCTTGGAGAGAGCACGAACATCATCTACACCTCAGATCATGGAGAGATGTTGGGCAAGTTCGGCATGTGGTGGAAATGCAGCCTGTACGAGGACGCTGCCCGCGTGCCCTTGATCGCAATGGGGCCTGATTTTGACGCTGGGCAGTCCGTCGAGACTCCGGTTGATCTTCATGACCTACAAGCCAGCTTGTTTGGGGCGACCGGAGCTCCACAGCCAAGCGGCTGGCTCGGAACGCCTCTGCAAGGGATCTCGAACCGTGACCGCGGACGTGTTGTCTTCTCCGAATACCATGGTCACGGCGCACCGGGCAGTTCCTACATGATCCGTAAGGGTCGATGGAAGTACATCCATTATTCAGGTGCGGCTTGTCAGTTGTTTGATCTCGAAGCGGATCCTGAAGAGCTTTGTAACCTCGCTTTGACCGAGGAGATTCTTGCCGAGGAGATGGCGGCCGAGCTGCGTGCTGTCTGCTCTCCGAGTCTTGAGAACGACCGAGCGGAACAGTTCATTGATCAACAACTGCGGTCCATCGAAGGGATGGCCTGAGGCAGTCTCCATGGGATCACTGTGAATCCGACTGGCCCATGACCGGTACCAGCGTAGAGGACGATCTGCCTGTGCGAGATTTCTTGACAACCTCTCGATGCCAAAGTAGGGTCCAGACATCTCTCTAATGGGTACGGAAAGGTGTCGGGCGGAACATTTCAATCGCGCGACATCAAGGCTTGAGCCTTGGGTGGGGCGCCTCGGGGAGGGTCGATCTGAATAAAGACATAAAACTCAAATCAACACCAACTTCATGGACTGGATGACCGTCGAGGATCCGTACGGAGCGCACGGCAACTGTCGGTACACGGAGAAGGTGATCAAGAAGAAAAAGACAAAGTCAAGGTCCGATCTCGACGCATGGTTCGGCTCGCCCCATGGTATCTCGGGGCGAGTTTGTCGTTTTTGAATCGCTGCTAAAAATCTGGGCTGCCGGCCCAACCTATCAGGAGATAAAACGTTATGTATTCATTGACCTTTCGCGACTATTTGAAGTGCGCCCATTCGCTACAAGGTGAAATCTTCGGGCCAGCCCAGCTGATGCATGTGATGACCTTCGAGGTCGATATTACGTACATCACCGAGGCGCTGGACGAGCACAGCCTGATCGTCGATTTTGGTGGGGCGCAGAGCACCCTGCAGGAAGTCCTGCGGTCGATGGAATTCAAGAACCTCGACGAGCTGCCTGAGTTCCAGGGTGTCAACACCACCACCGAATATCTCTGTTCCTACCTGCACGGCAAGATCAGTGAGAAAGTTGCCAAGATCTTCTCCGGTACCTTGCGTGTGACCCTGCGCGAAAGCCCGGTGGCCTGGGCGACTTACGAAGCCGAAGTCAAGGGTTAACGCAGGTCTCGCAATCCGATTGCGCGGACCTACGGCCAGCCGAAGTCTCAACGGCGTCGGCTGGCTAATGCGAGCTTGTTCCGTCAGACGTTGGGGCTCTAGGAGGGAGGCCGTGTGGAGCGAGCAAGCAGCGAGAACCGGCTACCGCTGCCTGGCAGAGCTTTCGGTAATGGATGAAACAGGGTTTGCCGGCCGAGGTAATAGGCGAAGTCGAGACGGGTGTGGTAGACAGAGTGCGTAGGCGAGGAAGGAGTTCGAACGTTGTGACCAGATCCCTGATTGGTTTCGGGTTCGAATCTCGCCTATAAGAGTGGGGCGATCTAACACTCGGTCAATTGGAACAGGCGTAACGTTGGAGGAGGCGTTATGGCGATGGTGAACACGCTGCGTGGGCGCGCAGGGAGCTGGCTTCTAACTCAGTTGCTGGCTACCAGCCTGTGCTGGCCAATACTGAGCGCGACAGCGCAAGAGGGCCAGCTCGAGTCGACCACTGACGACGAGGTGCCGGCGGGCGAACGCATCGTGCATTCCGCTGCCGCGTTCAAAAAAGACCCACTAGCCAAGGGTGTGTCAGCAGATCAATTAGGCCCCGAGCGGATCGACCCGGCGATCCCGCCACAACTTCAGCCCGACGATAGCGGTTGTCAGCTGCCACCGTTGACCCTGGAAGTGCTCGAACCGGCGTCCCAGCGTGCGGTGGTGCGAGTCTTCGGCAAGCCGCCGCAAGTGGTGAAACCGGGGGCAGCACTCCACGTCATCGCGGACGCCGAGAAGGCGGCCGAGAAAAGGGTAGAGGTCCGGCTGGTGCGAGAGGATCTGCTGGTGGCCGAAGGCCCAGCCGACGGCGATGGCAAGCGCCCCGTCTTGTGGATCCACCCGCCGGAGGCGCCTGGGGCCAAGTCCCGAGTGCAATGTTTCTTGCCTGGGATCGTCAGCCAATAAGTATGCGAGAGCTGAGGCATTGGGCCCGCTGCGTCGCGACATGGGCCGTGCTGGGTGTCCTGTGCCTAACCGTCGGCGCCAGCGGGGAGCCTGCTCAGCTGACATCCCATGGCGATAGCATTCGCCTCGACCAAATCGATCTGGACAGTCCTCGAAGCAAAGCCGCTGTGCCGTTCGAAGCGACGTTTCTGGGTGACCTCCACCATATTGCTTTGCTCCAGGTCAGCGGCAACTACGATCGCGACGTGGACGGCAACTTCAATGTCGATCCCAGGTTTGCGGTTGGCGAAGAGTTCTACCGCACCCATCCCGACGACTACGACTTCTTATTTGTTTTCACCACCTTCGAATTCGACACCGGTGACGCTCAGGCGTTTCATTTTATGGTGCGCAATGACGTCGAAGGGATCGGCGCTCCGATATTCGACCTGACCAACTTGATGGGCAGCCCGGGGCAACTGCGGGGGTTCATCGACATGGCGGCGCTGACCCGTTATGTCACGCAGCCGCTCGATCCGGGCTTCGAGGCTACCCTCGGCACCATGGCCCACGAGGTCATGCACCAATGGTGTTGTCGTAGCTCGGCGTTGGGCGGGGACCTGCTCGGTCTCCAGGATTCCCATTGGAGCTTCCTACTCGATAGTGATGCCTCGCTGATGTACGGCGCGGACTGGCGCGACTTGGGAGACGGCAGTTTTACCGCCGACGCGGTGCGGCGTTTCTACAGCCCCCTCGACCTCTATCTGGCAGGCTTCTATGAGCCCGAGGAGGTTGCACCTTTTGAGTTGATCGTGAATCCGGAGGTCGAGCCAGCTCAATTACCGCCGCCAGCGGGCACGGTAGTCCTCGGCACATCGCAGACCGTAACCCTTGGTGACGTGATTGGCTCCGACGGGCCGCGAGTGCCCGCTGCGTCGGACGCACCGAGGGACTATCGGGCTGCCTTCTTGCTCCTGAAGCGGCCTGAAGATCCTGTTTTCGACCGCGATTTAGCCGCCATAAACCGGGTGCGTGAACAGTTCTCCCGTCGGTTTTCGATCCTCACCGGTGGCCGCGGCATCATGCGGGTGTTACCGCGTGTTGTACCCGACGGCGACACCGGCACCCCCACCGGCACCGGCGGTGGTGATGTCCGTCCCCCCGGAG
>JAJCXO010000183.1 GCA_029263395.1 Acidobacteriota bacterium | reverse complement strand
CCCTCGCCCCGAGTAAACCCTGTCTAGCCCAAGGGTCTCTAGCCCATGGGTTCGATGAAGGCAGCAGCACCAGCGCGGACCGATGTGTTGGTCTTCACGGCGTTCTCCTTTCTGTAGGTTGACGGTTCTGGCTTCGGGAGCTTGGAGGAGATCCGGCCCATTGCTTTGTGTCTACCAACTCTACCGCTAGAAAACCGTGTGTTTTCCCGACGAGAACCCAAATCGAAAAAGCACGGACATATGGCATCGTCACCGCTAAGGAATTCGGTAGAAAGCGGGTCTGAGGTCCAATGTCCCAGCAGCCTGCCGACTTCCCTCAGACGTCTTTTCCTGAACGGAATCTGAATCCCATGGACACCGAAGACAAACCGCCGAGCGAGTCAATAGCCATCGGCATCAGGTGGCTCGAGGCCGCCAGCGATCCTTGTGTTGTTTGTGAGCAAGACGTCGGCACCGGTCCCGTCGGATTCAAGACCGACGAGCCGGCTGGGTCACTTTGTGACGGCTGTCTGTTGGAGGCCAACCACGACCTCGGCATGATGATCCTGATGGTGCACGTCGTCCGTGAGTTGGCAACAGCTGCCGAAGGTATCAATGACCCATGGAAGGCCGACGAGATCATGCTCAGCCTGATGCTGTTCGCCAAGGTCTATAACCAAGGCGCAACGTGGATCAGGCGACCCATCGCAGCTAGGGAATTTGTGGCTGAGCTTCAGAACGCTACAGCGAAGATACCAATCACGGTGGTATTGAAGGCGCTGCTCGGGGATCGACGCTGAACCACAACAACATGAGGCTCAAGGGTAGATATTCTGATTATCAGTAGACAGAGACGTGTGCTTTGTGTTTATAATTCTTGGTATGGAAAGCAACCTCTCTAAAAAGCTCACGTGGACAGAGAAGGATCCTCGGATCGCTCTCGAGAAGGGCTGGGTGCAAGATGCGCGTTTTTGCCACGCGTTTTTTGATCGGTGTGAACATCTGGCCTTCCTGTTGTCGCCAGAGATGCACAGCTTGGCAATGTACGCGGTCGAATTTGCCGCCAGTTACGGCGACCCTCACCTGATTCACCGGAGCCACAGCGTGCTGGCGCACGCTTACCTCAATTGCGGCAGCATGTTCTGGGCTGGCAAAACATTGCATGACGTGCGCGATCAAGCCTTGGCCTGCTGCCCGCGATGCCGCAGTGAGCACCTGCGGCGCGAGGGGGATCTGCTGGGAGAGCAGCGTGCTGGCAAGGAATCGATTGTGGCACTCAATAACGCCCTCGCCGAAGGCGGCGAAGAGCTGACCCGTAACGAGCGAGGACGGATCTACTTTCTGCGCGCCATTGCCCATCATCATGTCGGCAGGCGCGACCGGGCGTTGGCTGACAATGGCCGCTCGGTGGAGCTGTTGTCATTGTCGGAGTCGCGCGGCTACTTCCCCGATATTGCGGCCTATTTTGCGGTGTATCTGAAGGGTGGCGACCGCGATCAGGATCGCCTGGCGCTCGACTTCTTGCGTGCCTTTGGCCAACGCATCAAGGGCCAGCGGGGTTGGCGCCAGATGCGGACCCGCAGCAACTGGGCCCAGGCCCAGATCGACGCTCGGTTGGGCAATTTTCGCAAGGCCCATCGCCACTTTGAAAGTGCCTGGAGCCGGCTCCTCGCCGAGGGGCTGCCGCGGGAAGCCACCGCCTGCACTCTGGATCGTTGTATCTTGCTGTGCCGAGCCGGGGAGCCCTATGGCGACAATGCTCGCATTGCCCTGCGGTTGATCCGCCGCTGTTTGCGCGATCGGCCCGATCTCAGCGTCGAGCACCAATCGGGCTTTCGTAAGATGCAAGATGTCTTGCGACGTTTCCCGGAAAATGCCTTCCGCGAGCTGGTGGCATTTCGCCGTTCGTTTATCGCGCCGGTGCCGAGTGTGATGGCGGAACGATTCGAGACGTCGTAACGGGACAGAGATGTCCGAGAACACTGAACTGCCTGGTGGGAAGGTAATCCGACGGGCCTGAAGGCGCGTGCTATGCAATACACCGGCTTCAGCCGGCACAGCTTATAGCACGGGGATTAATCCCCATGCTGACTGCTTTTGCCGATACGGCGTTCCTTGGCGATGCATCGCCAACAGGCGTTACCGCTCTTGAGTAACAAGGATTGTTATTCACATGAAGTCGGCCGGCGAAGACGGTTGCGTTGCTTCCAAGGAACAAGACTCCAAGTCTGCTTGCCTCTGAGTCCCGCCAGGGACTTCATCACTTAGCGAGGGGTTTTCAACCCCTCGTGGCAAAGGCTCGCTTGTTCCTTGGCGATGCATCGCCAACAGGCATTACCGCTGGATGCCTATCTACCTAGAACTGGACGTACACACACTGACAACCTAACGGGAGAAACCAGAGGAACTCCACTTCGCCACAAACACCGCTCACGGCGTATCCTTTGGCGCCCAGCCATTCGGCCACTTTGTCGACTCCGGCGGCGAGGATCCAGGTTGGAATGAGGAGGTTATCTTGGCCGGCGAGATCAATCATGTCGCCCAACGTCATGCCGCACCGTTTGGGGAGGCAGCTACCAGCATTCATCTTGACGCCACGGCAGTATTTGTTGGGCCAGCTGATGACAAGCCGACCGCCGTCTCCCGCAGCCTCCGCGATCGGTTCGAACCCGATCATCGATGTGCCAACCTCGGCGCCCAACTCGACTTTCTGACCATCTCCCAGCGTCACCCAGAGCTTACCCGCCACGTTGGGGCCACCTACCCGATGGTCGAATGCACAGAGCTCGCGGTACTCGGTCTCATGGGTGACCACATAGCTCACTCGTTTCGCGTCCACGAACTCCGGATCCACAGCCTCCGGGTCAGAAGCTAGGACCGCTCCACCAATAAACGAATCCGGATGCAGCGTGATGGTTCCGTCGAGTGGAATCACTCCGAAATCTACAAATAGACCGACACCGTCTGCAACGTGAAACGCAAAGTCACCGTCCGGATTGAAACCCGGTTCGAAGTTGACTGTGATCTCGGACTGACCAAAAAATTGATCAACTAGGGCGGCACGATCTGGCGCCGGTGTGGTGGCTTCTTGAGCCGCATGTAATGGAATCGACGAAAGAAACAATGCGCTGCACAGTACGAGGTACCTAAAAACCTTCATAGAGAGGCTCCCTGATGTTGCTGTTTTTGAACACAACCGCAGCCTGTGTTGAGGTCGCAGCGTATTCAGTTTAGGAACTTGCGATTGCGGCCACCTGGCGACCGCGTGGAAGACATGGGCCTGCGTCCAGAAAGGTCGCTGATGTGCCCAGCCTCTGTAACCCTAAGGCAAGCGTTGTGCCAACTGTCCCTGATTGCTCTGAGATAGCGAGTTGAGCGGGTATTCTAGGGGTTTGCTGTTCGAAGTTCGGTACCTTCGAATCGGGGAATCAGGGAAGTTGTACCCGTGGGCCGCAGCCGCACCATAAATCGTTGATACAAGGGAAGGCTGGGAGCGTCTCGGCGGCGCCTTGGTCGACCCGATCAAGACGGTCAATATGTAAGGCATGCGCTGCATGACCACGTGGATTCTGCGCAAGAGCCACCCGGCGGATTGACGATGCTGTTCGATGGTTGACGCCAGCCCTCCCCCGGGCGGCATGACGGCGAGCCATGGGTGGCGGGGTATTGAAGCGCCTAAACTAATGATTCATCTCGCGCAGGCGTACCATCGTCCAATGTTGCCAAATGTTCGCAGAACGTGTGTGTCACGACATCCAAATCGATTGTCTATACATTCCGAACAGTCAGAGGTCCCTTCGCAGTAATTACGACAACTTCTGCCGTGACGGTTTAGTCCGCACGTGTACCATCGCTCCCGATCGCCAAAACTTTCCAAGTGGTTGTAGCCCATGCCACAGCCAATGCTGTCGTCGCAGTGAAAACATTGGGGTCTCTCCCTGCATCGAGCTTCACATTGTTCCCGATTGGTCTCGGAAGCCGTGTCGCGGTTGACGCAGGCATACCAGTTGCCGCCTTGGTGCCGTGTAAACTCGGCGATTCTCACAGATCCGGCGCCACAGTACCTCAGTGTCGAACACTGACAGGCATGGGTTGCGCAATAGTTGGCGCACTCCACACCGTCTGCACTCAAGTTGCATGCGCTCCAGTTCTTTCCCCCTCTCCAGAAAAAGGCGGCACGGTCGTAACCGGGGCCGCAAAACCTTATGGTAGAGCACATGCAATCACGCTCGCTTCTTGCACAATAGTCTTCGCAGAGATCCCGATTGTCTGCGGACGCCGGGCCGACCCATAGTGCTATCGAAAGCAAAACGAAGCTGGAGACAGCTAATGTTTTTCTCATGATCGTTCCTCCAGGTGAAAGAGCAACGCCAAGTTGCTGCGGCTTTTGTCAACCACTTGCATCTTCCGCCGCTGAGGTGGTGTTAGGAATGCACGAGCGGCTCCCGCTGAGTGCGCCCACCTCGCCTATCTACTTTCTTATCGGGAAATCAATAACGGTACAACGTCCGACTGGGTAGTCTGGTGCCCCGTTTGGGCAGGATTCGTTGACTGCGACGTTGTGGTCGGAGGATGTGTGGCTTCGGTCTCGGAGTTCAGGGAACTCCTGGGCTGGTCGAGCCTCAGAGAGCCACTCCGGCCCACCCATTCGCGGGAGTGCTGCCCGCCCGCCGGGGCTTATAGGGCTGCCCGTCGGCATGTGGGAACAACTCGTCTGGTCCATCAGACTGGTGGCAAAGGGGGAAAGTTTATGGAGAATTCACCGCCGGCTAATCATCTCGTGTCCCATGGCAGCCCACGGCCTGCCTGGAGTGCTGGCGTCGAGAAGATCTTGGTTCCGTTGGACGGCTCGCGTCTCGCCGAATGTGTCCTGCCGCACGCCGTTGCGACCGCCCGGTTGTTCGATGCCGAGTTGATCTTGCTGCGCGTGCTCGAGCTTCGCCAGGGCCACTCCCTGGTTGATGGCGTGGCGTGCCGACTCGGCAGAGCCGAGATGCGTGGCTACCTGGAGGAGACTGCGGCGAAGCTCGAGGCTCTTGGTGTGCGCGTATCGACGCGTCTGGCCGAGGGGCGAAGCGCCCAGGAGATTGTCGCGGTGGCTTCTCAGACCGAATGCGATCTGATCGTACTCAGCTCCCACGGTCGTAGTGGCTTGGCGCCGTTCCATCTCGGCAGTACGGTTCAGAAAGTGATCGAAACCGCAGGGACGTCGGTGTTTGTGGTTCGTGCCCGTTTCGAGGAACCGGATCAAGATTGGCAGAGCAAGACCTATCCACGCATCTTGGTCGCGGTTGACGGTTCACCCCGTTCCGACTGGGCGCTCTGCTTGGCCCGTTGCCTGGCGGAGAAGGTCGGAGGAGAGCTGGTAGCGCTGCAGGTCGTGCCGGTGCCTGAGATGTCGCGCCACTTCCCCGCAGGTGAGGCTGAGGCCAGCCTGCGCCAGGAAATGATCGAGCGCAATCGGCAAGCAGCGCTGGAAAATCTCGTGGCGGCGCGCGGTCGGCTGGGGGAAATGGCGAAGAGTACCCGAACTCGGGTCGAGGTCTCGGAGCACGTCGCCCCGGCGATCAACACTGTGTGTGACGAGGAAGACGCATCGTTGGTAGTCCTCAACGCTCATGGCTTCGGTTGCGACTCGAAGAGTCAGCGCTACGGGGGAATCGCCGAGGCTTTGTTACGATACGGCCGTCATCCGACATTGGTCTTTCAAGATCTCACGGTTCCCGACCTCGCATCGCCTGAAGTCGCGTGCAGTAGGAGTGTATGAACGCTGGCGCCGGCGACGCCAACGACGCCAGCACGGGCGACGTTTCCGCCGAACACCGCGTGGACATGACTCGGCTAGCGGCGGAGCTCGAGCCCTTGCCACCGCTACGGCACTATCCTCTGGCGCACGAGCTGCAAGCGATCGCCCGCACGCTCGAACGTTGCTATCGGCTGCTCTTGCTGTCGCCTGCCGCTCAGAAGCTCCGAATCACAGAGTGGATGCACGATAACGACTATGTTGTCGAGCAAGCGATCGAGCATGTTGCGACCCATTTGCCCCGTCATTTTTTCAAGCAACTACCCTCGGCGCGTCTCCCCGGCGATGACGAGGCTCGGCCGCGGGTAGCGCTCCTGGCTCGAGCGCTCATCGCATCGATGGAAGGCCAAGTCTGGCCGCAGCAGCTCGCAGGCCTAGTGCGGTCGTTCGATCGGCGTCGGCCGCTCAGCATGGGCGAGTTGTGGGCACTGCCGACCGTGCTGCGCTGGGTGTTGCTCACCCGTCTCAGCGAGCTCGCTGCGAGGGTTATTCATCTGATGGAGAGTGACGCCCTCGGTGAGCTGACCGGTCGTGACGAAGCCACTGTCGCCCAGAGCATTGTCTCGCTTCGTTCAATTGACAGCACCAATTGGCGTAAGTTCTTCGAGAGTACGAGCACCGTCGAGCGCCTGCTCGGCGGCGATCCTGCGGGTGTGTATCGGCAGATGGACGTTCCGACTCGCGACCAATATCGCAAGCGCGTCGAGCAGCTAGCCCGCCGCGATCCTGAGATGGAGCACCGAGTGGCTCGCAAGGCGATTTTGTTGGCGAGTGGGGAGAGTGACTCTCGGCAGCGGCATGTCGGTTTCTTCTTGCTCGATGACGGCTTGGAGCTCCTCGAGCGAGAGCTCGAGGTGGCGACGCCGATCCGTGTCCGCATTATCCGCTTCCATCAACGTCATGGTCCGTGGTTCTTGCTGGGTACCGCTGCTTTCGGCTCGCTCTCACTAACTCTCGCCCTCCTGTCGCTGGCCATCTTTTTGGGCGCGCCTGGCTGGAGTCTGGTGATTGGTGGGCTCCTGGCGTTGATACCGAGCGGCAATGCCGCGATGTCCTTCATGACCTTCATGTCGTCACAGATCTTGCCGCCCTACCTTCTGCCAAGACTGGATTTCGAGGCTCAGGGGATACCACGCGACTGGCGAGCACTGGTGGTCATACCGGCACTCGTCGGATCTCGTCGCGAGCTCGAGCACTTGTTTGCCGAGTTGGAGCTCAACCGGCTCAGGAATCCTGATCCTTGTCTGAGCTTCGCGCTGCTGGCAGATTTTGTCGATGCCGATCAGGCTGTCATCGAGACGGACCAAGTATTGCTCGACGCTGCGACGGTGCTCGTCGAGGATCTCAATAAGCGCTACGACGGCGGCATATTCTTTTTCTATCGACCGCGGCGGTGGAATCCCAGCGAGGACCGTTGGATGGCCTGGGAACGCAAACGAGGTAAGCTCCACGAGCTGAACCGTTGGTTGCGAGGCGCCGAGGATACGTCGTTCGAGGTCATCGTAGGAGCGGAGCAGGACCAGCTGAGAGGGTTGAAGTTGGTCTTGACTCTGGATGCCGACACGGTATTGCCGCGCGGCAGCGCAGCTCGGTTGGTCGGTACGCTGGCACACCCGTTGAATCGCGCCGAATTCGACGCCAGCGGTCGCCTTGTTGCCGGGTACTCGATCTTGCAGCCGCGAGTCGAGGTTGATCCGCGCGCCGCCAACTGCAGTCGGTTCTCGCAAATCTACGCTGGCGATACCGGCCTGGATCTCTATACCCACGCCAGTTCGGATGTCTACCAGGACATCTTCGGCGAGGGGATCTACGCTGGCAAAGGGCTCTATGACGTCGACGCTTTCGAGCGCAGCTTAGTGGATCGCGTGCCCGAGAACAGTCTGTTGAGTCACGATCTGTTCGAGGGGATTCATGGTCGGACGGCGCTGGCGTCGGACGTCACCGTGCTCGAAAATTTTCCCTCCGACGTGCTCACTTACATGCGTCGACTCCATCGTTGGGTGCGGGGCGACTGGCAGCTGGTGCGCTGGCTAGGGCGTTACGTTCCGAAGGCTACAGGGGGTGTCCAACGCAGTGGCCTGACGCTGCTCGATCGGTACAAAGTCGTCGACAACCTGCGCCGGAGCTTGGTAGCCCCGGCCAGCTTGGCGCTGCTTTTTCTCGGGTGGCTCGCGTTGCCTCAGTCGCCGTGGCTTTGGACGCTGGTCGTGGCTGCATCTTTCGGGGCACCGGTGTTTTTTGCTGGCCTAGGCCGCTTGGTGCCCCGGGCTCGAGGAGCGTCCCGAGCCGAGTTGAGGTTGCGACTGCGAAGTCTGGCGCGTGAATTACGGCCACCAGCAGGCCGTTGGTTCTTGGCTTTGGTCTTCTTACCCTATGAGACCTATATATCGCTCGATGCCGTGGTTCGGACCCTGGTCAGGGTCTGGATCACGCGTCGCAACCTGCTCGAGTGGGCCACCGCGGCGCATCTCTCGGACGGGCGGCTCAGCCTCGGTTCGACCGTCCGCCAAATGTGGCCGTCCCAGGTCTTAGTGGGTGTTGGCGCCTCGCTTCTGGTGCTGCGGCCGACCTGGGATCCGGCGGCCCTGATCCTGGTGTCGGTATGGTTCGTTTCACCCTTGCTGGCCCACTGGCTGTCTCGTGACGCCGAGAGCGGAGGCGGCGATGTTCTGGGTGATGATGCGCAGCGCTCATTGCGCCGCACGGCGCGCCGGACCTGGCTGTTTTACGAGCAGTTCGTCGGGCCAGACGATCACTGGCTGCCTCCGGACAATTACCAGGAAGACCCACGGTCGGTGACGGCACATCGCACCTCACCGACCAACATCGGCATGATGCTCCTGTCGACGGTCGTGGCGCACGACCTCGGCTACATCAGCACTCTTGATCTCCGGGCCCGCCTGCAAAGCACTTTCGATACTCTAGATCGGCTAGAGCGTTCTCACGGCCATTGGTTGAACTGGTATGGAACGCAGACGCTGGCGTCGCTCGCGCCACGTTATGTCTCGTCGGTGGACAGCGGCAATCTTGCAGCCGCACTGT
>JAJCXO010000182.1 GCA_029263395.1 Acidobacteriota bacterium | reverse complement strand
TGGGTTCTGCGCCCGATCCTGCGCACGGTGCCCGGCACCGCCGGCGTCGACAGCTTCGGTGGCTTCGTACGCCAGTACCAGGTGATCGTCGACCCAACGGCCTTGAGACGCTACAACCTTACCCTCGAAGACCTCGCCGACGCTGTCGCCACCAACAACGGGGTGGTCGGCGGCGCCTACGTCGAACGCGGCGGCGAGCAGTTCGTGGTGCGCGGAGACGGCTGGGTGCGCGGCCTCGAGGATCTCGCCGAGACCGTCGTCGCCTACCGCGATTCGGTGCCGGTCCTCCTGCACCAGGTTGCCGAGGCCGCGATAGGTCCCGAGATCCGCCAGGGTGCTATCAGTCGCGACGGCCAGGGAGAGACAGTCGCCGGCATCGTTCTGATGCTCCGCGGCGCCTCGGGGCGCGACGTGATCGCCGGAATTCGAGAGAAGCTCGAGGTGGCTAAGGCGAGCCTGCCCGACGGCGTCGAGATCGTGCCCTTCTACGACCGAAGTGAGCTGGTGCAGACGGCGCTGGGAACAGTCAAGAACGCGTTGCTCCAGGGCGCGGTACTGGTCTTGCTGGTCCTGCTCTTCTTCATGGGACACGCACGTTCAGCACTGCTGGTAGCGCTACAGCTGCCGATGGCAGCGCTGGCCACCTTCCTGGCGATGGAGCTGGTGGGGTTGTCGGCAAACCTGATGACGCTGTCGGGCATCGCCATCGCCATCGGCATGCTCGGCGACGGCGCCATCGTGCTGGTGGAGAATACCGTGCGGCTGCTCAGCGACAAGAACGACGATCCGCACACTCGCCTCGCCATGGTACGCAAGTCGGCGGCCGAGGTGGCGCGACCCATCTTCTTTGGCGTGGCGGTGATCATCGTCGTCTTCCTGCCCATCGCGTCGCTCCAGGGTATGGAAGGCAAGATGTTCGCACCCCTGGCTTACACCATCGCGATCGCCATGGGCTGCGCACTGCTACTATCGATGACTCTGATGCCGGCACTGTCATCGCTCTTGCTGCGGCGGGTGCCGATCTTCAAGACCGGGCGCTTCCGCCATCCAGCGGACATCGTGCGCCAGATCTACCGGCCACAGCTGCGATGGGCGCTCGACCATCCCCGGTGGGTGGCCGGCGCGGCACTGGCGCTGCTGTTGGTGGCGGCGTTCATCTTCCCGACCCTCGGCACTGAGTTTTTGCCGGCGATGGACGAGGGATCGATTGTCGTGCAGCCGTTCCAGCTGCCGTCGGTGTCGCTACCCCAGGCCCTCGACACGGTACGCAAGATCGAGACGGGGCTGATGGAGCTGCCGGAGGTGGTTCACGTGGTTAGTCGCACCGGCCGATCGGACATCTCGTCCGATCCCATGGGCGTCGGTGAAAGCGACATCTACGTGATCCTGAAGCCGCGGTCCGAGTGGACGACCGCGGCGACCAAGCCGGGGCTGGTGGCGGCGATTCGCGACCGGATGGCCGAAATCCCGGGAGTCGAGTTCGGTTATACCCAGCCGATTCAGATGCGGGTCGACGAGCTGCTTTCGGGGGTCAAATCGCAGATCGCGGTCAAGATTTTCGGCGACGACCTCGGTCAGCTCGCTGCGCTCGGCGACCAAGCAGCGGATCTCCTGCGCCAGGTTGACGGCGCCGTCGACGTCAAGGTCGAGGCGGTCGAGGGTCTAGGCTACCTCGAGATCCGCCTCCACCGCCGCCGTCTGGCGCGTCTGGGGATCAGCGTCGCCCAGGTGCAGGGGTTGATCGAGACTGCTATGGGCGGCCAGGTGGTGACCACAGTACCCGAGGGGGATCGGCGTACCGATGTCGTGGTCCGCCTGCCCGAGAGCTTCACCTCGAAGGTCGAAAACCTCCGTGGTCTACCGTTGGTGACCCCTAGCGGCGAGCGGGTTCTGCTTTCCGAGGTGGCCACCATCGAGCTCGGCGAAGGGCCTGCGCAGATCTCGCGCGAGGACGGCAAGCGGCGAATCGTAACCGAGCTCAATGTCGTCGGCCGTGACATCGGTGGCTTTGTTGCTGAGGCCCGTACTCTCCTCGAGAAAGAGATGGCGCTGCCGGTGGGCTACTTCACGACCTGGGGCGGCCAGTTCGAGCAGCAGCAGCGTGCCATGGCGCGGCTGCGAGTGATGGTGCCGTTGGCCATGCTCCTGATCTTCATCCTGCTCTATCTCAACTTCCATTCGGTGCGACCTGTGGTGCTAATCCTGGTCAACATACCGCTGGCGCTGGTCGGCGGTGTGATCGCCCTCAAATTCTTTGGCCTCTATCTCTCAGTCTCCGCAGCGGTGGGTTTCATCGCCCTCTTCGGTATCGCGATTCTCAACGGCCTGGTGATGATCGAATTTTTCACCAAGCTCGAGGCTGATGGGCGGAGCCGCCGCGAGGCAATCCTCCAGGGCGCCGAGTTACGCCTGCGGCCGGTGTTGATGACCGCCGCCACCACGGCCCTGGGTCTCATGCCGCTGGTATGGGCCACCGGCGTCGGCTCGCAGGTGCAGCGGCCGCTGGCAGTCGTGGTCGTCGCCGGGGTGGTCACGTCGACGCTCCTGACCTTGATGGTGCTGCCGGTGCTCTACCAACGTTTCGGTGGCCCCCGAACAGATCGAGCGCAAGAACAAGTGGCTGGAGTCTCTGAGGCCGCGGCGTCCGACGAACGCCGCGTCGCCTGACAATCGCGCCGCGAGGCGCCCGAACGGGCAGAGCGAACTACCGAAGCCATGCGCCAACGCCGAACCCGACCGAGGAGTTATCCCTTGAATTGAGACAAACCGAGACCTACGGATATCGCCGTCCATATCGGGAGTTGTAACCGGCGTTACGGCTAGTTGGAACCTAACCAGCTTCTGCCCGGAAACGCTGTAAGACTTCGAAGGTCGTCTTACAGCTCGGTTGCCAGCCGAGAACTCGGCGCGCCTTCTCATTCGAGAGCACGAGGACCGCGTCGCTGTACTTGATCCATGCGGGATCCAGAGCGCTACCGAATCCGAGCTTCGCTGCAAGGTTCGAGGCATTGGCCGCGATCATGCCGAGCCAGCGGGGAAACCGCAGGCTACGCATGCCAGTGGCAGCAGCCAGCTCGCTAGCGGTCATCGGCTCACTGGCCGACAGGTTGAAGGCCCCGCCGACACGCTGAAGGATGGCCAGTACCAACGCATCAGCTGCATCGTCCCCCCACACGATCGGCCAAGGCACGTCACTGGTGTTGGGAATGTAGCCCCGCACCAAGGCCTTACCCATCAAGCTCTCCATGCCCGGGCCCAGGGCCGCCACCATCCGGAAGCGGGTGACGATCAACTCCGGATGCTCACTTTCGAACGTATCGAGAAACGCTTCGACACGGAACTTGGCATCGTTGTATGAGAAATCGGGTTGATGCACCCGCGGCGTGTCTTCGACGATCGGTACTGGATGATTCGGCACCATGCCATACGCGGCCGCGGACGAGCTGTAGACGAGCTGGGAGACACCCGCCGCCAACGCTGCCCGAAAGACGTTCCGGCTACCCTCGATGTTGATCGACTCATACAGCGCACGCGGCTTGTATAGGCTGATCAGAAACGCCAGATGCACCACCGTATCGACCCCCTCGAGGTGGCGGCCGAAGTCGGCATCGCGGATATCGGCAACCACTGCCTCGAGCTTGGGGTGCGACCACGCGGGAGCCCGTACATCGAGCGAGATCGCTCGCTGTACGCTCGGTTCGTTCACCAAGCGGCGAAGTACCGATCCTCCGAAATGCCCGGCACCACCTGTGACAGCAATCGTCAACTTCTGCGAAACACTTGCAGACCCTGTAGCCTCACCAACTGTCCCCGTCGCCTGTGGCATCGTCTTCCTCTCCAATCATGGCAGGATCTCTACGTCACTGGGTACACCTATCTAGCCGCCCATCTCACGGTAACATTGATTGGCGCCTAAACATCTAAACTGAGACTCGACTCTGTACTCGAACGCACGGAAACCTGACGTTGGTCATACCTTGTAAAGGCAGGTAGGCGGTCTTTGGTCAGCGCATGGAAACCTGGACTCAACGTGGAGAGCACGAGTGAGTGACACTGAACCGTTGTCACCAACCAGCGCGGCGTCCGACGATGCTAACCGCGAACTGGAACATGGTCATGTGCTGGATGGTCGGTACGAGATTCAGAAACGTATCGGCTCCGGTGGGATGGGGGTGGTTTATGCGGCACGCCGGTTGATCCTCGGTGATCTCGTCGCGCTCAAGCAGCTGGCACCCCTTGCCAGCTCCAACTACAGTCGCTCTCGATTCTTGCTCGAAGCCCGCACTGCGGCGCATATTCGACATCCCAATGTCGTCGAGATCTTCGACTTCGGCGAGCCCGAAGACGATGCGCCCTACATCATCATGGAATACA
The DNA here is from genome assembly GCA_029263395.1 of Acidobacteriota bacterium. Taxonomy (GTDB): domain Bacteria; phylum Acidobacteriota; class Thermoanaerobaculia; order Multivoradales; family J023; genus JAAELT01. The sequence goes on along the minus strand of JAJCXO010000182.1, from coordinate 20,317 downwards.
TCGACGGACCGACCCTGGCTGATGTCCTGCACCAGGGTCGCCTGACGGTCGAACGGGCGCTGGCTATTTTTGCTCCGATCTGCGCTGCTATCGAAGCCGGCCATCGCCGCGGCGTCGTGCACCGAGATCTCAAACCAGCCAACATCATGGTGGCAACCAGCGACGACGGCAGCGAGGTCGTCAAGGTGCTCGATTTTGGGCTAGCGTATGTCGCGACCAGCCACACTCCTCGCCTGACACAGACCGGCGCCATCATCGGCACCGCTAGGTACATGGCTCCTGAGCAGACCCGCGGCGAAGAGGTGGTGCCAGCAACCGACGTTTTTGCTCTCGGCATCCTGCTCTACGAAATGGTCACCGGACAAGTCCCTTTTCTGGCCAAGACTCCGGTGTTGACCGCCCTCAAGATCAGCATGGGGGAATACATCCCGCCGGACGAGATCGAGCCCAAGCTACCGCGTTCGGTGGTACGAGCCATCCATAGTGCACTGCGCCAAGACCCTGCGCAGCGGCCGGAGTCTCCCGAGCAGCTAGCCCGCATGGCGGAAGGCCATGGTCAACTCCTGGGTTCCCTTGGCGGCCAACAACCGGGGCGAGCTTCCGTCGATCACGGTTCCCAGAACAGCCCTGTCGAGGCTGAAACAGCCAACTCAACCACCGCCGCCCCCGCCTCTCCCCTCGGCCCAGGTGATATCAATCTCTCCTTTGATCACTTCGTGGGGCGTGAACGGCAGCTACGCAGACTACACGAGGAATACGACAAAGCGGTGGGCGGCTCGGGCCGCATCGTGCTGGTCACCGGCGACGCTGGGATCGGCAAAACGCGCCTAGTGGAATACTTCGTCGAGCAGCTGCATAGGAAAACCCCAGCTATGGTGCTGTGGGGACGCTTCTTCGACTATCGCAGCTGCCGCCCCCCCGCTTACCAGAGCTTCCTCGAAAGCCTACGTACCGGCAATGAACCCGACGGTGTTCAGCGCGCCGTGCAACAAGCCCTCGAGATTCATGGTCAACCTGAGTCTGAAGATCAGCGTTGGCGTATCTTCACCGCCTTGACCGAAGCCTATGCCGCTCGCGCCGGCACGCGCCCCCTGGTGTTGATATTCGACGACATTCAATGGGCAACCGGGAACGATCTCGACCTGATCGATCACCTGCAACGCGCCCTGGCTAAACGCGGTACGTTGCTGATCGCAACGGCACGGGAAGGTGAGCAGAACGATGGATCTCGGGCCGATCTCGACGGCTGGATTGTGCGCCTAGGTGCTCGGCGAGCTCATGCTACCTTGACGCTGCAACCGTTCGACGCTCGAGAAGTTCGCCATTGGTTCGACCGCAGCTTCGGCAGCATCCGTATCCACCCACGGGACCTCAAACGGCTCGATCGAGCTACCGGCGCCAACCCCTATTGTGTGGTCGAAGTGGTGCGCCACTTTCTCGCCGACGGCACAATCGATTGGCAGGACGGCTGGTACTGCCAGCCGCTCGACGCCGTCGAGTTGCCGGAAACCGTCAACAACCTGGTTCGAGCCCGTCTTCGAGATGTTGATGAGGCCACCCGGCGGATGCTCGAGATCGCCGCGGTGATCGGCAACCAACTGCGCTTCGATACGCTCCTGCTGGCGACCGACATGGCTGAGGCTGAGTTGGAGCCCTTAGTGGAACGTGCCAGACGCCTACTCCTGCTAACTGAAGAAGGTGTTACCCACGGTAATGACTATCGTTTCCTCAACGAAGTCTCGCGGCAGGTGCTTTATGGCGACATGCCGAGGCAGCGTCGTCGACGCGCCCATCGCGAAGTGGTCGCCGCGATCCACACCCTCTATCCCAACAATCTCGATCGGTTGGCACCGGTGCTCGCCTACCATCACCATGCGGTGGGCGATTGGCCGCAGGCGTTGACTTGGAGCCTTCACGCCCTGAGCGATGCCCTCGAGCACAGCGACAATGACGCCGCGGCGATGGTCCACACGCAGGCAGCCGACGCATTGGCAGCAGCCGTGGATGTCGCCAACGTCGAGCGTGACCGCTTCGATCACTTGACCGGCATTCTCTATCGACGCCTGGGACGGCTCGAAGACGCCAAAACCCGACTGCTGAGGACCATCGAGCAAGCGGTGGAGCCGGCCCTTGGCATAGCGGCCAACTTGGAGCTCGCCCACTGTCATCTCGATCTCGGAGACCTCGAGGCGGCGGTGACGACTTCCCGCGCCGCTGAGCGCTTGGCTCAGCAACTGAGACACAAGGCACCTCAACTCGAAGCACGCATCCTGCGAGCAAGCTGCTGGCTGCGGCTCGGGCAATCCGAACGTGCCGCCGGCTTACTCGATCGTCTATTGCAAGAACTCGACGACCGCAGCTCGATCAATTTGCGCTCGCGGGTCCACTGCGAGCGCGCTTGGGCATTGCTCAAGTGTGGTGCGTTCGGTAGAGCTCAAAAGCACGGCAACCGCGCCCTCGAGTTGGCCCGTATGGCAGGCGACTTACTGGCTCAGCACCATGCGCTGTCGGCGCTCGCCGCAGTGCGCGGCGAGAGCGGCGACCCTGCCGGCTCATTGCCGCTCCACCGCCGAGCATTGGAGCTGTCTCGCCGATTATCGCTGCGCCGGTCTGAGGCGATCGATCTCGCCAACCTCGGTGAGCGTTTTATCGACCTCTCGGCACCAGACCGCGCCCTGGCGACGTTCCGAGAAGCGTTGGCGATCTTCGTCGAGATAGGTGATCGAGCCTGCGAAGGCGATTGCCGTGTCAATATCGGGCGCACGATGCTGGCCCTCGGCGACGGTAGCGTGGCGCTTACCATGCTGCAACGTGGTCGCGCTCAGTGCGAAGCGACCGGCCGCACCGAGTACGCAAGCATCGCTTTGTTGCATGAGGGAGAGGCTCACCTCGCCCTCGACGCTCCCGCCGCCGCGAGCAGTGCCTATGCTCAGGCTCAAAGCCGCTTCGCCGAACTTGGCTCACATCATCTGTGGCGTGCCGACTTCGGGCGCGCTCGGGCGGCCCGGGCCGAAGGCGACACCAACACCGCCCTCCAGATGGCCCGCATCGCAGCCCAACGGGTCGCGGCACAGCGCGCTCAACTACCGTCGGAAGGTGACGGCACTGGGTTTGATCAAGCGACACAGGCTGTTTACGAACTGCTAGCGGAAATCGAGCCACTCATCTCTCGGCCTCAAACGCCGTGAAACTTGTACGCCAGATTTGCTGGGGATTGCTCGTCGTCCAGCTTCAGGCCTGCTCGGCCCCAGGACCCGTGGCTCCGCCTGCGGATGTCGAGCTCGAGAGTCAACAGGGTTTGCTGGCGGCGCCACCCCTTGTCGGACGGCCGACCGCCAACTCAGCCATCCTCCAGCTAGTCGCCGGCAACAATCAAATTGAGGTCGAGGTTCGCCTGATGCCGCAGCAGGACGTTCGAGCGCGTACCACTCTGGCAGGTGGCGAGGCCCATGATCTTGTCCTGGAAAAGCTACAGCCTGGCACTGAATACCGTTACGAGCTCATCGCTAGTGGAGAACCGGCAGAGATCGACGAGGTGCATACCGGGCGGTTTGTCACGCAGCGTCCACCGGGATCAAGATTTCGGTTCGCGGTGATCAGCGACACCCATCTGCCGGTTGCGGCACCGGAGTGGCTGGACCCGCTGAGCCGCGAGCTCTTCGCTTACGAGTTGCACGACTTTCTGACCTCTCGGATCGAAATCGGCACTGTGATTCGCCAGGTCATGGCGTCGATTCGCCAGCAAGAAGTCGATTTCATCATCTGCCTCGGCGACATGTTGCATAATTTCCGTGGCTTCAACGATCCTTTTCCCTCGGCCCTGATCGCCGAAATGAGTTACCTCGATCTGCGGGCGCACCTCGGCCAAACGACCGCCGAAGCGGCGTTTTTTGCTGTCATTGGCAACTGGGATGGCGAAAGTGGTTGGCAGCCCAGGGTCCTGAGTCGTTTTGGACAACACGCCCGCAAACGGTTGATTCCCAATCCCCTGCCCAACCGACCAGGTGCTGCCGATCACACCTACCTTCCCGGCGGCAGCACGAACGAAGACTTCTACGCCTGGCATTGGGGTGATGCCTTGTTTATCGTCCTCAACGTGATGAGCTACACCCCCACCAAACACACCCTGCAGCCGGACGATGACGGCACAGCTGATGACTGGACCCTCGGTCCCGAGCAGTTCGCGTGGTTGGAAACCAGCCTGGCGTCTAGCCAGGCACGTCACAAGATGATCTTCATCCACCACCCGGTGGGTGGCAACGGCGGCGACGAGGAGAACTCGGCCTATGGCCGCGGCGGCGGGCGAGCAGCAGGGGTTGGTGAACAGGCGAAGGTCCATGCACTAATGCGACAACACGGGGTCCAGATCTTCTTCTACGGTCATGATCACGTCGCTACCGACATGGTGGTTGATGGGATCCACTACACCTTACCCAGCAGCGCTGGAGCACCGTGGAAATTCGACTCGTCGGAGACCGGTTATGAGGACTATCAGGAAGCCTCAGGGTATGCCTTGGTGGAGGTCGGATCAGAGCAGGTCACGGTCGAGTTGATGGACTTGGAAGGACTGTCTTTGCTCAGCTATACCGTAGGCGAAACGAGGATCCAGTGACCCCAGAGACCGAGTTCAATCGGCGTGACACTAGACTGACCGAAACCCTGGTCACCAGGCTGGGTCTGCCCGAAGAGCTGCGAAGACTCGATCTCGATCCTGAGCAGGCGGCTCGCCGCAAAGCACGACGACTGCATCACCTAGATACCTTCACCATTCCGATGCTGCGCTTCGTCGGTTTTGCTGGCCTGAGTGGAGCGATCTACTTCTACCTACGCTTCTTTGACCATCAACCTGAGGCAGGCCGGGTAGCGCTCGGGTACGGGATTTCGGTACTCGTCTATTGTTTGACATCGCTGTTGTTACTGCGCACTGTACCGCAGCGTTTTGCTCGTCGATTAGCGGTTTTCTTTCTGGCGGTCGACGTGCTGCTGCAGACCGTGGCTATCTACTTGACCGGAGGGGAGGAGAGCTGGCTGGTAGCCCTCCTGCTATTGCGTATGGCCGACCAGGCAACCACCGGTCAGCGACGGGCTATTTTCTTCACCCACTTCAACGTGGCGTGCTTTCTCGCCCTCACCAGCTATCTGGCGTGGGGGGAAGGCCGCGATATCGAGTGGCCACGTGAAGCAACCAAAGCCGTGCTGCTTTATAGTGCAGGTTGGTGGGTCGCGGTCAGTGCCCGAGGCGGCGATCAACGTCGACGCCGAGTTTCTGCCGCTGTCGAGGGTACCCAGCGCATGGTGCGAGAGCTCGAGACTCAGGCCCGCCATCTCGACGATGCCAAAGCTCGAGCCGAGCTGGCCAACGAGGCCAAGAGTCAGTTCCTTGCCAACATGAGCCATGAGCTGCGGACCCCACTGAGCGCAGTGGTCGGAACCGCCGATCTATTGGCCCGGGAAGACCTCACCCCGCGACAGCACCAATTCGTCGAACTCCTACAGACCAGCGCCGATTCAGTATTGAGCCTTATCGACGACATTCTGGACTTCTCAAAGATCGAAGCCGACAAACTCACGACCCAGCCTGAATGGACTCAGTTGGAAACGGAGATCGAGGCGGTAGACCAACTCCTCGAACACCGTGCACGAGAACATCGCGTGACCCTTCGGTACAACCTTCCGACGTTGCCTACGGTTTGGCTGGACCCGGCACGGTTTCGCCAAGTCTTGCTGAACTTGGTTGGCAATGCGGTCAAATTCACCCAAGACGGCTCGGTTGACGTGCGGTTCAAAGTGCTCAAGGAGGAGCGTGAACGCCTCCGGTTGCGTGTCGAGGTCGAGGATACCGGCATCGGCATCTCACCAGCCCATCAACAGCATTTATTCGAACCCTTCACCCAAGCCGACGCTTCCTTGACGCGACGTTATGGCGGAACTGGCCTGGGGTTGGCAATTGTGCAACGTCTGGTCGAAATGATGGACGGCACAATCGGACTCGCCAGTCAGGTCGGTGTGGGATCAACCTTTTGGTTCGAGCTACCGTTGGCTTGGCGCAAGGCGGCGCCCCCATCGGGAGCCATCGAAGCCACTGAGCCGGCACCGCAGCTCTCCCCCCACGTGCTTCTGGCCGAAGACAATCCAGTCAATTCAATCGTGGCGAAGGCAATGCTCGAGTCCCTCGGCGCGACGGTAGAAACTGCCGGCGATGGGCACGCAGCCTACGCGGCGTTCCAGCGTGGCAATTTCGACTTGGTGCTGATGGATTGCTCGATGCCAGGAATGGACGGCTTTCAGGCCACGCGTGAGATCCGACGCTGGGAGAGCGAAACAGGCAACTCAACACGACGCACTCCGATCGTTGCGCTAACCGCTCACGCATTGGCCGAGGAGCGTACACAATGTTTGGCGGCCGGGATGGATGATCACCTGACCAAACCGGTTCGCCGACAGCGCCTGGCAAGTCTGCTGGCCACCTGTTGACAGTTCAGCCATTACTAGACTTTGGCCCTCGCCTAGAGGTCACCCGCCTTCGTGAACAATCCGCCAGCTGCCGTCTTCCCGGCGCCAGTATTGTTGCTTCCAGCGCTGGGCGCGAAAATTGCTACTTTCATAGGTCTGAGAAAAGGTCACCAGATACAGTCCAGGCTCCCCCGGATATGCGTACAGGCCTAGATCGTCGACTCCAACTCGAATGAAAGCCTTGTTTGCATTCACTCGGCGCTTGTGAGCCGACCAGGATCGCAGGTTCATCGAATCGGTGCGAAAATCCTTCGAGTAGTGGCTGAGATAACGCTCGGTATCGAGGCTCTCCCAATCCCGACGCCAGGCCTCGACCGCGGTTGCTAGGCCGTCGCGATCTGCGATGACCGATTCCGGTTCGACCCAATCGACCTTGGCACTCACGATCACCGGCGTACGGCGGATCTCAGCAAGCTCGGACATGGTCTCGAAGTCATGGTTGTGCAGGGTCAGGCAGCCACGACTCGACTGTGGCAACAGGCTAGCCTCATCCTTGTCGGTGCCATGGATCCAGATACCGCTGCCAGTGCGTCCTCGGCGCCGATCCCAGCTGTTGGGATAGTCGAGCGGCAACGCTCCGACACCATAAATCGCCGGTAATTCGTCACCTGGAATGTAGGAGGTGATGAAATAGATGCCGAGGGGTGTTTTCTCGTCACCTTCGCGAGACTTGTAGAGGCCTTGCTTACCGACGGCGACGAACGTATCTCCGACCGCTCTCGCTTGGCCGGCCAAGGCGCTACCATCTGACTGGCCCGCAAAAAGATGCATCCTATAGTCGGCAAGGTCGAACACCAGTGCCCCGGGGGCTGAGCTCGGGAGCTGCAGCAAGTGATTGGGATACCCACCTTGGGACGCACCGCCATTGTCGCCTTTTTCAGCTGGCACCGCCGAGACCCCAGCGGCGAGATCCACGTCAGGTTCGGACTCCATGCCTGCCTCGAGCCGCACAGGGCCTGAGCCGGAGCTCGCTTCGACCGGTGGAGTGTCTTCCTCACCTGTGAAAGCAGACATCAGCAGCACAACGATCAGGACCGTACTACCCCAATCGGAGCCACGTGCCCACTTCACGCCGGCAACAACCTTTCCGCACAGGATCTTGAACTCGACCATCGCTCTCAACTCAGGGGGCAGTCTGACTCGGAACCTCTTCCGGCAAACGCGTCTTGAGCCAACTCACCAGGTCCAGCCAGATCTGGCGCTGCTCATGCGCCGAGGGCATGGCGCCAGCGCTGGCCAATTCGATGGTAACTACGGGAATTTCCTTGTGAACTCCAGCATAACGACCGAGCGAGCCTGGGTAGGTACCGAGAAGATTGAGGCTCAGGGAGCCAAACCGTTTCGGCGCCTCTGGCGGCCCATCGAAGTCGAGTACACCGTGCGGCGCGTGCACCGACACGATCACCTCGGGCTGGAATGTGTCGATCTCTTCAGCCAACCAACTACTTTCCGGCTCGCTCAGCGGAGCATCACCGGGAAATCGACGCGGGTTGCTCGATGTCCGCCGGATCCAATAATCGCGAGTTTCATCGAGCCAATTAGGGGTCGGGAAATTGCGATTGAGATCGACACCGTTCTGGTTCATTCGCTGCGGCCGATCGCGCAACAGCCCGTCCGGGTTCATCAACGGTGTAATTCGCCAATGAAAGAGGCCCGAGTGGTACTGATTGAGGATATTCATCCACTTGAAGACAATCGAAACGCTGGAGTATTCGTCGCCATGGATGCCGCCGATCAGCAGCACCTTGCCCCGCGACTTACGAGTGGCAAGCGGCTCGTATTCCCGCACTGCGATCGGAGCGCCAGAAACCGACCGACCACGCGTTGGCTCGAGTCCGGAACCCAAACACTCTTCAACGCTAACGCTGCCTAATTTGTTGCCGATCTTCTCGCAGAGTGCCGCCAATGAATCGACTGTTGCCGACCCCTCAACCGCCTCCATTTCGTTGGCAAAAACTGTCTCGTTGGCAAACACTGTCTCGGTAAACCCTGTGCCAGCCAGCAACAGGCACGCTGCAACAATGATCAGCAGGTAGGAGGCTTGTCGCCGAGCCAAGGTACCGACGGGCCAGTCGTGCTGCAGGGCAGGTCTTCGGATCATGCGAATTCTCATCGGGCAAAAAAGTGATCGGGCTCGAGCTCGGCCAGACCGGAACAGGTCTTCGAGCGAAACCGGTAAACCAGCACGCAGTCAACAGTCTTCAAGGCGACGCACAACTATATATCAACCGTGGATGCAGCTTCGTTCAGCCCGTCGACGTCATCGACAAGGCGTCCACGACGCTCACGCCAACCGAGCACCAGGTCATAGAGCACGGGTACCAACACCAAGGTTAGAAACGTGGCAAAGGCCAACCCAAAGATGACCGCAATTCCCATCGAACGCCAGTATTGGCTACTCTCGCTGCCGGTCGATATCGTCAAAGATCGGAAGTCGAGCTCGACCCCAGTGGTCAGGGGCAGCAAGCCAAGAATGGTTGTCACCGAAGTCAACAGGACCGGTCGCAGTCGTCGTAAGCCGGTACGGATGACGATCTCGCGTCGAGCCAAGCCACGAAGCCGCAGCTTTTCCCCGTAGTCCAAGAGCACGATGGCATTGTTAACCACGATGCCCGCCAACGAGATGACGCCGACGCCGGTCATGATGATGCTGAAGGGCAACCCGGTGACTAGCAGGCCAACCAAGACGCCGATCATCGACATTGACACCGAGGTCAGAATGATCAACGGAATCGCCAGGGAGTTGAACTTGCTCACCATCAGAGCGAGGACAATGATCACGGCGTAGAGGAAGGCTCGGCTGAGGAACTCCTTGTTTTCAGCCTCGTCCTCGCTCTGGCCACCAAATTCGATGCTGTAACCTGGCGGCACCAAGCCAGGAATCGCCTCCAATCGACGCTGGGCTTCCAAGCGAACCGGTTCCGACAACTTGGGCTCGACCACTTTGCCCGAGACTGTAACGCGGCGACGCCTCGCTTCGTGACGGATGGCGGTGATCGATGACGAACGATCGATGGCTGCGACGGAGCCGAGGGGCACTTGCTCACCGCTCTCTGAGACCACAACCATTCGTTCCAGATCCGAGATCGAGCCGCGAGCGCTCTCGATGATGCGCACCGTGATATCGATGTCGTCGTCACCCTGGCGGTAGGTCGAGGCCTCCTTGCCGTTGATCGCATTGCGTAGGGTCGAGGCAATGTCGGCAGTGGTGAGTCCGAGCAGCGCTGCCTCGACCCGATTGACCGTCACCACCACTTCCGGCCGCGACAGATCGAAGTCGTCGTCGAGGGAGACGAGACCGGGAATGCCATCAACTTCACGTCGGATGCGGGCAGCGATCTTACCCAACGTCTCGAAGTTGTCGCCGGTGATTTCGATCTCGAGTGCTGCGCCGACCGGCGGCCCGTCGTCAGGCTGATCGACATCGATGGTGACGCCGGGGAGACCGGCAGCCAAACGGCGCACGTCGTCCAACGTGGCGAACGAGCTGCGCGTCCGTTCATGGCGCGGGATCAAATCAAGCGTCAGCCGTGCCAGATGAGGATCTCCAGAAGCGCTGAAGCCATCGTCTCGACTGCCTTCGCCAACCCCCGTTGCCAATATACGAACGTCGGCCATCCCTTGTAGTCGATTCTCCAACTCACGCACAACGCGGTCGGTCTTCTCGAGTCGCGTGCCTGGCGCCAGGTCGACGTCGACAAAAATCTGGTTCGGCTCTTCCTCTGGCAGCAGCTCGATACCGGTCGAGAACGACGCGAAGGCGGTCACCACCCCCACGAAGATGATCACCGTCACCGCACTCAGCCTCCAGCGATGGTCGAGTCCCCACTCTAGGAGTCGTTGGTAGCCCGCTACGAAGCGCTCTCCCCAACGGTCCCGCCGAGTCTGAGCGGCCTGCTCCGGCACCACCCGCATGAAAACCGAACAAATCACCGGGTTGATCGTGAAGGCCACCGTCAGAGACGCAAGCAGAGCAACTGACACAGTCCACGGTAAGTACTTCATGAAGTCGCCGATCACTCCCGGCCACGAGAACATCGGTGCAAAAGCGCCCAAGGTAGTGAAGGTCGAGATCATGATGGCGGAGCCGACCTCGTCAGTAGCTCGGCTGGCAGCTTGCAGCCGAGTGAGACCTTCTTGCATGTGACGGTAGATGTTCTCAATCACTACCACCGCGTTGTCGACCAACATGCCGACAGCGAGCACCAGCGCAAACAACACAATCATGTTGAGAGTGACGCCCGACAGCTGAATGACGATGAACGCGAGCAGCATTGAAAACGGGATCGACATGCCAACAAACAGTGCGTTACGCAGCCCGAGGGCAAACATCAGCACCAGCACCACCAACAGCAGCCCTGACAGGATGCTGTTCTCGAGGTCCCGGACCTGCTGACGAGTTTCTTGAGACAAGTCACCCAAGAACTCAGCGCTGACGCCCGCAGGCCAGGTCGCTTCTAACTGCCGGACGATCTGTTTGACCTCGTCCGCCACTTCGATGATGTTGGCGCCGACGCGCTTCTGGACGCCAACCGAAACTGACTCGCGGCCATTGATGCGGGCGTACGACGTGCGATCTTCGAAGCCAAAGCTGACCTCAGCGACATCACGCACGAAAACTGGCCGACCGGCAGTTGCTGAAATCACAAAATCCGCTACCGCCAACGGGTCCTCGACTTCACCGGGTACCCGCACCGCATAGGTGATGTCACCGAGATCCATGTCGCCAGATGGAATCGAAACATTCTCGTCACCAATCGCATCGGCAACATCGTCGAGCGATAACCCGTATAGGCGCAGTCGCTCGGGATCGACGTCAACTTTCACTTCCCGTTCGCGACCGCCGATCAAGCTCGCTCGCAGCACTCCAGAAACCGCCTCGATCTCGTCTTGAAGGTCCTCCGCCAGCTGCTTCAACACGACTGGGCCAACATCTCCGGACAGATGAACCTGCAGAATTGGGAATTCCGAAAAACTGATCTCCCTGAGTACCGGCTCTTCGGCATCCTCTGGAAAGTCGACCTCCGCCTGGTCAACCCGATCACGAACCTTCTGTAACGCGGTATCGATATCAGTGCCGGTAACAAATTCGGTGGTCACCACGGCGATACTCTCGCGGGCTTCTGACGTCAGTTTGTCCAGCCCGGCAAGGCCCGACAGCTCACGCTCCAAGGGTTGTACGATTTGAGTTTCGATTTCTTCCGGCGACGCCCCGGGATATTGCACGAATACAAGAATCAACGGGATATCAATGTCGGGAAACTTCTCCCGCGGCAACGTCACGTAAGCGATCAACCCCAACAACACCATCGCCAGCATTAAGAAGAAGACGGTGGCGCGTTGGCGCAAGGCTGTATCGACGATCCGCATCAGGTCTCGCAGCCGGATCAGGCGTCGATGGGCTCCACTCGCTGGCCCGGACTCACCTGGTGTTGTCCCTCTGAGATCAGCTGCTCACCAGCTCTCAAACCGCTGGTGACCAAGATCTCGTCACCGACGACTGGCCCCAGCTCAATGTGTCGTTGCACAGCTCGGCCGTCCTCCACCACATAGACTACCCGTGATTCCTCGAGCTCGACGATCGCTGCCAGCGGTACCAGCACCGCTGATGGATAGGTCCGGCGAGGAATCTCGAGGCGAGCATACATGCCGGGACGTAGTCGACCTGTTGAATTATCGATTTCGACTTCGATATCGAGCGTTCGGGCCGTCGAATCGAGTTCGGCAGCCAACGAGGTGACTACCCCTCGGAAAACCTCATCGGGGAAGATGTCGAGCCGGAGTTCGGCAGCCAAACCGAGCCGGACATAGGGTACATCGGAGCTCGCGACAGGCGACCGTGCCTTCAGGCGACGCACTTCCAATAGCTCGACAACTTTCTGGCCAGGTACCAAGTAGTCACCAACCTCGATATGGCGAGCCGCCACCGCACCACTCCAAGGCGCCACCAACCTTGACTTCTCGAGCATTAGCCGCGCCGTTGCCAGCTGCGCCTCAGCCACATCGCGCTCGGTGATGGCATCGAGGTATTGATTCTCGGTGATCGAACGTTTCGCCAGCAGCTTCTCCGCCCGCACGAACAACTCGCTGCGATGACGGGCCACTGCTTCTGCTTCCACCAAGCGTTGGCGGAGATCCCGAGTGTCAATTTCAATCAACAGCTCGCCGGTCCGCACCGTATCGCCTTGCTCGACATGCACCTTCACGACGGTACCAACCACTTCGGCGGCCAACACGGCTCGACGCATGGGAGCCAGCTCAGCTGGCAGGCTAGCGGTGTCCACCACCTCGCGCGCCGTGGTCAGCATCGTCGAAACCGACACTACCCGATCGGCGACGGGCTCGGCTGCCGGAACACTCCGTTCGTCGGACTCACAGGCGACATGCAGCAACGCGAGTCCCACCACCGACCAGGCCTGCCACGCTGACAGCCTCAACGGCCACAATCTCTGTGGACTTCCTCGCTGGATCATCCCTCGACCTCCGGAGAAGATGCGGGTTCTGACGGCTTCGACGCAGCATCTTCCAAGGAGCCGGTCTGCCCCGACCCATCACTCCAAGCTCGCGTTGGCCAGGATCGTGTTGGCAGACGCCCGGTGGACCGCAACAAGCGTGCCGCTTCAACCCAGGCTTCGTAGACCGCATCAATCAACACAAACTCGGCCTGGGTCTCTTGCTCTTGAGCATCGAGCAGATCGGCCTGAATTGCTGAACCTTCGCGGTAACTCTCGAGCGCCACGCGACTAGCCTCACGCGCCGCCTCAGCCGCCACTACGGCAGCACGGTAACGCTCGGTTGCGGTCCGGTAGCCAGCTAGCGCTTCTTCAATCTCATGGGCAATGCGCCGCTCGAGGTCCTCTAATTGCCATTCCAACTGGCGGCGCCGGCTCTCTAGCTGGGTGAGTTCACCCTTGCGCCGCCCGCCATCGAACAAGCTCCAAGTCACTCCGACCGAAATCGCCCAATTGTCGAACAGTGAGTCCTGCAAGTCGTCGAGCAACCTAACCTGTCGTCCGTACCGGCCCGCCAGCTCGACTTGCGGCCGGCTATCGGCGACCGTCACGATTCGCTGCCGCCCTAAAGCCTGGGCTTGGAGCTCCAGATCTCGCATCTCCGGGCGCTCAGCTCGCGCCCAGGTCAACAGCTCATCGAAGCCGGGCGGCGCTGGCAGCTCCGCCACGGCTTCCGCAATCTCAATCGGCACATCGGGACCAATTCCGAGCTCGACTCGTAAACGGCTGCGGGCAACGTCGACCTCGCCACGGATACGAGCAACTTCCGGCGCTACGGCTGCCAGCGCGGAGCGTGCCCTCAACTGTTCGAGCTTCGTCGCCGCCCCCAGCTCGAAACGACCCTCCACCACCTCGAGTGATCGTTGCCGAGCCTGTTGTTGGATCTCGATCGTGGCAAGAGCCCCACGCGCCTGTAGCAAGCGATAATAAGCTTCGACCGCCGTCAAAACAGTGTCGAGCTCAACGGTGCTGATCTGAGCGTCCGTGATGTCCACCACCAACTCAGCCAAGTCGACCGCTGCGCGCACCTTGCCGCCGCTGTAGAGCGTCTGCTTGAGCTCCAGCCCGAAGTCCCAAAGCTCTTGCTCGCCGGGCTCAAAATCTGGAAACAGCCCTACGATGTTGTCGAAGTCCGAACTGTTCAGAAACGTTGGATTACGATTGCGGCTCCACGAACCGACCAAGTCGATCTGCGGCCACGCATCCGCCGATACCTCATCAACTCCACCAGCCACCTCGACTCGACGCTCGATCTCGGCCTGCAAACCTGGATTACCCGCGAGCGCAATCTCCACAACACGCGTCAGGTCGAGACGCAAAGGCAGTGTGTCCTCGGCCTCCAGAGACGGAACGAAGAGCACCATAGCCAGCACCCAGCCGCGCTTACGCCAAAACCTAGACATCTGTCCGTCCCGAAGTGGTCTAAAGAGATTGAGAGAGGCGGCAGGGGTGGAACAACGAGAAACCAAGGACTGCAAAAGGATTTGCGCGTCCAATCTTGTCCATGCCTCAGCCTCAACTCTAACAGACTTGGAGATGCGCTCACTTACCGTCGATCATTCGACCGAGACTTCGCCGATCAACCCGCCAAAGCCAGTTCATAAGCCGCTGCTTCTTCGCCATTCCGCACCAAGAGGAGCGAACCATAAAGAGCGATGTTGTTCCAAGTTTTGCCCTCGATCGCCTGGAAGCGCCCCAGAACGTTGTTCTTCCGCTCCGGCGAAGCCTCGATCAACAGAATCTCTCCAGACTCGGCGAGAACCAACAGCAAGTCGCCAACGCGCAGGATCTGGCCGTGCTTGTAGCGACCGCCCTTCCATTGCCGCTCACCCGTGGCCAGCTCAATACATTCCAAGATGCCATCCGAGAGGCCGTAGACAAAACCGTCTTTGATCGCGACGTTGGTGAACTTGGTGCGCATGACTTTCGAATCTTGCCAAATCTCGCGCGTCTCGAATGTGCCGTCGCCTTTGGGAAGGAGCTCGATCAAGGCGGCGCCGAGGGCATAACCCTTGGACAGGAAAACCTGATTGGGTCCGACCGCAACCGCCTGCGAGACACTAGCGTTGGCCGCGGTGTTGCCCTCCCGGGGGTGGCGCCACAGGACCTTACCGGTAGCCACCTCATGACCACTGGCGCTGGACTCGTTGACGCTCAGGATCTGACGCACTCCACCAACGGTAGCAACCGCCGGTGAGCTGCAACTGATCTGATCGTCGCCGCCTTCCCAGACTTTGTCGCCGGTTCTCTTGTCATAAGCTACAAGCGAGACTAGTTTGCCACGCTTCGAGCCGCCGGCTGGCACGATCACCAGCTCGTCGACAATCAATGGTGAGCCGGAGCGGCCGTACGGTAGCTCCACCGCCTCTTGTTCCGGACTCATCCCAAACTCCGCAAGCAGATCCTTCTCCCACACCACCCGCCCAGTGGCACCATCCAAGGCCAACAGGTGCCCCATCGCACCTTGGGTGTAGACCATTCCGCTGTCGATGGTAGGCGTCGTACGTGGGCCGACCCCGGAGACTGCCATTTCGTAACGAGCGTCGGTGGTATGGATCCACTTCGCTTCGCCGGTGCGGGCGTCATAACAAGTAACGTTTTCGTCAGCATCACGCTGCTCCATAGTCACCGCATAACCGTTGACTACCGAGAACGCGCCCCAGCCAGCACCGATCGACTGGCGCCACACCAACTTCGGCGGCCGAACATCCCAATCCCGCGCCAGCCTGATGTGATCCACCGACTGATCGCGACCAGGTCCCAGAAACTGTGGGAAATCGTCGACCGTACGGGTCACCAGGTCGACCGTGGCGCTGGCTGGCTTCACCGCCAGCGCACCGAGCTCACGATCGGGCTTCTCCGCTGAACGCCGCACGAAACGAGGCACAAACTCGCCGGAGACATCCTCAAATCGGAACAACGACGAGAACAGGAAGCCGAGGCCCGCCAGCACTAACAACGGTACAAACCGCATCCACCAACGTTGGCCACTAGCTAGCAGAAACCACAGCAGCCAAACGATAGGCAGCAACGACGCCGCCATCATCGAGAAGGCGTTTGCCATGCCATGGTCACCAAAAGCATCGGTTGATTGCATCCACACGATACCCCCGAGGATCACCGCAAACACAACCCAAACGACACGACCGACCAACCGACCCTGGCCTGTAAAGGGAGGCATCCAATGCTGCGTACGTTCGGACATCTCGACTCCTTGAATGAACTAACCGGTATTCTGCAGCCCCTGAGCGATCCCGTGGACCGTCGAGATAAGAGCACGCAACAGCGAATCGTCTGAGCGCTCCGACGCCCGCCACCGCTGCAACAGATCCACCTGGAGCAGGCTCATCGGATCGACGTAGGGATTACGAAGCCGGATCGAACGTTGCAAGTTGGGATCACCATCGAGCAGAGTCTCGACGCCTGCCAACTCTCGTACCAAACTTGCCGTGCGCTCGAACTCCTGCCGGATGCGCGTAAAAATCTCGCTCCCCGATTCGCCAGCCAGCTTGGAGTAGCGCTCCGCAATCGGTATATCAGCCTTGGACAGCACCATCTCGGCATCCGACATCAAGGCGCGCAAAAACGGCCACTCCCGCACCATCTCGGTCACCAATTCGCGGCCATGATTGTCCACCGCACGCTCCAAGCCGCTACCTAGCCCATACCAACCTGGCAAAATGTGCCGGCTCTGGGTCCATGCAAAAACCCACGGAATCGCCCGCAGACTCTCGATTCCGGCACGCGCCCGACGCGAAGATGGCCGCGAGCCGATCAACATCCGCTCGATCACATCGATCGGCGTCGCTTGCCTGAAGTAGGTGATAAATTCCGGATCTTCATAAACCAGGGCACGGTATGTGGCCCGGCTGTGAGCCGCAATCTCATCCATCACCGTCGCCCACTTCGCCTCCCGTTTGTCGGCGGCCGGCGGCGCCGAGGTTGCCACTACTACCGCCCCAGTCGCCTGCTCGAGCGTGCGCAACGCAATGGCTCGGACGCCGTACTTCGCATTGATCACTTCGCCCTGCTCGGTGAGGCGTAGACGCCCCGCTACCGATCCCCGCGGTGCCGCCAACACCGCGCGACGAGTCTTGCCACCACCGCGGCTAATCGACCCGCCCCGCCCATGGAAGATGGTGAGTTTTACCCCATGTTGCTGGTGGGTCGCAACCAATGCCGCTTGCCCTCGATTCAACGACCAGCGCGAGGCTGCCAGCCCACCGTCTTTGTTGCTGTCGGAGTAACCGACCATTACCACCTGGTGGTTACCACGCGCCGCCAAGTGACATTGGTAGGTCTCGTCGGTCAATAAGGCGTCCATGGTTTCTGACGCTGATTCGAGGTCCCCAACCGTTTCGAATAGGGGAGCAACATCAAGGGGAACAACACCTCCAGGGCCAGGATCGACACCTTCCGTATCAGCTACAGTTTCGACCAGTCCGGCCCAGCGCGCCAACAACAAGACCGAAAGCACATCGTCGACAGCCCTAGCCATACTAATGATGTAGAGACCCGTGGCACGATAGCCGTAACGTTGACGTGCATCGGCCAGAGCCCGGAATACCTCGAGCACCGAAACTGCCTCGGTATCATCGGCTGCAATCTCCCGCTTCGCCACTGAGCTGCTGGCAACAGCCAGTTCTCGCCGGATTCGCTCCGCTCTGTCGTCAGCTGACCAATCACTCCAAGTTTCCTCCGCCAGCAGTCGACCGATCACTGCTCGATGTACCTCGGCATCTTGACGAACATCGACTGTCGCCAAGTGAAATCCGAACGTCTCCACCCGTCGCAACAGCCTGTTGACGGCAAACAGGCCGGCCTTGTGGCCACGGTGATTGCGCAGGCTTCGAGCGATCGCCCGTAAGTCGTCCTCGAAGTCCTCGGCAGCAGCGTAGGCACCTTCAGCATCGCGGCTGGTCCGCTCCAGGCGGGCGCGAATCAACTCCAGAAAAATCCGATAAGGCATGTCGCGTTGACGCGATGACACCTCATCGAGAGCCCCGGGTACCAAGACGGAGTCGCGTTCGATGCGACGATCGATCTCCAGATCGATGGTGGCTCGCGAACGCGACTGGGTGAGGTGCCTGGAAAGGGCCCCAATTTCTGTCGAATAACAAGCAAGGATCCGGGCACGATGCTCTCGCAAAGTGTCTTGCAGAGTTTCGGCATCGACATTGGGATTGCCGTCCATGTCGCCACCTACCCAAGACGAAAAACGTAACATCGTCGGAATCTCGATCTCGCGAGCTGCCTCGCCGTAGACGGTCTCCAACGCTGTCTGCAATGCCTCGTAGAATGGTGGCACGATGCGGTAAATGACGTCGGTGACGTAAAACAACACCGACTCGAGCTCTTCGGCGACAGTCGGTCGAATCGAGGGATGCTCCTCGGTCTGCCAACCGGTCGTCACTTCAGCTCGAATCCGCTCCAATGCCACGCGCTCCTCCGTCGGCGTCCGCAAGGGATCCATTCGCTCTACCAATCGACGTGTGATCGCCTGGTGTTTCTCGAGAATGGCTCGGCGCGTCGCCTCGGTCGGATGGGCGGTAAAAACGGGCTCGATCCGGAGCTCCGCCAACAGGTCGCGTACCTGTTCGAGCCCGATCCCGGCATCGCGCAACTGCCCCAAGGCTGCTTCGAAACTGCCACTCTGCGGCTCACCGGTCCGCTGGTATTCACGCCGTCGGCGAATGCGGTGAGCCTTCTCGGCCAGATTCACGACCTGGAAATAGGTCGAAAAGCTACGTACCAACTGCTCTGCCAACTGCGGATCGAGCTCTGCCAGCAACGTCTCCAGCTCGGTACCCGATATTGGCAACTCTCGGCGTCGTATAGCGGCCGTCCGGGCGGCCTCGACGGCACCAAATAGCTCTTCCCCGCACTGATCACAGATGACCTCTCCAACCAGCGCCCCCAGCGCCCGGACATCATCGCGTAGCGGAGTGTCTTTCGGCCGGAAAAGAATCTCACGTTCACTCATGGCGCCCCTTACTTGGTTGACTCTGCTGTTGTCGGTAGGCTCGCAAGCTACAGATGGTATCGAACCCTTCGGGCTAGGCGCCATGTGACTATGGCTTTCCCCCCTGGAGCCGAGACCAGACCTCGAGCGAAGACCAGACGCCAACACCAGGCCTATAAAGCACCTGAAGGAACGAAAATTTCTACCTGCACATCATGGACTCATCGGATAGAACACGATAGAAAGTATGATCGATGGGGCGGCCGAATTGGACCATGTCAGCAACTTCCTCACCGCTAAATTAGGATTATTTTCAATGATGGGTATCTCGACGCAGGAAGCCCTAGCGACGCTCACCAAGAATCGCTTGCGAGGCCTCGCCAACGCCCTCGATCTAGCCGCTCCCGCCCGCGCACGAAAAGCCGAGCTGATCGAGGCCCTGGCATGCTCACCGTCTTTCCAGCGCACGTTGGGCCTGCTCTCGCGCAACGAGCTCAAAGCTGTCTGCCGGGCTTTGGGACTCGACGACTCTGGACGCGAAAAGGCCAAGATCATCAATCGGATTCGCCGCAGCGGCATCCTGATCAAAGATGGTAGCGGAACAGAACACGCCGGGAGTAGTGGAGACAGCGCACAGCCCCATGAGCCGTTGACCTTGGATCAGCTGGAGAGCCACCTGTGGGAATCGGCCAACATCTTGCGCGGCAAGATCGACAGCTCAGACTTCAAACACTTCATCTTCGGCCTACTCTTCTTCAAGCGATTGTGTGATGTCTGGGAAGAAGAATTCGGTGAGCGCCTGAAGCGCTACGGTGACCCGGACCGCGCTGCCGATCCGACTGAGCATCGTTTTCATCTACCAGCGCATGCAGGCTGGAAGGCCGTACGCCAACACAAGCGCGATATCGGTCGTCACCTCAACGCCGCGCTGCGCTCCATAGAACAAACCAACCTGGCGCTCGCTGGTGTATTCCAGGACGTGAACTTCGACAATCAGGAGCGCTTCCCGGACGCGACCCTCGAGCTGTTGCTCGACCACTTCGAGAAACATCGTCTGCGCAACGCCGACGTCGAACCCGATATTCTCGGCAACGCTTACGAGTACCTCATCGCCCAATTCGCCGACGACGCCGGCAAGAAGGGCGGCGAGTTCTACACCCCAAAACAAGTCGTTCGTCTCATCGTCGAGTGCTTGAAGCCCAGCCAAGGTATGTCGATCTACGATCCTGCCTGTGGCTCTGGAGGCATGTTGTTGGAGGCCGTACGATTCCTCGAGCGACGCGGACACGACCCCAAAACTCTCGAGCTTTGTGGACAGGAGATGAACCTC
>JAJCXO010000181.1 GCA_029263395.1 Acidobacteriota bacterium | reverse complement strand
TGTCGGGCTGTCGGGCTGTCGGGAAGTCCCTGTGATCTGGTGGCGTCATTGGCCGACTTGGCGCGTGTGCACGCTGCTGCGGCCTGAATTCTTTGCACGAGTTTGGCCCATAATCTGTGACTTCACCCAAGCGAGGGGATGGGCGCATGAAGAAGGACCGCTTTTGGCGGTCCTTCTTCAGAGGCTGAGGTCGGATCTGGTCACTTCGGCAACAGCGGCCTCAGGAACTCGACGGCTTGCACGAAGTCCCATTCGTTGGCTTGCATGACGAAGTCAATGGGATTGAAGTTGGTCCCGCAGTGGAAGCAGCGGGCGAGATTCGTGTCTCGTTTGACCGCGGAGTCCATTTCGGTGCAGCGCGGACAGACGAACGAGAATTGTCCTCCACTTCGCCTGCTCGGCCAGGCGAGATGCTGGATCAACCAGTCAGTAGCGATCTCGTTGCGCAGTCGGTACAAGAGTTCGTCTTCGTAGTGCTTGGTTGGCATGTCACGGAAATCTTTTCGCTAGGCAAGTTGAAACTCAGTAGACGTCTGTTGGAACAGCGCGTCGTCGATCCGCAACACGTTGCGAGCTGCCGCTTGCAGCAAGCAGGCCGTGGCGAGATTGTTGATGGCACGAGGCACGCCTCCAGTAAAGTCATGGATCAAGTCCTTGACGGACACGTCGAAGACATCTTCCGGACCACCAGACTGCTTCATTTGAATGTCGATGTAGCGAGACGTCTGTTCCTTCGTGAAGGGCCGGACCCGATACTGAACATTGATGCGATTGAGCAGGTCACGGTGTTGTGATTGCCTGAGCGTTGCTCGCAGCGCCTCTTGCCCTACGAGTAGGATTTTGAGAGGTGGGGCCACGTCGACCGCGGAACTGATCAACAGCCGCAGATCGGTGAGCGCCTCTCCCTCAAGCAGATGCGCCTCGTCGATGACGACCAGCAGTGTGCACTCCGTGCGGCCGGCGCGATCCAGAATCTGCTCGAACAGGCGTTCCTTTCCCCGGCGTGGTATTTCTCCCAGTTGAGAGACCAACTGTTTCAAGAGGCCCACGGAAGTCAGCTGAGCCAAGTGGCAGTAGACGGATTCGCACTGTTGCCGAGACAAGCCGTGCAGGAATCGTTTCAGCAGCGCACTTTTGCCAGTACCGGTGGGACCTGTTACAAGCCCCAAGGCCGCTTGCTCAACGAGATAGTGGAGCCGCGCCAGACCTTCCTGCATGCGGGTGTCCACCCACAGCGAACTGGCCGCGACGTGTTCGGAGAAGGGCTGGCTCTTGAGTTGGAAGTGTTCTTGGTACATCAGCTTTTCCTTTCGTTCAGTAAGTTCTGTAAATGAAAAACGATGACTGGAATGGTCTTCACCTCGGCCCGCTGAAAGGCTTCTTCCAACAGCCGGGCGGTGATTCTTTCGTGGCGCCGATGGACTCGATTCAGCAGCTCCAATTCCTGTGTGCTGAGCGCGGAGATGCCGCCGTCGCGTCCGAGCAGCTTGGCGAACTTGGCGGCGAACTGTGCAAAGGGCCAGAACTGACGGCTCTGCGCCTGGTGATAGTCCACACCGCGTCGCGCTTCGTCTTGTTGCTGTTGCTGGTGACGCTCTTGGAGCAAGTCCAGGTAGGTGTGGTCCAAAGGATCCAGAGGAGATTTGGGCGGCGGCTGAGGATGAGCCCCTTTCTCACGCTCATACCGCTTGGCGACTTGCAGGAATTTCCCATTCAGCGAGTAGATGCGAACCTCGTCCAATTTGGAGAACGGGTCATAGGCGACGATCACTTTGTGGTCGCGCCAGTCAGCATCCACGGCGTAGTGACTATTCTTTACGCGAACGTCGCAGAAGTCGTCATTGACGGTCCGGCTTTCCCGCACCCAGAACAACTGCAGCACTTCCGCCAGATTCACGTGCCGGCGGAAGCGGGTTTGCTCCTGAAACCGCTCCCGCGGGGTTTGGTCAGTGCTGCTGTGGATGGTGTTGTGGTAGCGGGCGTGGAGCCAGGCCTGGAAGTACTGATTGAGTTTCTCCAGCGTCACGGTGTGGCTGGCCCGAATCTCACGTTCAAATTGATCTTGAGTCGTCTTGATGACGCGTTCGATGAGGCCCCCCGGCGGAGGATCGCGGGGCGGCCGGTGCAGCAAGTGGATGTTGAGCTGCGCGCAGGCCAGTTTCAGTGCACCGGCGTGGTAGATCTTGGCGTTGTCAACGTAAAGCTCTCGGGACGCTCCCTGCTGTCCCCAGGCGCGCAACAAGGAGTCGATGAGGATGTCCAGGTTTTCTCGAAGGTAGTAGCGTCCCTCGACGACGTATCGGCTATAGCAGTCGATCCAGACGGACAAGTGAGTCTGGACGACTTGATCCGAGTGAAAGACATGAGGGCCGTCAGCGAAGTCCCCGACCCACAGTGCATTGCTGTGATCGCGCGTCCAGCGACAACGAATCTTCTCGTCAGTCACTCCCAACTTCCGCCGCGTCGCGCCCACTTGACGGAGATGGCGGTTCAGCGTGGATTTGGGAATCGTGCGGCCAAACTCCTTCTTTAGAAATTCATTGATGGCGTCTGGAGAACGGTACGGCTGTTCCTTCTTCAGCGCTGTGGCCCGGGCAATCATCGCCTCGCGGTCCTTGCGCGACCGACCCCGGTCTTTGCGCCGCTGGCGTCTGAGACCATCAATCTTCTGCTGGCGGAACTGGCGAACCTTGCGCCGCAGTGTGGACAGCGAAATGCGCTTCCGCTTCCCGTTGGGCAGCAGCACTTCCTGCCGACATAACTGTTTTAGAAACCGCCTCCGCTCTCCTGGCGGAACTTCGTCCAACAGGATCGGGCCCAGCAGCGAACACCAGAAGACCGCCCAGTCATCATCGGCAGGATGCATTTCTTTTGACTCCGTGAGGGATGCGTGTCTGCTCCGCTGGAGTCTCAAGCTACGTCAGTCGAAGCCGGCCCTCGTTGCGAACTGGGGGAAGAATTTACGACCGAAACACTCCTCCCACTCGGGCAGGACCAGCAAGAGTTGCCGAGCCGTTTGCAACGCTACCAATCGCTCCGGCGTGCGCGCTTTGCCCGGTGCCACGTTCCCGTCCACGCGATGACACAGTGACTGGGGATTGTCCTGGAGAATCATCTGCCGCGCTTTGTCGAGGACCAGCGAAAGACCTCCCAGCCAACCTGTCAGCCGCCACACCAAGCTTGGTGGAACAACCGGTTGGTGATCGCCTGCCTGTAGGGTGACTACTTGCTCGTCTGTCGTTTCAGTCGGGTTGCTCTGGGCATCACGACGCCGAATTGGATAGCCGATTAAGCAGCTGGCATGCCGCACCGTGGAGCGATAGGTGGCGCGGTGTTCGTGGAGATACTGCCCAGCCAGTGCCAGCAGGCATGGAGCTGCGAAACGCTTATAGGGCAGTACGAAAGTCGGGGTGGTCGGTAAAAGTCCGACCACATCTCCGGCAGCGCCAACGAGCAAGCCAGATCACCGTGCAGACCACGCTGTTCGCTACGATGTAGCGGAGTGTGCGCTTGCGCAATCCATGGGGAGCGAACGGTGCTTTCTTGCCGCAACCGGCACAAACCGTCCGGTAGCAGACCCTAGATCTGGAATTCTTCCGCACGCCCGTGTCGTGCTCCTTGATCCGTTGCTCAAGATCGCCGATGTTCAATGAACTTGTTTTGGATGCGAGCGAGGAACCCTGAGTAGACGCGGGGCCTCGCTCTTTTTTTTTTGCACCGCCGCGAACCCGAACGTCGAGGTCAGAAGGGGGCGGGGTCTCTAGATGGAATCTACAGGGGCGGGGTAAACAGCGGGATAGGCGCGGGGTCAGGGCGGGGTCAAATAATGTGATTCGACCTCCGGTCGAATCGACTACGTAATTTAAGCCTTAGCAGCAGACATGGAATTCCACGAGCGTGAGTACGAGCGGTTGGTTGCCGAGCTAGAATCGTCGGCGGAGGAATCAAAACTGCCCGAACGTGCGACTACGAAGGATGCATTGAACGGTCTGCTCGTGAGGCTGCGGGTCGGGGGAGTAGGCGATGACTGCTAGTCAGTCATCGGCCGCGGCAAGACAGCTCGCACCACTCCTAACGTGTCGGAATTCCTTCGACTTTACGGTTCAGTTTCGGCGAAATCGCGGGGCGATGCCAGCTCACCGCCGATTCGATAAACCTGACGGGAATTACGGGACGACGCTGGCGCCCCGGCAAACGTGCCCGAGCTTGATCACCGCACCGCCCGATTGGTGGGTGCGATTCGGCTGTCTCACAGGGGTCGTTTTTCGGCGCGTGCCACAGGCCAATTGGAAACACCGTGTGTACGGTCGCTTGGGTCATCTGACGCGGAC
>JAJCXO010000180.1 GCA_029263395.1 Acidobacteriota bacterium | reverse complement strand
GAGCCGTGAGGCGGCATTGGCGATGCCTGAGACCTTCGTGCCAGTCGATCACGCGATTGTTGGTATTGTTGATGCGGTCGAGTCGGTGGAGCACGGAGCATGAAGATCGGTCGTGTTGCAAAAACGGTGGTTTCGACCATCAGCACGCCGTTTTTCGATGGCCGAACGTTGCTTTTATGCGACTTGCTCGACGAGACGGGGGAGCTGACGGGCGGCTACACGATCGCCGTCGACACTGTTGGGGCCGGGGCAGGTGAGACCGTTTTGATCCTCGATGAAGGCAGCTCGGCGCGACAGATCGTGGGGGACCCGGACGGCGAAGTCCGTGCAGTGGTCGTCGGGATCGTCGATCAGATCAACATCAGCACTTAAGACTGGAGACCGCGAGCTCGAAGCGCGGCCGAATCTTGGAGATTCCATGCCTGTAGACATCAGCTCATGGGAGCAGAGTTGGACCCACCAACGTGGGGTCCGCAACAAGCTCGGAGGCGCGGTCCTGGCCGCCGGTCTCGGAAGCCGGATGGAGCCACTCACCAGGCACCACTTGCCGAAGCCGCTGTTCCCCTTGGGTGGCAAAGTGCCGATGGCGGAGCTTTGGGTGCGCCGCTTCGTGGACTCCGGCATCACCGACTTGTCGATGAATCTCTGCGTATTGAGTGATGCCATCAAGCGTCACTTCGCGGACGGTGCACGGTTTGGAGCCGAGATTGGGTACGTCGAAGAGCAGGCTCCCAGTGGCACCCTGGGTGGGGTCTGCAAGCAGGTTTTGGATGATGGAGTTTCGGTGCGTGGCGAAACAGTCATCGTGCCGAGCGGTGACATCGTGACCAACTTTGGTGGCGCTTTGCTGGAGGAGATGTACGACATCCATCGTCGAGCCGGGGCAGCCTTCAGCATGGTCCTGGTGCCGGTGCCCTGGGATCGTCGCAAGGACTTCGGGACTGTGGTGCTCGATAGCCCCGTGGATCATTCCGGCGAGATCTCCAAGTCCGGTCGCATCGTCGAGTTTCGCGAGAAGGATCCGGAGTCGCCGAGCAATCTCAACAACGCTTCGATCTACATGATCGAAACCGAGCTGTTGGCAGCGCTCGATCCGCTGCGTACCGCCGCCTCCGCAGTGGACGTCGTCAATCCATTCTACGACTTCGGTAAGCACGTCTTCCCGGCAATGTTAGGACAGCTACCCTACGTTGATCTACCTAAGGACTATCTGCTGTGGGGCGTCCAATATGACGGCGCCTGGTTCGACGTTGGTCAGAAACGCGACTATCTGCGGGTCAACGAGCAGGTATTGGATGACAAGATCGATATCCGCCTACCTTTCGATCGCCTTCCTTGGGGCTACCTTGGCACTGATGTCGAGATCAACTTTGCCAAAGTCAACATCGTGCCACCAGTGGTCATCGGCAACCACTGTGTGATCGAAGACGGTGCCAAGCTTGGGCCTTATGCCGTGATTGGAGACGGTTGGGTTGTGGAGAGTGGCGCGCAGATCGAGCGCTCGGTGTTGTGGCAGCGTTACAGCTACTTCGACGGCGACAGTGAAACTTCCGTCGCTGATCGTCTCGAGATCGATCCCCATCGTGTTGCCGCGGGAATCCGGATCGATGAGAGCATCGTGGTTGGCGGGTTTGTCGATCGCAATGTGAGCGAGCAGACGGTCGACGTGCGGGCCGATGGCAGCATCGACGTCCAACCGATCGACGCCGTCCCTGAAGGCCCCCGCGCCTGATCTTGGATCCTGATCGTCCCGAACATCTCTGGAGGAGCGCTCATGCTTGCTGAAGCCAAACGCAGCATTGTGGTGGTGATCGACCTACAAGGCAAGTTGATGGATATGGTTCATCGGCCGCGGCTGGTTGTGGCCGCAACCCAGCGTCTGCTGCGCCTCGCCGAGATGTTCGAGGTTCCGGTGGTGTTGACCGAACAGTATCCCGAGCGTTTGGGTGCTACCCATCCAGAGGTGTTGGAGCTCTATGACGGACTGAAGACGCCGAAGCGTCGAGTGGCGAAAGTCAGCTTCGGCTGCTGTGGCGATCCAGGCTTCGAACAAGCTCTGGACGAGGTTCGTCCCGGACTAGCGGTCGATCAGCGTCAGCTGATCGTGGCGGGAATCGAAGCCCACGTCTGCGTCATGCAAACGGTGCTCGAGTCTTTGCGGGCCGGAAGTGAGGTTCAGGTCTGCTGGGAGGCCACCAGCGGTCGTGGCATCGAATATCGCCAATGGGCCTTAGAGCGCATGCAGCAAGCTGGTGCGTCGATCACCAATCACGAGTCTGTGGGTTTCGAGTGGGCCCGGGACAAAAACCATCCACAATTCAAGTCGATGAGTCGACTGTTCAAAGAAGGTCAGCTGGTCGATTAGGTCCAACTGACCTTGAACTCACAGGCGTTGGCACCTTTCCCCGAGCAGGCGACTTCTTCCACCGAGACATTCGATACGCCGCAGAGCTCTACCGATCGCTGGTAGAACCCCCGTGCGACCTTGCAGCTGTTGAGCAGCGCTCGAGGTTCCTTGACGACGATGCTGAGCTCTTGTTCACTGTGCCGTAGGACCTCCATTTCTCCAGGGTCATTCAGCTTGGCATGAATCGGAACCATCTTCGCCAAGACGGTCTCTGGATCTCCCGAGCGAAAGTAAACCTTGTAGGCATTCTGTGAGATGTCTTCGGCGCTATGACGCCCAACTTTTCCCAAGATCTGGTCGTCCCCATGACCCGCCACTTTGACAATCGCCGCGAGTAAGTTTTCGAACAACCCGCTGTCGTACCAGCCGAGGTCGAGCACCGTCTGAAGCTGTGCCCGATCGGAGGGTGCCATCGCGGCTAAGACCCGTTCCACCATGGCGTCACTGAAGTGTTGACGAAGGAACGTGAACTTCGACTTGATTTTTGTGCCTTTGACATTGCTCACAACGGATGCTCCTGCGATGGCAAAGCAAAGTAGCGACTGCCGCTACGAGTTCAGCTTCTATCGTCATCCTGGCCCGCGTGTCCTCGGGTTGTGCGCCTCTTCCAACAGGTGCGGCGCAAGGCCATTCATGCAGTATAGCGCGACGTTTTTACACCGGATCAGCCAAGTAGGTGCACCAAGCCTCTGGCGCGGCTTGTCCACGCTGCGAAGCGGCCACGATGGCCGGATACGCTAGCTGGCCGGCCTTTCTAGTTGGCCGTTCGATCGGAAGCGTGAGTCGTGCTGTCGTTCGGCCTATTCGGCGGGCAAGCTCTGAAGGCGTGAAAGTCGGATGTTGCCCTTGGTCGAGTGGATAGGAAACGGATGTTTCCCGTGTCCAATTTTGGCGACCGCAGTTTTGGTTGTGGCGGTTGATGGGCTAGTGATGTCGATCGAATAATCAGTGGTGATCCAACCAGCGGTCTGAGCCTGAATTGTGGTGTCAGCGTCGGCGTGCAGCCAAACGACAATTTCCCCGGTGGTGGTCTCGATGACCGGCGACTTCCGCCAGTCGGCACTTTTCAGCACCGCTTTGACTGCCCCACGGTCCGTGCGCGCCTCGAGACTGCCTCGGATCGACAACACAATATCGCCGGCGGTCGACGTGGCGGACACGTCACCGTCGAGTCCTTTGGCCTCGATCTCGCCGTCTTCGGTTCGAGCGTTGAGGTGTGCTCCGGCTGGTATCAGCACGGTTAGATCGATCCGACGTTTTGCCATCTCGTCGGTAAGGACTGCTGGATCAAAATCTTCCGGCGTATCGAAAACCACATCGATTGTCACCTTGCCGTCCTGCTCGACAACACGGATGTCGCCAAGGCGTGGATCGTCCTTATGCCGTTGGATAGCTGCCGAGGCGAAGGCCTGGCTGTACTCCGCTTTGCGAAACCGTAAGTTTCCGTGCGGATTGTGGACCTCGACAAGTTTGACCGCGTCGGTGGTCCCGGTCCAACGAAACGTGTCGATTTTCCAGTCGCCGAGCGCACCGCCAGTTTCTGCGCTGAGTGGTGACGAGGCCAAGGTGACGATCAAGACGACGAGAAACGCCAGAAATGAGTGGAGGTTCGAGTTTTTCGTCACGTTCAGTCCTCGTCAGTTCATTCAAAGGTGGGGTGATCCGCCAGACCTGATTCTGCAAGAAGGCCGGGGCGCTGAACTATAACGCAGAGACCGAGATCTCTGGAGGCTGAACCGCAACGCGATCGGAGCCAAGGCAGCCGAAGAGCTACAAATAAAAAAGGCTGGGGTCATGACGACCCCAGCCGTGCCCCTGAGGCTGTTGGCCTCAGAGTGCGACGGATCTCAGTTTATTTGCATCGACCATTGCCCTTACAGACGCCGGAGCAGCACTCGGCGCCGGAGGAGCAAGGATCATTGCGCTGGCCTAGGGTGCAGACCTGGCAATCCGGGTCCGAGCCGTCGACCAAACCATCGCAGTCGTTGTCTGTACCGTCGGAGCAGCTTGCCTCCGGATTTTCGGTCACGATGCAGGAGCAATTGGGATCGCTGGAACAGTCCGAGTCTGAGCAGTCGAAAGCACCGTCGCAGTCTTCGTCGAGGCCGCCGACGCAGACTTCGGCGCCGATTGTGCAATCGAGCGAGCAGCTCGAACAGCTTTCGCCGGCATCGCACACTAGATCGCCGCAGCAAAAGCTGCCACCTGAGACCGGAACGTCGGTGCAATCGAAACCGCTCGAGGTGCAGCGTGAGTCGCTGCAGGAGACAGGACTGCTGCCGTCACCGTCACCGCAGCAGAAGCGGTTCGAGGGTTTGCCACCCTGTACACCGTTACAGTCCGCGGCGCAGCTGACACAGTCCTCGCCGTTGCCGGCCTCACAGACGCCATTGCCACAGACCGCACCGGAGCTCGAGCCGCCGGCACAGTCACTGGCGCAGGTGTTGCAGTCTTCTCCGGCTTCGCAGATGCCGTTGCCACAACCCACCACGCATTGTGTAGGCAGGTCGAACGCTTCGGTGACGTTGAGGCTGGTCGAACCACCACCGTCATTGGCGGAGGCACCCAGGCCGCGTTTAGCGAAAGCCGACCAGATCAGACACTCGTTGGCGCCGCCGTTGTTGGCCGCATCGGCTGCCAAGATGGCGTCACGGGCATCGACGAAGGTTGGGTTACAACCCTGCAGCTTGAGACCGTCGATGACCAACTGGATGGCGACATTGTTGCCGCCCGTGCCGTTGTAGAGATCGGCGTCGAAGCCTTGATCGTTGGTCAGGTTCCAATACATGTCCCAGACCGCTGTCGCCCACACTGTGCCGACGCCGTGGGGAATCGACAAGCCGCCAGCTTGGCCAGCGGTGACGATGTCGCCGTAGGTCAGCGGATTCTCGGCCAGATCGGTGGTGTACGGGAAGACCCGGATACCAGCACCAGGTGCGGTTTCATAAATCGACCACGCGCCGACGCCGCGCAATGTCGTATCGGTATCGCTGGCTTTGGCGGTGAAGAAGAGTGTGCAGAGATCGCTCCAACCCTCGCCGGCTTGCTCGTCACCGCCGAGGCAGTTGGTGCCAGCGCCGCCTGTCAAGCGGGTCGACAAACCATGACAGTACTCGTGGGCGATAATGCCGGCATCGAGGTCCGAGTCGCGATTGGGCGGCGGATTGGGATTGGCGCGCATCGTACCTGGAGCCGACAGGCCGCCACGGATGGTGGCACCGTCTGACATGCTGACCATCACCGACGGGATCGTGATGTCGCCGCCGGTGTCGTCGTCGCCCAGACCGCCGGGATTACCGGGGACATTATTGGCGATAATGACGCCGACCGCGCCCGCATTCTGCGCGTTGCGCACCTTGGTGACGAAGCTACAACTGCCGCGATCAACCAGCGCTATGTTGCCGTTGACCGTGCCGCCGTTGGTGAGCGCTTCACAGGCGTCGGTGGTTACCCCGGTGCCGTCGAGGCCCTCGACGATGGTCGCGGACACGCCGGTAGTATTGAGGGCTGGGCCGAAGTCGGCGCTGCTGGCGCCGTAAGTACCTGCGGCTGTGCCTGAATCCAACACCACCTCGTTGATGTTGGGCGGAGTCCACTCGAACATCGACATGTTGGGGTTGGTGCTGAACGGACCGTTGGGCTCCGGCGGCGTCCCCATGGTGGCGTTGTTGGTGCTCGGGGGAACCAGGTCGGCGCCGTCCTGGGTGTCGGCATTGACTGAGTCGCCATCGAGGCCACCGCGACCGTAGTTGTTTTCTTGAAAGTTGCCGCTCGCCTCGTCAAAACCATATTGATAGAGCAGGTCGTGCATGATGTTGTTCCAGTAGAACAAGTTGACGACCGCTGCGTTCTGGTACTGCCCCGGCTGCTGGGTGGCGAGATCCAGATTGACGAGGGAGCCGGTGAAGTCGAGCGAGCCGCCACCATCGGGCTGTGCGACTGAGCCGCAGGCAGAGTTGTTGTCGTCGCGATCCTGTTGCGCGCAGACGTTGTTGCCGCGAGTGGTGGTGAAGTCCGCGCCCGCGACACCGTTGGTGTCATGCCAGCCGAATGGCGATGCGACGGCATTTGCCGGGTTGACCTCAATGGTCCGCGGGCCGTCGTCCGGAGAGGCGTTGGGCAACGGGAAAACTTCATACTGGTCAGAATGTTGCCAATCAACATGACCGAGCACATCTGCTGTGATCGCGTCGACAAAGAAGTTGGTGTGACGTTTGCGATCGATGGTGCGGATCACCATGTCCCAGGCTAGGCGGGCAGAACCATCCGCCGTGCGGAAGTAGACCAGTTTGACCGGGATCGGGTCGAGAGACAGGCCAGCGCCGGAGAAGTGCATCTCTTGGTTGGGGCCACCGAGTGATTTGGTCGGTACCAGTAGCCCTGGGACTTCGAGTCCGAGCGTTTCGGCGGCGGCACGGATCGCTGCGTCGGCGGTGAGTTCGGGGGCTCGCGTGTTGGCCATCGCCACGAGGTCGGATACGAAACCGTTCTTCATGTTGATGATCCGACCGTCACGATGGACATTGATCGAGATCTGTCCGTTGACCACATCGAGGCCGTTCAACTGTTGACGGAAATATAGATGGGTGACGCCGTTATGTTTCGAGACAGAGCGATCTTGCAGCTTCATCTCGGCCAGGTCGTTGCCTGTCATTGCGCTCTTGCTGGGCATTTGGTGGATGTAGTCGAGGGCTATATCCAATGGATCCGGGGTCGATATTTCCGTTGTGTGGACGGGGCCACCGTGGTGCGCAGCAAGTGGCCTGGCAAGAGCGTGAACACACGGTAATACGT
>JAJCXO010000179.1 GCA_029263395.1 Acidobacteriota bacterium | reverse complement strand
CTTCCGTTGCGCCATAGCTCACCTCCTATCGCGCAATCCTGGCGAATCACCTGCCGCCACGGAAGGTGTAGTTCACCGAACGCTTACCCATGGGATAAAAAAAGTCATTGAGCGAGTGCGAGAACAGTCCGGAATTCACTTTACGAACCACGGCCTACGGCACACTTTCGCTACGCTGATGGTCGAAGGTGGGTGTGACATCTACGCCTTGTCGAAGATGATGGGGCACTCTGACATCAAAACGACGGCGATCTATCTTTCTGCCTCGACCGCTCATCTGCAAGAGCAGATTAACAAGCATCCGCTCAATCTGTGACCTGTCAGCTTGTCAAGAGATGTTTGGCCGGCACCGACTGCTTCCCGGAAGAGAAATGGCGTGCTACTTGAGAGCACACGCCTCTCTATAGAGCGTCATTAAGGCACCGTGATCTAGCGGTGATGCCTCTACACTCCCAAACGCAGTTCTCAAAGGGCCGCTAGAAATAGCAGCCCTCTTGCCTATCTGAGTTACAACCCTGCGCAAGATGTCACGGGCTGATTGGTCGTGGATAGGCTCGGTTTTCAGCCTCTCCTCAATGCTTCGATTCAGTTCCGCGAGGTCGTCCACATAACCGTCGAAATTCTCAAGAATCGCTAGCAGTTTCTCGACTCCGGATATGAGGCGTCTTGAGTTTTCTGAGAAATTCTCGGGAAGACCACTCTTGTGAGTCTTGCTTGCGCTACACAGCACCAGAGTCTCTGATAGCGAGATTAGGCCATCTAGCACTTGATGAATAATCTGATCGTAGGCGTCCAGGTTCTGATTGGTAGTAGTCCGCAACTCCTCTACAGACCAACCTGATTTGTCCTGTGCTATCTTTTGCACCCAATGAAGGTGACCGGGCCTTTCTTCTTCCGTCGAAGCCTCGAGTTCAGATATAACGTACGCCAAATCCACAATGGCAGAATAATTTCCCTTTATAGAGCGCAAGTCGAAATCTATGTGCTTCGCAAGCTTCTCGGCCTCCTCGGTAGAGACTGGCTCGGAAAAAACGGCATCTGTAAACTCTCGAAATTGCTTTGATGCATCAGCAGCATTGAAAATGGCAACAGATGATTCCGCCAGGAGTTTTGCCGACTCCAGGAAGGTCCTGCGCAAATCGAACGCTTGTACTACTATTGGGTCTCCACTAAGGCCTTGCTTGTATTCTTCTGTAACATCAGCCCACTCCATGTCTCGCGGATCCGTCCAGAAGTCTAAGTGTGAAGGGAAAATTTTCTCAGAAGACTCAGTCGGAAACGCCTCGTCGAGATCCTGATAAATTCGAGCAATAAGTTCGGAACAATAGGAGTGAGTATCACCGAACATCTCGCCAGCAAGAGAACTAAGGAAAAACAAGCCGTTATATCTCTGGCCGATGTAATACGCAGACTTCCATGCCACTTTTGCTGGCAACTGAGAGTCACTAGCGAAAGTCAGTTTTCTGCGTACTGCCCAGCGCTCACCGTACTTCTTTGGTAGATTCCAATCGTCATCCTCGCCAAGCGCGAAATGGACTCCGCCGCTCGGCATAGAGTGCAGGTAGAGCCCAGGCAGTACGCATAGTAGTACGTGAGAGTAGCGAGCACGCTTTCCCGAAAACAGAGCTTGTCCTGCTCTGTTGAATCCTGGCTTCTTGCTGGACGCAATGAAAATTATGTCGCCTGCAACCTGGAAATCTAGGAAAGGGTTCTTAGAAGCAATCGCGGGTTTGTTCTTTGGCAAGTGGAGTTTCCTTTTCGTACAAATTAAGGCGAAGCGCCTGTCAAAAGAATCGGATCTGGTGCGTCAGAACTTGCACCTAACAGACGATGAACTCAAGAGGTGGCTTGAGATCTTCAAGAAGAATCACATTTAGCTAAACCAACTCCAGCTCTAGAGGCGCGGCAACATCATGCGTTATAAAGTCAATGCACCGTCCACTTGGGACGCGGCTATCACATTCCGAAGAGCGGGCTTTCGCGCAATCGCCAAGCCAAGCATGCCGTCAATATTATCGCTTAGTGTTTGAACTATCTCGGCGTGGTCCGATCGGTTGGCGAGATACGCGAGTAGGCGTGCTGTGATGGCCCTAGCGTGCCCCGCACTCGGTGCCTCTCTCCATAGTCTAGAGACTGTTTCTAGAACAATGCCGCGAGCTGAATCTGGTGCCAGATTGGTGCTCCCAAGATTCTCCAGCACAGCCTCAAGGTCGGGATTCTCGGCGAGCCAAGACGCGGCTTCGCAGGTGTCCAGAACAACTCCCGCATTCGAACTCGTAAAAGAGTAGCCATATTGAAGCATCCTGGCAACAATGCGACTCCTGTGCTCTCGCTTGATGTGGTTCTTTTCGAGGGCCCAGATTGAGAGTACATCTGTCCAACTCCGCTTGATGGGAAGATCATCCTTTACTAGCTGATACAGTAGATGGTCATCTGTCCACAGCATCGAATCTCGTTTGTGGGCTGCCGCTACAGATTCAGCTGATCCAGCTGTAAGCACTTCGGTGAGCCTATTCCTCAATTCAATGTCTATAGATGCTAGATCGCTACCTCCTATGACCTTGCAATGCTTGTTCAGATAGTTTCTCAAGTCGAGGAGTCTGCGGAGCCGTCTTTCCCTCACTTCTTTGTCTAGTTTGTCGATTCGGATACGACCACCTTCATAGCTTATATAGCCAGATGGCTGTGGTAGATCCTCACGAGTGAGGCTCCGTAGTTCATCGAGAGTGCTCTCTGTTACGAGAAATGAGAACGGCATAACTTCAAGGATTTCGATTTGCTCTATAAGGTGCAGTGTTGTGATAGCACTGGACTCCAAGACTACGGCTTCAACTTTATCTAGAGCACTCAGAGCTTGTGAATAGTCTTGAGGTGCCCCGCTCCAAGCATGGACCAGGCGATCAGATCGGCCCGCGAGATGGGCGACGGTTTCAAAGACTGTCCTCCAACTGAGCTTGGCTAGAGATGAGATAGGGACTCGCCCTTCGATATAAAATCTTTCGAGCTTCTTGGTAGTCTCGGAGTCTTTCGCCAGAATCTTCGTCATCTCTGCAAAGTCATCAAGGCTTGGTGAATCGCTTTTCTTTATCGGGACAGCCTCGAAAGTCGGCTTGTCTGGAAATCTCACTGTCCAAGATTCCATTAGCTCGTTTGCCCGGAAGACTCTCTTGTCGCGAATCTCAAGAATCTCAGCTATTGGCTCCCTACGGCCAGGTAGACGAAACTCGTCGCCAACTGTTTTGCCTATCATCTCTAAGGCTAGCGGGTTGCTGTCAGGGAACTCGTGCCTCAACACACTAGGGTCTTTGGAGTCCTCGATAACTACCCAGTCTATCTCTTCGGCACCGACTTCGCGGTAGCAGGCAGCTGTACCCGGAGCAACGTTTTCAGGCTTCTCGATGTTTAGACCTGCCGTCCCAGGTGCAAAAACAGAAACAATCAGGGCTCTATGTGCTTCTGACTCCTCCGGAAATCTACGATATAGAGCATAGGCGTAGTTGACAGCTTCAATCGGTTCTGGGCCGGCCCGAAGAACGTCAGAGACAGCGCTGCCGATCTCAGCTGTTTCTACCTCGTCAACAGCGGGAAGGTTCGATGGCTTCCTGTCTACTAGGTCTGGCCACTCAAGCCTGAGTGCCAGGCCAGTTAAGTTAAGGCGTGCGATCTTGTCGTCCGGCCTTGCCTCCAAGTATTCTAGAAAAACCTTGCGCGCTTCTTGGAATTCGCTGTAGTCAGTTAGGGTAGTCACTTCAATTGAGTGTGAACGTGGGTCATAGTGACCTCCCGCGCGGAGTTGACGGCAGAAGTCGAGCACAAATTGATGTTCGCCTGCCTGCTGGGCGTTCATCAAGAGCTGAATCGTCTCGTCTGTTACGGAATCAACTGCGACAATTCTGCGCCAAAGCCTGAACGCCTCTGCATGCTTCCCGAGCCTTTGCAGCAGATGCGCTACTGGAACAACCTCAGTCCGATCATTGCTCTCTCCCAGAGAACGAATCGACTCCTGAGCCAGCGCAGCAGCTTCGGACTCTCTCCCGAGTCGTCTGAGGACATCGCCCAGAATTGCAGACCGTGTTGCATTGCTCAAGAGAGCATCATTCAGACCCGTTAAGAACTGCTCTGCTTTCGTTCCATCACCCGTTTCAATATACAGATCAGCAATGACGGCAACTGTCTCAACTCTGAGATCTGCTTGCTGAATATCTGCGATTTTGAACTGGATTCTCTCAGCGAGTGCTCTCGCCGACTGAAGATCTTGGCTCTGTCCCTTGCTCATCAAAAATTTGACGAGCAACACGTCGATACTCAGAGACGAGTAGCTGTTCAAGTAACGTTCGAGTGTCCCAATTGCCTCATCCAAGAGGTCTTTAGTCGGATACTGCAGCCGAGCAAGCGCGATGGCAGCCCTTTCGTCACCCGGCTCTAGGTCATAAGCTCTGCGAATGTCTTCTTCTGCGAGATCTAGCTCACCTAGTAGGGCTCTGGCGTTCCCCCGGTTTAAGTAAGCGACAAAAGCGATTCCCTCAGTATCCTCCTTTGGAATAGCTTCGATAGCCTGTGTGTAGAGATCAGAAGCCTCCTTGAGGCGTTCGGCATTGGCGACAACCGGACCTTCGACCGTCACCGTGAGAGCTTCCTGTTCCTGCTGCAAAATCGTACAGGCCAGCGCGAGCTTGAGCTGTGGCCAAGTCCGTTCAGGTCCTACACAATTTCGCAAGAACTGCTCAGCAGCCTCGAGATACCCCTCGCTGACAGCCCGGTCGTGCAGTGCCAGCGCGACCTCTGGATCGTTTCGTGCTGTCCTGGGTACTGCTTCAGAGAGTTCCTCAAATGAGATGTCTTCTGGAGCAGTCCTGATTCGGATCATATGAGCACGGCTGAGTTCCGGGTGCTCCTTAGCAAGAGACGTTGCTAGTTCATTGGCTGTGTCGTGGTCTCCTCTCAATTGGTAGGCTAGAGCCTCAAGGGCTCGTGCGTCCTCATCTGTCGGTTGGTGCTTTGCTGCTCCGAGAAAGGCGTGCGCAGCGCCAGGGTGATCTCGCTGAGCAAGCTTGGCGTTTCCAATATTCGCAAGGACTCGATACCGTTCGCGAGGCGAAAGCTGATCCCGTTTTCTTCTATCGATCTTCTCTAGGAGATCGATAGTGACTTGCGGCTGGCCTTGCTGCATGTACTCACATGCGTCGTCAATCTCACCGTGCAATCCTGATTCAATCGCCAAGATAGGACTACTCATACCAGCACGTTGTACTGACAGCTCGCCAAGCTGTCGCTGGCTCTCAGTCAACTTAGCGAGTAACTCGTGCTGGAGATCCGTTCGATCGGTAAGGGGCTCGAAGGTGCCGGTACGTAACCGTTGCTCTGCTTCAGCCTCTGCCCGCTTCTTCGAAGCATGTAAGTCATCTACGGTGTATGTTGACTCGTCGGAGTCGATCAACTTGGCATGGGTACGGCACATCCAGATGCCGTTCTTGATCGATTTGCGCTCCGCGCTTGTCATCGAGGGGTCGTAGCGACGAGACCCAGGTCCAGAGGCGGCACCGCTGATATGGCACGCTTCGCCTACATTCGCACTGGCATCGTCAGCTTCAGCGCTCGGGCCGATCGTCGGCTGAGTGCAATCAGGAAAGGAGCAGACATATCCCGCCCTTTCTGCGAGTTGGCGCTTTGTCTTCGCTGAGAACTCGTCTCGAGTCGATTTCCTACCCACTCTCCCTCCTGTCGGACAGCTCTCCACTAGATCTGCGGATCGTGGGAGACAATTCAATCTGATCAATCAACCAGGTGGAGATGATACTCCACCGCGATGCCAGGGCATTCTCTATAAGTGACTCCAGGTAAGAATATCGCGGGAGCCAACCAGAGCGATCTACGAACTATCTGTTGCCATTACCGCCGCCAACTGCTCCTCAATCCGATTCGCCGCCTCATGCATCGGATCAGCAGCCAGATGCGCATATCGAGCCGTCGTCCGTGGCTGCGTATGCCCGAGCAGCTTGCCGATC
The DNA here is from genome assembly GCA_029263395.1 of Acidobacteriota bacterium. Lineage (GTDB taxonomy): Bacteria > Acidobacteriota > Thermoanaerobaculia > Multivoradales > J023 > JAAELT01. The sequence goes on along the minus strand of JAJCXO010000179.1, from coordinate 35,710 downwards.
ATCGGCAGGGAGAGGCCAAGCCCGGCGCCCACAGCGGCGAAACTATGGCGAAGATCATGGATACGGAGGTCTTCTAGTTTGGCCTGGTCACAGAGTCTCTTCCATGGCCCCTTCAAGTCGCTCAGGTGCGAGTTCGGCAACCGCCCCTCGATCACCCATGGGTTGCCGTAGGTACGAGGGATCGCCGTGAGCACGCCTTGACCTACGGTACCGAGAAAGACGGTCTTAGCCCCCGTCTTGGAATCCGGTAGGTGGAGCCGACCGTTCTCGAAGTCCACATCTTCCCAGCGCAGGCGCAGGATTTCCCGTAGTCGACAGCCTGTCAGGATAAGAAGACGCAAGGCAGCGATGGCATGGACGCTCTCGTTCCCAGCCTCTTCAACTTCCGCGATGGTTTGGGTCAGTCGCGCAAGCTCCTCTGAGGACATGTAGCGCTCACGCTTCTTCTCCTTGAAGGGCTCCACATGGCGACTCGGGTTGGAGCCATCTGGTCGCAGCCCCCACCTCTCGGCGAGATTAAGCATCTTCGAGACGAGTGCCAGCACCCGGTTGGCGACGTAGGGCTTCTGGCGCATGTGGTGATGAAGCGCCGAAACATCTTGCCGCGTAACCTCGGCAGTCTTGAGGTGTCCCATCTTGGGCAGGACATAGTCACGGAGCATCTGCCGGTCGGTCTTGGCACTAGCCGGCTTCTTTTTCACCTCGGCATGCTCGGTCATGTACCGCTCCGCGAGCTCCGCCACGGTGTCTGCATTCGCTGCGGCTTGCCGTCTTGCCAGAGGATCTTCGCCCTCAATCACTGCTGCCAGGGTCTTGAGAGCCTTGGCTCGAGCTTGTTGAAGGGTGAGCACTCCATACGGACCAAGCGTCATCTGACGCTGGCGAGACCCGGCACGGTAGATGAGGATGAAAGACTTCTTACCGGCATGGGTGATGCGCAGCCCGAGTCCACGGACGTCGTCATCCCAGAGGACGCAGCGGCTCCAAGTGGTCGATCCGTTCTTGCAAGCGACTTCGGATCCCTCGTAAACGGCCCGATCGATAGCGGTCTTGGTAAGCCTCATGATCACTCCCTCAAAGTTCGCGTGTCAGCAACGTGTCAGCGTAGTGTCAGCAACTTGGGGAGTATTATAGCGTAGACGAGCGGAGACCATTGATGCTTTTTATGTTTATTTTCAGTGGTTTAGATGACATTGGCGAATTCTAGATAACTCGCGATTTCTGAATGGCATTCAAGAGGTCGAGGGTTCGATTCCCTTCGGCTCCACCATTTTCCTCGCTTCGCCCGTCAATGACGGCGCCGGAGCGACTCGGGCTTTGGCTCCTCGCTTGGCAGCAACTGATTTCTAGTTGATTGTGGCCTGCCCAGCTAGCTACCCTAATATCCGTCGAGCGATCTCGGTGCCGCTCAGGAAGGCGCCTTCGACACGGGAGCCTTGGCACCAGTCGCCACAGGTGCCGATGCGGAGGGTTGGATCCCAGAGGCAGCCTTCTTGTAAGGGGCTGGAGGCGATGGAGTAGAGCCAGCGATGGGCGCGGATGAAGTGGGGTTTTGGGGGCTGGAGGGCGGTGGCTTCGAAGAAGGCTCGTAGGAGGCGTTGGGTGATTTCGACGGGGACGGTTTCTCGGTGCCTTGCTGACCATTCGGGCGAGGCGTGGAGTACCCAGCAGGCAGTGCCCGGTCGTCCTGGCTTCGAGCTGTTGTTGGCAATCCATGACAGGGGGGATGCTTCGGCGAAGGCGGCTTCGAAGGCGAGGTCGAGGGGAGTTTCGAAGACGGCCATGACGGCCCAACAAGGTAGCAGGCTGACGGCTCGGGCGCGGTCAGCGAGTTGCGGCGCGTCTGCGAGGAGCGGAACGGCTTGGGCCGGTGGTATGGCCAGGATGACGGTACCGAAGGTGCCTAGGGAGACGCCTTCGTCGCTCGTCAGCCGCCAGGTTTGGGCATCGCGCTGGACCTTGCCGATCCGCAGGCTGTAGGTGACGTCGAGGCCGCTGGCGAGATGGCCGGCGATGGCACTCATTCTGGGGGCACCGACAAAACGTTCGTGATCCCGTCCCAGGAGCTTGATGTCGCCTTGGTTGACGACTGCGATGCGACCGTCCCAACGCTCGACGACGTTCTGGTCGCGCCAAGAATCAACGGCATGACGGAAACGGGGATCGCGCACGGTGAAGTATTGAGCGCCGTGGTCGAAGGCATGCTGGTGGTGACGACGTGTTGCGGTCCTTCCCCCGGGGCCTCGACTCTTTTCGAATACGGTGACCTCGAGGCCCTGTCGGTGGAGGGTCCGGGCGGCGATGAGTCCCGAGATACCGGCACCGATTACGGCGACCGGTAGATCGTTGTGCCCGGGCGCAGGAGGGGCGCTGTTGCGGCTGGAGTCGAGAGGGGTCTGGTGCATGGTGTGTCTCGAAGGATGAGGGTGTACTGGGCCGCGCTGTATGTCGTCTACTTCGTCGATAGTGAGCCAAGGGATGTGCTCGCGGGCGAAGAAGGTAGTTGTGTCGTTTTATCGAGTTAGCGTTGGTGGCGGGCTTCTTGCTTCTGTTTGGTTGTTGAGACGTTTGTGCCTGATGTGGTTTTCGTGTTGTGTTCGAACTTTACTGTCGCGTGGCGTGTTCGCCGAAATGGACCGTTGGGAAAACGTTACATATAGAGATGTGAGGTGTACGAATGATTCGACACGTTGTCGGTGTTCTGGTTTGTGCGCTAACCATGGGTTCTTGCTCGGATGGCGTGGCTGGGCCGGATGTTAGCCCGATAGTTTTTCGCGGCACGGTAGTTGCTGGAGGTTTGATCCGGCATGACCTGGACTTGAAGGGTTATGGCGGAGTACGTATCGAGTTGGAAGAGGTGACGCTGCGCTTAGTTGATGGTACGGGAGGTGATTCAGGTGAAGATGTGTCTCTCGGTTTCGGTCTTGGTAACCCTGAAGATGATCAATGTGTCACGACGTTTCGGTCTGCAATGATCGAAGGGGGTTTTCTCTCGCTCGGTCTGGGTAATAATGTCTATTGTCTACTAATGTTCGACACGGGCTTACTGTCAGACGATGCAAGCGTGGATTATGTCGTGGTCGCGACTCTGTGATCCATGAAGATGCTCTTGCGAAAATAATGTTTTTGTTGATCAATCCGTGAGCCATGCAGTAGATGTCACCCATCCCTGAAAGAGTTAACTCATGAGACGTTGCAGTGTGTCTTCGTAGACCAGGGCCAGCCGCTCGAGCTCTTCGACATCAACCGATTCATTTGCTTGATGAATGGTTGCGTTGCTGGGTCCGAGCTCGATGACCTGGGCACCGGTCGGGGCGATAAACCGACCATCGGAGGTGCCGCCCGCGGTCGAGAGTTCGATGTCTTTGCGGCCGGTTACCTGGGTTATGGACGCAACAGCGGCGTCGAGCAGCTCGCCGCGTTGGGTGAGGAATGGCTCTCCGACAGACCGCCAGCTGAGTTCGAAGTCGAGCTCGTGACGCTTCAACATCGCCTCGACACGAGTCTTGAGGGATTCAGCGCTCGATTCGCTGCTGTAACGAAAACTGAAGGCAACTTCGAGTTCGCCGGGGATGACGTTGTCGACTCCGGTACCGGCGTGCAGGTTGGCGATTTGAAAGCTGGTGGCGGGAAAGTGCTTGTTGCCAGCGTCCCATTGTGTGCGGGTAAGCTCGGTCAGCACCGGCAGTGCCCGGTGGGCAGCATTGTTGGCCAAGTGAGGGAAGGCGACGTGCCCCTGGAGACCCAGGATGCGGAGATGGCCGGTCAAGGCGCCACGCCGGCCGATCTTGAGGACGTCACCCACAACCTTTTCGCTCGATGGCTCTCCGACGATGCACCAGCGGATCTTCTCTTGGCGCTGCTCAAGGGCCTCGACCACTCGTGGTGTGCCGTTTTCGAACATGGCTTCTTCGGCGCTGGTGACCAAGAAGGCGAGCGAGCCACGGTGATCCGGGTGGGCGGCGACGAAGCGTTCCGTCGCCACCAGCATGGCCGCCAGGCCACCCTTCATATCGGCAGCGCCACGGCCAAATAGGGTGCCATCGCGCACGGTGGGTTCAAAGGGAGGACTATCCCAGCGGGCGTCGGGCCCTGGTGGCACGACGTCGGTGTGACCAGCAAAAGTGAAGACCGGCTCTGCTGTGCCGCGGCGAGCCCAGAAATTGCTCACCTCACCAAACGGCAGGCGATCGACGGAAAATCCGCTGGCCTCCAGGCGCTCGATCATGAATTCCTGACAACCTCCGTCTTCGGGTGTGATCGAAGGCCGACGGATCAGTTCGATGGCGGTTTCCAAGGTGGTGAAACCGGTGGGTCTGGTGTGCATGTGTGGGTACCTGGAGATCGTGACCTGGAGGTCAGGTTCGTCGGACAGAAGGGGAGCGCGAGCGGCTCTCGATTCTATTCGCCAACTTTCGGCGAGGAACACATCGTTTGGACAGCTCGCGGCGGCTGAAGTCAGATTCAAGACGGTGTTCACATTCCGGAGATTTTCTCGTGAGTCAGAACGGATTGAGCGAAGCGCCATCGTAATGTGCGAGATCTTGGCGGCTATTCGACATGGCCGTCGAACGGGTATAGCTTTGACCTCAGTTTCCTTTTGATCGATTCGTCATGAATGACCTGCAACATGCTGCAGAAGACGTGGACGCGGAACCCACGCCTACGACAGCCGAAGCCTCGGCTGCCGAACCACGACCAGCTACCCGGCCGAAACCGGGGTTGGTGGAAGGACCGGCACGTTCAGATGTGTCGTTGCGCGAGGCCTGGCAACGTCTGTGGACTCCGCCCGATCCCGACCTGATTGACGCCGGCTTTCACGGCGAGTGGATGGTGGCTGGCATTCGACTGCTGGTCATTCTCCTGTTGCTCTACTTTCCGCTCAATCAATATTTGGGATCACCGTTGGAGCGTGGCCCACAGATTGTGCTGTGGGTTGCGGTTGCGGCGTTGGCCGAAGCCTTGGTGATCTACTCAGCGGTGATGCGCAGTTGGGGCCGGCGCTGGATCGGATTTCTGAGCGGCATCATGGACGTGTCCCTGGTTTCGCTGTGTTTAGGGATCTTTCTGCGCCTCGATCGCCCGCTGCATGCAACCAACGATTTGGTGATCTTCCCGGTCTACTTCCTGGCGATCGGTGCCACCAGCCTGCGTTACGACTGGCGGATCTGTATCTTGACCGGCTTCAGCGCAATGGCGCAGTATTTGGCGCTGATCACTTACGCCGTCTGGCAGTGGGACCTCGACGATCCGACCGGAGCGTTCGCCGGGGACTTCAGCTGGGTACCGCAGGCCGGGCGATTGGCCTTACTCGGCATCGCCACCTTGCTGGCGACCACCTTGGTGGTGCGGGCGCGCGAGCAGCGTCGTTTGTCGACCCGTGATCGCCTCACCGACCTGGCCAACCGGGGTTTCTTCGACGACAACCTCAGCCGTCTCGGAGCGATGGCGTCGCGCTCAGGTGAGCCGGTGGGCGTCGTGATGATCGATATCGATCATTTCAAACGATTCAACGACAGTTATGGCCACCTGGCTGGGGATGCTGCGCTGCGTTCGGTGGCCGCGGTGCTTTCGGAATCGTTCCGCACGACCGACATGATTGCCCGTTATGGTGGGGAAGAGTTTGCGGGTCTGTTTCCGGGGATGGGGTTAGCGTACGCCAAGCGTCGGATGGAAGAGCTGCGTGCCAGGATCGAGCAGCTTCCGATTCCAATCACCGGTGGGAGCGCAACCAGCCAGGTGACCGTCAGCATGGGAGTTTCGGTCTGGCCGGACGATGGCGAGAGCCTGGTAGAAGTTTTGGCAATTGCGGATTTGCGCCTCTACCAAGCCAAACGGACCGGTCGCAATCGCATCGTCTGCGCAACCTTGAGTGAAGAAGGTCGACGGCGCGGCGATCGTCGACGTCGTTAGTTGGATTCGTCCCAAGCTCCTGGGGACTTATCCCCGGGCTGGCTGTGCTCAAGCGGAAGCTCGAGAGCCCCGAGCGGTCAGCGTGATACTCTCGGTGAAGTTGCGATTCACCATGCCGGAGACCTGTTTCCGGTGTGTACACCCCGGAATAGTCGAGGATATTGAAGATGCCGATTTACGAATATCGTTGCAAAGACTGCGACCACAACTTCGAGATTCTCCAGCGGTTGGGCGACAACGCGGACGGCTTGGCATGTCCGAGCTGCGGTACCACGCACCTTGCAAAACAATTCTCGACGTTTGCCGCCTCGGCTGGAGAAGGCACAATGGCCGCGAGCGCCCCGATGGGAGGGTGCTGCCAAGGCACCTCCACGTGACCAACCTGAACTGGTGGCCCGGTGGGCCGCTCAAAAGAGCTGGTGGCCCGGTGGGCCACTCCAAATAATCAGGTTGGTTTCCAAATAATCAGACTGGTCGAAGTTTCGCCGCAAGATCTCGCGCCCTGCCGTGTTCCACTGATTGGAACCAAGAACACAACGGCGAAAGGGTCCAGCTCATGCTTCGAAACCAACCTCCCAAGCTTTGGCTTGTCTTCTCCGCGATCGTGCTGTCGGTTGGGTCTGCAACCGGTGCCTATGCCAAGCCAGAATCTGAAGCGGCATCTAGCTTGCCGTGGCGTGAAGTCGGGCTGAGCGAGCGCCAAGCCGCGGCGCATCTTCTCGACCGGTTGACCTTCGGCGCCGAGCCCGGGGATGTCGATCGTCTGGTGGCGATGGGGCTCGACACCTGGTTCGAGCAGCAGCTGGCCGGTGGTCTGCCAGATCCGGTGGTCGATCGATTCCTGAAGGGGTTTCGTAGCCTCGATCTCGACAACCGCCAGATTACTGAAATCTACCCAGATCCGAGCATGGTATTACGTCAGGCGAGCCGAGCGGGTGTAGTCGACGACGAGATGGTTGCCGACTTACAGAACCGGGAGCGGGGCGAGCGCCCCGAGCGACGCCAGGTCAGGGAGTACGCACGCGAGCAAGGTTATCGGCCGCAGCGGGAGCTGGTCGGCGAGATGGTGGCCCAAAAGTTGATTCGCGCTCGCTACTCGCAGAATCAGCTAACCGAGGTGCTGACCGATTTCTGGTTCAATCACTTCAACGTCTCGATTACCGACAACCAATGCCGCCCGTTCGTCCACACCTACGAGCGCGACGCCATCCGTCCCCATGTGTTGGGTGACTTCCGGTCCATGCTGGAGGCGACGGCCAAACATCCCGCGATGTTGCTTTATCTGGACAATGCGCGTTCGGTGGCCGACGAAGGAGCTCCCAAGAAATTCGATCGCGATCAGTTCGCGAAATCACAGGGTCGCCGCGGCCGCGGTGGTTTAGGTCGTCAGGGTCGCGTGGGGCAACAGGGTCGCGTGGATCGACAGCGTGGTTCGTCCGAGGTGGAGCAGGCGATTGCACAGCGTCGCCCCCAGGGGTTGAATGAGAATTACGCCCGCGAGCTCATGGAGCTTCACACCCTCGGTGTGGATGGCGGCTACAGCCAGGATGACGTCATTGCAGTCGCCAGGGCCTTCACCGGTTGGGCAACTTACCCGGCGGGGCCGTTGCGCGAGCAGGTCGAGCGCCGCATCGCACGGGCTCGCCGTCTTCCCAATGCCGGCTTTGTATTCGAAGATCCATTCCTGTTCCGAGCCGATTCCCATGATTCCGGCCCCAAGACGATTCTCGGCAAGACCTATCCTGCCGGTCGTGGGATCGAGGATGGCCTCGAGGTGCTCGACGCTCTAGCCGGGCACCCCGCTACCGCTCGCCACCTCGCCACCAAGTTGGCCGTACGTTTCGTCTCCGACCAACCCTCACCGGAGCTGGTCGACCGGTTGGCGAGTCGTTTTCAGAGCTCGGGTGGTGATCTGAAACAGGTGTTGCGGACGCTGGCAGAATCGCCCGAATTCTGGAGCGTCGAAGCTCGTCAGTCGAAGATCAAGTCGCCGTTTGAGGTCACCGTCTCAGCGCTGCGGGTGCTCGACGTCGAGATCCAGCATCCCAGGCCTGTGCTCGAATGGGTGTGGCAGATGGGGCAACCGCTGTACTCCTATCAAGCACCGACCGGCTACCCCGACCGGGCCGATGCCTGGGTCAACACCGGCGCGCTGCTGAATCGAATGAACTTCGGCCTGCAGCTTGCCACCGGTCGCATCGCTGGGCTCGACATCGACCTGGCGGCGCTCAACGACCATCGTGAGCCGGCGTCACTGCAAGAGGCGCTCGAGGTTTATGTGCCATTGTTGATGCCTGAGCGTGATTCAGCGGAGACGATCCGCCGTCTAGAATCGGTGGTGCACGATCCCGAGCTAGCGACCAAAATCGCCCAGGCGGCGCCGGCCGATGAGGTCACCGATCCGGTGTTCGACGGTTGGGATCCGATGTTGGCGAGCACCGGACGTGGCTCCGAAGATCGGCCGCGTCGGGACCAGCAGGGCCAGCAGGTCCTTGGTCGTGCTGGCGGTCGGCGCCCCCCAAGCCCACCCGAACCGGACCACAGCGCTCTGGCCCACGTTGTCGGCGTGATCTTGGGATCGCCGGAATTCCAACGTCGATGAGCGTCGCGACACCTTCTCATCAAGCCCGTAGCTGGAGGTTACCATGATCGATCGCAGAGCTTTCCTCAAAGCCGGCGGACTCGCCTTGTTCACCGCTGGCACCGGTCCAACGTTTCTCGAACAAGCTGCCCGGGCCGCCACCGGTCCCGGCTCCTTCAAACGTCGCAAAGTCCTGGTGACCATTTTTCAGCGCGGTGCCATGGACGCCTTGATGGCGGTCCCACCGCTCGGCGACAGCCGCCTCCAGCGTTTGCGTCCACGCCTGTTCATGAGTGCAGCTCGAAACGCGGGTGACGGCGCGTTACACGACCTCGGGGTCGACTTTGGTCTTCATCCGGCCTTCGGCGACCTGTTGCCGATGTGGCGCGACAACAACCTAGCGGTGGTGCACGCGGTAGGTTCGCCAGATGCCACCCGCTCACACTTCGATGCTCAGGATTACATGGAAACTGGCACGCCTGGCCGCAAAGGCACGCCCGATGGTTGGCTCAATCGGGTGGTCGGGGAGCTTGGCCATGACGCGACGCCGTTTCGTGCCGTTTCAATGACCGCGGCGTTGCCGCGCTCACTTTATGGTGAACATGCCGCGTTGGCGGTCACCGACCTGCGCAACTTCAAGGTTGATCTACCCGGGGCAAGGGCCGCGTCGCAGGCCGCCGGCAAAGGTTTCGAGGCACTTTATGAACAGACATCGCAAGACCTTCTGCGAGACACCGCCGCCGAAACCTTCGAGGCGGTGGACATGCTCGATAAGTTGGACGTCTCGCGCTATCGACCGATGGCGGGAGTGCGCTACCCACGGTCAACGCTCGCCACCAGCTTGCAGCAGATCGCCTTCCTGATCAAATCCGACGTGGGTCTGGAGGTTGCGTTTGCCGAGTCTGGTGGTTGGGACACCCACGTGCAGCAGGGCACCCGGAATGGCCCCTTCGCTCGGCGGGCCCAAGACCTCTCGAAATCGATCGCCGCTTTCTGGCGCGATCTTGGCACCTTTCGGGACGATGTGGTGCTGATGACCATGACCGAGTTCGGCCGCACCGTGGCGGAGAACGGCTCCGGGGGCACCGACCACGGTCATGGCAGCTGTCTTTTTGTGCTCGGCAACGACGTTGACGGCGGCAAGGTCCACGGCAACCTGCCGCCCCTGGTCCCCGAAAACCTATACGAAGGGCGCGACCTGCCGGTCACCACCGATTTCCGCTCGGTGTTTTCCGAGGTTGCGAGCAAACATCTTTCGTTGCCGTCTTCTACGAACCTGTTTCCGAATTGGAGCGGTGGACGGATAGCGTTGATGGGGTAAGTGTCGGGTAGCCCCGCCGGGGTTGGGTGACGATGTACAGAGATTCGTCAGCAGCCCTCTAGATTCAACCCTCTAGCTTCAATCCGCCGCGCCGACAGCCGTCACGTATTTCGACAGCAGCTCCCGCCATGGACCGGTCGCCTGCAACTTGCACAGGTTGCCGAAGTGACCCGCGAGGGAGCGGTCGATGAAGATGATGTCCTTGGGGAAGTCGAAGTCTTTGGCCATGCCCATATTGGCCATGCCGAGGTCGAAGAGCTTCCGGTAGAGATCCTCGTCTTCGCCAAAGGTGTAGGGCGGGTCTGGCCGCAGGATGTCGCCGAAGATCTCGAAGTAGCTTTCGATCAGCTCGGTGGGCACTTCGCCGCCGGCTTTGGATAGGCCCATCTCGAGCAAGATCTCGGGAATGTCGGCGGGGCGTTGAGCGAGTGCCGAGCGGATGACACCCGCGTAACCTCTGACGAGAGGCAGTGGCGGCTCTTTGACACAACCGAAGTCGTAAACGATGACGCGACCGTCTTCGAGAAACGCGAAGTTACCGAAGTTGGGGTCGGCATGCAGGAAACGGTGCTCGAATAGGCCGCGTAACAAAAGTTCCATCAACACCACGCCCCAGCGGTTGCGCAGCTTCTGATCGAAGTCCTCCGAGCAGGCTCGCTCTGGCGGGATGCCTTCCACGAACTCCATGGTCAGCACGCCCCGTGCGCTGGCCTCGTCAATGACTTTGGGGATGACGATCTCTGGGATATCGGCATGGAGCTCGGCCATGCGCCGCAGATTTCCGGCCTCCTGCTCGTAGTCGATTTCTTCCAGCAGGCGATCGCGGACTTCCTGCCAGACCGGTTCGAAATCCAGATTGGAAACCATCGCCAGCAGGCTTTTGAAGACGGTGCGGAGATTTGAGAGATCCGCCTTGATGATGTGGTCGATCGCTGGATATTGGATCTTGACCGCCACTCGCCGACCATCCCGCAGTTGGGCGCGGTGCACCTGTCCGATAGATGCCGACGCGAAAGCTACGGGTTCGATATAGCGAAAGATCTTGTCGTAGTTCTTGATCTGCCCCTGGACCTCGTACTGCATCACCTCGAACGGTACACTCGGTGCCTTCTTCTGCAGTGACCGTAAGATGGTCGCCACCTCGGGTGGCAACATTCCCTCGTGCAGGCTCAGCATCTGCCCAACCTTCATCGCCGCCCCGCGCATCTCGCCGAGGGTCTCGACGATACGGGTGGCGTTGCGGACCAGCGCCTCGGTCTTCTGCACCTTCTTGTCGAGATCCGAGCGGGCGAAGTCTCGCACCCGCTCGCCGAGCATCGAGGCCCCGACCCGCCCGACGAGTCCGCCCAGCTTGACGAAACGGCGTGGTGCCGAGGTGATCAGTTTGTCGCCCATAGTTGATGACCTATTCGTCAATGCTGCGTTCGTCGAAACTTTATCCGTCGAAGACCGTTTCGACGATGACCTACTCGCGGATTCGATTCCGAGTGTCCGCTGTGTCTGGCGTGTCGTCGAGTCCCACCGATTGTTCGAACTCTCGGGCGGCGGTGACTTTACGAGCGACCTCCAAATACTCAGCGTCGCGGGCCTCTCCATCGAGATCCGCGATTTCCTTGGTGATCCGAACGGACGCTTTGGCCTTACGGAATTGGCGCATGAGGTCGCGCAGCTCTTTGTCTGCATTCTCGCGGGAGATGCCGGCCCGCAGATCGACAATCTCTTGCTCGAGCTCAACAGTGATCAGGTCCGAGGAGACTTCGGCGGCCTCGTCCTGGATCTCTTGCAGTTCGTCGATCAGTATCTCGAGTTGGGCCTCGTGCTGGCGAATTTTCCCGAGATGCTCCTCGGCGTCGGTTTCTAGCTCGGCAAAACGTTCTTTGGCTTCGTCGAACTCGGCGGAGCTTTCGGCATACGCTTCCCGGTAGCGCAGAAAGCGCGTCTCAGCCTTGATCTCAGGCATCAACTTGCCGGCCGATTTGAGCATGTCCACCCGCCGATTCGCCTTTTGCAGGGTCGATTCCTGTGCACGTTCCAGGCGCTGAACCTGTGCCGCCAGCGTTTCGAGAGCGGCGGTCTTACGCTGCCATTGTTTGGTCAGCTGGACCACCGCTTGTTTGTAGCGTTCGATGCGGGCGGTTTTGTCGTTGATGATCTCTTCGAAGCGGGCGCGGATGGCGTCGGGGATCGCGGTTGGCATGGTCTTCTTCTGTGCGGCCTGTTTGCGTCCCAACAGTCGCCGGACGAAGCTGCCGAGGCGCGTGAACATCGTCCGCAGGGTGTGGAGTAGGCCTCCTCTCTTTCGTCGTTGAGCGCGTCTCAGCTCGCGTGGTGTCCTCGCCCGTGGCGTCTCTTCTCCGAACTGTTTTTCGAGTTCCCGCAACAGGCCGCCGATACCCAGCGTACGATTCCAATGGGTTTGACTCCTGAGGCCACTGATGATCTGACTGTCCCGCCACGACCACTCCGGGGCGAGCTCGAGCCGTGGAGCTTCGCCGGGGAAGGTGTCGGTATCGAGGGTGACCATCACCGACACTCCACGTACCTTGGCGGTCAGGACCACCTGATCGACCACTGTCGTATGACGGATTTCGAATCGCCGAAGCTCGGCGATCTCCTGTTCGAGCGCTGCCGGCAGTCGACTCATGGCCACCGGTTCAGATCTGAGGACAATTGCTCGATCCGCTGTATCGCCCGGCGTAGCTCGTCGAGTTCGGGCATGACGTCGAATGGGGTTTGCTTGCGACCATCGCTCGAACTGTCGAGACAGCTCAACAGCACACGATAACGTTCCTGGTCTCGCGATCCGGTGGGCCAGGGCTCGGCATCGACGATCGCATCAACCAAGGCGCGCGGGCCTTTCGAACGGGTCCCGAAAACCTCCTGACTTTCGAGATCTGCTGCCGCCTCGCTTCGCGGTTCCTTTTTGCGCCCGAACAAGCTGCTCAGCACACCCCCCTCGCGCCACGATTCGGGCACCGCTCCCGGCATTCCGAGCAATGGCTCTCGAACGTCGGTCGCCTCGCCGCCGATCGCCAAGTGAAGCTGTTGTAGTCGAGAGAGCGGCAGGAGTCCGAAAACCGGGCGCCACAGGTCGAGTACACGTTCTGGGGTGTTGGCCAAGTTGCCCCAGTAGAGATCGGCGCTGTCTTCGATGAGGACCGCTGCCAAGCGTGCATAAAATTCGGCCGACCTGTCGAGCTCGGTCTGAAACAGGGCAAACGCCTCGGGCGAAGCGTGGATCGAACGGTCCGCGATCTGGCCCGCAAGACCGGCATATCCCTGTTCGAGATTGCTGGTGGCGAGTGCGGTCCACACCGCGGTGAGGTCGCGGGCCGGCCCGGCGAGCTCGGTGCGATCCATCAAGCAGGCCATGGCCCGTAACACGGGACGATCGTAGTCGTCGACGTCGCCCCGGTTGCTGATCGTCGAAATCAGCGTTCGGCCGCTGGTCAGCGGCGCAATCTTGTAAGCACGGAAGTTGTCGTGGGCGGTAGCGTCCCGCGGTGGCGACAGCGGGAAGGCTGTGTGGACTACCTCGCGCTCTTCGTCGGCACCCAGCGTCTCGGTTGCGGTCACCTCACCCTGAAACACCAGCGTCAAAAGAGTTGCCATTACGTCACCTTGCACTTTCCGAGAGCCTGCTGTCCGGCTCTCCGAAGATCGAGTCAGGAGTTACTTTCGGGCACCGCATTAACCGCGTGAACCAGATCCGACAGCAGGGTGTCGATACCCATGCCTTCGAGGGCGGAATCCATTTCCCAACCGGCACATTGGACGTTGTAATGACCAACATTGATCAGCTCACCCCGCAACTGGGCCAATGGGATCGCCATGCCGCGTCGGAAATGTTCCCGCACTTCCTCGGGCTTTAGTTGATGGAGATCCGGCTTACTGAAGACAAAGAAGATCGGTTTGTGCGCCATCACCGCGTTCATCTTCGACGCCAGCAGGATGCCGGTCATGATCGGCTTGATCTGGTCGGCGAAAGCCGTCCAGATGGGCTCTTTGGCACCCGCCGCAATTTCCTCTCGTTTGTTGCGCACCAGGTCGATGATGAAGATGAAGCCATCGCAGCTCGAGAGCAGTTGGGTGAAGCGCTCGAGAATCTGTTTAGTGGGTCCAGCCTTCCAGGTCGACAGATCGGGGTTGATCCGCAACTCGTTGACGAGATCGCGGAACTGTTTGCCGGGGATATCCTCCGACGACAGAGTCATGTCGACTGGGCTGAAGCCACCTCCCGGCTCGGGCACGCGATTGATATGGAGCTCGAACTTCTCCCATCGGGCGCTGGCCGGCAGCGGCCGCCCGGCGGCGACGTGGCTCAGCAGCTCGCCGAAAAGGCTGCCGCTACTCATCGAGATACGGCCCATGTCGTGTAGGGATACAAACTGACCGAGAGTGAGGATCAGCGAGCTTTTGCCGCAAGCTTCGACGCCGAGGATCGGGATCTTGCGTTGCCGTTTGGCGCCCCCACCGCGGGTGAACAACCCGCGTAACCGGCTCCACAGGCTCATGCCTTGCGCTCCTTCTCAGTCTCGTCGCGCAGACCTTTCTCGAGCCGGTCCCTCTCGAGCCGGTCCCTCTCGAGCCGGTCATTCTCGAGCCGACCGTTCTCGAGCAGACCGGCGAGCGGTTGCCACATCTGCTGATAGAGGGTGTCCCAGTCGACCGCTCGTTGCATATCCCCGACGAAGGCCCGGCGAATACCTGCCAGCGGCAGCCCGCGATCCCCAACTGGAGACAACGGCGGATCGCGCAATTCAGCCGCCTCGCTGTCGATGCGCAACCTTGTGATGTTGGGCGATGGCTTGGCGAGCTTGGTGATCCGCTCTACGAGCTCCGCAGCGTTTTGCTCTGGTTCTTCGAGAATCATCACGCCATCGAGTGCTTGTGCCATGAGCAGGAGTTGAGAATCAGATAGACGGTGGCTCCGCGCCAACTCGACCAGTCGAACCTTGTGCCCGTCGGGCAGCTCGAGGCTCAGGCTTTGCGACTGACGTTTGGATCTCATTCTACCCAGCAACTCGTCGGACTGGGCGTCATAGGCGCGATCGAGAACTTTTAGGCGTTCCAAGTAGGACCCGAGATACGCCAGGCAGGTGAGGAAGGCGGTGGGACGTCCCGACGGCACAATCAAACCGATCGTGCTGACTGGCGGTCGGCGCAGCCGCACGCGACGCACGCCCCTAAGCGTCATTAGCCAGCTAGCGGCCGATCCTGTGATCAGCCAAGAAACCGGGACTTGGGTGGCGGCTAACATCTCGAGGACGGGTTGGGCAAAGCTGTAGGTTTGGGCGACGGCTTCATAAGCCATCGCGCTGCCCGAGCCCAACCCCAGCCAGCCGGCACATTTCCAGCCGTCCGCCCGGCCCCGCGGCAGGACTTCGAGGGCTTTTTCGCCTCGTCCGATCAGCCAGTAATAGCGCGCCTTGCCGTCCAGCCGGACGACGGTGTATCCCACCGGTGAGAGTGCGGGGTCGGTGCGCAGGAATAGGAACCGACCGGTCGAACGCTGCGCTTCCTGTTCCATCTCGCGGCGCTTCGTGTCGGCCTGGGCGATCACCGCCAATGCTTCCGGGGTTTCGAAGCCCAAGTGTTCTGCAACCGTAGCTCGTTCGAGATTTGCCACCTGGTCCGGTTCGATCCCCAACCAACGCTCGAAGGTGCGGTGAATCCGCGCTTCCTGGGCCGCTGGTGGATACTCGTCAGCTGATCGACGCTCGATCAGGTAGTGGAAGACTTCGGCTTCCCAACTCGCCAGCTGACCTTCGCCACGACAGGTGCGACAGGTCACCATGCCACTGCCTTGACACGAGAAGCAGCGCTGCCGGCCGGAACCACCACAGGTGCCACAGCGGCGCCGTCGACCTTTGTGGTTCTGCACCTTGCCGGAACCACCACAGCCTGTACAGCCAGTTTTGCCTCGCCCCGAGCATGTGCGACAGCGTACTTTGCCCGCACCTCGGCAGTCGGTGCAGGTGTAGATGTTCAACGTGTCGCGGAGGGGAAACTCTTCGCTACGTTCTTCGAAGTGGCCGTCTTGTGGCCGACGAGGCTCAGGAGCGTCGTAGAAGTGGACTCGTCGATGGCGAGAGGCCGGCACGGTGTCGCGTCGACGTTCGGTGCGTTCGTGCTGTGAGGTCACCTGGACGCGCACCGCCGCGGTCTCTACCAACTGCTCGACGCCCGCCTCGAGCAACGGCTCGTCCGCCAGCACCAGGCGTCGGAAGACGGACTCGTCCCTTTGGCGTGCGGTCAGGAGGTAACGGAAGAGAACGTCGGACATTCAAGATCTCACTAAGAGTCTTTTACGAGCCAGCAGACTATTTTCTTCGAATTAGGTCAACAAATGTGAATCGGAGCCGGCCGTCTTGCCGTTAAACGTTGCAGCTGAGTTGTTTACGCTGTTTTGGTGCGGCTTGTGGAGACGATGTTTGCTTTTTTCGAGGGCTCCAGGCAGCTTGTGGAGGTGATGTTTGATTTTCTCAGAGCCCTCTGAAGGGTCGTGAGGAGCGTGTTGGATGTTTGCGGGTGGTCCCGGGTGATCTGGAGCCATTGTGCAAAACTCGGACGGTCACTCCAAACCGTGACTTCGCTCGACTCGTAACCATCAGTAACTCGCCCTCTATCTTGTCTTGATTGATTTCAGGCTCATTCCGATCCTCGAAGGACTTTATCTATGCGTCGAACAGCACTTTCAAGTCTCGTCATGAGTGCCTTGGTATGTGCCGGCACGGCTGGTGCCGAGCCACCAACCGATTTGCCTCCCGAGTTCAAGCAGATTATTCCGCGGGACGGCGCAACGTTCGAGGTATCCGGCAAGCAGATTTTTCTCCAACCGGCCGAAAGGTGCAGCGTTGTTCTCCTCGACGCTCGCTTTTGTGGCGTCCAAAGGCGGTTTCGAACACCGTGACGGTGTCTGGCGTCACACCTCAGGAGCCGCCTTCGATCCCACCGAGCGCCAGTTCGAATCAACAGCGGAAGCCGCCGTGCAACCGTTCCCAGGCTTCGACACCTTCTGGTTCAATTGGAGCATGACCCATCCGACCGCGGAGATCGTGCCTGAGCCGTGACGGCGCCGTCAACACCGCGCGGTCAACGTCACCATCAACGTCGCAGCCGTCTGCGTTTTACCCAGCGAGGTTTGGCGGTTGGGTTGAGCATGCCGCGGAAGGCCGAGCCGTAGGCGTAGGCCAGAAAGAGGTGGAGGCCGACCAGAAAATAGGTGAAGGGTAGGCCGTTGGTGTCCAGATAGTGGTGGTACAGCACGATGTGGACCATCACTGGCGCCAGCAGCGTCAACCCCAAGGGGGTACCGATGCCGGTCAGGATCATCAGGCCGCTGGCGAGTTCGACGATGCTGCGCAGCTGATGCATGAAGCCGGTTGCGGTCAGGGCATCGAGGAAGGCGAGTGCGGCGGCAGGCATCTCGGCGGGAGGCTCGACAAACCGGAAGAACATGTTGAGCCCGAAGAAGGTGAAGATACCGCCTAGAACAAGCCTCGCGAACCATACGGCGTAGTGCATGAGATCTCCTCGTGGTTGACTCGAGATCAGCTAAAACTGGGCCCAGTCTATCGTGGTCTTGGAGGCCTTCGCTGGACTCATGACAAGGAAGTTGTCACCAGGAAGTCGTCACCAGGAAGTCGTTACCGACTGCCAGTCTTCGAAGAAGGGCCAGCGGGCGTCCGGGATCGACTGACCGAGTTGGAGCTCGAAAGTACCGTCGCCGACCCAGTTGGCCGGCACCTGGAAGTTGATCGTTTCGCCGGCGTCTGTTTCGTCGTCGTCCGACAGCACCGCGGTCAAGGTGTAAGTCTGGTCCAGGGGGACACTGGCGTCGCGGCGGATACGGAGATAGTAGCTGTCGGCGGGTTCAGCCAAGGGGCGATCGAAGCTGGCCTGGATGGTCAAGACGCCCCCTTTGACGCCAATCACGCCGCCGCCCAAGCTCGGTAGTTGGTCGAGGAACTCGCGTTCGGCTGCCACTAGTTCGGTCATCCGTTCGCCCCAGATCGCCACTGCCGGCTCCAGGGCGCAGCCGGCGGCTTGTAAGGTGTCTTGCCACAAGGTGATCCCGCTGAGGTCTTCCGGTGCGTCCTGGCGGTCCAAGGCCCGGAAGAAGCGCCCGGGAGCGAGGGGATCACAGCTCTCCACCAGCGCCGCCGTCCAGGTTTCTCCCAAAACGTAGACCAGATTGGCGTCATGGACGGTTTTGAAACCCGTATCGTCGATCAGCTCCTCGAACCGGATGTTGTGGCGGTCGAAGGCGGCTGCCGCCAAACGACGATGGGCGCGGCGAGCGGCGGGATCGTTGCGCAATTCCATCGCGACGTATTCAGCGCCGCCTTCGATGAAAAAGCGGATGCTCTCGGCCTGCTCCGGCACGCGTCCGCCAGCGAGCTGAAATTGAAAGCTGTGGGCGGTCTCGTGGTAAAGCGTGTGCAGCGCGTCGTCGGCGTCGAGGGTCTCCAAGGCGATGCGGATTACGCCGCCCTGGGCGATGCCGGCGTGGCCGAGTCCCAGGTCGGTCAAATCGGCGTCGATCCGCGGGCCGACCTCGGCTCCCAGGGCGGCGGCCACTTGTTCATAGATCGCATCAGCTTGACGGATCAGCGATTGGGCCGCGGCAGTTTGGCTCGAATCGTAGGTGAAGTCGTACCAGACGCTTTCGGCGCGCACCGGCAAGAATTCACGATAGACCACCTGCTCCGTGTTTTCGGCTTCGTCGATCGCCCAGGTCATGAACCAACCGATGGTGATCGATGCCAGCAGGAGCGGGACACAGCCCAACGCGACCCGGCCAGCACGATGCGATCGCAACCGGTTGTAACCCGCGGTCAACCGTTCTGCCGAACCCATCCACAAGGTGTAGGCCAGCAGCCCAGAGAGCAGCGCCACCACGGTGTGGAAGAGGATGCCGGTCCAAGGCACTACGAGATTGATGCCTTGATACTCGAGCGCCAGCAGCTCGCTAGGGTCGAAGTAGGCGTGCGCCGGCGAGTGGCGTTTGATCTGCAAGACAATGTAGCCAACGAGAGCAGCGACGATCAAACCGAAGCGCCGCAGAAAAGAGATCAACAGGCCGTGGGCGACCATCACCGCACAGAAGAACACGTCGAGCAGTGCAACTTGTGCGGCGAGGCCAAAACGCCATTGATCGCCGACCAGCGACTGCGGATTCAGCGCCTGGGCAACAGCGCCCGCCAGGTGATCGAGCCCTACGCCGACCACCATCACCGACCACACCGCCAGGGCTTTGGCGAGAAATATCTGGCTGCGGGTTACCGGCAGCGCATAGAGAAACTCGATGGTTTTTTCGTCGTGCTCGCGGGGAAAAGCGCTATAAGCGGCAACCAGAGTCAGGGCCAACAAGACGAAGCCGTAGGCTTTACCCTCTCCGGGTTGCAGCTGTCCGCTTTGCTCGACCCAGGTCAGCTCGTCGAGGCGTTCGGCAAATGGCCAGTAGAGGAAATCGCCGCCAAACAGCACCACCACCAGAGCTAGCAGTGGCAGGTGCCCGCGCAGCTCTTTTTTGAATAGGGCGATCATCGGATCTCCTGGCGGACCGCCACCAGCCGGATCGGGCAGCCCAGGATCGCCGAGTCGATTTCGAGAGCGAGGAACGCTCGGCTACCTTGGCCGTAGAAGCCCGGCAACCGCCAGCTCGTCGTCGACTCGTCAGGCGGCCACAGGTGTTCGCGTCGACGCAGATCGATACGCTCGATGGGGGAGTCGAACGGAGTTGGTAGCCGGCTGTGCAACAAGCTGACGAGAGTTCCCGCCGGCCATGGTCGGTCGTAGTCGAAGCGGTAGACGATGTTGCGGACGGTGCCTTCGCCGTGTTCGATCGCAACCTCGGCCTCGCCCTTGGGCAGCGTATCGAGCAGGGCGCGGCAAGCTGGCTCTTGACGCCAACGATCGAGCGCCGCGCTCCATTCGGCGACGAAGCTCTGCCAATCGGTCGGGGTGGCATCGGTAAAAACCGCTGGCATCGGATGACGCCATTCGTAGATGAGCTCCCGGATGTCCTCGTTCGGGTTACGGCCAAACACAGCGCGGGCCAACGCCAGGACCGCGGCCTCGCCGTGCGACTGCTCGAGTACCCAAAGGCCGCTGAGTGCCATCGCTTCAGCCACTGCTTCACCATGACGTTCGCGGGTGCGCAGCCAGGTGGCGAGCTGGTTGTTGTCCAGCGGCTGAGCTTGGGTCGCCCACAGGGCCCGCAGCATCGCTCGACGGGTTGGAGAGTCGTTGTCGGCACATACCATCGCGGGGTTCTCGACTGGTGTCACCTGGTACTCGCGTGCGGCCCACCATTGAGCAAAGCCATCGCGTAACCAGGCTTTGGGCTCGAAGCGGGCTCTACCGTCGGTCGCTTCGTCCAAGACCAAGCCAACTATGTAGGCGCTGAACGCCTGTGGATCCCATTTATCTTCGGAGTCTTGAGAGACCTGGTGCTGAGGGAGCTGGCACCTGAAATTGGCTCGTACCAAGATGCCCTCATTCTCCAACAGATCGGCTCGATCGTAGATGTCGGCATCGAGTGAAGGGCGGTACGCGATCCGGACATCTGGCAGTTCTGCCCAGCCGAGGGCTTGGCGTAACGTTTCCAGATCGGTCTCCAGGCGACGGCTCAGTGTTTGGGCGTCTTCCAGGCGGGAAGGCTGGAGATAGAGGATCTCGAGCGGTACGGTGCTGCTGACCAGGGTCTCTTGTTCTGGGAACGTATAAGGCGCCTTGTCGCGTCGGGTTTCGAACACTACGAAGGCCAGCATCATGGCGGTGAAGAGGATACCGACCAGTGCCTTTTCCTTTTGGCTCATGCGTTTGGCGAGGGTTTCAGCAACCGACCCCTCATGGATCAAGGCGAGCCCAAATCCGATGCCGGTCCAAGCGAGTCCTAGGCCCAGGGTCTCGAACAAGGCACGGACCGGCATCGTCTCGCGTTCGAACGGCAAGGTGTTGTTGTCGAGTAAGGCGATTGGCCCGAAACGCTGAATTTCGAGTTGGGTCATCTCGTCGACGATTCCGAGCATCACCAACAGTAGGAGGTAAATTGGGACTCGGAAACGCCCGATCAACCCCATGCCAAAAAGGAAGGCCCACAAGAAGAAGACGTAGACCGCCGTACGCGTCGCGACGATGGTCAAGAACCAACCGTCGAGAGGCTCTCGGGTCATTGCCACCAGGGTAGTGATGGCGAGGGACAAGCCCGAGATCAGCAGTAGAAAGGCGAGTCCAACACCATACTTGAGGGCGACAACTTCCCAACGTCGGATAGGCAGCGCCTCCAAGAACAGTTGGGTCCGTCCATGGTATTCGGCCACCACCAGCCGATGGCCCAGCACGATTGCGGCGATCAGCACAAACAGGCCGAGAAACGAAGCATGGGCCTGCATCGCACTCACCGACTCGGCGTTCATCAAGGTGGCCACCAGCATCAAGAGGTAGCCGCCGACGAGGCAGGCCAGCAGGATGATCCCGCTCACACTATGCTGCCGAAGCTCCTTGCCGAGCAGGGCTGTCAGACGTCTCATCGCCGCAGTGGCTTGCGCACCATCTCGATAAAGATCTTCTCGAGCGGCAAGGCTTCGAAGACCCAATCACCGAGCTCCAACCCGTCGTGGATGCTCCCGTCGTGCGCTGTTTCGACCACCACCTGGCGCTCCCCGCCCCGCGCCCGATCCTGCAAGATCCGCCAGCTGTGGTCCGGGTCGTTGAGAAATGCCGGCAGGGGAGGTTGTAGGACCAGGCCGGAACCATCATCGAGGTGACGGCAGCGCAGGGACCGCATCCTCGACTCCAGCTCGTGGACGGTACCCTCGTAAAGGGTGCGCCCACCGTCGACGATTCCGACGCGGTGGGCGGCGAGCTCGATTTCGTCGATCAAGTGGGTGGAGAAGAAGGTGGTTCGACCCGAGCGTTCGGCTTGGTCGCGCACCATCTCCAAAAACTCGTGGCGGGCTACCGGATCGAGACCGGCGGTGGGCTCGTCGAGCACCAACAGCTCGGGATGGTGAGCCAGCGCCAGGGCGAGCGCCAGTTTCACTTTCATGCCGCCGGAAAAAGTGCGCACTTTACGATCCCTGGGCAGCTCCATGTCGCGGACCAAAGTCTGGTAGGTGGTGTCGTCCCAACTCGGGTAGAAGCCGCTGACGAACCGGCCCAGGCTCGTCGGGGTCATCCAGCCATAGAAGTTCTGTTCCTGGGCGACGTAGCCGATCCGTTGCCTGGGGGCGACACCAGCCGCTGACTGGCCGAAGAGGGTAATCGAGCCCGCGGTCGGCTTGGTAATGCCCATGATGGAGCGGATGGTGGTCGACTTGCCGGCGCCGTTGCGGCCTAGAAAACCGTACACCTCACCGCGGCGCACCGTCAGGTTGAGGCCGCTCAACGCCTCGACATTGCCATACCGTTTGACCAGCCCCTGAATCTCGAGCACCGGCTCCGCAACGGTGGGCGGTATCGCTGGCACCGGTATTCCTGGCGAGGGTACTCCTGGCAGACTGGACACCTCAGCTTGGGCGCTCTCTTCGGCCGCGATGGGTGGGCTCATTTCAGGATCAAGCACGAGGGTTGGCTTTTGAAAAAAGTCAGCTTACGAAGAATTCCGAGCCGGGGTTTCGGCGGCACAGCCCTATGGTACGACATCTCGCTATATAGACTGTCTGGACGCCTTGTTCCTCGCTCGGCGGCGCGACATGATAATCGCACTTTAATTGAGGTCAACCGATTTGAAGACAACCGAGGCTACTCGCCGCTTCTTGCACTCTAGCGGTGCCGCAATTTTTTCGCAGGCCTGGCGAGTGGTGGTGACCTTCGGCACCATGCTGGTGCTGAAGCGTCTGATTCCAGCGGCAGATTGGGGGCTGTGGAATTGGGCTCTACCGCTCTTTTTGATCCTCGGCGCGGTGCGCGACCTCGGGTTGGTGTTTCACGTTGTGCGGATCAAGTCTCGTCCGTATGCCAATCTGTTGGCGTTGGAGTTGGTGTGGGGCAGCCTGTTGGTGGGTTTTACCTTCCTCGGGGCACCGCTCTTGGCTCGGGCCTATTCGGATCCGCATCCCGAGATTGTGACGGTATTGCGTCTGCTGACGCTTTTTCTGTTCTTCGAGGGCCTGTCGACGGTGCCGCGGGTCTTCTTCGAGACTGAGCTCAAGATCGGTCGAGCGGTGGCCCCGGAGCTGGTGCGCAATTTTTTTATGGCAGCCACCGCGGTGGGTTTGGCGTTTGCGGGCTTCGAGCTTTGGAGCCTGGTCATTGCCCACGTCGCATCAGCAGCGCTTTACGCCCTGATGTTGTGGTGGCGCGCCTGGGGAGAGATCCCGCTCCACTACCAGCGTGGCGAAACGTTGCGGTTGATCCGCGACAGTCTGCCGTTGGCGTCGATTTGGTTCCTCACCATCTTGGTGCGTCACGTGGATCCACTGATTTTGGGCTGGCGTTATGAGGGTGAGGTCGTCGGCAACTATGTCTTCGCCTACGAGAACGCGTTTCGCGTGTCCGAAATTGTTTTTCCGGCGGTGGCGCGCTCGCTTTATCCGGCGTTGGTGGCCTTCAGAGACGAAGCGGCCCGACTGTTTGGCGCTTTCTCGTTGACCACACTTTTCATGCAGGCAGTGGAAGTGCCGGTGGCCTACTTCCTCTTTCTCAACGCTGAGATGACGTTGCTGATCCTCGGTGGCTCGCAATGGGTCGAGGCGCCAACCTACCTTCGCATCTTGTGTTTCGCCCCGCTGGTCGATCCTTTCACCCGGCTCGGCGGCGAGGTCCTCAAGGTCAAACACCGCGACGCCTATTGGATCTTGTGCACCTTGGTCACCATGTTGACTTTCTTGATCGGTGGCCTCTATTTGACCTCGGTGATGGGGCCGGTGGGGATGGCATGGATCAACCTGGTGCCGCTTGGCGGCGTGTTGATGGCCCGGGCCCTCTACCAAATCGACCCTGCCGGCTTGCGCAGCCTGGTCACGAAGTTGGCCTATGTCTACCTGGTGCCGGTACCGCTGTTTGTCGCGGTGCACGTTGCCACCGAGGTGGCATCGAAGCTGCGGTTCGGAGTGTCGTTAGTCGCCATTGGCCTCAGCTTGGCGATCGTGTATCGCAAGTATGGCAACGATTTCGTGGCCTACTTTCGAGCTCCCAAGGGCGGTGACGCAGAGGCCGCCCAATGACTCCGAGTGAAGTGAATGGAACCGCCATCCGTAAGGTCTGTTAGCGGTAGGTCTGTCAGCAGTAGGTCTACGTCTTTTTTGATGGCGACAATTTGAGGTTTCAAGGAGGACTCCATGAGAACATCCACACGATTCAACTCTGCGGCCCTGATCACCCATATGCAGATGGTGGTGCTGATGGCGGTACTGATGGTGGCCCCGGTGTCTGCTCAGGAGCTGTTTGTAGCCAGCAAGTTATTGCCGGTGGCTAAATCACAAGTCGCCTTGATCGAGGCCGAAGTTGCGGTCGACGTTGGACTGTTGCACCAGCGCCCCGAGGTTTTGGATCTGTCGCTACCCGATGGCGATCGTTATCAGGCTGAGCTCACCAGCTTCGAAGCGCGTGAGTCCGGAGTCACTTGGCGCGGTACGATCCGGGGCCAAGAGTTCGACGTGCCTGCCAGTGTCACCTTCACCGTCCACGATGGGTTGCTCGTCGGCAGCATTGTCACCGCTGGCGGCATCTACGAAGCGCGGCCACAGCCGGACCGGAGCCACATCCTGAGTAAAGTCGACCGGTCGAGCCAGCTGGACTGCGGCGAGGTTCTGCTGCCAGAGGTGGTCGATGTTGAACCGGCGGGGAGCGACGAGCAACCCAAGCTCCCTTCGTTAGGCGAGATTCAACCCGTGCTCGGCTCGGTGCTGGAGATTGAGCCCAAGGCGATATCACGAGTTGATGTCCTCGGCATCTACAGCCCATCGGCGCGGATCTTCTTCGGCGGCCATCGGCAGATGGTTGCCAACATCCAGCACGCCGTCGACGTTGCCAACTCAGCGTTCATCAACAGTGCTGCCGATGTCCGATTGACTTTGGTGCGAGCCCGGGAATTCCAACTCTCGGACTCACAATTCGAAGACCTTCCCTTCCTTAGGTCGCACGCTCCGATCAACAACCTGCGGGATGAAGTGGGTGCGGATTTGGTGTCAGCCTTCATCAAAGGACCCGCACCGTTCTGTGGCCGGGGCTATTTGATGACCTCGGTCGGACAGGGGTTTGCGCCGTCGGCTTATTCGGTGACCGATATCGTGGTGTGCTCGACACTGGTGTTTGCCCACGAAGTAGGCCACAACCTCGGGTTGGCTCACGATCCGGCCAACGCCGGTGCACCGCAAAACCAGTCGTTTCCCTGGGCTTACGGTCACTTCGTCGACCAACGCTTCCGTACCATCATGTCCTACAACTCTGAGTGTACGGGCAATGTGTGCCCTCGAGTGCCCTTCTTCTCCCATCCCGGCCGTCAGGTAGATGGCCTGCCCACCGGCATCGCTGGCCAGCGTGACAACCATCGGGTGCTCAACTCGACTGGGCCAGTAGCGGCCCGCTTCCGGACCCTGCAGGCGACCATCGACGCGAGTTTCAGTTATGCGCCGACCCCGACTGCGTTCGGCCTGCCGGTGACCTTCACCGACACCTCGAGTGGCCAGCCGGATCGCTGGAACTGGAATTTCGGTGATGGTGGATCTTCCAATCAGCGCAATCCGAGCCACACCTACAGCGAGCCCGGCACCTACACCGTGAGTTTGACGGCCAGTCGCGGCAGCCTCACCAATACCGCGACGACGGTGCTCGAGGTCGAGGGACTCGCCGCCACCTGGGAGACGACACCGTCCACCCCACGGGCTGGTCTGTCGACACAATTCACCGACACCTCCAGCGGGCAGCCGGACACTTGGATTTGGGACTTCGGCGACGGTGTCCTCTCCTCCGAGCAGCATCCGACCCATGTCTACGACCAACCCGGCACTTACACCGTGAGTTTGACGTCCGGCCGCGGGGTGGTGTTCGATACGTTGACGCTCGATGTCGAGGTCCAAGACGCAACCTGTGCCAGCGGCGAGGCGATCCACTGCCTCAATCAGGATCGGTTCCAGGTCGAAGTCGAATGGGTCGACTTCGACAACCGGACAGGGAACGGCACTGTGGCACCGTTCGCCTCTGACGATTCGGGGATGTTCTGGTTCTTCGATGCCGACAACTGGGAGCTGTTGGTCAAAGTGCTTGACGGCTGTGGTGTCAACAACAGTTTCTGGGTCTTCTCAGCCGCCACCACCAACGTCGGTTATACGTTGAGGGTCACCGATGTCCTGACTGGCGTCGAACGGGTGTACGAGAATCCGCTCGGGACCGCGGCGTCCGCGGTCACCGACATCGACGCCTTCGATACTTGCGATGTTGTCCCGCCGGCCAGTGTGATGGGAGCGACGCCATTACCCCAGACGTCGTCGGTGATCGTCGAGACTTCTCCCGCCACCACCGAAGCAGAGCCCGGGCTCTGCGTCGCCAGCGATACCCAACTTTGTTTGGCCCAGAATCGTTTCCGACTAGAGATGGAATGGCGCGACTTTCAGAATGCCACCGGCAACGGCCAATCGGTGCCGGTCGGCTCCGACAGCTCAGGGTTGATGTGGTTCTTCACCCCCGACAACTGGGAAGTGCTGGCCAAAGTGCTCGATGGTTGTGCCATCAACGGCCATTATTGGGTGTTCGCGGCGGCCACTACCAACGTCGAATACACCTTGAAGGTGACCGATCTGGAGACCGGGGAAATGCGGTCCTATTTCAACCCACTGGGTAACGCTGCCCCCGCGATCACCGACGCGTTGGCCTTTGCAACCTGCCCGTGACGAAGATGAATACCTGTGGGGCGGGCCTTGTGTCCGCCCTGATCGCCCTGCGATGACCGCCAGATAGGCAATCGTCGTCGTAGGGGCGGGCCTTGTGTCCGCCCTGGTTCCGAAACCGAACCCGGACGAGGGGTTGAAACCCCTCGCTCAGTGATGACGTACCTCCGGCTGCGCCTACGCCTGACGGGACGAAGATAGTAGAGGCG
Organism: Acidobacteriota bacterium; assembly: GCA_029263395.1. GTDB lineage: Bacteria > Acidobacteriota > Thermoanaerobaculia > Multivoradales > J023 > JAAELT01. Next base: position 8,848 of record JAJCXO010000179.1, on the reverse strand, counting down.
GTTGCAATCTTGTTCCTTGGAAGCAAGGCGCCGAGGCGAGTTACGCAGCCGCGCGCGCAGTCCACAGGGGCGACCGGACAACCCACGTTCTTGAGCGGGAGTTCGCCGGATCAGTTCGGCGGATCGATGTCGGGATCCAGAAACGCCATTGAGTCGCCGACACTGGCGAAGGTGCCCAAGGGGTTGAAGTACTCCCGGCATATACCGGTTACCGTGTCGGTGACCAGCAGCGAGAACTTGAGGTTGGACAAGGCGCCGTAGTACACCCAGAAGTGGCCGTTGAGGATTCGGCCATCGAGCACTTTGATGGTGAGTTCGATGTTGTCCGGGTCGAACCAGAAGAAGGCTCCGGTGTCGTCGGTCTGAGGCACCGCGTGACCGATGTCCCCGTTGCCTTCGAAGTTCTCCCACACCGACTCGAGACGGAACCGTCCTTGATTCAAGCACAGGACGCCATCGCTTTCCACACAGGGGCCAGGAGGTACCTGGGCGCATAGATCCTGACGGAAGATTGCGTCGATCGTCGGGTCGACGAAGGTGTTGGCCATGATCGCGTAACCGGCGGCGTTGGGGTGCAACTGGTCGAAGAAGAAGAGTTCGAAGAAGTCCTCGCGATTGTAGAACTCGAAAAACTGATCAGCGAACGCCCAATTTTCACGCAGAGCATCTTCCTGCAAGCGGACCGCGATCGTGTAGTTTTTGCCGTTGTCGGCGCCGCGACCGGATAGTGGACCGCGGGGGACTGGTGAGGCGATCACCGGCTCCATGCCCGCCGCTTCGACCTTCTGGGCCATAGCGTTGATGTTGAACAGCGTGCTCTCGAAGCCAACCCCTGCCGAGACATCGTTGGTGCCTTCCATCAGGATGACGACGTCACCGCCCAACGGCAGGACGGTGTCGATCCGAGCGAGCCCAAAGTCGGTCCGCTCGCCGCAGGTGGCGCTGTAGAGGATCTCGGCGTCGATCCCGCGAATCGTCAGCGATTGGCGCAGTCGCGGCGGATAACCCGCAACACCAACCGGGTCGGGGCACAGGATTCCAGCGTCGCCATGGCCAATTGTGATGCTATCGCCGAAAGCCCAGATGCGTTTGTCGGCAGCCTGGGTCGGCGATGTGGTAGCCCACAGCAACAAGGCGAACAGTGGGATGACGTGCAAGGACTTTGTTACACGCTGAGACGTTGTTACACGCTGAGACGTTGTAAAGCTTGGAGACCGTGTGGGGTTGAGAACTCTCATGATGATGCTGCTGAGGTGTTGAGCCAGGCTCGTACGCCTAAAATATCGCACTGGGACATAATTGTCGAGCGCGAAATCACCGGATGACTAACAACCTTATCACCTCATCCACGTTTGGTTACGAGCCGCGGGAGCAGAGGGATCTGCCCCGCGCTCGACTCTTGGACCTTCGTTCACGCTGCTCGAAAGAGCGCGGCCCGCCCGAAGGGGCCGGCGACGCTCTTTCCTGTATACGATCTAGAACAGCGTATAGATGAACGGCGCGACCGCAGAGCCCTGGGTCATGACCAGCAACATGCCGAGCAGGAGTAGCATCAGGACAATGGGTCCTAGCCACCACTTCTTCCGGACTTTCAAGAATTCCCAGAACTGTTGCAAGAAGATTTTCATCATGAATCTCCGCTAGAAGAACTTTTCGAAGCGTGTCCGATCCTCGATCAGGTATTCCTTCTCGATCCAATAGGTCTTGGCGCCGCGGTCGAGCTTACGGGTCAAGGCATCACGTCCGATGATCTTGAACACCAACCCAACCGGCGTCAGGACGAGGAAGAAGAATAGGGTCAACAGCACCCGCGTCATGACCCAGCCGAGGGCTAATGCGAAGGTCATCCAGGCGTAATACAGCGGCTTGACCGCCAAGGGGACGGCGGTACCCACCACCGCCAGACCGGCGCCGAGTTGCCACAACAACGGCACGCTGTGGCCTTTGCCCCACAGATAAGGGAAGGCAAACGCCAGCACCGCCCACAGGATGATGAAGGCGAGGCCGACGGTCCAACTGAACTTGCGCAGATCGATGGGCTCGGAAGGGAGCTCTTTGATTTCCTGGAGGATCGACATGATGGTTTGGCTTAGCGCTTGAGTTATCGACTCGAAATCGTCTTCAGTCGAGCTCGAATTCGTCGCGCCAGTTGCCCTCCTCTTGCCACTCGGGCTGCTCGGTTTTGGCCAGCAAGTAAGGCCCGACGATCAGATAGTCCATTTCGGTGCGCATGAAACAGGTGTAGGCATGGTCGGGGGAGCAGACGATCGGCTCGCCGCGGACGTTGAACGAGGTGTTGATGATCACTGGGCAGCCCGTCTGCTCATGGAAGGCGCGGATCATGTCGTAATAGAGCCGATTGTCGTCCGGATGGACGGTTTGGACCCGGGCCGAATAGTCGACATGGGTGATCGCTGGGATCGTCGACCGTGGCACATTGAGTTTGGCAATGCCGAAGAGGTTCTGCTGCTCCTCGGACATGTTCCGACGATGTTCTTCCCTCACCGGCGCTACCACCAGCATGTAGGGGCTCTCGCGATCGATCTCGAACCAGTCGGAGACCTCGTCGTAGAGCACCGACGGGGCGAACGGCCTGAACGACTCCCGGTACTTGATCTTGAGGTTCATGATCGACTGCATCTTCTCGGACCGAGCGTCGCCGATGATGCTGCGGCTGCCGAGGGCCCGTGGACCAAACTCCATCCGTCCTTGGAACCAGCCGATGACTTTGCCATCGGCGATCAACGAGGCGACCCGGCCCGGAATGTCTTGTTCGCTGAGCAGCTCGTAGTTGGCACCGAAGATGTCGAGTTGGCGACGGATCTCCGGGCCCTCGAACTCGGGACCATAATACGAGCCGCGGGCCGTGCCACGGGGTTTGGCCTGGCGCTCGTTGCCGAGATACTCGTACCACACCGCTAGGGCAGCGCCGAGGGCACCACCGGCATCCCCGGCGGCGGGTTGGATCCAGATGTCGTCGTAGTTGCTTTCACGCAGAATGCGACCATTGCCGACGCAGTTCAGGGCGACACCCCCCGCCAAGCAGAGGTTCTGCTGACCGGTGGTGATCCGCACATGTTCGGCCATCTTGAGCATCGCTTCCTCACACACCACCTGCACCGAGCGCGCCAGATCCATCTCGCGCTGATTGAGCTCGGACTCCGGCTCCCGCGGCGGACCACCGAACAAGTCGTGAAACTTGGACGACGTCATGCGCAGGCCCGAGGTGTAATCGAAGTACGACTGATCGAGACGGAAAGAACCGTCGTCTTTGAGGTCGATCACGTGGTCGAGAATCTTCTGGACGTATTTGGGCTCGCCATAGGGAGCCAGCCCCATCACTTTGTATTCACCGGAGTTGACCTTGAAGCCGGTGTAGTAGGTGAAGGCGGAGTAGAGCAGCCCGAGGGAATGCGGGAAGTGAATTTCGCCGAGGATCTCGAGCTTGTGGCCGTCACCGAGGCCAAAACTGGTCGTTGCCCACTCGCCGACGCCATCGATGGTGAGAAACGCTGCCGACTGGTAGGGCGAGGGGTAGAACGCCGACGCGGCGTGGGACTCGTGATGCTCCGGGAAGAGCATCTTGCCTTCGAAGTCTTCCAGCGAGTCTTTGATCAGCTTGGGGATGAACAGCTTCTTCTTGAGCCACAGCGGCAGCGCCTTGATGAACGACGGCAAACCTTTGGGCACTTCCGCGATATAGGTCTCGAGAATGCGCTCGAATTTGAGAAAGGGCTTGTCGTAGAACGCCACATAGTCGAGGTCGGCGGCGGTGATGCCCCCGGTCTTCAGACAGTAGGCGATCGCCTTCTTCGGGTACTCGGAGTCTTGCTTGATGCGCGTGAAGCGCTCTTCCGAGGCCGCGGCCACAACGTCACCATCCACCACCAGGCAGGCGGCAGCGTCATGGTAGTAACACGAGATACCGAGGATTTTCATCGGACGAGTCTTGTGCGTTCCAGGAAATCTGGGGGAGGAGGTTCTCGAGGTGCTCAGCCAGGAGACCGGTTCGGCCTAGAGACTTGTCTAGTCTGTGGACCTGTTCGGTCTGGAGACGGATCGGTCTGGAGACGTGTCGGCCTGGAGACTTTGTCGTCGAGAGGGCTGCGGCGCGAAGTTCTGGCGAGAGCTTTATACCACTCCCTCGACGGCGTGTCGATGGTTTCACTCCGTCCTCTGAGGATCACCTTCGGTCGGTCCGAGTGGTTGAACGCCCGGGTCAGCCGCTATAGTCCGGGCGTGGAGGCACCAACCCGAGACCGATGATGAAGACGACCCAGCCCGATTCCAAACCGCGTAAATCCCTGGTTGCCCGCTGGCTGCCCAATCTTCTGCTGGTCGGTTTCACCTCGATCGTAGGCGTCGCGTTCTGCGAAGTTGCGGTACGGATGGTGGCTCCGCAAGCGGTGATGTTGTGGCAGCCTGGCCCCTTCGCCCAGGACGAACCCGGCTTCTTCCGCATGCGACCGGGGCACCAGGGCGTGTTGACCAACCGGGTCGAGTATAAAAACTCGATTCGCATCAACTCCGCCGGGCTGCGTGGGGTGGACTCCGCACCAGCTTCCGACAACGTCTGCCGAGGCTTGGCGATCGGTGATTCCTTCACCTTTGGCGTTGGCGTCGAAGAGACTGAGTTATTCCACCAATTGGCACGCCAACAGTTGACGGGTGAGGAACATGCCGTCGAGATGCTCAACGGTGGCATCCCGGCGATTGGAGTGCCGCAAGAAATCCGCTGGCTGGAGCGCCATGGCCTGGCCCTCGAGCCCGATCTGGTGTTGCTCAACATGTTTGTCGGCAATGATCTGCGCGACGCCGAGGTCGACGTCGACCGCTGGAACGTGATCGACGGACAGTTGGCTCCCCCGGGCGCCAAACCCGGCCTCAAAGACTGGCTCTACAACCACGTGCATCTCTTCGTGTTGCTCAAGAACGCTGTGCCGAGCGGTCTACAGCAGTGGGTGCGCGGTGCCCTCGGCATGGGTGAGCCGTGGAGCTTGCGTTACGCTCGTGAGGTGTTCGAGATTTACCATCGTGAGACGACGCCGTTGGTCCGACGCGGTCTGCAGCGCACCGAAGCCGCCGTCGATCGTTGGCTCGAGTTGGCCGAACGTGACGGATTCCAAGTTGCCGTCACGTTGATTCCGGACATCGTGCAAGTTGATCCCGAACGTTGGCAAGCCGCCCTTCGTCAACTCGAGCTGCCGCCGGACGTCGTCGATCCACGCCAGCCCAACCGTCTGTTGCGGGACGCCTTCGAACGCCGCGGCATCCCGGTGCTCGACTTGACCGACGCCTTCGTCAACGCCCACCCTCAGGCGCAAGCCGACGGTGCACCGCTCTACTTTCCGATCGACCGTCATTGGACCGTCGACGGCCACAGGCTCGCCGGTGACGCCACCGCCCGGTTCCTGGCGCCGATGCTCGACGCCTGCCCACAACCGCTGCCGACGGAAGAGCGGGTGGATGAATAGCGGGGCGAAACGAGTCCTGGTCACCGGTGGCCGCGGCTTCGTCGGTCGTCCGTGTATCGACCGTCTGATCGCAGACGGCTGGCGGATCGACGCGGTGACCTCGCGTTCGATGCCGCCGATCGAACGCCAACCCGCCGTCAGGTGGCACTTCTGTGACCTGCTCGATCCGGTCGCCAGTCGTGCTTTGATCGAAGTCGCCCAACCGACCCATCTGTTGCACCTCGCTTGGCATATGGGAGCTGACGTCTATGGCTCTCCCGAAAACCATCGTTGGGTTGCCGCCAGCCTCGAGTTGCTCCGCGCCTTCAGTGACGCCGGGGGCCAGCGCGCCGTTTTTGCCGGCAGCTGTGCAGAATACGATTGGAGCGATGGCGGTGTGTGCTCCGAGGCCAGCACGCCCCTGCGTCCAGCGTCAACATACGGTCAGTGTAAACACGCCTTGGCCGACTTGTTCGAAGACTTCGTTGGTCGCGACGACACCCCAAGCGGTGCTTGGGCGCGGCTGTTTTTCCTCTTTGGCCCCCACGAACAGCCCAAGCGCCTGATCGCCTCGGTGATCCGCTCTTTGTTGCGCGGCGAAACCGCCCGTTGTTCCCACGGTCAACAGCGTCGCGATTACCTCTTCACCCTCGACGCTGCCGACGCCCTCGTCACCTTGCTCGCCAGTGACGTCAGCGGTGCAATCAACATCGGCTCCGGCCAACCCACCCGGCTCGAAGACCTGATCCGCGGTGTCGCCCGTCAACTCGATCGCGACGACTTGATCGAGCTTGGTGCCATTGCGGTGCCCGAAGACGAACCGCCGTTGATCTTGGCTGACGTCCGTCGCCTTCAGGAAGAACTCGGCTGGCAAAACAAGTGGCAGCTCGACGCCGCCCTCGAGCACACCATTGAGTGGTGGCGGACTAGGGTAGGGGCGTCATGAAGAGGCCCCTCACCCGGTAGGGCGTAGAAGATTATGAACAAGCCAAACATCCTCATCATTGGTGCCGGCATGGCCGGCTTGGGTGCCGCCCACCGCTTGCGGGACGCCGGCCTCACGCCGTGCGTTGTCGACAAGAATCTGTTTCCGGGCGGTCACGCCACCTCGTTCCAACACGGCGATTTCCTGTTCGATGACGGTCCCCACATCTCGTTCACGCGCGACGAACGCCTGCAAGGTTTGTTTGCCGAGAGCGTCGGTGGCGAGTACGAGGTCATCCAGACCCAGGTCAACAACTATTGGCAGGGCTGTTGGATCAAACATCCCGCACAATGCAACCTGCACGGTTTGCCGACCGAGCTGGTGGTCGAGATCATCCGAGACTTTGTTGATGCCAGCCACGCTGAGCCCGGCACCATCGAGAACTACGCCGATTGGCTGCTGGCCTCCTACGGTCGCACCTTTGCCGAAACCTTCCCGATGCAATACGGCCGCAAGTACCACACCACCGGTGCCGGGAATATGACCATCGACTGGCTAGGACCTCGGCTGTACCGTCCAGATCTGGAAGAGGTATTACGCGGCGCCCTGTCGCCGGTCACTCCCGACGTCCATTATGTGGACCATTTTCGGTATCCCTCCCATGGCGGATTTGTCGCTTTCCTCAAGCACTTTGTCGACGCCACCCAGCTCGAGCTTGGTCGCGAAGTCATCACCATTGATCCCGCCGCTCGTCGGGTGACGTTCGCGGACGGTCGTGAGACGCCCTACGATCACCTGGTGTCGTCCATGCCCCTGCCGGAGCTCATCAGTCGGATTGCTAGTGCTCCCGAAGACGTCGTCGCGGCCGCCAAGCTCCTGGCCTGCACCACCTGTGTAGTGGTCAACATCGGGGTTGATCGTGCCGATCTCTCCGAAGCTCAGTGGACCTATTTTTACGACGACGACTTCGTCTTCACCCGCCTCAGCTTTCCCCACATGTTGTCGCCCCACACCGTGCCTGCCGGGGCTGGCAGTATCCAGGCCGAAATTTATTATTCGCCCAAGTACCGGCCCCTCGATCGTCAGCCCGACAACTTCATCCAGCCGACCCTCGACGATCTCAAACGCTGCGGCCTGCTGCGGGAAGACGACCAGATCCTGCATCGCAACGCCCGGCTCGTGCCTTACGCCAACGTCATCTTCGATCTCGATCGTCCCGCTGCCCTGGCAACGGTCCTCGGTTATCTCGAAGACGTTGGCATCGCCACCTGCGGTCGTTACGGCAAATGGGGTTACCACTGGACGGACGAGTCCTTCGTCAGTGGCGAAGAGGCGGCGGTGGAGGTTTTGGATCGGTTGTGAGGCTTGGGCGTTGGTGATGTGCCAGGAGGGGTCGGCGCCGGCTGCCGAGGGATTGAAATCCCTCTCTCAGCGATAACGTACCTCCGGCTGCGCCTCCGCCTACGGGACGAAGAAGGGGTTTTGGGCTGGGTCGATACCGCTCGATGAGCCAGCGAGTTTTTTTGTCTGTGAAGTTCACAGAGCCGAGTTGAGAATTTTGGAACGCGTGTGTGGAGTTCACATGGCCGAGTTAGGAATCCTAGAACGCGTGTGTGGAGTTCACATGGCCGAGTTAGGAATCCTAGAACGCGTGTGTGAAGTTCACATGGCCGAGTTAGGAATCCTAGAACGCGTGTGTGAAGTTCACACAGACGATAAGGTCCAGGCATTGTGACTAATTCTAGGGTTTGAGTCGAAAATTGGACTTAAATCGGCCGTTTGGGTCGAAAATCGACGTAAAGGCACGTTGTTCGGCAGATTGATACGATACGTCTGACGATTCTTCTAGGCGAAATTGATCTTCAGGGTGGGTCAATCGAATCATATGGCGGTCTTTTTGAGATGAACCCGACGTTCAGCCGTGACCAATTGGTCGTTTTCGTCGGCCACAGCGACGACGCCCGTGCCGAAGCGGACGTCGTCCGCGACATGGAGTCGGCGTTCCAGGCCGAGCTTCACCGTCTGGCAGAGGTGATGGACCAACCGCCGTTTCACTCGGTGAAGGTGTGGGAGTGGTCGATGGACGCCAAAGGGGGTGCCGGGTCGGGTGCGAGCCGTCTGGAGCTTTCGGGCCATGAGTCCTCCGTAAGGGCGTAGCGTTCAGCCCGGATGGTGAGACGTTGGCCTCCGGCTCTTTAGACAAGACGGTAGGTGCGTCGTTGGCGTCGTTTGCCGTATCGCCTGAAACGTTGCGGCCTGCTGCGAGCGATTACGTTCCTGCGGGACGAAGAAGGAGGGTAAGTCCTCGCCGTAACCCACCTATCCATTCACCCAATTGGATTTTCCACCGGTGCAGAAGGGGGTCGAGTTTACCCAATTGGATTTCCCACCGGTGCAGAAGGGGGTCGAGTTTACCCAATTGGATTTCCCACCGGGGTTGGAGTCGTTTTAAAACACCAATTGGTTTTAC
>JAJCXO010000178.1 GCA_029263395.1 Acidobacteriota bacterium | reverse complement strand
GCCACCGCCGCCACCGCCAGCACCACCAGCGGCACCAGCACCAGCAGCACCGGCCGACCAATCGGCACCGCCACCACGGGCACCACCACGGCCGCCGCCACGTCCGTCACCGTCACCGTCACCGTCACCGTCACCGTCATCGTCTGCCTGGCCGAAACCCCTGGTACCTCAATAGGCACCTCAATAACTGGCCTCCCAAGCCGCGACGACTTCAACCGTTTCGGCCGTACCGGGTCTCATGGATCAGTGAGTCTCATGGATCGGCACGACAGCCCGCCGCGTGGGCGGCTGTTATAAGATTCTTGGAGATCACTTGTTGTCAGTAGGAATGTGGGAGGTCGAAACCGGATGCAAGGGCAGCCAACAGACTTCTGGGGCAAGCTGCAATACGACGATCGCGGTACCGACAGACAAGGTGTCGTCGTCGGTTGGCATCCGCTGATCGATCATTGCGCGGATGTTGCGGCGGTGTGCGAGGCACTGCTCCGACGCACCCTGCTGCGCCAACGCCTAGCGAGGCTCGCCGGCCTGACCAGCCTGAGCGACACCCTGATCGAACGACTCGGTGTGTTGGCGGCGTTACATGACATCGGCAAGTTCAATCACGGCTTCCGGTTCAAGGCGTTCAGGAACACCGGCACAGCCGGACATCTAGAAGAGGTCCTTGCCCTGCTCAACCCACACAACGGCTACCAACAGCTCACCGGCAAGCTGTTTGCCAGCATCCAAGCCGAACAGCTCGGAGATTGGGGTACCCACCCTGACGGCAACGATATTTATCAGCTCTTGATCGCAACGATCAGCCATCACGGCCGTCCGATGCGGACCGATCGAAGAGAAAAGATCGTCGAGTCCTATTGGGCGCCGGTGGGAGATCTCGACCCGTTTGCTGGCATCGCCAGGCTGGTCGCGCAGACCCAGCAGTGGTTCCCAGCCGCTTGGCTGCGAGGCGGCGCGAAGCTGCCAGCGCAACCCGAATTCCAACACGCTTGGTCCGGGTTGTTGATGCTCGCCGACTGGCTTGGCTCGGACGACGCCAACGATCGCTTTCCGTTCCGCCAAGACGGCAACAACGAGGACCGCATGCCCTTCGCCAGACGACGCGCCCAGCGGGTCCTCAAACGCATTGGGCTCGATCCTGCACCGGCCCGCCGGGCTTTGACCCACCATTGTGGCGACGCAGCACCTGGCTTCCGGACCATGGTTCCCAAAGGTGAGCCGTGGGCCGCCCAGCGAGTGATGATCGAGCTACCGGTCGACGAGACCGGCAGCGTGACGGTGCTCGAGTCCGAAACCGGCTCGGGCAAAACCGAAGCCGCCCTGGTGCGTTACGCCCGCCTGTTCCACGCCGGCCAGGTCGACGGTATGGTCTTCGCTTTGCCGACCCGCACCGCCGCCACCCAAATCCATCGCCGGGTTCACGAGGCAATCCAGCACGCGTTTCCTGAGGAAGACACACGTCCAGCGGTGGTCCTGGGGGTTCCCGGCTACCTACGCGTCGACCAGACAGACGGCACCCGCCTAGCCCGATTCGACGTCCTGTGGCCCGATCAAGACCGCAACCGCCATCGTGCCTGGGCAGCTGAAGCCTCGAAACGCTACCTCGCCGGCCCAATTGTGGTGGCAACCATTGACCAGGTGCTGCTGTCGGCGTTGCAGGTGGGTCACGCTGAGTTGCGCGCCTCGGCCCTGTTACGACAATTCCTGGTGGTCGACGAAGTCCACGCGTCCGACGCCTATATGACACGCATCCTCCACCTGGCGCTCGACCACCATCGCCGTGCCGGAGGCCATGCCCTGCTGCTGTCCGCAACCCTGTGCGGCGCGGCGCGCACGCAGTTGTTGGCGGAGCGTGACCACGGCCGGAGCTCCAACCAGACGCCACCCTTGGACGAAGCGCTGAGTGCACCTTATCCCGCCGTCAGCCACCAACCGGTGGCAGGTCATCTCACGGTGCGCGCGGTCGCGAGCGATCGGCCCGAGAAGGCAGTCCAGATCCAATTGCACCACGGCATCGCTGAGCCGGACACGGTGGCAAACGAGGCTCTGGCAGCGGCCCGCGACGGCGCCAAGGTTTTGGTGATCCGCAATACCGTGAAGGATTGTGTCGCCACCCAGCACACCTTGGAGACCTCGGCCGGGGAGGATCCAGTGCTGTTCCGCTGCTGCGGGGTTGTGGCCCCACATCACAGTCGATTCGCTGACCAGGACCGCCAGCAGCTCGACAAGGCCATCGAAACGTCGTTCGGTAAGCAGCGCTTAGCAGGTGGTCAAGTGGCGATCGCCACACAAACCGTGGAACAGAGCCTCGATCTCGACGCAGACCTCTTGATCACCGACCTGTGTCCAATGGACGTGCTGCTGCAACGCATCGGCCGGTTACATCGCCACCCGCGGTCGGAGCGACCTGAGCCCTTTGCCCAGGCGCGAGCCGTGGTGCTGGTACCCGCTGACGGCGACCTGAGCGGTTGGGTCGAGGGTGACAGTCCGGAGTCCACTCACGGCCTCGGCACGGTGTACTCGGATCTGCGGATCCTCGAAGCCACCTGGAGCCAACTGCGACCCGAGCCCGTCCTGAACATTCCCCGCGACAACCGGCGATTGGTGGAAGAGAGTGTGCACCCGGAACGCTTGAGCACCCTCGCCACCACCCTCGGCGACGCCTGGTTGGCGCATCAACAGAGCGTTTGGGGACAGCTGGTGACCGAAACCCACCTGGCAGAGCTCAACGGCATCAATCGACGGATCGCCTATGGCGCTGCCGGCTACCTGTTCCCCGACCACGGCGAGCGCAAGATCCCCACTCGACTTGGACTCGATGATCGTCAAGTGCGCTTCGAATCCCCCGTCCGCAGCCCATTCGGACAAACCATCGACAGCCTGACGATTCCCGACTTTCTTGCCAAGGGTGTGCCTGGCGACCTCGAGGTCGCCACCGACGTCGAAGAGGCGAGCGACAAGATTTCTTTCCGTTTGGGAACCCATACCTATGTCTACACCCGCATTGGTCTTCAATTGGTCAGCCCTGTTGGAGAAAGCACATGAGTACAACGCCCAGCTGCCTGCTACAACACGATCTGTTCACCATTCGAGGCCCCAAGGGTCCGGAAGACGCCTCCCTACCTGAGGTCCTTGACCTGCTTGGTACCGGCGTCGACATCGACTTTCCAGCCCTCCGCCCGCACCAAGCCCATCCCTGGCACGCCTTCCTGGTCCAGCTCGGCGCGCTGGTGGCGGCCCGCTCCGGTGAATCGACCCTGGCCCGGTCTGCTGACGCCTGGCGCGAGGCCTTACTCGAGCTGGCGGGAGACGCCGGCGAGGACGCCTGGACCTTGACTAACGACGACCCGGCAAGCGTTGCCTTCATGCAAGTTGCGGTGCCAGAGGGTGAATGGGGACGGTACAAGCTGGCAGCCGAAACCCCCGACGATCTCGACATGCTGGTGACTGCCAAAAATCACGACGTCAAACAACACCAGATGGCGGCGGCGCGACCGGAGCATTGGATTTACGCTCTGGTCACCTTACAGACGTTCCAGGGTTTCAGCGGCCGCGGCAACTACGGCGTCGGGCGGATGAACAGCGGCTTCGGCAGCCGGCCGGGTTTTGCTGCCGCCCCCGGCCTCGGCTGGGCGGAACGGTTCCAACGGGATGTAGCGGTTTGGCTCGAAACCCGTGACGACCTGCTGCGCATCCATGAGTACGCCGACCAGGGCCAGGCCTTGCTCTGGAGCCTCGAGTGGGATGGCGAGGCTCCTCGGCTACCTCTGACAGCATGTGACCCCTTCTTCATCGAAGTCTGTCGCCGAGTGCGCCTCCGCACCGAAGGTGAGGCCATCGTCGCCTACGGTGCTCCCAGCAACAGCCCGTTCTTGCCCGCCAAAGAGCGCCTCGGCAACACCGGCGACATCTGGACACCGGTCAAAGTCGACGACAAAAGTGTCGCTTCGGCCCTCACCGTCTCTCCGAGTGGACTCACCTACCGCAAGTTGCAAGACGTGATCTTCGGCGACGCGTGGCAGTACCAGCCCGCGTTGAGAGTACGAACCGAAGACGGCACCCATCCTGTACTGGTCGCCCAAGTGATGGTCCGTGGCCAAGGCAAAACCGAGGGTTACCATGAACGGAGGCTCCCGTTACCGACCGAAAGCACGGGTTGGCTGCGCACTCCATCCACCCGCTCTCGCCTCGGCCACTTCGCCCAGTCTCGAGTCGAACGGGTGGGTGATGTGCAACGCCGGATCCTCAAACCCGCCCTCTGTGCCCTGCTGCAAGGCGCACCAGACGACCTCGACCTGCGCGACGACCGACCACAACGTTGGCTCGACCGCCTCGACCGCGGGGTTGACCAGATCTTCTTCCAGGAATTGTGGAGTGACTTTGCTCTCAGCGATCAAGACTCCACAGAAGCGGACAAGCGCTGGGAAAAAACACTTTATGACCTGGCCAAAACCCAGCTAGACGACGCCATCCGATCAGCCGCAGTGCCCGAAGCCCGCGCCTATCGAGCGATCGCCACCGCCGAGATGAGATTCGAAGGCTCAGCCCGCAAGACTCTGAAGAAGCTTTTCCCACCCACATTCGATGCTGAGGGAGCCGCCGATGACCGACCCGCAACCAACGCCTGAGCCCCCCACCGTTGACCGCCCGCTACAGAGCCTCGACGACGTGGTCCATCACATCGTCTGGAAGATCGAACAAGAGATCCTCGGCTCAGGCGATGTTGCCAGCTTGCGCCGCCTGGACGTCGAACAGCCCGATGCGGCGGCGTTTTGGAAGATTCTGGTCTCGGACATCGAGCCGAACGGGCAGCGACGGGGTGACGACGCCGAGACCCGCTGGGCACTCATCCTGAGCTGTATCGGCGAGCTCCACAGCCTGAACCGCAGGCGGCGCAGCCTCGGTGCCGCCCTGGCAGCCGCCAAGGTGAGCGAAATGCGCCTGGCACGTCTGCTGCGTGCCGATCTCGAGACGTTGCCGCAGACCCTGCGCGCCGTCTGTCGTCAGATTGCCAGCGCGGGTGAACCGGTTGACCTGGCCGAGATCGCCTGGTTGGTCCTCACCGCTCGGAGCAACAGCGCAACCGGCCCGGCAGAGGCAACAACCCAACGCCAACGTCGACGTATTGCCCGCAACTTCTATCGCGGTCTCCGCAAGGCGGCCGAAGACATGACATCCGATTGATTCAGGAGGCACAACCATGAGCACTCGATTCCTACAACTCCACACCCTCACCTCATACCCCGCGTCGCTCCTCAACCGCGACGACGCGGGTTTTGCCAAACGTATTCAATTCGGCGGTGCCGTCCGTACCCGGGTCTCGTCCCAATGCCTGAAACGCCATTGGCGTACCGCCGACGATGACCACGCCCTCGACCGCATCGAGATCGAAGGTGGCGCTGTGCCGATGGCGGTACGGTCACGCCGTACCTTCGAGACGTATGTCTATCAACCGTTGGTGGATAGCAATGTCCCCAAAGACATCGCCGAAGCGATCTGCCATGGCATGCTCGAAGAGGTCCTGGGAGAGAGCAAGAAGGCCAAAGCCGCCAAGAAGAAAGCCCAAGACGACGGCGAAAAAGCCGAAGGGGATGCCGACGTACGGACCAAACAAGTCACCGTCATCGGCCGGCCCGAAGTGGATTATTTGCTTCAGGTCGCGGAAGAACTCGCCACCGAAGCAACCGACGCCAAAGCCGCCAAGGAAGCCACCAAGAAACGCCTCAAGGACAAGGCTTTCCGCGCCAACCTGCGGCGAATCGGCGCCGGCCTCGACGCCGCCCTCTTCGGCCGCATGACCACCGGTGACATGCTCGCCCGCTCCGACGCGGCGATCCATGTCGCCCACGCCTTCACCGTCCACGAAGGTCAGTTCGAGACCGACTACTTCTCGGCCATCGACGACTTACAAGACGCCCAGGAGACCGGCAGCGGCCACATCAACACTGCCGAACTGGCGAGCGGCCTGTTCTACGAATACGTTGTGGTCGACGTGCCGCTGTTGGTCTCCAACCTCACCGGCTGTGTCCGCCGTGACTGGCAATCCGCTGATCCCGACGGTCGCCAGCTCGCCGGGGACGTTGTACAGCGCCTCATCCACCTGATGGCCACCATCTCGCCGGGAGCCAAACTGGGCTCGACCGCCCCCTACGCCCACGCTCATCTGGTACTCGTCGAAGCCGGCAACAGCCAGCCGAGGACCCTGGCCAACGCCTTCCTCGATCCGGTTCCGCGCCGCGGCGCCTTGAACGGCGCGTTCAAAGCCCTCGACGAGCACCTTGCGGACCTCGAAGGCATGTACGGTGCCACCACCACCCGCAGGCTCGCCGCCATGGGCCCGGTCGACCTCTTGCAGACGGCGCCCCAAGGCCACCCGCGGGGATCCGTCGCCGAAGTCGCCGAGTGGGCCGCACAGCAAGTACGAGGTTGATCCGTGAGCGAATTAGACATCCTCCTGCTGCGTTTTGACGCTCCCTTGATGAGCTTCGGCGGGGTTGCGGTCGACGAGCGCGGAGTCATCGACGAAACTCCGGGCCTGTCGCTGGTGACCGGACTGATCGCCAACGCCCTCGGCTGGCACCATCGCGACCACCTCGCGCTGGCCCGCCTACAAGAGCGCTTGCGATTGGCAACCCGCCGCGACCGTGCCGGTGTGTTGTTGGACGAGTTCCAAACCGTCGACCTCGGCCAACCCAACATGGAACCGGGTTGGACCACCTGGCACCAGCCTGCCACCCGCGGCGGAGCCAATAGCCGCGCCACCCACATCCGCCGCCGCCAATTTTGGGCCGACGCCGTGTTCACCCTGGCGCTGACCGTCGACCCGGCAACTGAAGAGCCCGATCTCGACGCCGTGGAGCGCGCCCTATTGGAACCCGAGCGCCCCCTTTTCCTGGGTCGCAAATCATGCCTGCCAGCGGATCGCCTGGTAATCGGTCGACGGCGCGCGCCAACCCTCAAACACGCGGTGGCCACCGCGCCCCTGCCCCGCCCTGCTGGCCGTGCCGATACTGGCCGTGCCGAAACGGCTGGTACCGATACGGCTGGCAGCCTGACAATCTGGTGGCCCGAAGGCGATGCCCCCGCCCCGGACACCGAAACCGGCGACCGCCAGCCAGTTTACGACTTGCGCGACTGGGCCAATCAAGTCCACACCGGTCGCCGCTTCGTTTACCGCGGCACAGTGCCGCTGCTGGAGCTAGCCGATGGCGACTGAACTTCACATGGCCCAACTCGAACTCGACGTCCATGCGCTGATGACCGACGCCCGCGACCACGGTTGGATCATCCGCCGGGGTCGCGGCTGGGACGATCTCGGCCATCTCGTGCACCACAAACTCGCAGCCCTGTTCGGCAACCATACGCCGAGACCCTTCCGAGTGCTCCAGCCCAACACCCGTGACCGGAACGGACGTTGGCTCCAGGTGCTGGGTTACACCGCCGTTGATGCTGAGGGACTACGGCAACAAGCCGACGAATTTGCGACCCCGGCCCATCGCGCCGCTTGCCGACTCGATACCTTGCACACCAAACCCATGCCGGCTTCGCTCTTCCAGCCCGGCCGCCAGCTCGGCTTCGAGCTGCGCGCCTGCCCGGTCGTTCGCCTGCATGCCTCCCATACCATCCAATGGCCAGAAGGGCCTCAAACCTTCGGCAACCGCGCCGAGCTCGACGCCTTCTTCCATCGGCGCTACGTCAAGGGCGACAAGGACATCGACCGCCAGACCGTTTACGTCGACTGGCTCGGCCAACGCCTCGCGCATGCGGTTGGCGTCACCCTGATCGACGCCAGCCTGCACGCCTTTCGCCGAGTCCGTGTCTTGCGTCGCGGCCAACGCAACGAGGGTCGACGCAAACAGCAGGTCTCCGAACGGCCCGACGCGTTGCTCAAGGGCACCCTCGAGGTCACCGATGGCGTAACATTTCGCGAGCTGCTGACCCACGGCATCGGTCGTCACAAGGGGTTCGGTTTCGGCATGCTGCTGCTGCGGCCGGCGGGTTGAGCGATGCTCAAAGGACGTCTCGGCCTGGAGACTGCCCGGGTTCCGCACAGCGACCGTCATGGCCTGATGTGGCTCGGTCGCGGGCTGCTCTACGTGGACCAGGGCACCTTACGTTTCGCCACCGCCGGGGGTGGCGACCTCGAGACCGGTGATTACGCGATCCCATTCCAGATGGCCTCGTGCCTGCTGCTCGAGCCCGGTACCTCCACCACTCATGACGCCTTCCGCCTGCTGGCGCGCCACGGCACCAGCCTGGTGTTCGTGGGTGAAGACGGCGTCCGATTCTACGCCAGCCTGCCGGCCGGGCCCGACGCTTCGAAACGTGGCCGACGCCAAGCCGAAATCTGGAGTCATCCAGAGCAACGCACCCGTGCGACGCGCAGGATGTACGCCTGGCGTCTCGGCGAGATTTTGCCGGCCAGCGATCTCGACACCTTGCGCGGCATCGAGGGCGCCCGCATGAAGTCCACCTACAAGCTGTTGGCCCAGCAGTACGGCATCACTTGGAAAGGCCGCCGTTACGACCGCCAGCGACCGCAAGAAGCCGACGTCGCCAACCAGGCGATCAACCACGCCGCGAGCGCTGTCCAAGGCGCCGCCCTCACCGCCGTCGCCGCCACCGGCGCCATCCCGCAGCTCGGTTTCATCCACGAAGACAGCGGGCGCGCCTTTGCCCTCGATATCGCGGATCTCTTTCGCGACTCGGTGCTCCTACCGATCGCCTTCGGAGCAGCGCGCCAAGTGCTCGACGACAAAGAAGGGCCGATCGAGAAGATCGTCCGCAAGCGAGCCGGCAAAACCTTCCGCCAGGAGAAGATCGTGCCGCAGATGATCGACCGCATCAAGGAGTTGCTCGATGCCCATGACGATCGTGGTGACGCGTAACGTTTCGGGGCGTTTCCGCGGCTTCCTCGCGTCCACGATGTGCGAGATCGCTCCCGGTGTCTACACCGCACCTCGCATGACGGCGGGCGTCCGTGCTCGGGTTTGGGGTGTGCTCGCCGATTGGTACAAGCCGGACGATCCCGAGCGGTCGATCCTCATGACCTGGCCGGACGCCGCTCTCCCAGGAGGCCAGGAGGTGTGGACCCTTGGTCTCCCCAGGCAAGAGCTCGCCGACCACCACGGGGTCTATCTGGCCAGGCGACCCCTCGACGGCCCGATCCGCAAGAGGCTCCAGCGACATGCCGATCCCACAGCCGACTCGAGATCTACTGACGAGTGATCGTTGGCTCGCCATCGACACCGAAACCACCGGTCGAGATGACCATGCCGAGGTTGTGGAGATCGCGATCGTCGACGCTGGCGGCGGTCTGCGCTTCCGTTCGTTGGTCCGCCCCTTCGGTAGCGTCTCTCCAGGTGCTGAGCGCATCCATGGTTTGAGCCGGGAACGGCTCGCCAGTGCGCCTAAGCTGTCAGATCTTTATTCCACTCTCGCCCGGTTGCTCACCGACCGCCAGGTCTTCGCCTACCACGCGCCCTTTGATCGCCGGGTCCTGGCCACTAGCTGCCGCAGGGTCGGCCTGAGTGCCTTCGCCATCAGCTGGCATTGTGCGCTGGATCTCTATGCGCACGTCCGGGGCTTCAGGCCAACTCTGAGTATTGCCTGTGAGGTGGAGGGCGTCGAGATGGGGGAAGTTCGCCATCGCGCCGCAGCTGATGCGGTGGCTTTGCAGCGCTTGCTGGTGAAGCTCAAAGGCGCGGTGACTCAGCAGTCCTGATCTTTGACAACTGAATTGGGTTAAGATGGTTTCTCTGCGGCAGGATGTCGCAGAGGTTTCCCCGTACCCGCGGGGATCGACCCTTCTTGGGCAGGAGATCTGCCGCGAGGTCGACGGTTTCCCCGTACCCGCGGGGATCGACCTTGCTTCTCTTCAGCCCTTTCTCCGCAATGCTGGGTTTCCCCGTACCCGCGGGGATCGACCCCGAAGGCACGATCCAGCTCGAGGTGCTCAAGCGGTTTCCCCGTACCCGCGGGGATCGACCTTCACCATTCGACGGGCGATCGAGGAATACGTGGGTTTCCCCGTACCCGCGGGGATCGACCTCGGAG
>JAJCXO010000177.1 GCA_029263395.1 Acidobacteriota bacterium | reverse complement strand
CGGTGCGTGATCCGAGTCGTACGCCGTTGTTCCAGGTCATGTTGGTGCTCCAGAACACCCCCCGGGAAAGGGTGTCGGGCGACGGGGCGACAGGGCTCCGTTTCTCGCCGCTCGGACTGGAGACCACGACCGCGAAGTTTGATCTGACGTTCAACTTCACGGAGGTCGACGGGGTGCTCGAGGGAGCCGTCGAGTACGATCGCGACCTCTTCGACCGCTCCACCATCGCACGGCTTCTCGGCCATTTCCGGCAGTTGACAACGGCGGCAGCGGCGGCGCCCGAGGTGCCGCTGGCGGCGCTCGATCTGATGAGCGGGCCGGAGCGCCAGCAGGTGCTCGTCGAATGGTCCGGCAACGGCATCACCGAGGGTGGTGAAGCGACGATTGTCGAGGGGTTCGGGGCGCAGGCGGCCGCGGCCGCCGAAGCGGTGGCGGTGGCCTGCGGACCGCAGATGCTGAGCTATCGCGAGCTCGACCGTCGCAGCAACCAGCTCGGGCGGTGGCTGCGCCAGCAGGGAACGGCAGCGGGCTCGCGGGTCGGCCTTTACCTGGAGCACTCCTGCGACACCGTGATCGCGCTCCTCGCGGTCCTGAAGTCGGGCGCTGCGTATGTGCCCCTCGATCCCTCGCATCCTGCCAAGCACTCGGAGCTCATCCTGCGCGACGCCGGAGTCGGCGTGCTGCTGACCCAGGACACGCTGGCGCGGCGGCTCTCGACCGAC
Source organism: Acidobacteriota bacterium (assembly GCA_029263395.1). Lineage (GTDB taxonomy): Bacteria > Acidobacteriota > Thermoanaerobaculia > Multivoradales > J023 > JAAELT01. Next base: position 99,357 of record JAJCXO010000177.1, on the reverse strand, counting down.
GTTCCGAAGGTCTTCCGCCTCGACATCGATCGCGGGCTCGCAGAGGTCATGAGCGACGCGCCTCTTGAGGTATCCGTCACGCCGGACGACACTGCCTATGTGATCTACACTTCCGGCTCCACGGGGCAGCCCAAGGGCGTCGCGATCTCCCATCGGGCACTGTCGAGCTACGCGGATTGGGCGCGTCAAGTGTACGTGCCGGCGCAGGGAGCGGCCTTTGCGCTGTACTCGTCCCTGGCCTTCGACCTCACCGTGACCTCGCTGGTCGCGCCGCTGCTCACCGGCAACCGGATCGAGGTCTACCCGGAGACCGCCGATGAGCCCGCGGTGCTGGGCGTGGTGCGTGAGAATCGTGTGGACGTTCTCAAGCTGACCCCGAGCCACCTGGCCTTGTTCCGCGAGCGGGACTATCGCCACAGCCGGATCCATCGCCTGATCGTCGGGGGTGAGGCGCTCGGGACGGAGCTGGCTCGCGACGTTCGCGCGGTCTTCGGCGGCAGGGTGGAGATCCTCAATGAGTATGGCCCGACCGAGACGACGGTGGGTTGCACCTTGCACGGCTTCGATCCGGATCACGATCGCCGCGAGACGGTTCCGATCGGTGCTCCTGCGGCCGGCGCACGGATCTACGCCCTGGACGGCGAGCTCGCACCGGTGCCCGAGACCGTGAGCGGTGAGCTCTATGTCGCGGGCCCCGGCCTGGCGACCGGCTACCTCGACCGCCCCGCCCGGACGGCGGAGCGTTTTCTTCCCGACCCCGCCGGCGGCCCGGGCTCGCGCCTCTATCGCACCGGCGATCTGGCGCGGTGGCTGCCCGGCGGCACACTGGATTTCCTTGGAAGGGCCGATCACCAGGTCAAGATCCGTGGCTTCCGCATCGAGCTGGGCGAGATCGAAGCCCGGCTGGCAGTCCATCCGCAGGTCCGGAGCGTGGCGGTGCTGGTGCGAGAGGATCTGCCCGGAGGCCGCGGGCTGGTGGCTTACGTGGTGACGGCGGATGAGCCGTCGGAACCGCTCGGCTCGTGGCTGGCGGATCAGCTGCCGGCATACATGGTTCCGGCGTTCTTCGTGACCTCGGAATCGCTGCCTCTGACCGCCAGCGGCAAAGTCGATCGGCGGGCCTTGGCCGCCCTCGGCTGGGAGGGCGTGGCGCCAGCGGAGAGAGTCGGGCCGCGGGACCTCGTCGAGCTCAAGCTGGTTCGGATCTGGCAGGACCTTCTCGGCACCCCCGCGATCGGTGTCACTGACGACTTCTTCGCCGTCGGCGGGCACTCCATGCTGGCGGTCCAGCTGATGGCCGTCATCGAGCGGGCATTCGGCCGCCGGCTACCGGTCACGGTGCTGTTTCAGGAAAACACCGTCGAGCGCCTGGCCCGTACCCTCCGCCGAGAGACCAGGCCGTCGCCGCGGTCGCTGGTGGCGATCCGCCCGAGCGGTCGTCGGCCGCCGATGTTCTGGATCCATCCCGGCGGCGGCGGGGTGCTCTGTTATGCGCGGCTGGCGCAGCACCTCGGTGAGGATCAGCCGTTCTATGCCCTACAGGCGAGCGGTCTCTCCGACGGCGGACCGATCCTCGACGACTGCGGCGCCATGGCCGCTCGCTACCTCGAGGAGATACGGGCGGTACAGCCTGCCGGGCCGTACCATCTCGGCGGCTGGTCGGTGGGGGGCTTGATCGCTCTCGAGATAGCGCAGCAGCTGCGCCGCGACCGCCAGCAGGTGGCGCCGCTGATGCTGCTCGACACCCGCCTGCCGGATCCCGAGCTTCATCCCGACCGCATGCCGGCGCGCAGTTTGCTCGTCGCGCTGGCGCTGCAGCTCGGGATCGATCCCGCCGCGCTCGCTCCTCGGCAACGAGAGCTCGGTAACCTGAGCGCCGTCGAGCAGCTGCCGTCGCTGCTCGAGCTCGCCCGCGAGTCGAGGGCCGTGCCGGCGGATTTCGGAGCGGCGGACCTGCGCCGAGTCTTCGACGTCTTCGTCGCCAATCTGCGGGCCGTCGCCGGCTACCGGCCGGAGCGGTTCGACGGCCGGATCGTTCTCGTCCAAGCCGAGGAATCCCCGCCCGAGCATCAGGCTACCAAAGCTGAATCGTGGCGCCGTCTGACCGCGTGCGACGTCGCAGTGATCACGGCGCCCGGAGATCACTTCACGATGCTTCAGGATCCCCAGGTCGAAGTGTTGGCCCATCGCATCCGTGATCGAACTTCAGGCGCAGTTAGGAGCTCGCCAGCGTGAAAACCATAGCCATCCTGTTCAGATTCTCCCGCCTGCCGTTCGTCCTGGCGGTGCTCGCTGCCACCGCCAGCGGCATCTTCAACTCCGGCATTCTGATGTTGATCCATCAAATGCTGGCGAACGAGGCCCTAGAGAGCGGGCGTTGGCTCGTGGTCGGCTTCGCCACGCTCTGCTTGATGGTCCCTCTGAGCCGCTTCGGTGCGTCTTACATGCTGTTGCGCCTGAGTCAAAAGGCGGTTTTTGGCTTGCGCGTCGAACTTTGTCGGAAGATCCTTTCGGCGCCCCTGCAACGCCTGGAGCAGGTGGGCTCACACCGCCTGATGGCCGCTTTGACCGGCGATATTGGCTCGATGGCCACCGCCTTGATGGACTTACCGCTGCTGTGTATGAATGGTGCCGTCGTTCTCGGCTCCCTGGTTTATCTCGGTTGGTTGTCGTGGCAAGTTTTGGCGGTGATGGCCGGTGTGATTTTGCTAGGTATCGTGAGCTACCAGTTACCGATGCGTTGGGGAGCCAGCAAGCAGAAGCTCACGCGCGAGGTCGGCGACGTCCTTTTCGAGCATTTCAAGGCAGCGACGGAAGGCACCAAGGAACTCAAGCTGCATAGCCGTCGCCGGCAGTCGTTCCTAGCTCGGCTCACCGCAACAGCGGCGAAGTTCCGGCGGTTCAATACCACCGCTCAGAGTATTTTCATCGCCGCCGCCAGCCTCGGCCAGGCGATGGTGTTCATCGCTGTCGGAGTGGTGATTCTGGGAGTTCCCGGAGTGCTCGAAATCGATCGTGACGTCGCCACCGGCTTCGCCTTGGTCTTCATCTACCTGATGGCACCCCTACAGTCGATCCTCGACATCGTGCCAGAGATCAGTCAGGCCAATGTTGCGATCTCCAAGGTCGAGAGCCTCGGCCTGTCGCTGACCGAAGATGCCAAGGAGCCGGAGGATGGCGAGGATGCTCCAGAGCCTGTGGGGCCCTGGCAGACCATCGAGCTCGTGGACGTGAGGCACTCCTATTCCGAATCCGGATCCACCGATGAGAGGAGTTTTTCCCTGGGGCCGATCGACCTTGAGCTGCGTTCGGGTGAGCTGGTTTTCGTGATCGGCGGCAATGGCAGTGGCAAGACAACTTTTATGAAGCTGTTCGCCGGTCTCTACATCCCCCACAGCGGCCGCATCCTGGTCGACGGCGAGGAGGTTACAACAGAGACCCGCGGCGCCTATCGGGAGATGTTCTCGACGGTCTTCTCGGATTTTTATCTCTTCAAAGACCTGTTAGGTCTGGAGCATCCAGAGCTCGACGCCCGAGCTCTGGAATATCTGCAATTGCTCGAGATCGATCACAAAGTGACGGTAGAGGACGGGCAGCTGTCGACCATCGACCTGTCCCAGGGCCAGCGCAAGCGGCTCGCACTGTTGACAGCCTACTTGGAAGACCGATCGCTCTTTCTGTTTGACGAATGGGCGGCCGACCAGGATCCGGTCTACAAAGATGTCTTCTATCGCCAGATCCTCACCGGCCTGCAGCAGCGCGGTAAAACCATCGTGGTGATCTGTCATGACGACCGCTATTTCGACATTGCGGATCGCCTGGTGCAATTGGAAAACGGAACCATCGTCTCTGACCGAACGACTGAAAACAAATCCCGAAACCGACTGGCGGCGCCCGTAGCTTCGGCGTCGAAGGTCACCGCTGGAGCCTAGAGCGGATTGACGACTTCGCGAATGGAAAGGTAGAGCAGCAAGATGTACAGAATCACCCTGATCAACATGCCCTTTGCCAGCCTAGACTTACCTTCGATCGCCTTGACTCAGCTCAAATCGGTGGTCGAGCAGCGATTCGGTGACGACGTTCGGGTTCGAATTTTGTATTTGAACCTGGAGTTTGCACATTACTTTGGCGAGGATCTCCATAGCTATGTCACCGGCGCGCTGCAAGCCAGCAACTCCGGCCTCGGAGACTGGATCTTCCGACAGCTCGCCTTTCCGGACGAGCCGGACAATACCAGTACCTACTTCCAGCGTTACTTCCCGAGCCTGGATGCTCAGGGAGCGGCCATCAAGGGAAAAATGCTGGCCAAGCGGGCCGGGCTCAAGCGCTTCTTTGGGAGAATCATCGCCAAGCACCAGCTCGATCGGGAAGACTTGGTCGGTTTGACCTCCATGTTCGCCCAGAACGCCGCCTGCTTCGCCATGGCGCGAGAGGTCAAAGAGCGTAATCCAAAAGCTCTGACGGTCATTGGAGGAGCCAACTGCGAGGCGCCGATGGGCGAAGAGATCGCACGCCACGTCGATGCCATCGATCTGGCGTTCTCAGGTCCCGGACTGGTCAATTTCCCTGAGGTTGTGCAGGCCGATCTCGACGGCGACCGCGACCGTTGTCACACCATCGGCGGCGTGCTCTCGCGCCAGAACGTTGGCTCCCTACGCCATGCTGGGCACATCGTCATCGGTCAAGAGCTACCGATCGACATCCCTGTGCCGCTGGACTACGAGTCGTTCCTCACCGACCTCGAGCGCAGCTTCCCGGATGGAAGTGTGCGGCCATCACTGACTTTCGAGACGTCGCGCGGCTGCTGGTGGGGGGAGCGGAGCCATTGCACGTTCTGCGGCTTGAACGGCGGCTCGATGAAATACCGGGCGATGCCTTCCGAAGCAGCCCTGGAAATGTTTGAGGACTTGTTCACGAGGTATGCCGGCCGCTGCTCGCGTTTCGAGTCGGTGGACAACATCATGCCGCGTCAGTACATCAAAGAGGTGTTCGCAAAGATTGTCCCGCCCCCCGGGGTCTCGATCTTCTACGAGGTCAAAGCGGATCTCAAAGAGTGGGAGATGGAGGTTCTGAGCCAGGCTGGGGTTGACCAGATACAGCCCGGTATCGAAGCTCTGTCGACATCGACGCTCAAGCTGATGGGGAAGGGGACAACGTCGTTCCAGAACATCGCTTTCTTGAAGAACTGCCTGCAGTTCGGCATCCGTCCGATCTGGAATCTGTTGATCGGTTTTCCAGGCGAGGAAGAGGCGGTTTACGAGTCTTATCTACGAGCGATCCCGCTGCTGACTCACCTGCCGCCGCCATCCGGCGCCTTCCCAGTACGTTTTGATCGCTACAGCCCTTACTTTACGAAGGCTTCGGAGTATGGGCTCGACTTGGTTCCCTACGCGTTCTACAGCGCGATATATCCCTTTGGGGATGAATCCTTGAGCCGGATGGCCTATTACTTCGAAGATCGAAACTACGACGCGGACTATCTGGCAAAGCTCGTTGAATGGCAGGATCGTCTGATGGCGGCAGTGGAGCGCTGGAAGCAACGCCGCAATGGAACGGATGAGCGGCCGGCAGCAGAGCTCAGGCTGGACCTGGGCGGAGATGCTCCAATGGTCTACGACACCCGCTCCGGTGAGGTGGTCCGCCACCCGCTGAGTGAACTCGAGGTTGAGTTGCTCTGCGCGCTGCGCACCAAAGGTTTGGGGGCGAGCCATCTGGGCAAGAACCGCGAGGCTGGTGACCAGGCGATCTCAGCAGCTCTCGAGAACCTCATCGAGCTCGGACTAGTTTTCGAAGAGAACGAGCGGTTCATCTGCCTGGTGATGGGCATCGAGGGGTGGGAAGGCGACATCGTCGTACGAGAAGGTTCGCTGTTCGGAAGCATCGACAAGAAAGGGCTGACCGAAGGCGTCAGCTTGAAAGGGTGAGCGGCTCCATGAACTTCCCGCCGGCAGCGCTCGAAGACTGGATGCGCGACTACTACTTCGAGGCCGAGATCGACATCGGCAGCAGCGGGGTCGAAGACTACTCCCTGCGTCAGCTGCGGAGTCTGTTGGGCTTATCGCACGAAGAGCTCGATGCGATCGTCTTCCACGACAGCCAGACGTTGGGTGATCCAGCGCTGCGGCAGGCGATCGGTGCGCGTTGGGCGGGGGGCCGTGACGATCGCGTGATAGTCACTCACGGCGCTACTGAGGCCAACTTCCTGGTGATGAACGCGCTTCTGCAGCGGGGTGACGAAGTGGTGGTGCTCGATCCCCTGTATCAGCAGCTCTATTCTGTAGCCGAGACCATCGGCTGCCGGCTCTTGCGTTTGCCTTTGCAGTTCGAACAGGGATACCGCCTCGATCTGGCGGAGGCGTCAGCACTGATCGGTCCGCAGACCAAGATGATCGTGGTGAATTTCCCTCACAATCCCACCGGGGCGTCGTTGACACCCGAGGAGCAGCAGGAGCTGATCCGACTGGCATCCCAGGTTGGTGCTTATTTGGTGTGGGATGCCGCTTTCGCAGATCTCACCTACGACCAGCCGCCGCTGCCGGACCCTGGCCTGTTCTATGAGCGCGCGGTGACCATGGGCACGCTGTCGAAAGCGTATGGATTACCCGGCCTGCGGTTGGGTTGGTGCCTTGCCGCCCCGCAGGTGCTTGAGCGATTCATCCGACTGCGAGATTACCTGACGCTGCATTTGTCACCGCTCGTCGAGTTTGTTGCCCACAAGGCGATCGCAAACGGTGACCTGCTGCTCAACCAGCGACAGCAGCAGGCGACTCACAATCTAGCGATCGTCGAGCGCTGGGTGAAAGAGCGGCCGGCGGCGGTGGAGTGGGTCCGTCCCACCGGTGGCGTCTGCGCCTTTCCCCGTCTGCCCGCGGTGGCAGACGTTGTCGCCTTCTGCCGCCAGCTGGCCGAGCGCGAGCGGGTCTTGTTGGTTCCGGGCAGCTGCTTCGGGTGCCCGCAGCACGTGCGATTGGGATTCGGCGGCGCCACCGCAGAGCTCGAAGAGGGGCTAGGTCGCTTGGCAGGAGCCCTGGAGGCGGCTTCCGCTTCGGAGCTTGGTATGGATCGGGCATTATCCGGCAGACCGGACTTGCAACCGGTAGGAGGCGAACGCGTGTGATCGATGTGAGGGTCATCGAAGCCGCCAAGAGCGGCGATCTGCAGGTTCTCAGGAACCTGGGCGCGCGGGTTGACGAGCCCGACGAGGTTGGTTGGTCGGCGCTCAACTGGGCAGCTGGGGCAGGCTGCATGGAGGCGGTCAAGTTGCTGCTCGAGATGGGTGCCGATGCCACGCTGACCGGCCGTGATCAACGCACGCCGCAGATGATCGCTAGGGCGGCCAACCACCGGGCGGTGGCCGAGGTCCTGGCCGAAGCCGAGGCCCGTCGGCTGGCATCATCGGCAATCGGTGGTACGTCGAAGCTCTATTGTCGAGCCTTCACGCTGGCGCAAGTGGCCCGCTTCCCCGCGTGGTCCTCGTCGGATGCCGATCCGCCGGCCGTGAGCGACGAGGACATCGTCTACCTGCACCAGGATTTCACGGTCACGCGATCGATGTGGCACGACGAGGCGGTCTTGTGGCGCGACGTGACGCCAGAGTGGCAGGCGTTCTGCGAGTCCGAGCTCGGCTTCTCGGAAGCCGACAGCCACCGTGGTTCACCGCCAACGGGGGCCTAGGTATGACGACCACTGAAGCAGTCGAGGTTCCGCAGTTCGTCGAGCAAAAGGTCCGCCGCACACCGGAACGTGTTGCCCTGGATGACGGCGAGAGCCACCACAGCTTCGGCGAGTTCAATGCCCGGGCCAACCGTGTAGTTAGGAAGTTGAGTGCGAGAAGGCGAGCGGTCACGCTCGAGGTTGACTCTTGACGACGATTGGAGGTCCCAAGTAATGGCGCAACTGCAACCAAAGGTCAAAGATCGGGCTGTAGGGCTGAACACTCGCAGCAAGCCGATCTTTGTGCTCGGAGTCGACCGCAGCGGCACCTCGATGCTCTCAGAGGTTGTCCACCGCTGGGGGGCGAGTGCGGGCAAAGAAGAAGGGCTGTGCCGAGCCGACGAAGGGAACCCCCAGGGCTATTGGGAATACGGGCCGATGCAGGAATTTATTGGCGACGTGATCGAAAGTGTCGGCGTTTCGAAATGGGATCCCCGGTTCAGAGAGTTGATCAGGCAGCGGGCCTCGGATCCGGGGTTGCGCCGTCGTGCCCGGGAGCTGGTTGCCGAGATGGGGGCAGCGGACCAGCCCTGGTTCTGGAAAGATGCACTTCTGATCTTCGCGTTGCCGTTTCTGCGCGAGTTGTTTCCCAACGCGGTGTATTTGATCACTCTGAGAAACCCCTACGAATCCGCTATTTCTTATGAAAAATTAATCATACCGACTGCCCTTCGAGGAAAAATCCGGCTGATCGAGTTCTCGCTGCTGAGGTGGCAGCAGTTGCTGATCATGATCTGCGAGGGGTTGAAAGACCACGCCAGCAAGCTGTTTGTCCGCTTCGAAGCCTTGGTCTCTTCTCCTGACGAGCAGTGTGCCAGGCTCAGCGGGTTCCTCGGGACGGAGTACGGTTTGGTGGAGACCAGCGGGGAAAGAGCCCAGCGGATGGCGGAGACCATCAACCCTCTCTTGTGGCGCAATCGTAGCCCCACCTCGTTCCTCGAGAATCCACAGGCCCTTGCAGCCCAGAAAGAGCTGTTTGTTTATCTCAACGATCACTGTGATGGCGACGTCAGCGATTTTGATGCGGCCCGCTATCCCTACCCACGATGGGCTCCAGAGTACTGCTCGAACATGCCCTACATGCAATGGCTGCTCGCCAGTCTATGAATTAGCCGATCCCAGGAACCGAGGTGGAATGATGGAGGAGAGTAGAATTCGTCCAATCTTTGTCTTGGGAATCGACCGTAGCGGTACCTCCCTGCTGGCCGAGGTGGTCCACCGCTGGGGAGCTTACGCTGGCGAAGCGGAGCACCTTCCCGAGGCTAATGATGGCAATCCTCAAGGATATTGGGAATATGGTCCGATGGAGAATTTTGGCACCGACCTGATGGCCAGTGTCGAGATCTCGGTCTGGCATCCTGATTACAAGCAGCGGATGCGGCAAAAAGCTTCCGATCCGCAATGGCGTGATCGAGCTCTGAAGCTCGCCGATGGTATGGCTCGTTCGGGTCGGCAATGGTTCTGGAAAGAGCCTCACCTGGTATATGCTCTTCCTTTCTGGGGCGAGATTTTTCCGGATCCGATTTGTCTGGTGACGCTGAGGAACCCTTGTGAATCCGCGACGTCCTTCCAGAAGTTTTTTTTACCGTCGATTCTGCGCGACAAAGTGAAACTCTCCGGCTATTTTTTTCTACTCTGGCAGTACACAATGACTACGCTCTGTGAGCACCTGAAGAGCTCCACCAGTAAACTGCTTGTTCCCTACGAATCTCTGTTGTCCTCACCGGATAGGCAATGTGAAAGAATTGCACAGTTTCTTGCTGTGGAGAGCGGCTCACCAAAGGATGACAACATCCAGCGGATGGTTGAAACAGTCGATCCTGGCTGCTGGCGCAACCGCAGCTCGATTTCGTTTCTGGAGGCCGAGATGGCTTCGCAGGCGCAAAAAGATCTCTATTCTTATCTGTTGGATCGCAGCGACGGTGATTGGTCCGATTTCGATGAAGAGTGTTTTCCTTTCCCCGGCTTTTGGCGGGAGTACGTGACGAATTTCGAAGTGTTCCGATGGTTGTTGAAAAATCTCTAACAGTTTTTGGAGGCATTATGGAATCCATCGTCAAGGACCTCCGTTTCGGGCTTCGGATGTTGGTCAGGCAGCCGAGCGTATACGCGGTCGCGATTCTCACGCTAGCACTCGGTATTGGTTTCAATAGTGCCATTTTCAGCTTTGCCAAGGCGGCACTCTTCGATCCTCTGCCATACGACGAAGCACAACGCCTGGTCGTCGTCTGGCAGGATTATGAGCGACGCGGTGGGCCGCAGAAGGAATGGCTCTCTTATCCTAATTTTGTCGACTATCGCGCCCAGAACCAGACCCTCGAAGACCTGGCGGTATTCGAGGAAACCACCTTCGTAGTGACTGCGAACGGTGAGCCGGAGTCGGTGACCGGCGAACGGGTCTCGCCCGCGATGTTTGATCTTCTCGGGGGCGGTTGGCTGCATGGCCGCGGCTTTCGGCCGGAGGAGGGGAATCGCGGCGCGGCATCGGTCGCGGTGGTAAGCCACGGATTCTGGCAGCGCCGGTTCGCTAGCGATCCAGAAGCGGTTGGCCGGCAGGTCGTGCTCGACGACGAGCCGCACACGGTGGTCGGTGTGTTGCCGAAAGACTTCTTCATGCCGCTGGTGCCGGATGTTGCAGTGGTGGTTCCGCTGAAGGCTCCAGAGCCCACACCCGACGCCCGGCAAGAGTTGACCTTGCGGGCTATCGGCCGGCTGAAAGCTGGTATGACTCTGGCACAGGTGCGCACCGACTTGGAGGGCGTTGCACAGCGCATCGAACAGGAGAATCCGGATGCGGTAGACGACGTCGGTGCTGCCGCCTTTCCGCTGCGGACTGAAGTGATGGGGGAAGCCAAGCCGGTGCTGATGGCGCTGCTGGTGACCATGGCGATGATTCTGCTGATCGCGTGCGTGAACGTCGCCAACCTGCTATTGGCTCGCGCCACCGCTCGCCGCGAGGAGATTGGTCTACGGGCCGCTCTTGGCGCCCAGCCCCAGAGAATCGTGCGCCAGATCTTCGTCGAATCGTTGCTGCTGTCGTTTGTCGGAGGCGGCTTGGCGATTGTTCTGGCGGTTGCCGGTGTCGACATGCTAAAAGGCTTGGCGCGCGCCACTGCTTTCCCGCTGCCCAATCTCGACTCAGTGCAGGTCGATGGGGGAGTCCTCGGCTTTGCGCTCCTGGTGACGGTCTTCTCGGGCCTACTGTTCGGCCTAGCTCCGGTGTTGGAGGTTCGCCGCACCGATATCGTGCGGACTTTTCAGGGAGTCGCCAGCGGCCGCTCAACCGCGCGGCGCACCGGTCGAGTCCTGGTAGTGTTGGAGTTGGCGTTGGCGTTGGTGCTGCTGGTTGGGGCCGGGCTGATGCTGCGAAGCCTGGGTAAGCTACAACAGGTGGATACCGGATTTGACCCAGCGGGAATCCTGGCATTCGAGGTACAGACTCCGCGCACTCGCTACCCGGAAGGGCACCAGGTCGAGAGCTTCTACGGCGACCTTCTCGAGAACATTCGAAGCCTTCCGGGAGTGGTTTCGGCGGGCGCTGTGTCGTCGCTTCCGATGGGGGGAAGCAACACCGACGCACGTCTTCGGATCGAGGGCCGGGAGGAGTCCGAGGATGGGGTCAAGCTGTGGTACCGGATTGTCACCCCCGGCTACTTCGAGACCTCGGGCTTGTCGGTCCTGCAGGGTCGCGGTCTCGAAGCTGGTGACAAGGACGGGGCGCCGTTGGTGATAGTGATCAATGGGGCCGCAGCGAAGTTGCATTTTCCTGGGGAGAATCCTGTCGGTAGGGGGCTGCTTACGTCCGCCGATCGCTACGAGATCGTTGGTGTGGTGCAGGATGGGCGCAGCTTCAGCTTGAAGGCCGAGGAGCCCCCCGCGATCTACTTCTCCCACGGTCAAATCTCAGGACGTGCCATGGGCATCGTGGTGCGTACCCTGGGTGATCCTTGGCAGCTCGCCAAGCCGGTGAGGAGCGTCCTCAGCGAACTCGATCCGGCTATCGCGGCGACTGATCTTCAGCCCCTCGAGGAGCTGATCGCTGCCTCGGTGGCCTCCGAGCGCGCCCTCGGGATCTTGATGAGCGCCTTCGGTCTATTGGCGTTGACCCTGGCCGGGATCGGTCTCTATGGCCTGATCGCCTACCTGACCAGCCAGTGGTCCCGTGAGATCGGTATCCGCATGGCGTTGGGGGCGGAGCGAGCCAAAGTGATCGGGCTGGTGTTGAAAGAAGCCCTGACGTTATCGTTCGCAGGTCTGGTGGTTGGGTTACTTGTGACCCTCGGCCTGACACGGTTCCTCAAGAGCATGTTGTTCGAGATCAGTGCCTTCGACGCCGTTTCTTTCGTGGTAAGCGCGGTCATTCTGACCCTGCTCGCTGTGCTCGCAAGTTATCTTCCTGCCCGCCGGGCGAGCCGTCTCGATCCCGCGAGGGTGCTTCGTGGCTAGGGGGCTTGGCAAGGAGAGGCGTTGCCCCCGAAGGTGTCGACTCGGTGCGCGGACGATGGCCTCGACGGACAATAGCTAGCCAATGAATCCGGTGCCACCTCTAGTTGGTCGCGGCGAAAGTGCTTCACGCTGAGAGCGGCGAGCACGTTCGATACAGCCTGTTAGAGGTGGCATGGTTCGAGGACCAGACCGTCAAAGCTCGGTTCGAACAGTCGGCTGAGTAATCAAACCTATTCGGCACTTCCGGCAACGAGTGCCTTGATCTCCAGCAGCTCGGATTCGAGGGCTTCGTTACGCTGAGTGAGTTCCTTGATAGCCAACCAAAGGGCCATCTGGACCTCTTGACCGCTGAGGCGTTTGTCGGACCCTCGGCCAAACACTTGATGGAAATCTTCAGCCATCAAACCAACGCGATCTTTTGGGCCGTCGATGAAATCGTAGTTGTAAACCTCGATGTCGACGATCTTCGAGAGCACATCGTCGACAACAACGGGCTCTAGATTCTCTTTGTAGGAACGTGACGACGTGACCACGAACGCGGTATCACCAGCATTCATTGTCGACTCTGTGCCACCGCCACAGGCGGTGGTACCCGCGTTGACCGAGGAATTGACGGTGAGATCAGCCGTGGCATTGTTGCATCCGATGCCGAGGTTGCCGGAGAAGTGATTCGAGCCGCCGGTGGTGGCAATACGAAAACGTTCGTTCTCGCCACTGTCGAACATCGAGAGAACGGCCCCGGTGCCGGACGTTTCGAATAGGTTGAAGAGCTCCTGACCGTCCGAAGACAGAATGCTGATCACCTCGGCGTTGTTGGCTCCGACATCGATCCTCAGAGAGCCGGAGGCACTGCCATTGGAGCCGCCATCATTGTTGATCAACAGTTCGGTGGTGTTGCTGCTCCTGCTGTTGATATGCAGCCTGGCGTCGGGTGACGCAGTACCGAGCCCGATATCGTCATCGGCGGAGATGTCTAGGGCGCTGGTGCCCGCCCCCGGTCGAATACGAAAGGGCAGGGTAGAGCCGTTGGTGACGTCACGAACAAAAAAGTTGGCGTCGTTGCCGGCAATGTCAAAAATCTGCGGAGCGAAACCCGACGAGCCGCTCTGTTCGAGGCGAACGGTCGGCGTATCACCTTCGACGAGATGAGCCTCGACGACTGGCGTTGAGGTCCCGATTCCGACCCGGCCGCCGTCGTCAACGTAGAGCGAGTGACTCGGCGCCCCAGCTTCGATAGTGAAGGGGGCGCGTCCACTGTCGATATCGTCGATGGAGAATTTGTTTTGGCCACCACTGGCTGAGGAGTTGGCGGTCAGTTGCCAATCGTTGGTCGGGAAGCTGGGGTTGGTGCTGGTGTCCTCAAACTTGATCCGCACACTGTTCTCTTTGAGTCGGAGCGTGTCGAAGCCGAAGGATTCTCCGTTGACACAGTCGAATCCTATGCAAGCCGAACCATCGACGATCAGATCGTCCGCGATGACCTGGTCCTTGAGGAAGCCGCCCTCGATGGCGTCTGGGTCTGCCAACCGACCGTCCGGGGTGATGGTGAACACGCCGGACTGTTTCGAGTCTTCGCGCTTCAGACTGACGGTCGACCGGTCGCCCTCAGGAGTCCTGTGGTTGAGGGTCATCTCCCAGTTGTAAACGCCTGGCTTCAGCGCATCACCCGAGGCGGTGACAAGTCCGATGTACGGGACTTCGCCCGACTTGAACTCGGTTTGGAGCACAAAGCCATCTGGGCCGGTTGCGGTCAGAGAGACACCGGCCTCGGCCGATCGTTTCATCGTGAACTCGATGCCTGAGGGGCCGAAGACGACGTCTGCGATCGGCGTCGATGCATAAGTTGTCGTGGCGCTCAGAAGTAACAGAGTGAGGGTTACGGCGAGGGTAACGTGCTGTTTGTTCATGGATGACCTCCGCAGTTGTTGGTGAGTTCGTTGCCTGCTGCGTGCTGGCCTTGCTTAGCGAGTGCAGCAGCGACCGCAATCTGAGAAATCGCTGGACCGTTTGAAAATCGGCAGTGTGAGCAATAAACAATAACTCGTCGTGCGGGCCCAAAAGGGCGAGGCGTCAATCGTTTTTGAGTCGCGTTAGATTACGACGACAGAATAGTTGCGTGGCAACGGTCTTATTTAATAGATCGTTGTATATCTTAGGAACCCTCCAAGAGAGAGTCAATGGATTGCCGCTTCGGAAACGGAAAAAAGGCACTCAGTGGCCTGCTTTTTAATCCTTCGAGGCACCTTTTCAACCTGTGTTGGTTGGCTGATAGAAAGGTTTATTCTCAGTTGTGAGAAAAATGGAGACATTGCTTGATGGTGTCTGGCTAGAGATGGTGAGAAGTTCTTGCTGACCCCAATTAGAAACCGAGAAGGTTTACTCCCAGAGCCCTAATAGCTGCCGGATTGGTGGTGCTCGAATAGGCGGTCTTGTTTGAGTCGCATATGGTTGTCTCGTTCTCTCTCGCGAGATGCCGATTCTCGTTTCAGAGAGAGCTAGACGGGACGGGTAGCGCCGACCGCTATTTTTCTTTGGCCCCTTTTGCGGCGGTTCTGCGTTCAGGGTGAGTAGAAGCACAAACTACCCAACCACCGCCTACGGAAGGAAAGTTATGAACCACCGTACCGCTGAGTCCTTGTCAGCCGCCGCTGCCGTCCGCCGAGCCACGATCCGACCTCGCGCCTGCCTGAGAGGATTAGCCATGACGATGCTGACATGGCTGGCACTCGCGGCGACCCTGTCGGCCCAGGAGGTGGCTCAACATCCCGCGAGCTTCGGCGCCCCGAGCGACAAATCACACGGCAAGTTCTGTACCGGCGAGCTGGTCTTGGACCAAGGTCCGGGCGCTGAATTTGGGCTGTGGTCGGAATCGACCTGCACTGGATGTCCTAGCCCGGCGGCGGCTCAGATTCTCGCTGATGATTTCGTAATCGACCGCGCCATGGTGATCACCGAATTAGTGATTTGGGGGTACCACTGGCCCCTCAACAACCCGCCGCCGACGGAAACCTGGACGGTGATATTCCACTCCGACGACGCCGGCTCTCCAGCCGGGGTCGTTTCGCGTCAGACCTTGACTCCAACCTTGCGCACCGACACCGACGACGACCTCGACATCCTGGATATCATCGTCGATCAGCAACGTTGGATCCTGCACCTCGCCGAGCCGGCACATCTCGCGGCTGGGACGTACTGGATCGAGCTCGCTCACGATTCCCCGATTGTCGATGCCGACACCTCGATCAGGTATGGGGAGCCAGGGATCGGAACAGGGATTCCCCAGAACCATTTCAGTGCCTTCGAGTCGCCCGGGGAGACTTGGGGCTTCAGCGGCAGCTCTGATCTGGCGCTCCAAGTTTGCGGTGCCGACGCGACCACCCTGGGCGGTTTTATCATCCCCGGTTTCGAGGTCGAGGAGGCCAATCCAGCCGGGCCGACAACCCTGTTTGCGGTTCGCAACACTGGCGACGAATCTGTCGACTTCGAGATCGGCATATTCGACGAGGATTTTGAAGTCGAGATGTACCATCAAAGTCTCACCTTGGCGCCCGCTCAGACTCGGTTCACCAATCTCAGGAACATTCCCGCGGATCTCGACCTCGACGACGACGGCATTGCCAGTGGCATCGTAGTGATCCAACGGAGTGATGGCGGCACCGCACATCTCACCGGTGACTTCTTTCAAGTCGACGATGCCAACAACTTCGCCACCGGTGGCCAGATGTTACGGCTGGAGAACTTCTGTCCGCATCAGACGATCCGATTCCTCGACTTCGGCAGCGGCTCGGAATACCAGATCATGCTCCGCAACCCTCCGGCTAGCGGTTCGTCGTTCACCGTGACGGCGCTCACGCCGGCAGGGGATGTCATTGCCGAAGTCAGCCACTCCGGTGCCCGGCATCTCAACGTGATGTCCCTCGGCGAGCTGCTCCCGGGTAGCCAGTTTTTCGGCACCCTGGTCTTCGACTTTTCGGCTTCTGAAGGTGGCATGGTCAGAGGGAAGTACTCCGCCTTCGAACAGTTCTCCGTCGAGCTCAACGGCAACTGTGCCAACTGATGCGGCCAGAATCTGTCATAGCCCCTCGAGTGGCAGGGGCTATGACAGAGGTCGCTAGAATCAGGCGCAGTTGTCGCTCAACTTGAGGGGCTGTCCGGAACCCAAAGGCTGATCTGGTTGTAGGGAGCAGCCCAAGTTACCGTGATCGTACCCCCGGCCTGGGCATTGCCAGTTTGGATTGTCTGCGATCCGTCAGGCCACGTGACGCCGATTTGATAACTATTCGTCTTGGGATCGTCCGGATTGATGTTGGCGGTGAACCAAGGCTCGACGGCCCCTGAGTGGTTGAATTTCGCAAGCTGGGGTCGGCTATCACGGCTATCCGCGAGCGACTGCCGATATGGATGTCTGGATATCTGTCGATGAAGGTTCGGTTGGACGCATGATCACGGTGATGGCCGATTTCGGTTTTGATCGAGACGCTATTTCACCGAGCCTTTTCCTGAATGACGAAGGTGTCGTTCGAATGGGTGTGCCGCCCTTGAGATTAGTGCTCCTAAGGCAAATATCAGGCGTGCAGTTTGATCAGTGTTTTGCAAAGCGAGTTGAAGGTGAGATTGATGGTTTGCTAGTCAATATCATCAGTCTCGAGGATCTACGTGCGAACAAGCAGGCTGCCGGTCGGTTCAAGGATCTCAATGATCTGGAGCACTTGACGGGACCTTAGCGCCGAACCAGACGACTGCTGAGGAGGAAAGTCCTCGCAGGCTGGCCTGGTTGGCCACTTGCCACCACTGGGATGCTACGTTACGCTCGATCGTATGGGAGTCGTAAGCAAAGTTGGCGGACGCTACAGCTGGGCTGACTATCGAGCGTGGGATGACGGCCAACGCTGGGAGCTGATCCGAGGTCAGCCATTTTGCATGTCACCAGCGCCTTCGAGCCGCCATCAAATGATTGTCGGCAGTCTTCTTGCGCACCTCTTTCAGTATTTCCAGGGCAAGCCGTGCGAACCGCTCGTTTCCCCGATCGATGTCAAATTGTCGGCAGATGACGTTGTGCAGCCCGACGTCGCGGTGGTCTGTGATCGTACCCAGATCCGGGAAACCCACGTGGAGGGAGCGCCGGCTTTAGCGATCGAGGTGCTTTCGCCGTCGTCTCATCGCCACGACCGGGTCCGAAAACTGCGGCTATATGCTAGAGCTGGAGTGCGAGAGTATTGGTTGGTGCAGCCGTATCCGGCGATCATCGAGGTGTTGCAGCTCACTGGGGAGCACTACCAGATCGCTGGTGCCTACACCGATATGGAGACGCTCCACAGTCCGGCTTTCCCAGACCTCGCTCTGGATCTCGCTACAGTGTTCACGCTGTCGATACCGCCCGCGGAGCAGATCGACGAGATCCGGGAGTCAGCGCCGCCGTACGACGCCGGTCCGCCTGCATTGTAGGCGTGGGCCCTGCGGTATCTCGCCGATTTGGTAGTTGCCGGTGTATGTGCTGAGGAGGTGGACAGGTCGCCTTCAAGTGGGCGTCAGGCCACAGTCCTGAACCGAAAGGGTAGCTCGGAGATTTCGACAAGGTCGTCGGTGGTGCCGCGAAGGGTCGCGTCGACGGGATAGGTCAGGGCCGGCAAGTCGGTCGCGAGCCAAGTCCGTTTCTCGGTGACACAGATGAACAGACCGTGCCGATCGCCGACCGGTGCGAAGGTGGCGCTGGCATTCATGAAGGGGGTCAGCCCCAGGCGCTGATCGAGCTCGGTGAGCAATCCTCCGAGATTGGGGGCGACGAGGCCGATCTCACACGCGGAGAGAATGTCGCGCGGGGAGAAGCCGCCGGGAGCGGTGGTGGGAAGCTCGTGGTGGGCGATGAATTCTGCGATATTGCCGGCCGGATCGAAGAAGTAGATCGAGTGTGCGTTCCATCTCCGGAAATGGAAAACGACTCCGTTGTCACCGTTCGGGCGCAGCAGAGCTCGTCCCTTCATCCATTCGATGGCACGGTCGAGCTTGTTTTCAGGGATCATGAATGCGAAGTGGTACATCGGCTCAGAGCTGGCTTCGGCCGGTATGAAGCGCAGCTTGGTGGCGCCGGCACGGACTACCAGAGCGGAACCTTCGAGGGCCGTGTCGAGGCCCAGCGTGTCGCGGTAGAAGACTTGCTGCTCTGGGATCCGGTGGCTGCGCAACTCGAGATTCAAAAACTCGACAGGGTGGCTGGCAAGTGTTTGGCCTGGGGACCTGTCTCTGGGCTCGGTCTCAGCGTTGACAGCTGCACCGGTCCAACCCGCATGCAGGGCCGGGATCAAGAACGCGCTTCGGCGAAGGAACTCGCGGCGGTCGAAGAAACGCCAGGGATCTGTCATTTGAAGCCTCCTTGGACTCGATACGCAAATTGGAGTCTCAATGTTGATCGAGTGCGACGCACATGCGTGAGCTTTTTGACTGAAAAAATTTTACCCAAACCTTGCCGGACCGTCCTGAGCGCGTTCGGCAAAATGACATGAGTCGTTCGGACGGTCCTGGCGCCTAGTAAAACGCCCTGAAGGGCTGGCCGGAACGCTCGGGCTGATACACGTCCGGGCTGATTCACGTTCGGGCTGATTCACGTTCGGACTGATACACGTTCGGACTGATACACTGCAACGGTGAGTCGAATTTCCAGGACTTTCGGCCCGGTCCCCCGGGCCGGCTCCCGCGATGAACTGATCGCCAGGCTGATCGATGATCTGAGCCGGCTGTTCGATCTTTCGACCTCGATCGGCGACCGCACGATCGGCGAAGCCGTAGAGGGTCGCCTGCGCTCGCTAAGCTCTGACGAATCACCGGAATGGGGTGGCGCGGGTGATATCACCCAAGTGGCAAGGGTTGAGGCTGGGCCGCTCGATTTCTACTATCGTCCGCACCTCTTCGACGACATGGAGCCGGCGCTGCGGCTCGGCCACCAACTGCAGTTCGATCTGCTGCCGCGCAGCCTGCCGGCGAGCAGCCCGCTGCGCATCGCGGCGCTGCTCGAGTCTTACTGTCACCTGAGCGGTGATTTGCTCGGCTGGCGCCTGGAGGGTGATGAGCTTTTGTTGTGGATCGCGGACGTCTCCGGCCATGGCATTCGCGCCGGGCTGGCGGCGGCTGTGCTCTACTTTCTGATCGACTCCCTGGATCCGGGTCTCGCGCCCGGGATGTTCGCCCAGCGGATGAACGACAGCATCCTCGAGGCGCGCAACGATGCCGATGACAAGGTTCTTTATGCCACGGCCTTCTGGCTGCGCATCAACGCCGACGGCCAGGGCAGCTACGCCTCGGCCGGCCACCCTCCCTTGCTGTTGCGCCGGTCGTCGGGGGAAATCGAGCAGCTGGGGGCCACCGGTATGCCAGTCGGCCTGATGGCGGGACAAACGTACGAACAGGTCGACCTCAGCCTCGATCCCGGCGACCGCCTGTTCCTGTTCACCGACGGTCTACTCGAAGCTTGCAGTCCGGAGGATGAGGAATTCGGTATCGAGCGCCTGGGCGAGGCCGTGCGGCGGCAATCGGGCGCGGCGATCGATTCGGCCCGCGGCATCTACCGGGCGGTCCGGCAGCACCGGATCACAAGGCTGCTGGACGACGATCTCACGTTCATGGTGGCCGAGCCGTCAGGGGCTTGATTCGAGCGCAGCCTGGCGCTTGTTGCGATAGGCCTTGATCGAGTCGATCTCCAGCCGGAAGGGGCCCTCTTGCTGGTCAGAGATGATCAAGCCGAAGGACCGGATCTTGCCGGTGTCGAGCGCCGGATAGTCGCGCAACTTGCGGCCACGAAAGCCGGGTTCGAAGGTCGCGAACGGAATCCGGATTTCGCGCCAGCGGCCGGCCTCGGTCGTGATGCTCGCCTGATAGCTGACGCCGTCGAACGTAGTGCTGGTGCGCAGGCGTACGCCGTAGACCTTGCCGTCACCGCGCACCCGCAGGGCGAGGCCGTCGAAGCCGCGCAGGTCATAACCGGCGGGTCGCGAACGGGTAGACGCGAAGCCGCCGTTGTTCTCGAGCGAGACCATGCCCTCGAACACCGCGACGCCTCCTTTGAGGCTCATGCGGCTGCGTGAGCGGCCACCCATCACTGGATCGTCGATGCTGGGCCACGGTTCGGCGGCGTCACCGAAGTCGAAGATGAGGGTTTCTGGTGTCGTGATGACCTCCCGTTCCTCGGTTTCGACGCTGGCGCTGAGTGCGAACGCGATCAGCGTCAGAAACGCGACGCTTACGGCCAGGGTATCAGGGAACCGCGAAGGTCGGCGGCACCGGTTTCCGCGGTCCCTGGTAGTCATCGACTCGTCAGCCAGGTAGCAGCACGGAGTCGATGGCGTGGATGATGCCGTTGTCGGTCTCGATATCGGCCTGGATGACGTAAGCCGAGCCGACTTTGACCCCGACGGTGGTATCGACGTCGAGACTCTGGCCTTGAACGGTCTTGACCGCGGCGACGCCAGTCAGCGCGTCGGCGCCCACCCGGCCCGGCACCACGTGGTAGGTGAGCACCGCCGCGAGCTTCTCGGCGTCAGCGAGTAACTCGTCGAGGGCGCCCTCCGGCAGGCCGTCGAAGGCGTCGTCGGTGGGGGCAAAGACGGTGAAAGGGCCCTCGCCCTCGAGGGTGTCGACCAGACCGGCGGCCTGGACGGCCTTTACCAGAGTGCTGAAGGAACCAGCCGCGACCGCGGTCTCGACGAGGTTGGCGGCCGGCGTCGACCGGCGCCTCTCGCCGCCGCCCACGGACTCGGACTCTGGCACTGTTTCGCAGCCTTGGCCGCGCTCTGTCGGCATCCAGCACGAGCCACGTTTGCGTCGCGCCATGCCACCAGCCCAGCCGGCGACAACGAAGGGCAAGATGGGAGTCGCCACCAGCCAGGCGGCTGAAGGCTTCATTGTTTTGCACATCATGTTCGAATTCTCCTTGAGTGAGGTGCCGGGACGGGTATCACGGCACCTACTGGATCGTTCGCCGACATGGCCGTATCGGATTTAGTGAGCTGGCTGGCTGGTGGCGTCGACCGCCAGCTCGAGGTCCGGCGCGTCATGCTCGCGCCGTCGATTCATACGGGACACAGGCTGGCCGACGCAGTTCCGGACCATCCTGACGGTCTATGGCACAACGCCAGAAGCCTTCCAGACGGTCCTGGAAGGCTTTGGATGTACTTTTGAGACCGTCCCGACGGTCCTCGGCGGCTTATGTAAACCGATGAGAATTCTCCAGACGGTTCTTGATGGTGCCTACAACGCTCCGCTTGAGGCCATCTCCATGTAGGAGGCGTCGAAGCGCAGTTTGACGTTATCCGCCGCACCCTGAGTGGTGCCGTCGGGATAACTGACGCCGACGGCGTCTTCGGAGCTGACGCCTTCGCCGAGCAGGCCCTGGTCGAAGCAGAATTTGCGCACGTAATCCATCTTCTCTTGGACCTCACCGCTGCTGGCATAGTCGGCGGCGGCTTTGGCCTGGTAGAACATGGCGGTGGTGGCAAGCTGGGCTTTGAAGCCGGCGGTGTCGGTACCGCTGGCTTCGGCCATGACGGCCATCGCCGCATCGGCCTCGGGGCCTTCTTGGGAGATGATGCCCATCACTTCGTACCAGGCGCCGACCAGAGCTTTACCGAGATCAGGGTTTTGCTCGAGGACTTCGGTTTGCACCACCATCATGTCGAGCACCTCGCCCGGGATGTCGGCGGAGGTGAAGAGTGTGTTGACTCCGGGAGCCTGCTGGATTTCCATCACGATCGGGTTCCAGGTGACGACGGCCTCTTGCGATGTGTCGGCCAGGAAGATCGGTCCGATGTCGGCGTCGGAGGTGTTCTGCAGGGTGACGTCATCCTCGCTGAGACCGTTCGTCTCGAGGGCACGAGCCAGCAGGTAGTGGGAGACGGAAAGCTCGACCAGGCTGATCGGCTTGCCTTTGAGGCCTTTCACGTCTTGGATGCCACGGGTCAAGATGGCGTCGTTGCCGTTGGAATAATCACCGAGGATCAGGGCGGTCGAGTCGATGCCGGAGGCGGCTGGCATGTTCAAAGCCTCCATGTTGGTCATCACGCAGGCGTCAACCTGCTTCGAGACATAGGCTTCTACCGACGCGATGTAGTCCATCCGCACCAGCTCGATCTCGATACCGTATTTGTCGGCCCATCGGTCGAGGATGCCCGAGCTCTGGGCATAATCCCAGGGCATCCAGCCGACGTAAATCGACCAGGCTACGGTGAATTTGGTTTTTGCGGCATCACCGTCGGTACCGGGTGCGGTCGGCTCGGTGGCCGCGGAGTCTGTGGGTTGATCGGATCCGGACGGTGCTTTTCCGGGGCAGCCCATCAGCAAGAGCGTGGCCAGAGTCATCAGAACAAGGCCTCGAAACATTTGGGGTCGCATGGTTCTCCTTTGCCAACTGTCATGTGGGGATCTGGTAAGGCGAGCGCGATGCCACCGTACGATCCGCCGCCTGTTGAAGACGACTGTCTGTCGAGGTCCACAGTTTACCCTGAGAACCTCGGTTATCCGCCGCATGAGCGGACAGCGTGCCAGGAGGAGCTTATGCTAGCGGCGGCGTCGTGACCGGTGGCTGTTCCGCCTTTGGACTCGCGGTTAGCCTGCTAAAGTACAAGGCTGAGACGGTGCAATCTCATCTTGCGCTCGTTTTGTATCTGTTTGTGTCCAGATTCCTGCCGCTGAAGCTTGTTTCATAAAGTGATCGCCACGTGATGAACCTCCTGCTACGTTGCACTCAATTTCTCGGGATCAGAACGGGAGAGCATCGTCGTTTTCTGTGGTTGTTCACGCACTCGCTGTTCAACGGCATCTGCGTTGCGTTCCTGTTTTCTGCCGCTTACGCACTTTTTCTGCACCGCTACGATGTCGAAGATTTGCCGTGGGCCTACATCGCAACGGCAATCATCAGCTACGTCGTTGTTGCTGTGCTGGCACGGTTGGAACGCGAGCTGCCGTTCAGCAAACTTTTACTCTTCCAGCTTTACGTCGTGTTGGTATTCATCATGACGTTCTGGGCGGCGGCGAGATTGGGCAGCGCACGTTGGCCGGTCTTCTTGATGTTCGTCTCGATGCCCCCCCTGTTGACCCTGCTCGAGCTCGAGTATTGGGGCGTTGCGGTGCGTCTGTTCGATTTGCGTCAAGGCAAACGATTGTTCAGCCTGGTGGCCACTGGTGGCGTCCTGTCGTCGATTGCTGGATTTTTTCTGGTGCCGGTGATGGTCAACGCCAGGCTGATTACCCACTTCGAGGATCTGTTGCTGTTTGCCGCGGTTGGAGTCGGCTTGAGCATCATGGCCGTCCGAGAGATGGGGAGGACGTTTCACCGGGAGCTCGAGATCCGCAGCGTCGAAAGTGCAAAAACGCCTGCTACCAGCTTGTCAAAGCTGCTGAAAGATCGTTATTTCTTGTTGCTTTCACTCCTGGTGACATTGTTCATCCTGACGCTTTTTGTCGTGGACCTCAGTTTCCTAGATCAGGTTGAACGCCAGTTTCCGACCGGAGCCGCATTGGCGGCGTTCCTGGGGCAGTTCTACGGCATTGTCAAAATTCTTGAGCTCGGGGTCAAAACCTTTCTATCCGGACGATTGGTCAGCCAGTTTGGCATCCGGTTCGGTTTGGCTTCCTTACCGGCTGTCCTGCTGGTGTTGATCGGGCTGGCGCTGGCCGCCCATCGCTTTGGGGCTGGGGTCGAAATTTTCTTCTTGATGGTGGTTTCGACCAAATTGGTTTGGCTGGTGCTTCGCAAGGCGATCTTCGATGGCGCGTTCAAGGTTCTCTACCAGCCTTTGCAAGAGGCTGAACGTCTCGCTTTTGAGTCTCGGATCGAGGGCACGATAGGCCCAGCAGTGACGTTGGTGGCCGGTGTCTGTCTGCTGCTGAGTAGCCGGCAGGGTTTCGATGCGGCGGAGCTTCTGGTTCTTGGACTACCGTTGCTCGTCGGATGGCTCGTCACCGTGGCGTTGCTGTATGGCCGCTACCGCAAACGGTTGTTGCAGGCGGTGGGTCGCGAGGTAGGAAAGGGAGCGATCGTGTCGGCTACCGAGCAGGTTCGCACGCGCTTGTTCGAAGCTTCTCCTCGCGAGTTCGAATTTGTCGCTGGAGTGCTGGCCAGGGTTGATCTGAACGCCTTGTCACCCGCTTTGTCTGAACTCTTGCGCAACGGCTCGGCCGCATCAAGAGTGGCGGCGTTGCAGCATATTGAGCACACTCTCGACTTCGACGCGGTAACGGCGGTGGAGGAGTGCGTCGAAGATCCGGATTTGGGAGTTCGGCAAGTGGCGGTGAAGACGCTGGCGAGCTTGCGTGATGTCGTAGCACAGACCAGCAGCCCGGATCGTGTTGCGGCTTTACTCGAGTCGAACCGGCCCGAGGACCGGGTCCTAGCGGCGTTGGCTCTGGGTTGGTCGGCAGTGCGTAGTCCGGGTGATTTGGTCGGTTTGCTCTGGGATCGGGATCCTCGGGTCCGTCGTGCCGCGCTGTTGGCGGCTGGCCGGCTGCGGGATGCCAGGTTCTGGTCGCGGATTGTGATGGAGTTGTCGTCGTCCGAATTTTCGGGCGCCGCGTCGGCGGCTTTGATCTCGATCGGTGATCCGGTGTTTCCCGAACTCGAGTCCGTTTTCGATAAAGCGGATCAGGCGTCGGACGTGCGGACTCGGATTCTCAGTGTCTACGATCACGTCGGCAGTACCAGAGCTCGAGAGCTGATCGTCGACAAGCTGCGTTTTCCAGACAAGGAAGTGCGGCGGCGTGTGCTCGTTTCTTTGAGTCGCCAGCGTTTCAAACCCGAAAGCTCGGACATCCCTGTGCTCAAGAACGAGATCGAAGGTATGGTGAAGACGATGGCCTGGAATCTGGCCGCCATCCTCGACTTGGGAGATGAACCGGCGACGATCAGAGTCAGTGAAGCCCTGGACGGTGAGAATTTGCAGAATCGAGAGTCGCTGTTTCGAATGTTGGCGTTGTTGTTTGATTCGCGAGCGATTCTAATGGTTCGGACTCAGCTGGCATTGGGCAATCCAGAGTCGGAAGTGTACGCCCTGGAGATTCTCGATGTGATGGTGTCTTCGGATCTCAAACCGCTCATCTTCCCGGTGATCCAGAATCTGTTGCCGGCCACGGCATTGAGGCGTTTGGAGGCCTACTTCCCACGTCAGCGGATGGGTCGGTTCGAGCGTCTGGAGGCGATAACCTACCGCGAGTTCGACGAGATGACGAGTTGGACCCGTGCCTGCGCGTTGATGGCAATTACTGAATTGGCCCGCGGCCGAGTGGCCAAGGTTTTGGTGGCGAATATTTTCCATCCCGAAATGATGTTGCAAGAAGTTGCAGCAGGCGGCATTCTGCAACTGGCACCCTCGCGTTACGTCCACACCTTGGACAAGCTGCCGATGGAGCAGCGCGAACGCCTCAATCGTTTGCTCGATCCCGGAGGGTCAGGAATTGCTTCCTGGCAACACCGGTCGATGTTCGGGCGCCTTGCCGAGTTGCGGCAGGTGAAGGTCTTTTCGACACTGCCCTGGGGGGCGATCGAGAGGCTTGCCACCGATGCCCGTGAAGTGGATGTTGCAACCGGTGACACCTATCCACCGCCTGGCGAACCGACGGACGGTCTGTTTGTTTTGGTTGCGGGTCGGTTGGGCCTCGAGCACGTCAGTGGCGACGTCCGGGTGGTGCCGCCGGGATCTCTGTTTGGTTTCGCCACCGGCATGGGGCCTGCTCGGGTACTCGAAAAGGGACGCGTTTTCCGTTTGGTGGGTGACTCGATTTACGAGTTTGCGGCGGTCAACACGGAGTTGATGGAGGCGATGCTCGCCGCTGCCTCGCCTGCAGAACATATAGTGTTCAGCCAGTCGTTGAGCCTCGATACCTCGATGTCGTTGATGCCGACCCATTGATCCGAATATGGATGACGAAGAGTTCTTCCGGCGCAGCATGGCGTCGATCGGGGTGCAGCCGCTGGATGGTGAGAGGCATGCGGCCGATGCCGACACCGAGACCGGATTTGCCGAGCTCGAGCGTCAGCTGTTGCGGGAGGCAATCGAAGAGCCTGCTGTCGACTCGGTGGACGCGGCTCCCCGCCGACCCAGCGGCGTACGGCGTCTGAAAGCGAGTAGCAAGCGACTGCGAGTCGAGGATCAACTTGATCTCCATCGGTTGCGCTCTGGCGAGGCCATCGGCCGTCTCGACGCCTTCCTCCAGCGCAGTGTGTTGGCCGGTGTCCGGAGAGTGCTGGTCATCACCGGCAAGGGCCATCACTCGCCGGGCGGTCGCGGCGTGATCAGAGAGCGGGTCGAGGCGTGGATTCGGGGACCTGGGCATCGTTATGTCAGCGACTATGTGGTTGCCCCACGAGCTTTGGGTGGTAGTGGGGCTTTTGTCCTGCAACTGCGCCTCTGGCCTGGAGGCTCCCGGTGACGATGACTCGCGACCACCTCGGCGTCCGATCGGCCTTTCGTCGAGGTATCATGGGCTATGACACGGTCAGCGAGTTCATGGCCGCCGCGATCGGGTGGCGCGTCGAACGCTAGATTATGCTTCGGAGGCTCGGCCGCCACCGGCTCGCGCATCCCTGGTGGCGGCAGATTTGGGGGCTGGATGATCCAACGGCTCACCAGGCTGTTTATGGTGTGCGCTACCGTCTTGTTGGCCGCCGTCTCAGGGTCCTCTGTCGCCTTAGCTCAGAAGCCAAAAGTCGAGATTTACACCGTTGACAATGGGCTTCCCAGCTCGACGATCACCGACTTGGCCCAAGACGCTTCGGGCCGACTCTGGATCCTCAGTCGAGCTGGTGTCACAGTTTACGACGGGCGGAATTTTCGAACCTTCTCGAGCCAGGATGGTCTGCCAAAGGGAGAACTGTGGGCCCTCGAAATTGATGCCGAGGGGCGAATTTGGACCGTGACGCGTTCGCGGCCTAGAGTCTACTTCCTGGCCGGTGAGGTTTGGCAGGCACTGCCGCCAGCACCGCAGATTGGTCTCGATGGCAACATGGTCACCGCGATGGCCGTTTTAGGCGAAGGTGAGTCGAAGCTGGTGGTATTGGGTACAACCTCGAGCGGTTTATGGTGGTGGAATGGTGATGTCTGGGGGCGGCTCAATGAGCAGGACGGGTTGCCGGCGAACCGCGTGTATTCCCTAGCGACCGTCGAAGATCAGATATGGGTCGGGACCAGTCACGGTCTATGTCAGCTCGATGTCAGCCTGGAGGTCAATTGCACCTCACAAGCGCTCGATGAGCGCCTGCAGCAAGAGATCCACGCGATTTACCCGGCTCCGTCCACCGCCGACGGGTCGCCTCTGTGGCTGTTGGGGCTATCGTGGCTCGGAACTTTGGAAGGTGAGGTGTTGACGGTTCTGGCTGAAGGTTTCACCCTGACGTCGCTCGGGCCAGTGCAACCTGGGGCGATCGTGCAGGATCGAGCGGGCGGGATCTATTTTGGTTCAGCGGCGGTTGCTTATTACCTCGACCCGCAACGGTCAGAGATGCGATTGCTGGGGCAGCGCGAAGGGCTGGCCTCAGAAGGAGCGTCCACCTTGCTGGTCGATCGGGAAGCCAATGTGTGGATCGGTAGCGTGCGTGGCCTCAACAAGATCACTAGCCGCCGGTTTCTGTCGTTCGATCGTGACCAGGGACTGCTCGAGCGTGAGGTGACTGCCATCGTCGAGCCGCGGCCTGGTGAGTTGGTGCTGGGACACAACTCGGGGCTGACTTTCTTGGACGGTGAGCGTGCCGAGATTGCCCCCTTCGGGCGTCCGGATTCACCGCTGTCCTCGCAGCGGGTTCTGGACATGGCGGTCGACTCTGACGGCGTGGTCTGGGTAGCGGCGCAGGGTATGGGCTTGTTGCGCGTGACAGCCGGACGATCGTGGGTTGCAGATTTACAAGACAGCCAGGTCCGTTCTGTTGAGGCCGGTGCGGCTGGCGAGCTCTGGGTGTTGACCCACACCGAGCTCTATCAGCGCATCGGTTCCGAACTCTCAGAGATCGATCTCGGGGCGGCCGGACGGGACGTGGAGGACTTGAGGTGGGTTTATCAAGGTGAAGATCGGCGCCTCTACCTGGGAGCACGCGGGGGTCTCTTGTGGCATGACCAGAGCGACAGCGGCTGGCAGCTGGCTCATGGCCCGACCGAAGGGGCCGATAACGTCTTCAATATCCTTGCACTGCCCGACGGGCCGGTGTGGGTTGGAACCGGCGCCGGTTTGTTTCAGCTGCAGGCAGGAGAGCTGATCCCGGTTCGACAGAACGGCTTGGCGATCGAGCGCCCGGTGTTTCTCATCCTGCGGGACGATGAGGATCGGATCTGGTTCGGGACCGATGATGGGGTTGTGGTCTGGGATGGCCAGGTTGCGCGACATCTCAGCGTTCTACACGGCTTGTCGGGCCGCGAAACCAATCGTGGTGCCGGTCTTGTCGATCACCAGGGGCGAGTGTGGATTGGCACCGATCAGGGGATGTCGGTCTACCAGGAGCTCTACGACAGCAAGCACGTGATCGCACCCAGAGCCGAACTACGAGGCGTTGAAGTGGACGGTCAGATGAGGCTCTTGGACCAGCCTTTACGATTGAGTCACCGGCAACGGGCCTTGACGTTCCATTTCGACACGATCTCGATGTCGGAGGAAGAGAGCATGACCTATCGCCACATGCTCGAGAACTTCGACGACGATTGGCACGGGCCGGCAGTCGTGTCGGGCTCTGAAGTCCGCTATACCAACGTACCTCCGGGACGTTACCGTTTCAGACTCGAGGCCGGTTGGCCAGATGGGCCGTGGAGTCCGGAGGTCACCTCGGCGGTGATCGTGATCGCGCGTCCCTTTTGGCGTCAGACGTGGTTTTACCTCTTGACGATCGCAGCGATGACGCTCTTGATTCTCGGCGTTCATGGCCTCCGTACGCAGGCGATCCGGGCCCGCAATGCCGAACTCGAAACCCTCACCGACCAACTCAACAACAACATCGACGAGCGTGAACATCTAATCGAGGATCTCGAGGCCAAAAATCAGGAGCTCGAGCAGTTCACCTATACGGTGTCCCATGATCTCAAGAGTCCGCTGGTAACTATCAAGGGTTTTCTCGGCTATTTGGAGAAGGATGTCGAGGCGGGTAATGTCGAGCGGGTGCGGCACGATGTTGCTCGTATCGCCGGTGCGGCTGGCAAGATGGGCGAGTTGTTAGACGAGCTACTGGAGCTCTCGCGGATCGGCCGTGTCGTCAATCCGCCCGAGATGGTGGGGTTGGGTGACTTGGCCCAGGAGGCGATCGCCTCGGTTGGCGGGCAACTAGCCGAGCGGGGTGTGGTCGTAGACGTCGCCCCCGATCTACCGATGGTTTACGGCGATCGCGTCCGGTTGATCGAGGTGATGCAGAATCTGATCGAGAACGCCGTCAAGTTCATGGGCGATCAAGAGTCCCCCGAGATCGAGATCGGGACTCGCCCCGGGGTGCCGCCGACGATCTTCGTTCGGGACAATGGCATCGGAATCGATCCCGAGTATCGCGATCGGATCTTCAGCCTCTTCGAGCGACTGGATCAACAGGTTGCGGGTACGGGTGTCGGCTTGACGTTGGTGCGGCGGATCATCGAAGTCCACGGTGGTCGGATCTGGGTAGAAGCGCCGGACAACGGTCGAGGTTCAATTTTCTGTTTTACCTTGGAAAAATCCGAGGACGGTGTGGCTAGGGCAGAGTCTTGAGGACCTACAGAGTCTTGACGACCTACAGAGTCTTGACGACCTACAGAGTCTTGACGACCTACAGAGTCTTGACGACCTACAGGGTCTTGACGACCTACAGAGTCTTGACGACGTGGATGCGAGCCCCCTCTCCCGCCCACGCATCACACCTGCCCGGTAGAGGGGGAACCAGAAAGAAGCAGCCGGGCTGTTTCTTGGAATAACGCCCGCTCTCCGGTCGTCGGGTGGACTGCGGCTAGGATTGCCCGGCTGGAGAGAACTCTGACCGTGTTGCGACCCCGACGTGGCACTGGCGGCAGTTGGCTCGTTCGGGATGTGACGTGCGGATCTCTTCACGGGCGGCCGGTCCGGTATGGCAGGCAATGCAGTTTTCTCGCATGAAGGTTTTGTGCGGCAAGGTAGGTGGGGCCTCGGCGTGGAGGCGACCCCCTGAACGCAGATCTTGGCGTAGACCGACGAAGGTGTTGTCTGAGAAGACTTCATCGGTGCGGGCAAAAACGTGGCATTGTTGGCAGCGGCTGATAGCGCTCATGCCTTGGGTGTTTCCATGGGGCGAGGGTGGCGCGTAGCCGACGCCTTCGACGTCGACGCCTTCGAGGTTGTGGCAAGCGGTGCAGGCGATGCCGAACGAGGTGTGCGGGATGGCCGGCGGTGCGCCGTCAAACGAACGCCGCTCAGCGCGTTGTAGAGCCGCAGTTTTGACGGCATCCGTCGTACCTGGCACCGCAACCTCGGTGGCGGGCGGTGAGCAAGCGGCCGTCAACAGGAACACCGTCAGCAGCGGTACTGTCAGCAGCGGCACCGCCATCAGGCTGACAACAGCCAGCACTGCGTGCGGCCCTAAACTCGTTCGACGCGTACTGCACATTTCTTGTAATCCGGTTCTTTGCTGATGTTGTCCATCGCATCGAGGGTCAAACGATTGATCAGCTTCGACTCGTCGAAGAAGGGCACAAACACCGAACCCCGAGGTGGCGTGCCGCGACCATCGAGTTCAACCTGCAACTCGAGGCTGCCGCGTCGACTACTGAGCCGGACCATGTCGCCCCCCGTCACCCCCAGTTCGGTGGCGTCCGCCCGATTGAGTTCGACGCGGGCAGCAGGCTGGGCTTGGTGGAGCTGAGCAACTCGACGGGTCATCGAACCGGTGTGCCAATGTTCGAGGACTCGGCCGGTCGACAGCCAGAAGGGGTAGTCGTCGTCGGGCACTTCGGCGGGTGGATGGTACGGCCGCAGCCAGAACGCAGCCTTTTCACCGTACCCCTTGGCCTTGTAGAAGTGAACGCCCTGATCTTTTTTGACGTAGGGGTCGTGGCCTGCGGCGTAACGGTAGCGAGTCTCCTTGCCGTCTACCACCGGCCAGCGTAGTCCGCGAGTTTCTTTGAGCTGGGTGTACGCGGCGACGTCTTTGCCATGGCCGAGAGTGAAACGCCGGTACTCCTCGTACATCGGTTCGTGCCAGTCATCGTCGGGCCAAGGAAACAGGTGCCCCATCCCCATGCGTTTGGCAACTTGCATGATCTGCCAGGCGTCTTCGGTGGCTTCGCCCGGCGGCTCGACCATCTTGTTCCACTGCTGAGTGCGACGCTCAGAGTTGCCGAAGACGCCTTCGCGCTCGACCCAGGCTGCTGCCGGCAGCACCAGGTCGGCAATGGCTGTCGTAGGGGTGGGATAAATGTCGGATACGACGATGAACCGACCGTCGTTGTAGTTACCATCTGGCCCCGGCTGGCGATCGATGCGGTGGAGATTCGGGATCGAGACCCAGGGGTTGGTGGTCTGGATCCACACCGTCTTGACATCGCCGCGCATCAAGGCACGGAACATGTCCATGGTGTGGTAGCCAGGCTTGGCCGGGATGGTGCCTGACGGTAGGCCCCAGATGTCCTCGGCGACGGCGCGGTGGGCCTCCTTCATGACCACCATGTCCGCCGGCAGGCGGTGGGCGAGGGTACCGACCTCGCGGGCCGTACCGCAGGCACTGGGTTGGCCGGTCAAGCTGAAGGGGCCGGAGCCGGGTTTGCTGATCTTGCCGGTCAGCAGGTGCAGATCGGTGATCAGGTTGTTCATCCAGGTGCCGCGCACGTGTTGGTTGACGCCCATGCACCACAAGCTGACCGTGCCGCGACCGGCGTCGCCGTAAAGTTTGGCCAAGGAGCGGATCTGGCCCTCGGGCACGCCGGTTAGAGCGCTGACTTTGGCCGGTGTGTAGTCGGCGAGGAAGGTCTCGAGCTCTGCGAGTGAGGAATCGCGAGCTTTGTCTTTGAAGCCGTAGTGTTCAGCTTGGTCGCCGTAACAACCGTAGCCGATCTCGTCGAGGTCTTCGATGCCACGTTTGAAAACGATGTTTTCTTTGATGAACGGGCGGTCGATTTGACCACCTTCGACCAGCAGATGGAGGATGCCGTTGGCGAGGGCAAGGTCGCTACCGGGCTGGATTTCGATGTAGAGGTCGGCATAGTCCGAGGTCGGCGTACGACGGGTGGCAATGTCGACGATGCGCACGCCGGGTTTGGTGCGCTTCGAGTCCAAGATGCGACTGAACAAGACCGGGTGCATCTCGGCCATGTTGTTGCCCCACAGCACGAAGTCATCTCCGGCTTCGAGGTCGTCGTAGCAGCCCATCGGTTCGTCGGACTGGAACTGCGTCATGAAGCCGGTTACCGCACTTGCCATACAAAGGCGCGCGTTGGGCTCGACGTTGTTCGAGCGCAGGCCGCCACGGAACCATTTGGTTGCGGCGTAACCATCGAATACCGTCCATTGGCCGGAACCGTAGATTGCGACGGCCTCGGGTCCGTGCTGGTCGAGGGTCTGCTGATAGTTCGCCGCAATCAGATCAAAAGCCTCGTCCCATGAGATCCTGGTGTAGCCGGCACCATCGCGTTTCATCGGGTAACGCAATCGATCTTCGCCGTAGAGAAAAGCCGGCAAATGGTAACCCTTGACACACAGCAGGCCACGGTTGACCGGGCTGGCTTCGTCACCGCGCACAGCCTTTACTTGGCCGTCATGGACCCCAACTTCGACGCCGCAGCCGGTGCCGCAGTAGCGACAGGGTGCCTTGTGCCAGGCGAGATCGGCGTCTGAGACGCCGCTGCCGGTGGTGGTGAGGCGTTCGGCCTCTTCACGGTCGGCGCAGGAGAATGCCGCAATGCCAGGGGCGGCGCTCAGGACTTTGAGGAAGTCTCGACGTTTCATGGCTAGTTTCCAGTCTCGTTAGGGCCCACGTTTAACGCCCTGTCCGTAGCGGCGTTCCATTTCTTTGCGAATCTTTTCCGCTTCACCCTCGGCGCCTTGTCGAAACCACGCATGTTCTGGGCGAGCCAGAATGCCGTCGATCACCGACCGCACCTTTAGAGCCTGAGCAACTTTGCCGTCGTCGGCCGCATGGTCCGCTATTTCGATGGCTTGTGGGATGAGTTCCATGTAGAAGCGCTCGGCGACTTCGAACATACCGTGCCAATGGGTGTAGTCGGGAGCCATCATCGAGGCACCGTGACGGGCCCGTCGACCTTCGTGATGCCAGAGGTAGAACCAGGTCCACTCGATCTCTTCGTCGAAATTGGTCTTGCTGCGCAAACCCTCGGCAGCTAGCACCGCCATGATCTGCTGGCCTGGCTTGGCGAATTTTTCGTTGTAGAGGATCACCAGATCGTCGTATTGGGTGTAGAAGGCGTTGACGTAGTCGGGGGTGTGGCAGTGAGAACACACCTGCTTCATGCGATCCCGTTTGTTCTCAGCCGAATCGGCGATCAACAGGCGACGTTTCTCGGGATCGGTCTCTTTGACGATGGCGTGGTCGATATCGGTGTCCATCACCAGGCTGACCGGTGGACGGTTGGTCCACGAGATGCGCTCGCCTGGATCGTGGGTGATCCTGCCGTTGTTCCGCAGATGGCCCGACATGTGGCAGGTGGCACAGGTTGGGGCGGCGGCGTAGTCTTCCCCCAGCACCCAGTTGGTGGCGTTCAGGTTCATGTCGTCTTTGAGATCGCGGTAAGCCACGCCGTGTTTGGACTCTTCGAAGATCTCTTTTTGTGGATGATCCGGGCCGAGATGACACTTGCCGCAATTCTCGGGCTGGCGGGCGCGACGGGGCGAAAAGTCGTGGCGACTGTGGCAGGCGGAGCACGAACCGCGAGAACCGTCCAGATTGAGGCGACCGATGCCGGTGTTGGGCCAGGTACCGGGATCGAAACGAGGCCGGCCGTTGTCGTCGCGAACGATCTTGCCGACGGCGTCGAGGTTGGTGGGGACGCCGTTGGCGTCGGGCGCTAGATCGTCGGAGGTGATCATGCCGCCGTCGGTGGACTGCAGGGCAACTTTGGAACCGTGGCATTGTTGGCAACCCGAAAACGCGCTGGCGAAGCCGTTGACCATGTCGACCGCTTTGCCCGGCGTCGGCGAATGGGGGTTGAAGTCGAGACGGGCTCCTTCGACGGTTTCCGCTAGGAAGTTGTCGAGGGAGGCCAGGATGTTGCCGGCCTTGGCATGATGGCTAGCGGCAAACTCCTCGCTTTCGGTGACATGGCACCGGGCACAGTCCCGTGGGGTGACGACGGTTGCGATGGTGGCGCCATAATGTTGGTAAGCGTCCGCTTCATTGCTGTTGGCCTGGTGGCATTCGACGCAGGCCACGCCTTTCTCGGCATGGGTGCTGCCTTCCCAATGCGAGATGATGCCGGGGTTGGTTTGGATGTGGCAGTCGACACAGCTCTTCGAGCTTGCAGGCACCGCAACGTGGGCTTTGGTCAAGCCGGCCTCTTCAGCCTTGCGAGTGACTTCCAGCCACTGCACGAAGACCAGAGAGAGCAGGAACAGTCCGCCGAGGGCGGCGATGATGAAGCGTTTCGTTTCGAGAGTCATGGGCTACCTCGGGCTCGTGTCGATCAAAATAGGCCGTTGATCCGTGCTTGATAAATTCGTGTCTGCTGTCGGTCACTGTCTGCTGTTGGTCACTGTCTGTCGGCAATCACTGTCTGTCGGCAATCACTGTCTGCCGGCAATCACTGTCTGCCGGCAATCACTGTCTGCCGGCGATCACTGTCTGCCGGCAATCACTGTCTGCCGCCGTTCAGTGTTTGACGACCGCTTCCCACACCGTCAGGGCGATGATGGCGAAGACGCCGACAATGCCGATCCAGACGCTGGCTTCTTGGAAGCGGGTCTTGCGCCTGATCCAGTCGTCGATGAATGGCCAGGCGAACATGGTGAAGACGATGAAGCCCATGCTGAGCACCGCGGCGGTGCCGGTGAACAGCTTGAGCCACCGGAAGGCGACGTAGAAAAACCATTCCGGTTTGATCACCTCGGGGGTCGACAGCGGGTCGGCTGGTGGGCCCATCGTGGCGGGGAAAATGGTGGCCAGGGCGCTCAGCACAACCATCAACAGCAGACCGATGATCAGCTCGGTGAAGAGGTGGTCGGGGAAGAAGTTGAACGTTTTGGGTTTGCCGCCGTCGGCATCGATCTCGTCTTTGAACTCGAACTCAGTGATGCCCTGCAAGCGGATGATCATGATGTGGATAGCGATCAACATCACCATCAGTACCGGCAGCACCGCCGCGTGGAGGATGAAAAATCGCGACAGCGTGCGCTCGTTGTAAGTTTCACCGGCGAGCATCATGTTCTTGATGAAGCCGCCGACCACCGGCACCGTATCGGCGATATTGGCGCCCACCGTGGCTCCCCAATAACTGAGCTGTTCGTAAACCAGGCTGTAGCCGGTGAAGCCGGTCATCAAGGTGCAGATCAGCAAGAACATGCCGACCATCCAATTGAGCTCCCGCGGCTTGCGGTAGGCGCCGGTGAAGTAGACCCGCATCTGGTGCAAGATGACCGCCGCAATCATCAGCGTCGCAGCCCATTTGTGGACGCTGCGGATGAACCAGCCGAAGGCGGCTTCGTGGGTGATGTAGTGCACCGATTCGTAGGCCGAGGTCGAGGCGGCTTCATAATAGAAAGCCAGCAGGATGCCGGTGATGATCTGGACCACGAACAGGTAAGCCGGGGTGCCGCCGAGGGCAAACCACCAGCGTTTCAAATGGTAGGGGACGGGCTCGTTGGTGAGCTCGCGGAGTTGGTCACCGGAAACCGGTAGACGTTCCGTGATCCATTGCACAGGCGTCGACATCAGGCTTGCTCTCGGGTGGGCATGGCCACTCAGGCCTTGCGGCCCTTGGGTTGACAAGCGAGGCAGGGGTCGTGACCCGGGCCATGCACGCCGGGGGCGCGATCGATCACCTCACCCTGAGCTGATGCGTCGGCCAGTTGCGCCGTCGGGACTTCGATGAAGAGCAACCCGCCGTCAATTTTGAGCGGATAGCGGGGCAGGGCCATGCCAGCATCACCGGGAGGTCCGCCAGTACCCACTCCCGCCGGGTCGAAGGTACCGTTGTGGCAAGGGCAGAAGTAGCGGTTGTTTTGGCCCTCCCAATGCACCTGGCAACCGAGGTGAGGGCAGGTACTCGAAAGGGCGATGAAGTCGGCTTCATCACCGCCCTCGGCCTGACGAGTGACGTTGATGGTCTCGCCTGATGGGCCACGGTAGAGCACCGAGTCACCAAGACTTAGTCGTCCAGTCTCGATGACAAATTGCCATTGGCGATCTCCCGGCCGTGCCGGGTAAAGGAACCGGCCGGCGATAGCGCCGAACGCGCCATAACCACCAGCCAACCCGGCGCCCATCGCGACGGAGGAGGCGGTGGTGAGGAATCGTCGACGATCCGGCTCGTTTTCGGCGCCATCGGGGGCAACCTTGGAGGCCGTCATAGTCGTCTCCTGAATAGGGCTGCAAAAAGAGTGGAGGCAGCGAACATTCGATTGAAGGTAGAAGACCACTCTAGGTAGATATGTATCGTGCGAGACCACCCGTTGAGGTTGATTGCAGGCGAGGAGACCTGCCCCGCAGGGTGGGCTAGAAAGTAAGCCGTTCTTCTGGCGGTGAAAACGGCTTGCCGTGGGAGAAAGTAAGCTATTTCGCTGGCGTATTTTTCGCCTACGAAGTGAGCCTTGTCGCCCTTTGGGCGCTATTTGCGACTAGACAATTACTGTCCAGCCTCTTGGTGATGCTTCACCAGGCACCAAGAGAAGCTGTATCCCCATGTCTTTGGGTAAGACGGCTTCAACCAACGAGCTTATGGAGAACCTCAAATGTTCATAACAACACGAATCTTGAGTCAATTCAGGCGGAATCGGCGAACTTGGCTCGCAATGACTCTGGCATTGCTTGCCTATTCATCGAGTCCACAGCTGACCTCCGCAGAAACTCTTGTCATCGACATCAACCTGGATCCCGGGCAAGCCGAAACGGCGCAAATTTTTGAAGTGACAATGTTGGAGGATGTCGACTCGGATCATCTCCACAGTTTCATTCAGGAATGCCAGTTCCGGGCGGCTTCGACTCAATTGGAATGGTACCTGGCGGCCGTGGCCGATGATGATCTGATGACGTGTCGATCTCGAGGAGCGTCGAACATCCTGGACATGGATCTTTCCATCACACAAGACCCGGAAGCCGATGCGTCTTCGTCGGGGCCAGATCCCGAGGCTGAGATCATCGCTCGCTTCGAGCCCGAACTCGGAGACGAGGTCCGTGTTCGCTTCAGCGACGAGGGCTGGTCTTGGAGCGATTGGACAACTGGTCGTATCGAACGAAGCCTGTACGTGCCCGAGGATGGGCAAGAACACGAAGCGGATTTCGAAGTTGAGATTCGACAAGTGACCTTTCCAGCGGCTATCTCGGTCGGGGGCTACGTCAAGATCAAGAAACTCAACTCCGGCGATTGAACCGTCCCAAGTTTGCAGCTTAGTCGTGGCCATTCTTCCCAAGGTACATGCACTCGGCCGTCGAGCGCCGGGCCGGTCGTCGTCGTTCGACTTGGTGCAGTGCCGAGGAAGGTGGTGGCGTTGCGGTCGGCGGCTTCGCCTGGATGCCGGGTCTGCTAGGATCTTCCTGGGTCGCTAATGGACTATGAGACGACACACAAGGTGCTGGCCGCCCTCGAACGCGAGGGAGTGCGTTACGCCATTTTCGGCGGCGTGGCCTTGAACCTTCACGGGTTGGCCCGTGCGACCGAGGATCTCGACGTCTTCATCGCTCCTGAGCGGGAGAACGTCGAGCGCCTGCGCCGTGCATTACATTCGGTCTTCGAAGATCCCGAGATCGACGAGATCGACGCCGAGGAGCTTTTGGGCGAGTACCCAGCGGTCCAATACAATCCGCCCGCCGGAGGTTTCCATATCGATATTCTGACCCGCTTGGGAGAGGTTTACACCTTCGACGGTCTCGCTTGTCAACGCTTCGACTTCGACGGCGTGGAAGTGAGCGTCGTCACTCCGCAAATGCTCTACGAGATGAAGAAGGGCACAGTACGGCCACAGGATTGGGGAGATGCCGAGCGTTTGCGTCATCGTTTCGGGCTAGGAGATTGAGATGCCGGTTCGCAAATATCGCAAGATAGAAGAGATGGAGGGTAATACCTGGCGAGAGCCCGATGACCCCGAACTTTTCCCCGCGATCCGTTCGACGTGGGACTTTGCGCAGCGCACACTCCAGCCGTATTTTCCTCCCGGGGTCTACAAGCACCGGTCCGTCGAAGAGCTTTGGGAACAGGAAGAGAAGTGGAGGCAAGCGAATTTCGAGAGGCACCAGGCGCGCCGAAAAGGCCTGGCGGCTTTCGAGTGACGGTGACGCTCGGTGACGGTGATGCTCGGTGACGGTGACGGTCAGCCTCACTGTCACCCTATGTTCGAGGCGTAATATGACGAAATCGGGCGAATCAGGGCCTGTTTTGGGTGATTCGCCCGAGAAGCCGAGAAAACTACACCCGGGAGAAGACCTTTCGGTCGTCGAAACAAGGGCTCTCCCGCCGGGAGGACGCCATTCGAACGTCAGGTATCGCGTCCAACCGCGGGAGAACGCCTGTTGACCGTTGGGTCAGGGGGTCCAACGGCGGGAGAAGAGCTTTCCATCGTCACAACACGTCTCCTGGCGGGCTCGGGACGGGAGTTTGGAGGCTGGAGACGTCTTGTCCCGCCGTCAGGACGCGAGTTGGAGCGCGGGAATGGCTGGCTACCGCCGCCTTCGGAGGTGTTGGTGCCGACGAAGGGTCTTCGAGTGACGGCGGACTTCAATCAGTCCCTCGCAGGTCTGGCTAGAAACGATAAGCCGACCAGAACATCAGCTTGTCGACGTCTGAGGAGAATGTGTCGGCGTTGTAGAGTGCTGCCTTGAGACCGAACACTTGGCCCCAGGTAGCCTTGCAGGTCAGTTGCAGGTCGATCTCGTCACCATAACTGGCGCCGCCGGTGGCGGCTCCGAAGTCATGGTAGATCGCCTTCCAGGCCAGCTTGCGCGCCCCGCCGAAGGGTAGGTTACCGGCCAGGGAAAGGTAAAGGTCTTCGAGCCCATCGGGTGGGGTGACGAGGAATTTGTCCGCCCATCCATTCCAGGCATGTAAGGTGGCCAGCGGGGTGTTGAATTGCCCGTCGGATCGATTGCCGTCGAGCACCTCGAGGCCGAGCTTGACGGTCATGCCTCGCGCTTTGCCACCGATCACCGCGTGCAGATAGTCAGCGTCGATTTGTCGTGGATTGTCTCCGGCGTCACTCTGGGTGGCCCACTCGAGCTCATAAAGCAGTTGACCGGGACCACATCGAGCCTGGTCGCCACATAGCTGCCGTTGTCCGGCGAGCTCGACGCCAAAGGTCGAGGTTGAGCGTATGGCGTCCTGGGGCTGATCGTAGTCCAGCAGGTAGCCATAAGCGGTGATCTTGCCGAGATCACCAACCGCGATGCCGAGATTGAGCAGATGGCTCGCCATCAATTGGCTGTCGCCAAAAATGCGGTGGACCTTGTCGAGGTAGCTGTAGTGAACCGTCAGATGATCGAGGGAGCTGTTGGTCAGGGTGACAGCGTCAAACGACTGGTGGTGTTGTCGCCAACCGACATTGCCGACGTATCGCACGTCACCGAGTAGGATCTCGCGGCGACCGACGGTGAACTCGGTCTCACCACGTTCGTAGCGGATGAAAGCCTGGTTGAGCTGGGTGAGCTCTGGATCTGCCACCACCGGTCGATCCGTGACTCCGTTGGAGTCGGAGCCGGCGCCTCGGTTGTTGTAAAGATCGTTGCCAACGGTAGCGACATTCTCGGCTTCGAGCTCGACGCTCCACCCTTTGAAGGGTTGACTGGCATACGCGAGGGCGGTGCGTAGGGTCGAGGCATGGGCTTCTTTGTTGAAGCCATCCTGGTCCACGGTTTCGAAGCGGTAACGGAGCTGGACCGTGGTGGTACCTTGTTTGAGCGCTTGGCCGAGGGACTGTGCTGGCTGCGGAGACTGTGCTGGCTCCTGGGCGTCATTCTGAGCCTGGAGCATCGTGGGTATCGAAAAGACAACAAGCGCGGCGAGGCCGGCTCTGGATAGGTTCGTGTTCATGGAGTGGGTGTCCTTTCAGGGCCTTCCTGCATGGTCATCGACAGGCGAATGTCCTGTCGACGCATGATCAGACTAGACTTGTCGTTGGCAGCCGTCACCGTCTGATGGGGTGGGGGGCAGCTACCGCCCGTGATAGTCTTCCACCCCGCCCCTCCCTACCTCCTCATCATGCGCCCTTCCCCTCACCGATTCGAGCCGCAGTTGCACGAACGCGAGCTACTGCCGATCATCGACGAGATCCGCGCGGTGGATACGCTCGATGCGGCGATGCTGCACCGCCTGGTCCGCAAATATCCCAAGGCCGGCTGTGGGGCTTTCTCGAAGAGCGAGATCATCCGCGGTTATCGCTTCTTCAAGCCGCGCCTCGGCTGGCCAGAAGACGAGAGTGCGTTTGTCGAGCGGGTGCGGATGAAGCCGGTGCGAACCCAGAGCGGGGTGGCGCCGGTGACGGTGTTGACCAAACCTTATCCGTGCCCCGGGAAGTGCATCTTCTGTCCCTCGGACGTGCGGATGCCCAAGAGCTACCTGTCCCGGGAGCCTGGGGCCCAGCGGGCCGCTCAACACGACTTCGATCCCTACGGTCAAACCCTCGGCCGGTTGTTGGCGTTTTACAACACCGGCCATGAGGTCGACAAAGTGGAGCTCATCATTTTGGGTGGGACGTGGTCGTTCTACCCTGAGCCCTACCAGATCTGGTTCGTCAAGCGTTGCTTCGACGCGATGAACGATTTTGCCGCCGCCCGCCAGTCGGACACCGTCCAACCCTACACGATGCGGGGCGCAGTTAGCTTCCACGAGCTCGACCATGAGGTTGATGGGCTGGCGCCGAAGCGCACTTATAATCAGGTGGTCTCGACTTATCTGTCGGAGCAACTCGAAGGCGAGCTGCTCGATCGTAGCGAGAACGCCACCTGGGAGCAGTTGGCAGCGGTGCAGCTCGAGAATGAAACCGCCATCGCCCGTTGTGTCGGTTTGGTGGTTGAAACCCGGCCGGATCATTTGTCTGAGGACGAAGTGGTCCGCGTCCGTCGCTTGGGTGCAACCAAGGTGCAGATCGGCTTTCAAAGCCTGTCCGACGAGGTGCTGGCCAAGAACCATCGCGGCCACGATGTTGCCGCCACGCGACGGGCGATGCGCCTGTTACGAGCGGCCGGTTTCAAGCTCCATGCCCACTGGATGCCGAATCTTTACGGCTCCGATCCCGATCGCGATATCGAAGACTTTGGCCGTGTTTTCGATGACGTCGACTTCCGTCCCGACGAGCTCAAGATTTACCCCACCAGTCTGATCGAAAGTGCCGAGCTCATGCGTTATTACGAGTCCGGCCAGTGGCGGCCCTACACCGAGGACGAGCTGCTCCGGGTGGTCAGCCAATGTTTGCTGAAGGTACCGGAATACTGCCGAGTCACCCGCATCATTCGAGACATTCCAGGTGACGATATTCACGTCGGCAACAAGGTGACCAATTTCCGTGAAGTTGTCGAGCGCGATCTAGAGCGCCGCGGACAAGCCAGCCGCGATATCCGCGCCCGTGAGATCCGCGGTGAACCGGTGGACCCCGAACAGCTGACCCTCGACTGCCTCGAGTACGAAACCTCGATCGGTCCTGAGAAGTTCCTCCAATTCATCACCCCGGCGCGCAAGATTGTTGGTTTCTGTCGGCTAGCGCTACCCAGGCAAGCGGCCGATATTCCGGAGATCGCGGCCAGCGCCATGATCCGTGAAGTCCATGTGTATGGCGTGGTGGTGAGCCTGGGCGACACCCGTCGCGATCGTTCTCAACACCTGGGACTAGGCCGGCGGCTGATCGAACGAGCCGCGCAGATTGCCGGCGAGGCCGGATTCCAGAGTCTTGCCGTTATATCGTCGGTCGGTACCCGCGAGTATTATCGCCGCCTCGGCTTTGCCGATGGTGAGCTTTACCAACATTTGAGGTTGACGCCATCGTGAAACGTGTAGGCATCTTCGGCTGGGGCGTTGTCGCCCCCCGTTCACCGAATATTGATGCTTTCAGCCGCAATCTAGAAGCGGGTGAAAGCTGGCTCGAGCCTTTCAACGGCTTCGGCCCCGACAACTTCTTGGTTGGTGTGCCGGAATTCTCGTTCGACGACTACCACAGCTGGGTCGTTGAGCGCTTCAAGCCCAATCGTTTCTCACAGCTCGAGAGCAAAATGGGACTGCCAGTGAAGTACGCCATTGGGGCCTTCATTCAGTCCCTGCGTCAGAATCCCGGTCTCGAGCAGGAACTGCAGGCTCTCGGTACCCAGGCTCACATCTACCTGGGTACGGGCCTTGGTGACATTGTGACGCAATACGAGCAGTCGCTGGCGTTCCATCGGGCACAACGCCGTTGGGAGCGTTTCTGGGCGTCGCCGGAACGTAATAGTGAGCGCCGGATCTACGAAGAACGGTGTGCGACCGGAGATGGAGCTTGCCCGACCCAAACCGACTCGGGGGCACCGATTCCACCGCGTCCCGAGTCCGCGCCGGAGGACGATCGCGACTTGGCGGAGGAAGCCTGGTGGAATTTCTGGAGCTCGCGCTCGCCACAGCTCAAGACTTACCTCGAAGAGATGCGTGCCATCGAAGCGGTGGCGGTGGAAGGTGATGTCGAGTCCGGCAAGCTCAAGGCGATGAAGGACAAACGTCGCGCCTTGAAACGATTGCAGGAGA
Organism: Acidobacteriota bacterium; assembly: GCA_029263395.1. Taxonomy (GTDB): domain Bacteria; phylum Acidobacteriota; class Thermoanaerobaculia; order Multivoradales; family J023; genus JAAELT01. Next base: position 56,392 of record JAJCXO010000177.1, on the reverse strand, counting down.
AGTGGGGAACGCCGCAGCCACCGTGGCAGGCGGTCTCTTCAAACTTTATCTGGAACATCGACAATATTGCCGCCGCCCAGATTTCGATGCTCGGACAGATCACCGGCATGTCGATGGCCGTCGGGGCTGCCTGTTCGACGTTTGGCGTGACGCTCAAGTTGGCGATCGACGCGATCCGTTCCGGCGATGCCAAAGCGGTGGTGATCGGCGCCACCGACCCGCCTCCCAGCCCACTCTTGGTGAGTGCGTTTTACAACGCCCGGGTGATCTCGGCCGATGCTCAGGTGTCGAAACCACTGACCGAGTTGCGTGGAACCCACATTGCGGGGGGCTCGGTGGTGTGGATCGTCGGCGACTACGACCATATGACCGCCAAGGGATTCAAGCCTCTAGGGATGGAGCCGTTGGCGGTCGGGGTCACGTCCGACGCTGATCACATCATCACGCCATCGAAAGAGGGGCCGACTGAGGCCATGCGGATGGCCCTCGAACGGGCTGGCAGTGAGGGGTCAGAGATCACCTCCTGGGATCTACACGCCACTGCCACTCCCGGTGATTTCAACGAGGTCGAGATGGTGCGCGACCTGATGTCCGAAGATGTGTTGGTGACCGCCCGTAAAGGTATCTTCGGTCATGGTATGTCTGCCGGTGGCGGTTGGGAATTGACCGCGCAATATCTGGGCTACCAGCGTGGTGAGATTTATCCCACCGGCCTCAAACGTGACGAGCTCAATCAACAGATCGCCGGGGTCCACCAGAACTTTGCTTTTGATGCTGGCTGCCCCGCGCCACGCGGCCCGGTCGGCAAGCTGTCTATGGGAGTGGGCGGTATCAACGCCTGTGTTGTGTCACGCCCGTTGGCGGATGAGGGTCTGGGCGATGAAGCTGCGGCTGATGAGGGCGGGGAGTAAGCCAGGATCCCAAGGGGGCGGTTGGGGCGATGATGGGCTGATCCATCATCGCCGGTCGCGATCCGCGATCCGACAGCCTGGGGTCGTCAGCAAATGACAGTGATCCAGTCGACGCACGAGTTGGCTCTGCCGGAAGGCGACGCCCAAGCTGTTCTCTTGGTTCAAGCCTTGGAGGAAGCGGATCGCGGCGGCGAACTGCTGGCGCTCGAGCACCGGCGTGCGGCGACGGCGCAAGCCGGTCAAACTGGCGAGGCCGGAGACTTGACCTGGCTCGGCGAGCGGGCCAGAGGGCTCTGCGACGTGCTCGAGCAAGAGCTGCCGTTCTTGGTCCGCTTTCGACGATGGACAAGCCCGGTTCGAGGCTTGATGACGCCAGCTCTGATCGTGGCCTTTGTGCTCGGGCTCGGTACCAACGCTTTGGGGCCCGCGAAGCAGGTCAACGTGCTGGCGCTGCCGCTGCTCGGTCTAATTGCTTGGAACCTGATGGTGTTGGCCTTGATGGCGGCAAAGTCGGTGTTGCCGTTCGGTCGCACGGCGTTGGGCTCTGGCGTGCCACGTTTTGTCGGACGTCTAGGAAAGATGGCGCGACGGTTGATCGACCGCTTGCCACCGGGCCAGCGAGCCCCTGAGGCGCAACAACGATTACAACACGCTCTCGGTCAGTACCTGTCGGCTTGGTTGCCGGCGGTGACGCCGTTGGCATCAGCCCGCGGTCGCCGCCTGATGCACACCGCCTCTCTGGTGCTTATTCTCGGCGTGGTCGTCGGCATGTACGCTCGCGGTATCGCGTTCCAATACCGGGCCACTTGGGAGAGTACCTTCTTGTCTGGCACCACCGTCGATCGTTTACTCGGCACTGTCTTGTCACCGGCCGCGGCGCTGCTCGCCACTGAGGTGCCGAAGGCCGCGGAGATCGAAAGCCCGAAAACCGGGGACGCGGCGCCTTGGATCCACCTTTACGCGTTGACTGCCGCCCTATTTGTTGGCCTACCGCGGCTGCTGCTGGCGCTTTTCGAAGGGACCCGATGCGCTCGGCTGGGGCGCCGACTGTCGATCACGGTGACCGATGGATACGTGCGGCGCCTGTTGGCTTCGGTGGATACGTCGGAGCGCCGAGTCGAAGTTATTCCCTATAGCTACCGCCCTTCGGCACGAGCGGTGGATACCCTGAGAAACCTGCTCTTCGACCTGCTTGGACCGCGATCGGACATTCGAGTGTTGCCGACGGTCGCCTACGGCGAAGAACCCGATAGCCTCGAATCGAGTCGTGGTCGTTTACAGGTGATGCTGTTTGGTCTGGCGCAGACGCCGGAAGTGGAGGTTCACGGGGAGTTCGTGCGGCACCTCAAACGCGAGCTACCGGATGGCCAAGCGTTGTTGCTGGTGGTCGACAGTTCGGCTTATCGCCAGAAGCTGGAAGACAACGGCCGGGTCGACGAGAGACTGCGGGAGCGTCGAAGAGCTTGGGATCGAGTCGGTCGCGATGCCGGGCTGACTGCGCTACAGGTCGATCTGATGCAGCCGTTGCCCGATGAGGTGCTCACCGGTGCCGTCGCCGCCGTTTGGCCCGAGGGTCGGCTCGACAGTGCGTTTGGGGCGGACTCATGACGGAACGCATCAACCTCAGCCTGGTGTCCCATACCAATGTTGGCAAAACTACCCTGGCGCGGACCCTGTTGCGTCGCGATGTAGGAGAGGTGCTCGATCAAGCCCATGTAACGGAAGTAGCGGTCGGCTATACGTTGATTGAAGCTGCGATCGAGACCGGCAACGGCACCGGGATCAACAACCAGACTAACGAGCTGTGGTTGTGGGATACACCGGGCTTTGGCGACTCAGTACGATTGCTCCGGCGGCTCGAACGGCAGACCCAACCGATTGTCTGGTTCATTCAGCAGACCTGGGACCGCATCGCCGATCGACCGTTGTGGTGTAGCCAGCAAGCGGCGCTCAACATTCGCAACGAAGCGGATGTGGTGCTGTATCTGGTCAATGCGACTGAAGAGCCTGAGGATGCTGGATACCTGGTGCCCGAACTCGACCTGTTGAGTTGGATCGGTCGGCCGATTGTGCTGCTGCTCAACCAGACCGGCGGTGGCGAAGCCGCTCCGGAAATGAAGACTCAGCGTCTCGATGTCTGGCGGCGTCACGTCGAACGGTGGCCGGTGGTGAGAGAGGTGCTCGCGCTCGATGCGTTCAGCCGGTGCTGGGTGCAAGAGAGCGTCTTGCTCGAACGGATCGTCGGCCTCCTGCCGGAGGATCGGCAGAGCATGATGCAGGGCCTCGAAGAGGCCTGGAATCGTCGCAACCTGGCAGTGTTTGAGCAGGCTCTCGACGCCATGGCCCGTTTTCTCCATGCCGCCACGATCGACAACGAGGAGTTGACGGAGCGCCGGCCGAGCCGCGACGACAAACAACGAGGCATGGAAGCCTTGGCTGAGCGCTTGGAGCGTGCTTCGAGCGAGCTGATGGCGACGCTGCTCGGACTCCATGGGCTCGAAGGTACCGCAATCACAGAGATTGATCGCCAGCTCGATGCCTTCGCCATTGATGGTAAGGATCTCGTCGACCCGGAGAAGGGGGCGGTGTGGGGCAGTGTGATCAGCGGTGCTTTGGGAGGACTCTCCGCCGACCTGTTGTCCGGTGGCCTGAGCTTCGGTGGTGGCATGTTGGCTGGAGCCATTCTCGGGGCTCTCGGCGGCGCTGGCCTGGCGCGGGGATTCCAGCTCATCAAAGGCGAACGGTTACCGGCGGTCACCTGGACGCCGCCGTTTCTCGAACGTCTTGTCCACCAGGTTCTGTTGCGTTACCTGGCGGTAGCCCACTTCGGCCGCGGCCGCGGCGAATTTCAAGAGCGAGCCGCTTCGCAACAATGGCGCGATCGGGTGCGGGTGGCCTTGAAGCTGCGTCGCGAGGTGGGGTTGAAAGTCCTCGGGCAAGCGAAAGGGCGGGGGGCTTCGGCACCCGACGTCGGCGATCTCCGGTTGCTGCTAGATGAGACGATCCGTGAAGTCCTGGTTGAGGCGTATCCGGAGGCGAGCCGGCTGTTGGGCTTGGAGCCGGCTGTTGGGCTTGGAGCCGATTGTTGAGCTTGGAACCAACGGCGCGGAATGATCACACGGGGCCTGACAATGACGGATGACTCAGGGCTCAGCCGCGGGGCGGGAGAGCTCACCCCGCAGGTTCTGTTGCATTTGCTCTCGGATCTCTTCGGGGTCGAGATCCTGGGACAGCAGATAGTAAAGCTTGGTCAGAGCAGCCTCAGGGGTCATGTCGTAGCCGCTGATGACGCCGGCTTCACGCAGGGCGTTGCCGGTGGCGTAACCCGCCATGTTGACCGAGCCTTCGAGGCATTGGGTGCAGTTGACGAGCACAACACCGCGTTCACTGGCCTGTTGTAGCACTTCGAGCAATTCTGGACGATCCGGAGCGTTGCCCGCACCATACGTGTGGAGCACCGCCCCATGGAGGGGACCTAAGAAGGCTTCCAGAGTCTCTGGGGTGATACCGGGGAAGATGCGCAGGTCGGCGACCTGAGCATGCCCCACTGCGTCGAATGCGATCGGTTCCGAGGGAGACGGCAAAACCCGGTCGCGGTTGATCACCAAATCGACGCCGGCTTCTCCAAGTGGAGGATAGTTGGGTGAGCTGAAGGCTAAAAACCGTTTGGCGCTGACCTTGGTTGCACGATTACCGCGCAGCAGCTGATGGCCGACAAAAAGGCTGACTTCTGGGATCGGGTGCCGTGCAGCCAGCAGCAGGCTGGTGATCAGGTTCTCGCGGGCATCGGTACGCACCTCGCAGAGCGGTATCTGCGAACCAGTGAACACGATCGGCTTGCCGAGGTTGCGAAACATGAACGACAGCGATGAGGCCGAGAAAGCCATGGTATCGGTGCCGTGTAACACGATGAACCCATCGTAACGATCGTAGCGGCTCATGATGTCTCGGCCGAGTTTGACCCAATCGGCGGGACTCATATTGGCGGAGTCCAGCAAAGGGTCATACTCATGAATGCGATAACGCGGCATGTCTGGGCTCGCCAGTACTGGCAGGCGAGACATCTGCTCTTCGAGGAAGCCTGGGGCTGGTTCATAGCCGTGGGCACCCTGGCGCATGCCTATGGTGCCGCCGGTGTAAGCGATGTAGACCGATTTCCTGGCTCTCATTCGAGTTCCTCACGCAGGGCTGATAGGCCAGCATTCTAGCTGGATCCCCGTCGACAATGCTTCCCCGGTCGACTCGATCTGGTCGCGGGCGGTGGCGGTCGAGGTATGATGAAGCGACGTGAAAATTCTCATCAGCGGAGCGAGCGGTCTGGTCGGCAGTGCCTTGACGCGATCGCTCACCTCCGGCGGCCACCAGGTTAGGCGTCTGGTGCGTCGTCGGCCGAAATCTCCGCAAGAGGTCCGGTGGGACCCCGCGGCGGGTTCATTGGACGACAACGCGCTCGATGGTATCGACGCGGTGGTGCATTTGGCGGGTGAGAACATCGCTGGCGGCCGGTGGAGCCCCGCCTTCAAACGGCGGGTGTTGAACAGCCGGATCTCGGGCACGCGAACCATCGCCGAGGCGATAGCCGCCAAAGACCCTGCACCGGCGCTGATTTCTGCGTCGGCGATCGGTTTTTATGGCGATACGGGGGAGCGAACCGTCGACGAAGACGATGCCGCCGGCACCGGCTTTCTGGCGGACGTCTGTCGCCAATGGGAGGCAGCTACCGGGCCGGCCATAAAGGCAGGGGCGCGGGTGGTGCAGCTGCGCATCGGGGTGGTGTTGAGTGCAGAGGGCGGAGCTTTGCAAAAGATGTTGACGCCGTTCAAACTGGGTTTGGGCGGTGTTGTCGGCACCGGTCGCCAGGTGATGAGCTGGATTCATCTCGACGACCTTGTTTCGGTCATCGAATATGCAGTGACCCATGGCGATCTGTCGGGGCCGGTCAACGCGGTTGCCCCCGAGCCGGTCACCCAGCGCGACTTCGCCAAAACCTTGGGACGAGTGCTCGGTCGTCCGACATTGGTGCCGATGCCGACGTTCCTTGTGCGGCTCCTTTTTGGTGAAATGGGTGAAGAGCTTCTGCTGGCAAGTACCCACGTCGTACCGACCCGGCTGCGCTCAGCAACGTTTTCGTTTCACTTCGACGCTCTGGAAAAGGCCCTGCGCCATGAGCTAAACCATGAGCCGCACAGTGGACTCGGCGACTGATCCCCTTTTTGGCTTGACCCCGTGGAATCGCAATCCCTAGAATGACCGAGATTGTCGCAATCAGCATCAAGCTTCCAGGCAGTGGTTGAGGCGCTCCCAGGGAGCGGCCTGTCGACGGGGCGTTGGCGACTTGACGGACGACCCGGATTACTGAATACCGGACCCCAGACATGATCACCGGGCACAATACGGACGTGCGGTATGGCGATGTTGTACTGCACGTTCAGACCGAAGATAAAGGGTATTCCAACCCTTTTATCGAGAGCCTCATCTACTTTGGCGGTCAGGTGGTGGTCGCCAACCGCGCCAACTATGCCGATCTGTTGCAGAGTGGCAAGGGTGATGACGAGATCATGGCGTTCATGGATCATCAGCATCGGACGATGATCAAGTCGATCCAGAGCGGTAAATTCGACGACAAGATCAGCGCCTTCCTGCCAGAGAAGCCCAAAACTCAGACGATCGAGACCGAGCCCGCACCAAATTTCGACATCGCGGCAGATAGTGGACGGACGCTCGATCAAGTCATCCTCGAATATCTGACCACGGAAGCAGAGCAGGAGCAATTGCTGCTGGTTCTCGAAGAAGAGGTGGAGCTCAAAGTTGGGAGCGCGGCTGAGCTTGCGCTGAGAGCTCGCTCGAGCAAACACGGCCTGCCGGTTGGCGGTGCGTCGGTAACGGTCAAGATGATCTCTACCTTCGGTGGACCCCGTACCTTGGGACTGGGGGATACCGATACCAGTGGATTTCTCAGGTTACCGATCGAAATCCCGACCGTAGACCGTGGCACGGCTGCTTTGATCATCACTGCCTCGAGCAAAATTGGTCAAGCCGAACTCAAACACTTGCTGTGAGCTGCGGCTGTGAAACACGATGTCCGCCAGCAACACGATGTCCGCCAGTAGTACGATGTCCGTCAGTAACACCGCGCAGTCGATGACCATCGTGCTGAACGGTGAGCCTTCCGAACTCGCCGCGGGCGAGACGGTCAGCAGCTTGCTCGATAACTTGCGGCGCGATGCACGCACCGTGGCGGTCGAACACAATGGCGAGATCTTGTCCCGCGATCTTTACCCGACGGTTGTGTTGCAGGGAGGCGATCGCCTCGAAATTGTTGGGTTTGTGCAAGGCGGCTGACGGACTCGGCGGTCGAGACGGTTGGCAGAAGACTGTCCTCAGTCCGTTCGTCAGTCTTGAACTTTCGGCTTGCGGCGAGTATATTGACCGCGTTCGGGGCCGCTAGCTCAACTGGCAGAGCAGCAGACTCTTAATCTGCGGGTTCTAGGTTCAAGTCCTAGGCGGCTCACCAATACCCTGTTTCCCAAGCCTTTGACGATCCAGCAAAGGCTCTCCACCGTTGGCTGTCCTGCTGACGGAAATATTCTCCCCTCAGCAATCGTTACCTAATGCGAAAGTGGCGGAATCGGTATACGCGCTAGACTTAGGATCTAGTCTCCGAAAGGGGATGGGGGTTCGAGTCCCCCCTTTCGCACCAATCATTCGCACCCGTTGACGACCCTGCTCACGCTCCTGCTGAGACCACGTTCCTGCTGAGACCGCAAAACCCTAGAGGATTCTTTCACCCATGAGTGTCGTGACGTCCTATGAAGAAACTGGACCCTGTCTCAAGAAATTGACGATCGAGGTGCCGGTCGAAGCTGTAGAAGCTGAGATGAAGCGGGTGGTCAGATCCTTCAGCAAGAATGTGAAGATGCCCGGCTTCCGGCAAGGGAAAGTTCCCGCGAGCGTTGTTCAGAAGCGCTTCGGAGAGGAAATCAAACAAGAGGTTGTCGACCGCCTCCTGCCAGACTACTGGCAGAAAGCGCAAGCTGAGAAAGAGCTCGATCCTCTGTTGCCACCGCGATTCGAAGGCCTGGAGCTCGAACCCGGTCAGCCGATGACGCTGGTGGCCCTGGTCGAGACTCGCCCCGAGATCAATCTCGGTGAGCTCGGGGATTTCGACCTCCCCAAGGGTGACGCGGATCTCAGCGACGATGAATTGGACGAAGCTTTAGGTGATTTGCAGCGCCATCACGCAACGTGGACAACCGTCGATCGTCCGGCGGCCCATGGTGACTTGGTGATCGGCGAACTGATCGATATCACTGAAGATGACGCCGTTGCCGCTGACGGTGGCGACACGGCGGCGGACGAAGCGGCGGCGGACGACGAGACTGCAGACGGCGAGTCTTCCGACGATAAGGCAGGACCCAAGTCGCGTACCGAGCCGTTGTACGCCGAGCTGGGTGCTAGTGGGGTCGACGAAGAGTTGACCCTGGCGTTGACTGGGCGGTCTGCGGGACAGACTGCGGAAGTCACGCGTACGGTCGGTGACGCCGAACGTCAATTCCGGGCCGAGATCCGAGAGGTCCAAGAGCAGGACTTGCCGGAGTTGGACGATGAATTTGCCGCCAAGTTCAGCCTCGATTCAATCGCTGACCTTCGTGACGGCGTGGCCCAAGACTTGAAACGCTCGAAGGCTCAGAAGCTGCGGGCCGAGCGCGAGAAATCTCTCCTAGAGCAACTGCGCGAACGCCACCCTATCGAGTTGCCGGCTGGGGTGATCGAAAAAGAGAACGAACGCATGTTGCAGGATTATGCCGAACGAATTCATGCTCAGGGTGTGGATATCGAGCAGGCCGGGATCGATTGGAAGGCTCTCGCTGGTCAGCTCACTCCAGAAGCCGAACGGCGGGTTCACGATCGGCTGCTGCTCGACGCTGTGGTTGCGGCCGAAGCTGTCGAGCTGCAAGCTGACGAGCTCGAGCGGTTCCTGTCGATGATTGCGGCTCAGCAAAATCAACCGACCCACCAACTGCGTCAGCAGCTTACCGAGTCGGGGCGCTTGGAGCCTCTGAAAGCGCAGATGTTACGTGAGAAGGCAGTACGCCATTTGCTAGGTGAAGACGAGTCTGAAGCGTCCGAAGTCGCAACCGATTCCGAAGACGACGCGTAGAACCCTTTAGGAGGACTGACTATGTTGGTGCCCATGGTCGTAGAGCAAACCAATCGCGGTGAGCGCTCTTACGACATCTACTCGCGTCTGTTGAAGGACAACATCATCTTCCTCGGTGGTGCAATCGATGATGACGTCGCCAATCTGGTGATTGCACAACTGTTGTTTCTGGAGGCTGAGAATCCGGAGAAAGACGTTGCGATCTACATCAACTCGCCAGGTGGCTCGACAACGGCCGGTTTGGCGATTTACGACACGATGCAGTACGTCAAGCCGAACATCTCGACCTTCTGTGTTGGTCAAGCGGCTTCAATGGCTGCGGTCTTGTTGGCGGCCGGAACCAAGGGTAAACGCATCATCCTGCCCAATAGCCGAGTGCTGATCCATCAGCCTTGGGTCAAAGGGATGGGGGGGCAGCAGAGTGATATTCAGATCCAGGCCCAGGATCTTTTGCTGCTCAGAGACCGCCTTGATGAGGTTATGGCAAAACATACTGGCAAGAGCAAGGAACAGGTGCATCATGACACCGATCGCGACAACATCTTGACCGCGCAAGAAGCGATCGAATACGGCATCGTCGATCAGATCATGGAACGTCGCCAGAAGCCGGTTGAGGCGTAAATTCATACGAGTGTTCAGACAGAAAGATCTTGAGTGTAATGCGGGGTGTAATGCGAAGCCCCGAAACTGAATACCGCTTTGGGACCTTGTTTCGCCTTGGGACCTTGATCCGCCTGGGAAATACCGAGAATGACGACCTGCTGGGGATGCGACGCGAGAGCACGAGATGGCGGTCGAAACGAGCGGCGAGCGGGCATGTGTCACCGGTTGACATGCGGCTGCGTTCGTCCCTACCATCGTTGAAGATTCGCCGCTTGTGACGCGAGGAGGATTCATGCCGAAGAAAGACTCCAGTGACGACGCTCTGAGATGCTCGTTCTGCAACAAAAGCCAGCGAGAGGTGAAAAAGCTCATCGCTGGTCCGACGGTTTTTATCTGTGACGAATGTGTCGATATTTGTCTCGACATAATCGCCGAAGATCGTCTCCATGAGCAGCAACAAGACACTGATTTGCCCAAGCCGAAGGAGATCAAAGATCTCCTCGACGAGTACGTTATCGGTCAGGAGCAGGCCAAGCGGAAGCTGGCTGTAGCGGTCTACAACCACTACAAGCGGATCGACCATGCGGAGCGGACGCGGTCTGATATCGAGCTCCAGAAGTCCAACATCATGTTGATTGGTCCCACTGGCACGGGTAAGACATTGCTTGCCCAAACGTTGGCTCGGATCCTGTCGGTGCCGTTCACCATCGCGGATGCAACAACGCTGACCGAAGCCGGTTATGTCGGTGAGGATGTTGAGAACATCATTCTGAAGTTGTATCAGGCGGCGGGTAACGACAAAGAGAAGACCCAGCGTGGCATCGTCTACATTGACGAAGTCGACAAGATCTCTCGCAAGTCCGACAACCCTTCGATCACCCGCGATGTCTCTGGCGAAGGTGTGCAGCAAGCGTTGCTCAAGATTCTGGAAGGGAGCCAGTGTAATGTGCCGCCGCAGGGCGGGCGTAAGCATCCCCACCAGGAGTTCCTGCAAATCGATACCACCAACATCTTGTTCATTTGTGGTGGTGCCTTTGTAGGCTTGGAAGACCGCATCGCCGACCGGCTCAATGAGAAGACGATGGGCTTCGGCGCCGAGGTCAAAGCGAAGAAGGTGGACTCCCGCTTTATGGATCTCAACAAAACGCAGCCCGAAGATCTCATCAAGTACGGATTGATCCCGGAGTTTGTTGGCCGTCTGCCGGTGGTGGCGGTGCTCGAAGAGCTCGATGAGCATGCGCTGGTAAGAATTTTGCAAGAACCCAAGAACAGCCTCGTGCGTCAGTACGAGACGATGTTCGATTTCGAAGACGTCAAACTCAAGATTACGGATGAAGCTCTCAAGGCCATCGCCAAAGAAGCCGTCAAGCGCAAAGTTGGTGCTCGTGGCCTGCGGATTATCATGGAAGAGCTGATGCTCGACATGATGTACAGCATTCCGTCAGAGCCTGAGATTCAGGAATGCGTGATTACTGAAGAGGTCGTCGAGAATCATGTGCAGCCGATTGTGGTTTATCAGAAGCAGGCTGGCTAACCAGAGGATCTCAAGCCCGTAGAGTAGAATGATTCCAGGTCTCACGACGTAGTAGCGTCGAGATCGAATGGGTCTGGGCTGTTGGCCGAAAGCCAAGGGCTGCATACCCGACAGGGCTGCACAACCGACAGAGTGACGCAGATAGGCAACAGATACGTAAGACATTGTAGGCAATGAGATTCTGTAGACGGCAAGGCACTGAGACGGCAAGGCACTGTAGAAGTGTGAGACACGTAGACGGCGAGACGCAGTTGACAATCGAGTGAAAGAGGCGAGATGAACTCCAGCTTCATTAAAGAAGAGCGCAAAGTACTGCCAGCGGTTCCGCTGCGCGATATGGTTATTTTCCCTCATATGATGGCGCCGTTCATTGTGGGCCGCGAAAGTTCGGTAAGGGCGCTCGAGCTCGCCTTGTCGCTGCCTGAGAAACAACTGTTTCTCATCACCCAGCGCGATCCCAAAATCGACGAGCCATTGCGTGAGGACATTCAAGATATCGGAGTGGTGGCGCGGGTCATCCAGAACTTGAAGCTCCCCAACGGCAACGTCAAAGTGATGGTCGAAGGCGAGAAGCGTGGTCGTCTGCTCGAGTTGGTAGAGCATGAAGGATCCCTGCAAGCCGAAGTTGACTCGTTCGATATCGAGTATCCGAGCAGCGACAAGCTCCAGACCTACATGTCACGTGTGCTCTCCACCTTTGAGCAGTACGCCAAAATGTCACACCATCTAGCCTTCGAAGGCCTGATGCCGACCCTCAAGCTCGACGATCCGGACCGTTTCGCCGACACTCTTGCGGCGCACCTCATGGTGACGACCAGCGAGAAGCAGAGCCTGCTCGAGATGCTCAATCCCTACGAGCGCTTGCAGCGCCTGCATGATCTGATCGATGTCGAGATCGAGAAGGTCAATATCGACAAGCGGGTCAATATCCAAGTCAAGAAGCAGATGGAGAAGGCTCAGAAAGAGTACTACCTCAACGAGAAGGTCAAAGCGATCCACGACGAGTTGGGGCGCAAAGATGACCGTGCGGAAGAGGTCAAAGAGCTCAAGGAACGGATCGACAAGGCTGGCATGCCGAAAGAGGCACGAGAGAAAGCGGATCAAGAACTGAAACGCTTGGAAGCGATGCCGCCGGTCTCGGCAGAAGCCACCGTGTCCCGCAACTACATCGACTGGCTGGTGAGTGTTCCCTGGAAGAAGAAGAGTCGCGAGCTCCGCGATCTGAATAAGGCCAACGAGATTCTCAACGCCGATCACTACGGCCTGGAGAAGATCAAGGAACGGATCCTGGAATTCCTAGCCGTTCGGCAGCTCACTCGCAAAACGCAAAGCTCGATCATTTGTTTTGTCGGACCTCCCGGTGTAGGAAAATCTTCTCTGGCCAAATCGATTGCCAAAGCCACCGGCCGTAAGTTCGTGCGGCTATCGTTGGGCGGCGTGCGAGATGAGGCCGAGATTCGTGGGCACCGCCGGACCTACATCGGAGCCTTCCCGGGGCAGATCATCCAGATGATGAAGAAGGCCGGCACCGTCAATCCGGTGTTCTTGCTGGACGAGATCGACAAGATGGCAATGGACTTCCGGGGTGATCCAGCAGCGGCGCTGCTGGAGGTTCTCGATCCAGAGCAGAATGACACCTTTGGTGATCACTACCTCGATGTCGAGTACAACCTCTCGAAGGTGATGTTCATCGCCACCGCCAACGTCATCCACACCGTGCCGCCGGCATTGCGGGATCGCATGGAGGTGATCGAGCTCACCGGTTATACGCCGAGTGAAAAGCTGGCGATTGGGCAGCAGTTCTTGGTTCCGCGGCAGCTCGATACCCACGGCCTCAAACCAGAGTTGGTGACCTTCGAGGATGACGCGGTCAAAGCGCTGATCGACAGCTACACTCGCGAAGCAGGGGTGCGTAATCTGGAACGTGAAATCGCGTCGGTTTGCCGAAAACTCGCACGACGGATCGTGAACGAGGGCAAGAGCCTCGAGATCACTGTCGATAGCTCGGAGTTCGTCCGTGAGCTTCTCGGCAAGCCAAGATTCCGGCGTCGCCGCAAACAAGAGAAGTCGATTGTTGGTGTCTCGACCGGACTCGCCTGGACTGAAGTGGGTGGCGAGATCTTGGAGACCGAAGTGGGTCTCATGAAAGGCAAGGGCAAACTCGACCTGACCGGCAAATTGGGAGACGTGATGCAAGAGTCGGCACGAGCCGCTATGTCTTACGTCCGAAGCCGCACTGCCTTGTTGGGGATCGACCCAGATTTCTCGAGCGAGCTCGATATCCACATCCATGTGCCCGAGGGCGCAATTCCCAAGGATGGTCCTTCGGCTGGTATCACGATGGCAACGGCGTTGGTCTCGGCCTTGACCGACATTCCGGTGCGCAAAGATGTCGCGATGACTGGCGAGATCACCCTCCGTGGCACAGTCTTGCCAGTCGGGGGTATCAAGGATAAGATCCTCGCTGCCTTCCGTGCTGACATCATCGAACTTGTGATTCCAAGCGAGAACGAGAAGGACCTCGAGGACATCCCTGCGGAAGTCCGAGAGGTTCTGACCGTGCATCTCGTCGATTCGATGGACGAAGTACTGACCTTCACGCTCGACGGCGAGATTTCCTCGCTGCCGGACTCGAAGGAAAAGTTTGGTCAGGTCTCTCCAGGGGCGGATGTCGGGTCGGGTTCACTGGCCCACTAGTCCGCCGGGTTGATTTCTCGAGGTCAGTACTAGAGACCTGGCTTCAAGACTACCGGTCTTGGGCTCGGAATCAATCTCAGCCGCCTCCACGTTGGATTCCCAGACCGTTTTATCTAAACGGTTCGACAAAGAGTGTTGGGCTCGGCAGCCCTTCACTCGGGTTTCGGAGAAAACCTAATCCGAATTTCTCCTTTCTTCTCTGCAGTTTGGTCCGTCTTCGTAGATCCTGGCTCTCAGTGATCTACAGTACTGTGGATCCCATTTCGGGATCTTCCACTCCCAAAATTTGACCGCGTTCAGGGTTCCCCAATCGTGTAATCCACTGACGGAATATAGGGATATTCCACTCCTGTGGGTGCACCTGAGACCAGGTAAAAACCAGTGAGAATCGACTCGGCTGAATTTGTCCTATCGGCTGCCCAGCGCGGGCAGTTCGTGCGTGACGGTCTGCCCGAGATTGCGTTTGTCGGCCGTTCGAACGTCGGCAAGTCGAGTTTGATGAATCGTCTCCTGGGGCGCAAAGGTTTGGCGCGGACCAGCCGGTCTCCCGGGCGTACGCGGCTGGTCAACTACTTCGCGATAAATCGACGGTTTTATTTCGTCGACTTGCCCGGTTATGGCTTCGCCAAGGCCTCGCGAGACGAGCGTCAGCGTTGGGCAGAACTCATGAACGAGTACTTCGAAGGTTCGGATCACGGTGTTGAATTCGCCGGTCCGAATCGCCTCTTGATCCAACTGATCGATGGCAAAGTTGGTGCCACAACCCTGGATCAGCAGGCTTTCGAGTATTTCCTCAGTCTCGATGTGGATCTGCTGTTGGTGGCGACCAAGATCGACAAATTACCTCGTTCGAAGCGGATTCGTGGCCTCAAAAGCATCCGCAGCACCTTGGGGCTGGCGGATGATCTTGACCTCGTGCCTTGTTCGGCGGTTTCGGGGGAAGGTGTCAAGCAAGTTTGGCAAGGAATCTCGGTTTTCCTCGGTAGCAGCCACGGGAAACCTCAACCAGTGGAAATGACATGACTAGAAACAGCCAGAAGCCGCCGGGCCGTGGCCCGAGGAACAGAAGAGGTTCAAGAGGAGCTGGTGGCCAGGGGCGCCCCGAAGCATTGGGACGTGCGGAAGGTCATGGCGGTCTCGCTCTGCAAGAAGGCCCGGGTCTCAACATCCGTGAACTCAAGGAAATGTCGATCTCGCAGCTGGTCCAGATCGGCAAAGACCTCAGTATAGAAGGAGCTTCAGGTACCCGTAAGCAAGAGCTCATCTTCAAGGTGCTGCAGGCGCAGACCGAAAAAAGTGGATTGATTTTTGCTGAAGGAGTACTCGAGTGTTTGCCTGATGGCTTCGGATTCCTCAGAGCGCCGGAATACAACTACCTGCCTGGCCCTGACGACATCTACGTCAGCCCGAGCCAAATCCGGCGATTCGATCTGCGCACTGGTGATACGGTGTCTGGCCAGGTCCGCAAGCCGAAGGAAGGCGAGCGCTATTTTGCCCTCATCAAGGTCGAGGCGGTCAACTTCGAACACCCTGATGTGGTCCGGAACAAGATTTTCTTCGACAATCTGACACCGCTGTATCCCCTGGAGCGTTTGCAGCTCGAAGTGCCTGGGGACATGTCTTCACGGATCATGGATCTGACGACCCCGATGGGTAAAGGCCAACGCGCCTTGATTGTCGCCCCGCCAAGAACCGGAAAAACGATGTTGTTGCAGTCCTTGGCTTCATCGTTGGCTCACAATCATCCCGAGGTGGTATTGATCGTCCTGTTGATTGACGAGCGCCCCGAAGAAGTCACCGATATGCAGCGTTCGGTAAAGGGTGAAGTTGTGTCGTCGACATTTGACGAACCTGCCACCCGTCACGTCCAAGTGGCCGACATGGTAATCGAGAAGGCGAAGCGCCTGGTGGAGCATAAGAAAGATGTAGTGATCCTGCTGGACTCGATCACTCGCTTGGCCAGGGCCTACAACACGGTGCAGCCGCCGTCGGGTAAGGTGCTGTCCGGTGGTATCGATGCCAACGCTCTGCATCGCCCTAAACGTTTCTTCGGCGCGGCTCGCAACGTCGAAGAAGGGGGCTCCTTGACCATTATCGCGACAGCGCTGGTCGACACCGGTAGCCGCATGGACGACGTGATCTTCGAAGAGTTTAAGGGGACTGGCAACTGCGAGATCCACCTCGATCGCAAGCTGACCGACAAACGTGTGTTCCCGTCGATCGACATCAATCGTTCCGGGACACGCAAAGAAGAGCTGCTGCGCCCTGCGGATGAGTTGCATCGGGTCTGGGTCCTGCGCAAGGTACTCAATCCTCTGTCCACGGTCGAGTCGATGGAGTTGTTGCGCGACAAGCTCAACAAGACGCGTACCAACGACGACTTTCTCGGCGCCATGTCGAAGTAGAGTAACTTTTCGAGGTCGATAGCTTGTTCGCTCGTTTCGTTTCAGGCTCCGCCAGCCCTCTATCCTGCTAGACCTGTATTCAGCTAGGCACGTGTCCGCTCGATATCAAAGCACGCTTTCGGGCTGGGGACGACTGCCGGTTCCCGGGCGCCAGGTACTGTCTGAAGACCTGGAAGCATCAGCCCGAGGGGCGGCGTTGACTCGAGGCCTCGGACGGTCTTACGGCGACTCGTCGCTGCCGCCTCCGGGCACCTTCGATGTCGCCGGATCGGTACTGGCGGACCGCATCCTCGCGTTTGATCCACAAACGGGTGTTCTGTTGGCAGAATCAGGCTTGTCCCTTGGTGCTTTGAACCAAGTTTTCTGGCCGCGCGGTTTTGCTTCGCCGGTGTCGACCGGCACGCAATACGTTACCCTCGGCGGTATGGTGGCTGCCGACGTCCACGGCAAGAACCATCATCAGGTGGGGACCTTCGGCGCACATGTCCGTCGACTCAAGTTGATGTTGGCTGACGGTGTTGTGGTGTGGTGTTCACGCCAGCAGAAAAGCGATCTCTTCTTGGCCACCATCGGTGGCATGGGGCTGACCGGGCACATCCTCGAAGTCGAGGTGAAGCTCGAGTCGATCCCATCGCCGTGGATTTGGGCGGAGTCGGAGCGCATTCCAGATCTGGATCAGTTTCTCAAAGCGCTCAAACAAGCAGCCGAGGTTTGGCCCTTTACGGTGGGTTGGATCGACTGCCTGAAACGTGGCCGCCACATGGGGCGAGGGATCCTGATGCGTGGACGCTGGGCGACGCCAGACGAGGCGCCGGATGATCCGCCGCCGGAGAAGCGGCGTTTGACGGTACCGTTCGAATTGCCCTCGTGGGTGCTCAACCGCCTGTCAGCACGGGCTTTCAACGTTGTCTATTATGGCAAACACGTGCGACGTCAGACTCGGGGTATCGCTCATCCAGAGACTTTTTTTCATCCCCTCGACTTCGTCATTGACTGGAACAAGGTTTATGGCGCGCGAGGCTTCACCCAATACGCCTGTGTGATTCCTTATGGTGACGACCCAAGGCTGGTTCGCGACTTTCTGGATTTGTTGACGCGATTGCGAGTCCCCTCTTTCTTGAGTGTCCTCAAAGACTTCGGGGCTGAAGGTGATGGGCTGTTATCGTTTCCCAAGCCGGGGATGTCGATCTGCCTCGATATTCCGGTGCGTCGTAATACCGCCGAAGTGGTCGCCACCCTGGACGATTTCCTGATCTCCTGCGGCGGCCGGATTTATCTCGCCAAGGATGCCTTTACGACGGCGGAGCGATTTCGGGTGATGGAGCCACGCCTTGCAGATTGGCTGGATGTGCGGCAGAAGTGGGATCCACACCAGCGTCTCGCCAGTGCACAATCGGTTCGGCTTTTTGGAGACGGTCAATGAAAGTCGCCTTGATCGGCGCCACGCGAGGGATGGGGCGAGCCCTGGCCCGGTTGATGGCCAATCGCGGAGATCGGTTGTGCCTGCTGGGTCGTGACCTCGAAGATCTGGAGCGCAGTGCCCGTGACCTCGAGGTGCGGGGGAGTGAAGGGGTGGTCGCAACCGCGCTCTGTGATCTCGAACAGTTCGAGACCTTTGCGCCAGCCCTAGCGACCGCTCGGTCGGCCCTCGAAGGTTTGGACTGTGTGGTCGTGACGGCCGGTATCTTCAGGTCTCAGGACGAACTCGAAGCGGACACTGAGCTGGCGTTGCAGCTGCTGCAGGTCAATTTCAGCCAGACCGTCGCATTCTGTGAATTGGCGCGCAAAACCCTGCTCGAGGGCGGCGGCGGAACACTCTGTGTCTTCAGTTCGGTGGCGGGCGAACGTGGACGGAAGCCGGTGGCGATTTACGGCGCTGCCAAGGCCGGGTTGTCGCGCTATTTGGAAGCTCTCGATCACAAGTACAGGGCAGCTGGACTGGTAACGGTCTGTGTCAAACCCGGCTTCGTCAAAACCAGTATGACCGCTGGGCTCGATCCGCCGCCGTTTGCCGGTGAGCCGGTGGCGGTGGCACGGCAGGTGCTGCGTGCGATCGATCGTGGGACGCCTGAGGTTTATGTGCCTGGTATCTGGCGTTGGATCATGTGCGTGATCCGGCTCTTGCCCCGGTTTGTCATGAGGCGCATTGGGTTTTGAACCGTCTCGAGAGATGGTGCCGGCTGCGCCTAAGCAAGCACCCGCGCCTGCGTGCGCTGGCCAGCGAAGTCCGACGCAGGGTGATGCCGTCGCGGTGGGGTGCTCTCGCCAGCCAGCATTGGGATGACCGGGTAGGCGATGTCGAGGCCGGGCGTCAACGCGGTTGGTTGGATTGGCCTTTGGTCGAAGAAGAGCACATTCGGCTTCAGATTTCGGGCGATCCGCAGGTTTACTACCTACAATATTTTTTTGACCAGCACGTCGAGGAACGGCCAGTGGGTCGCATCTTGAGCCTCGGATGCGGCGGCGGCAACCTCGAGCGAGCTCTGGTCGAAATTGGTGTGGCGCAGCGGGTTGACGGTTTTGATGTCAGCCCGGAGTCGATTCGACTAGCCAACCAGCTGGCGAGTGAGGCTGGTCTCGGTGATCGCCTGCACTATGAGGTGGTGGACATCGATCAGATCGAGCTGCCCACCGGCGCTTACGACGTTGTAATCGCCAAGATGGCACTACATCATCTCGAGAACTTGGAGCATATTTACCAGCAGGTCCAGGCCTGCCTCAAACCGGGTGGTGTGCTCATGATCAACGAATTCGTCGGCCCGTCCAGATTCCAGTGGACGGACCTTCAGCTCCAGCTCATGAACGAGGTGCTGCAAGTTCTGCCTGAGAAGGCGCGCAAGGCTGCACCGTTCCTACGCGTCTTGCGGCCCGAACTCGAGGATATGATCACCCTGGATCCGTCGGAGTCGGTGCGTTCGGCCGAGGTTATCCCGGTGCTCGAACAGTATTTCGAGATCATCGATTTCAAACCCTACGGCGGCACTTTGCTCCACATTTTGCTGTCGCATGTGATGCCAGGGTTCGACTTGGAAGACGAGAAGGACTTGAGCATCCTGCGATTGATGTTCTTGTACGAACGGACGCTCATCGAACATGAGGTCTTGCCGAGTGACTTCGCGTTCCTGGTGGCCAGGCCGCGGACTGACTCGGCATAGAATGAGGGTATGAAACGGCTTGATCTACGCTCCCATCTTCACCGGACCCTCCTCTCGCTTGCATCCGTAGCCCTCATCGCCCTGCCGGCGGCGGCGGCGACCGATGGGCCACTGTTCAAAGATGTCGCAACCGAGACTGGACTCGCGTTTGTCCATTTCAACGGCATGTCCGGCGAGCACTATTTCCCGGAAATGACCGGCCAAGGGGGGGCGCTGCTGGACTACGACAACGATGGTGACCTCGACCTCTACGTCGTGCAAGGTTCGGTGCTCGGCCCAGGGAAGACCATGGAGGATGTGTTCTTTCCGCCGCCGGGTCCACATCCGCCGTCGGATCGGTTGTTCCGCAACGAGCTGATCGGTGGTGCCTCCAAGGGGCTGCGCTTTACTGACGTGACAGTCGAGAGTGGACTGGCCAAAATCGCGACTGGCTACGGTATGGGGGTAGCGAGCGGCGACTTCGACAACGACGGTTTTGTCGACCTCTATGTCACCAACTATGGCTCCAATCAGCTGTTGCGCAACCGCGGCGACGGCACCTTCATCGATGTCACGGCGTCGGCCAAAGTGGACGATACGGCGTGGTCCACGAGTGCATCCTTCTTCGACTTCGATCGGGACGGCTGGCTCGACTTGTTCGTTGCCAATTACGTCGTCTTTGATCTGAAGCGTAATCCCAAGTGTTTTGCCACCAGTAGCCGGCGGGACTATTGTGGTCCGTCCTCGTTCGACGGCATCGCGGATCGTCTGTGGCGCAACCGCGGTGATGGGACGTTCGAAGATGTCTCGACACGGTCACGCATCGACGGGGTGAAGGCGGCAGGACTCGGTGTAGTCGCCGCGGACTTCGACGAGGACGGTTGGATTGATCTGTATGTCGCCAATGATGGCGAGCCCAATCACCTCTGGCTCAACCAGCGTGATGGCACGTTCCGGGACGAGGCGCTTCTCGGGGGTGTTGCGGTCAACCGGGAGGGAGCGCCAGAGGCTTCGATGGGGGTGTTGGCAACCGATTTTGATACCGACGGTGACGCCGACCTCTTCATGACGCACCTGATGGGGGAGACCAACACGCTCTACGTCAATGATGGCGGCGGGCTGTTCGAAGATCGAACCCTAGAAACCGGCTTGTCGGCAGACAGCTTGCCGTTCACCTCGTTTGGCACGGCATGGCTCGACGTCGAAAACGATGGTCGGTTGGATCTGATGATCGCCAACGGCGCGGTGAGGATCTTGGAAGCCTTGGCGGGTGGCGGCGAGCGTTTCCCGCTCGCCCAGAGCAACCAGTTGTTCTTGAACCGTGGGGGACGTTTCGAAGACGCCACCGCCCGAGCCGGCAAACCCTTTCAGATTGCCGAAGTCAGCCGCGGTACCGCGGTCGGTGATCTCGACAACGATGGTGACGCCGACTTGGTGGTGTTCAACAACAATGGGCCGCTCCGCCTGTTGCGTAACGAGGTCGGCCAGGAGACACCTTGGCTCGGTTTGCGCTTGACCGGTACGGGCGGCGGACGGGACATGTTGGGGGCTCGCGTCGAGGTGTTGCGAACCGGTCAGCCGCCTCACTGGGGGCGGGTTGTGACCGATGGGTCCTATTGCTCGGCAAACGATCCACGGGTGCTGATCGGCTTGGGCAAAGCCACCAAGGTCTCCTCGGTTCGCGTCTACTGGCCTGATGGGTCCAAGGAGACTTGGGATACTCCCAAGGTGGGCCAATACCTGACCTTGCGGCAAGGGACGGCGGTCAAGATGGATGGCTCCAAGTGAGCTCGAGACGGCCAGCGGTACCGACCTCGGTTTGGAGCGGTCGGTTGGTCTGTCTGGCCGTCCTGGTCTGTCTGGCCGGCCTCGGTGGGCCAGCCCTGGCGGTCGACGTTGAACTGGTGCCCTTGGAACCTCCTGATCTCGAACATCTCGAAGAGGCGGTGGCGGTTCAGCTCAGGGAGACGCAGGAACTGCTGCAATCGATGGTCGAACAACCGAACGTCGGCCACCAACCGCTAGCGGACGCGTTTGGTGCCGCCGGCCGTCTCTACCACGCCTACGACCTCACAGACCCAGCGGCAATCTGCTACACCAATGCCGAGCGGTTGGCTCCCAACAATTTCAAGTGGGCCTATCTCGGCGCCGTGCTCGATCAGGCAGCAGGACGGTTGGATGAGGCGGTCACCGGCTACTTGCGGACGATCGAGCTCGAAGCCCGCAGCCTACCGGCAATGGTTCGCCTGGGGGATGTGTATCTCTCCCTACTCGAACTGGAGCAAGCACGGCATTGGTTGGAGCGTGCCCTGAAGCTTGATCCTACGACCGCCGCGGCCAGGGCCAGCCTGGGGCAGATCGCCCTGTCCGAGAAGCAATATCAGCAGGCCGCGGACCATCTGGAGGCGGTGCTCGAGCAAGTTCCGGCTGCCACCCGACTCCATCATCCACTGGGACTCGCCTACCGCGGTTTGGGTGACATGGACAAGGCACGGCACCATCTCGGGTTGCGCGGCGCGGTGGGCGTGCGTGCGCCGGATCCACTGATCGAAGAGTTGGTCGAGCTCAAAGTGGGTGAGCGGGTGTTTCTGCTCCGCGGTCGGGTCGCTTTTCGAGCCGGGCAATACCTCGAAGCAATCGACGCCTTTCAGGCCGCCCTCGAAGCCGCCCCCGACAGCATTCGTGCGCGAGTCAATCTCGCCTCGGCTCTTGCCCAGGCGGGGCGGAAAGAGGACGCGATACGGATCTTCGAGCAGGTTCTGCAGCTCGAGCCCGACAATGCCGCGGCCAGTTTTAACCTGGGTATTCTGTTGGCCGGTAGCGGCGACTACCAGCGGGCGGCCAAGGCGTATCGAACCGCGGTCGAATTACGCCCTGGCGACTCGGTGGCCTATCTCGAATTGGCTCGTATGGAAGCACAACTGAGTCGGTGGAGTACAGCTCTGGCTGCTGCGGCGCGCGTCACCGAGCTCGATCCCGCCAGCGAAAGTGCACGGCTGATCGCAGCGCAGGCTTTGATTAGGATGAACCGCTTTGCCGAAGCCCTTCAGCGTCTAGAACAAGGCCGCGCGGTGATGCCCGAAGCCGGCAACCTGGCTGCAGCCCTGTCCCGTCTGTTGGCATCCAGCCCGCTAGTCGATCTGCGCGATGGTCCGCGGGCACTCGACCTGGCATTGCGTGTGTTCGAGGCCGTCAAGAGCCCGCATCACGCCGAGACCGTGGCGATGGCCTATGCTGAAGTTGGGCGATGTGAGGACGCAGTTCAATGGCAACGGCAAGCGTTCGAGGCTGCCGAGAAGGCGGGAGACGCAGCCCAGGCACAATCTCTTGGCGAAACCTTGGCTCTATTCGAACAGCGACCGTGTCGTCTCCCTGGCGACGAAGGGCCGCGATAGCTCAGCTGCTGGCACCTGACTCAACTTGTCTCGTCCAAGGGCCACTGATACCCTAGCCGCTTGAATTGTCAAGCGATGTCCTGCGTTCGGGAACACAGCGATCACCACCACGACGTGACCCATCTCCGTCGTGTCGAGGCGTTCAGGGCAAGTCGCTAGCCGCTCTCTCGAAACGTCCCAAGGAGACTCCATGCCGTTATCTTTATCCCTCCGTACAGCCCTCACACTGGTTCTACTGATCTTTGGCGCCGCTTCAGCGGGTGCGCAGACCGAGCTTACGGGTCAAACGACCGGTGGCGCTTATTACAAGATCACGGTGCCGGACGGATGGACTCCGGCCGACGGCTTGGTGATTTGGAACCACGGCTTCAGTCTCAGCCCGATTGCTCCGGATCCGGATCTTGGACCGCTGGCAGCGCTCCAATTGTCCGAGGGATATGCCGTTGCTGCCTCGAGCTACAGCTTGACGGGGTGGGCGGTTTTCGAAACCCACACCGACAACTACCAGATGTACCAAGCTTTCGAGAATACCTACGGCGTGCCCGATCAGGTGTTGATTTATGGTGCCTCCTTGGGCGGGCTGGTCACGGCGCGGGATGTCGAAGCCGATCTGATTCCGAACGTTGTCGGTGCGATGCCCATCTGTGGCGCGATGGCCGGCAGCCGGTTGTGGGACGGCGGGGTTGATCTTCGTCTGCTTTGGGATGCCATTTGTGGCGACGTTCCCGGAGCCGCAATTGCCGGTGGTGCCAACGGGCTGCCGTTTCCTCCCAACTTCAGTGAGAACGATCTGGGATTGGCGATCAATGCTTGTTTCGGGCTGCCAGCGGTACCCAACGCAGAACAGGCCGCGCGGTTGGGCCAGCTGTTGGCGACCACTGGGCTGCCGGTCGAGTTTGTCGGAACGGACATGGGTTTTTCGACCTTTGGCTTGGCTGACCTGGTCTACGATCCCCGCAAGCTAGGGGGCGGCCAGGCGTTCGACAATAGCGACGTGGACTACGGCAGTGCCGCGATCAACGCTGCTATCTCGCGTATCCAGTCGGATCCGATCTACCGCCAGCGGATGGTCGACAACTACACCCCGACAGGTAAGGTGGGTGACGTCAAGATCGTCTCCATCCACACCGACAAAGATGGTCTGGTGTTGGTCGAGAACCAGAACGAATACGCCTCGATTGTGCCGGCGGCCAACTTGGTTACCGGCATTTTGGTCGAGGACACTCCGACCCACTGTGGCTTCACTTCTGGCGAGACCGCGTCGGCCTGGGAAAGCCTGCGGGGTTGGGTAGCCGGACTGCCGAAGCCGACCGTGCAAAGTCTCCAGGAGACCTGCAACGGACTGGTCGGAGGTGGCTTGGCTGAGGGACCGTGTCGCTACGATCCCAGCTTTGTGGTGCCGGATCTCGACGGCCGGGTGCGGTTGCGGAGTATCTGTGTGCCGGATGGCAACACCCTCTGCTTAGGCGAGAACGATCGTTTCAAGGTCGAGATCACTTGGACGGACTTCGACGACAACACCGGTGTTGGCACGGTGGCGACCCTGGGAACTGTAGACACGGGTTCGTTCTGGTTCTTCAACCCGGCCAACATCGAGATGGTTGTGAAAGCGCTCGACGGACGTCAGAACAACGGCCGATTGTGGATCTTCTATGGCTCCTTGACCAACGTCGCGTTTGAGATGACCGTCACCGACACTGAGTCGGGACTCGTCAGGGTGTACAGCAATCCTGAGGGTAACTTCGCCAGCGTCGGCGATACGGCAGCGTTCTAAAGTGAGCCTTTGATGTCCTAGCGAGGACTGCTTGTTCCTTCGCGGAAGCCGAAATCCTCCCTAAATCCCCCTTTTTCAAAGGGGGGAACCTGAGCCGGAATTCTAGGAATCTGAGTCGGAATCTCAGGCCTCTCCTTTTGGAAAAGGGGGACTGGGGGGATTTTCTTGCGGCCCCACCGAGATGGTGAGAATTCCCTTTTCCGTGACAGAGCCGCAGACGCAGGCGATGCGTCTGCTACAGTCGCGGCTATGAGTTCCGATATCGAGGGTGAGGCCACCGACCTGTTCTTGGCGTTGACGCCGGACCGTGTTCTCGAAGCGGTGGAAGCCAGTGGCTTGCGTTGTCGGCCGGTGTGTTATCCACTGAACTCGTTCGAGAATCGGGTTTACGAAGTGGAACTCGAAGACCGTAGTCGGGTCATCGCCAAGTTCTACCGCCCTCAACGGTGGGACGCCGAGCAGATTCTCGAAGAACACGCCTTCCTGGCCGAGCTTGCTGCCGAGGACATTCCGGTCTGCACTATGCGACCGTTTCCAGACGGCAGTACCCTCGATCGTATCGACCACATCTACTATTGCCTGTCGGATCGCCGCGCTGGGCGAGCTCCAGATGAGTTCAACGATCTGAGTGTCGAGCGCCTGGGGATGTTTGTTGGCCGCATGCACAATGTGGCAGCCCGGCGACCGGCGCCGTTGCGCCCGCGGCTCGATGCTGACCGTTATGTGCGCCGAGTGATCGCCTGGCTCGAGCTCGAAGGCGCCATGTCAGGATCGACCACTCTGGCGGGATCGATCAAGCTATCGGGGGCGGTCAAACGGCGGTATGTATCGGCGGCCGAGGCGCTGGCTGATCTAGCCGACGAGCTCATGGAAGGTGTCACAACCCATCGTATTCACGCTGATCTGCACTGCGGCAACATTTTGTTCAGGGATGGTGAGCTGCGGGTGATGGACTTTGACGATTTTGCCTCCGGGCCGGCGGTGCAAGATGTCTGGCTGGCGCTGCCGGGCCGCGACGCCGAGGCCGAACGTCAGCGTGAGGTGTTCTTAGCCGGTTATGAACGCTTCCGTCGGTTCGACCGGTCCACTCTGAGGTTGATCGAGGTGTTGCGTGGCCTGAGGCTGGTGCGCTACGCCGGTTGGCTGGCACGTCGATACCATGATCCGGCGTTCCAAGCCGGCTGGCCGCACTTCGGTAGCGAAGAATACTGGGAGCGTGAAACGAACGATCTCGAGGAGCAGCTAGGGTTCGCTCGAAAGGCTGCTGCTGCCGGTACGAGCCCCAGTCCCTCGGTGAGCGAGAGCTGGACTTCCGCCGCCGAAGAGGAGGAGTTGCTCAGCAACAAAGACTATTTCTGGGATTGGGAGGGCGATTGAGCCAGCCGAAATCGGCCTGATAGATCAAGAGGAGGGTCGCGGAGGCCCTTTGCTTATCGCACTTACCTCAGACGGTCCGAGAATTTGAATCGATCGCGAAAATTGGATTGTAAGGATTGTAAATTGTCTCTCCCAAACCACTACGGATAGTGGTAATCTAGGCATCAGTACCCTACAGGTCCACGTCGGTGTTGACTCTCCGCAGCACAATCTTCCGTGGCTCTAGTCCTCTAAGTGTTCTGCCACTCAGAAGTGCTGGTTGCTATATGGTGGGCCTAAAGTATTTGGGTTGTGCAGTCAAATATTTTCTTCGCGCTGTGGCTACCCTTCGTCGAATTCTCATGACGTCTTCATTGTTCCTCATGAAGTGTTTACACGGTACCCATAGCATCCCGGTCTCCTCGGGCGGCAACTCGTCCCGAAAGCGAGTTGTGTGCACCTTGGCTCACGCCGATCGAAGATCAGCGCTGAGCGGTTCGACTTCCAGCTTCGTCATCCAACCACATGGAGGAAAGTGATGAATAGATCACTGCGATATTTCGCCGTGGCCCTTTGCGCAGCGCTCGTGCTGACGCCAGCGGCTTTCGGCCAATCCACGACCGGCGCCATCCGTGGTGTCGTGACCGCGCAGGCCGACGGTAGCGCCCTGCCGGGCGCGCAGGTCACTGCGGTCCACGAGCCCACTGGCACCCGTTACACCTCAATCACCGACGAGTCCGGGCGTTTCCGGATGCTCAACGTCCGCGTCGGCGGACCCTACAACGCCAGTGCTTCGATGGACGGCTTCCACACTCAGGAAGCAGGCGACATCAATGTACAGCTCGGTGAGACCTCGGACCTCACGTTTCAATTGCAACTCGCGTCGGTTGCCGAGACTGTCATCGTTGTCGGAGAGTCGACGCCGCTGATCAACTCCGGTCGAACCGGTGCTGCGTCCAACGTCGGCACCGAGTCGATCGAGTCGTTACCGACCGTCGACCGTGGCTTCAATGACTTTGCCCGTACCAACCCCTTCTTCACCGTCAGTGGTGACGGCGAAGATCCCGAGGCGCTCAGCGTTGCCGGCCGCAACAGCCGGTACAACAGCATCTCGATCGACGGTTCGGTCAACAACGATCTCTTCGGTCTCGCCGATTCCGGTACGCCGGGTGGCCAGAGTGGCACAACGCCGATCTCCCTCGACGCCATCCAAGAGCTCGAGCTGATCATCGCGGACTTCGACGTACGCAACGGTGGCTTCTCGGGTGGTGGCGTCAATGCCGTGACCCGCAGTGGCTCCAACAGCTACAAGGGTTCGGTCTTCGCCTACACCCGCGACAAAGACTTCTTCGGTGACGGCCCCGAGCAACTCGGTGAGTTCGGTGACTTCGAGGAAGATCAGTACGGTTTCCGCCTCGGTGGCCCGTTGTCCAAAGACAAGGTCTTCTTCTTCATCAATGGTGATCTTGAAGAGCGCACCACACCTTCGGGTTGGTCGCTCGACGGTTCGACCGGCCAGGCCTTTGCTGGTGGCAGCCTGGTTGCCGAAGCGACTCAGTTTCGTAGCCTGTTGATGGATCGTTATGGGTTCGATCCGGGTGGCCTCGCTGAGAACGGTCGCGACAACCCGTCGGACAAGTTCTTCGCTCGGCTCGACTTCAACCTGAACGACAGCAACAATCTCACGGTGCGCCACAACTATGTTGACGCCGCCCGTGACGTCAATCGGCCGGGTTCGTTCACCTACGAGTTCCCGAGTGAGACCTACGACTTCCAGAACGAGACCAACTCGACGGTGGCTCAGCTCAACACCGTCTTTGGTGCCAACGCCTTCAACGAGGCGCGGATCGCCTTCCAGTCGATCAAAGATCGTCGTGCCGGGATTGATGGCTTGATGTTCCCCTGGATCGAGATCGAAGACGTCAACGGTTCCGCCTCGGGTCGTAACGAGTTCGAAGCCGGCACCGAGCCGTTCTCGACTCGGAACGCTTTGGATCAAGACATCCTCGAGATCCACAACGACTTCACCTGGCTCAAAGGCAACCACACGGTGACCTTCGGCACCCACAACGAGTTGTTCACGTTCGACAATCTTTTTGTACAGAACGCGTTTGGCGCTTACGAGTTTGCGAGCCTCGCCGACTTCGAGGCCGACAACGTGCGACGCTTCCGGTTCACCCAAATCCCGCCAGGTCAGGCGGAATCGCAGAAGTTCGATGTCACCCAACTGGGTTTTTACGTCGGTGACCAGTGGGCCGTGAAGGACAACTTCTCGCTCACCTACGGTGTGCGTGTTGACATCCCGATGTTCCCGGATAGCCCGACCCGCAACCCGTTCACCGAGCAGACCTTCGGTTTCCGGACGGACGAGATTCCTGATGGTGAGCAGCTCTGGCAGCCGCGCTTCGGCTTCAACTGGGACATCGAAGGCAACGGCAAGTCGCAACTTCGTGGTGGTGCCGGGATTTTTGCCGGTCGAACCCCGTACGTCTGGATCTCCAACAACTACGCCCGTTCCGGCATCGAGCAGATTTTCATTGAGTGCACCGGTGGCAGTGCGCCGGGTTTCAATCCTGATCCGCTCAACCAGGACGCTTCGTGTGCCTCGAGTGGTGCGATCGGTGAGTTCAACTTCATCGATCCGAACTTCAAGTACCCACAGGTTGCTCGTTTCAACCTGGCGTACGATCGGCAACTACCGTGGTGGAACCTAGTGGTGTCGGCTGAGGCCGTCTACTCGGACAGCGTCGAAGAGATCGACTACAAGAACGTCAACATCGCGCAGACGGGTGGCGTGACGTTTGATGGCCGTCCGGTCTACGCCGAAGTTGACAGTGGCGTCGACGGTGCGTTCCTGATCACCAACACTAGCTCGGGCGAGTCGACCAATGTTGCGGTCAAGCTGGAGCGGCCGTTCAGTGACGGTGTGTGGGGCTTCGTCTCTTACGCCTACAATGATTCGACGGTGGTCAACGAAGGCACCTCGAGTCGTGCGGTCTCGAACTTCAACTTCAACGAAGCGTTCGACCCGAACAACGCAGGGACCACCACCTCGGACTTCCAGGTTGAGCATCGATTCAACGCCTCGATGTCGTACCGCTTCAACCGTGACAAGCCTTACCCCACCACCGCGTCGTTGTTCTACAACCTGCAATCCGGCCGGCCCTTCAGCTGGGTGATGGGTTCGGACTTTGTGGGCTTCGGCTTCGGCCAGAGCTACAACGGTGACGGCACCGACGGTAACGATTTGGCTTGGGTGCCGGCGTCGGAAGGTGACGTTGTGATCACCAACGGCACTTGGGCCGACCTCGATGCCTTCATCAGCGCCAACCCGCAACTGAATGCAGCGCGTGGCGGCAACACCAGTCGCAACGATGCCTTGTCACCGTGGAACCACAGCCTGGATTTTCACATCGATCAAGAGATCCCGGTGGGTTATGGACGGGTGCAGATTACCTTTGACATCCTCAACTTGGCGAACCTCTTCGACGACGATTCTGGCAGTCTGAAGTATGTGAACTTTGCCGCCAAAGAGGCTTGGGAGCTCGAGGGTTTCACGGATGCAGGGACACCGATCATCACCCTGCAGAATGTGGCTCGCGGAACGGAAGATTTGTTCGAGACCCACAACACCAACTCGCGATGGCGCGCTAAGCTTGGTGTTCGCTGGACGTTCTAGTTCAGTGACAACCGGCTCTGCCGGTTAACTAGAAAAGGGACCACGACAGCGTGGTCCCTTTTTGACGTCTGGGGCCGGCGTTGCAGAGTCCCGTTGTCGATTGAACACCCGGCTCGACGTTGACAACGTACCGCCTGTGTGGTTCGGGGGCGTGTTCGGTGCTGGAACGCTCAGGAATCGCCGGAAGTGAGCTCGCGCACCAGCCGCCGGAAGAGCTCTTGCGACTCGACGGAGTCGGGGAAGCGATCGAGCAGTTGATCTTCGGCATCGGCTCTGAGCAAGGCTTGGCGCTCGACGTCGAGGGCTCGTCTGAACGCTTGCTCGGCCTGTTGCATTTCGCCAGCCTCGAACTGGAGGACACCGAGGAGGGTCCAGGCCTCGTCCAGGCCAGGGTCGAGCTCGACAGCCCGCTGCGCTGCCTTGGCCGCGGAATCCGACTGCCCGGCCTGGTAACTTGCTTTGGCCAACTGCAGGTGGACCTTGGGATTTTGGGGTTCCAAGCGGAGCGCTTCGAGGTAGGTGGTCGCGGCACCGTTGAGCTCGCCGGTCTCCAAGTAGACATCGCCGAGGTCCAAATAGGCTTGGGCTGGCCAGCTGCCGAGCTCCAAGGAGCGTTTGAGAGCCTCCGCGGCGGCGTCGTCGGATTGACCTTGTTTCAAGCGCAGCAAACCCAGGAAGAAGGACGGAGCTGGATTGTTCGGGTCGGCGGTCAGCGCTAGCTCGAGGCTGCGTTCTGCCTCGGCGAGTTGACCGTCCTCCAAGTAGAGTGCCGACAGTTCGACGGCCGCGACGGCATGGGTATCATCGTGCTGAAGGGCTTGCTCGTAGGCGGCTTTGGCTGCCGGGCGGTCGTCGCGCTGACGATGTAGCCGCCCGAGATCAGCCCAGTCCTCAGCCTGGGGTTCGGATTGCTCTCGCGAGCGCTCGAAGATCTCGAGTTGGTCCTGCAGGCTAGAGAGGTGGCGGTGCCGCTCCAGTAGCATCTCGCCGTCGTCTTGCCGCCCGACCGCGGTCAGGATCTGGCCGTAACCGAGCAGCGTCGGCAGGTGATTGGGGTTGTCGGCTAAGGCTCGGCTGAAGGCCAGGGAAGCTTGCTTGGGCTTGTCGAGTCGTCGATACAGTACGGCGAGCTCGGCGTAACCCGTCGCGTCACGGCGTAGCTCGGCAGCTTGCTCGAGATGGGGGCGGGCGTCTTTGAACAAGCCCAGAGTCGACAGGTTGCGCCCGAGTTCGAACCTACACAAAGGGTCGTCGGGTCGAGTCTCGAGGCAGTGCCCGAAATGCACCACGGTGTCGTCGAGTCGCCCGACCCGAGTCAAGGCGATCGCCAAGGCCCGATGGCTGTCCACATGCCCTGGATATCGCGCAAGCTCCTCTTCGAAGGCTGCCACCGCCGCTTCATAGTTGCCCATGGACGCTTGGAAAACACCGAGGTTGTAGTGCAGGCGGGGACGGTCCGGGTCCTCGGTGATCTCGGCTTGCAGCAGGATCAGACCTTCGTCGTAGCGCCCCACTTTGTGCAGTGCCGTCACCTCGGTCAACAAGGCGGCGGTTGCAGAGTCGGCTTCGGGCCGTGAGTTTGTGGTTGCGGCGGCTGGTGCGACAGTGTTTGTGGCAGCGGTTGCGGTGGGTGATTTGCCAGGGGATTTGGTTACCGGTTCGGAACATGCCCAGGGGACAGCCGCGATCAGAACGACCCAAGGGGAAAGGCGTTTCATGATCCGCCCATTCCATCATGGGTTGCGGGCCCTTGCTCGATGACAACCAGGGTGTTGATCTTGTCTACGGTCACTGCTTCGGTGGAACCATCGGGCCAGTCGACCAGGATGCGATCGATGGCATCGGCGGCACCGAGGCCGAAGTGGAGGCGTAAATCGTGGTGTGAGAGAAAACTGTCGCTGGAGCGGACGGTGCGGCGGTATTGCCGGCCAGCCGCCTCGACGCGGACTTGGGCGCCAATGGCGGTGAGATTACGACCGCTGCCCCGCACCAGTACTTTGAGCCAGTGCCCCTGCGATTGTGAGTTGTTGCGCAGCACGGTTGGCGAGTCGTCTAGGTTGTTGATCACTATGTCGAGGTCCCCATCGTCGTCGAGATCTCCCATGGCAGCGCCGCGACTGACTTTGCGGACCGCAAGTCCAGGGCCAGCCGCCGTCGAGTGGTCGCGATACCGCCCGGGCTCAACTTGGAGGAAGAGCTCGTTGGCCTGGGCATAGGACTGCGTGCCAGCCACGTCGGTCAACCCAGACCTGGCCAACCCGTCTACTTGGGGATAGATGTGGCCGTTGGCCACAAATAGATCGAGGTCACCATCGTTGTCGCTGTCGAAGAAGAAGGTTCCCCAGGCCAGGTTGCGCTTGGTGCTTTCGCCGATCAGGCCGGCGGCGAGGGTGTCGTCATGGAAGAAGCCGGAGCTGTCCGCAACGTAGAGGGTGTTGAGCTCGTCGGCAAAATTGGTGACGAAGACATCGAAATCGCCGTCGCCGTCGTGATCTTCCAGCGCAACCCCCATACAAGCCTGATTGCCGCCGGCTCGATCGTAAGCCGCACCGGTTGCCAGGGCGGATTCTCGAAAGCTGCTGCCGGCAACGTTGCGCCACAGGAAGTTGGGGCGAGAGTCGTTGGCGACGAAGAGGTCAACGAACCGATCACCGTCGAAATCGGCCAGGGTCGGCTGAAATCCGTACGACGGTTCCACCGTCGCGATGCCGAGCTCTGTTGTGACATCGGTAAACCGGATCCGGTGTTCGGTGCTGTCATTGCGGAAGAGCTGGTCCTGGGCCGCCGGCAGGCCCATCGGTCCCGAGGCTACCTGGAGCCCTTTCCAGGTGTGGGTGAGCCAGTCGCGGCCCTCGTAGGCTGCCAGCACCTGATCGTAGCGTACGAAGTTTGCGACGTAGAGGTCGAGATCGCCATCCCGGTCGTAGTCGATGAAGGCGGCGCCGGTGCTCCACCCTGAGCTGTCGATCCCGGCGTCGGCGGCACCTTCGACGAAGGTGCCGTCACCCTGATTGAAGTAGAGGGCATTCGCGCCGTAGTTGGTGACGTAGAGGTCGAGATCTTGGTCGCCATCGATGTCGGCCACCGCCAGCCCTTGCCCCCAGGCGCCACTGGAGTCGAGACCACTGGTGGCGGTGACGTCGCGGAAGGTCTGGCCGCGGTTGTCGTTGAGGAATAGGCGGTTGGTGGGTTCTTGCCCAGCCTCGAAGCCGCCGATCCGCGAGCCGTTGATCAGAAATACATCAAGGTCTCCGTCGGCGTCGGCGTCGAAGAGAGCAACGCCGGCCCCGGTGGCTGCTGGTAGGTAGAGCTTGTCGGCTTCGCCGCTGACTTGCTGAAACGCGTCCAGCCCAACATCGGACGCCACATCGACAAAGTGGAGGGTGGGCTTAGTGCTGGGTGCCAGGGCCTGCTGTTCTGGCGCCTCGCCACAAGCTACCATCACGGCTGTAAGCCAGCCGATGTGGAGCCAGCCGAGGTAAGCGGTCACCGTTGACGGCGGTGTCATGGTTGTGGTGCCGCCTGGACGATGGTGTTGACGGCGTCGATCGTCAGAATGTTGCCTGGGATCGTTTGGGTGTCGCCTTCCGGCCAACGGATCTCGAGGTGGTTGATCTCCGTCTCGATACCCAAGCCAAAATGGACCCGCAAGTCGCCTTGGGATAGATAACTCGAGCCGCTTCGGACTTCCTCGACTTGGGAAGGTTGGGAGGGGTCGGCGGGTACCAGCTTGACCCTGGCGCCGATCGCGTCACGCCCGCCGAACCGACTGACGAGTCGCACGGTCAGACCGTGATGGCTTGGCCTGCGATTCTCCAACAACACCGTAGCTTGGTTGTTGTGCGTGATCATTAAGTCGAGATCGCCATCGTTGTCGAGATCGGCGACCGCCGACCCCCGTCCGACGAGCGCTTGCTCGAAGTGGGAGCCGATGGTGGTGGTAGCAGGGGTGAACCGGCCTCCGCCGTCGTTGAAGAACAGCTGATCCGGCTGGCCATACGACAGGCTAGGCTTCTGCTGGTGAATGTTGTCGAGGATGTGGCCGTTGGCGACAAAAAGGTCGAGATCACCGTCGTTGTCAGCGTCGAAGAGGTTGGAGCCGAAGCCGACGCGGCGCATCGATGGGGCAGCGAGGCCGGCCGAGGCGGTGGTGTCGAAGAACATGTCACGGCCCTGGTTGCGATACAGGGTGTTGGTTTCGAAGTCGAGATGGGCGACAAAAAGATCAAATCGGCCGTCACCATCCACGTCGCCGGCGTCGGTGCCCATGCCGGCTTCGGTCACACCCTGGTCGTTGAAGGCGGTACCCGAGCTCACACCGATTTCTCGAAACGGCCGGCCCGAGCCTTCGTTGCGGTAGAGGAAGTTGCGGGTGGAGTCGTTGGCGACGTAGAGGTCGACGTCGCCGTCGTCGTCGACATCGGTCCACACTACGCCGAGGCCTTTCGACTCCCGCGGGTCGTCGTTGCGGACGCCATAGGAGGCGGTGACGTCGTCGAAGGTGCCGTCGCAGCGGTTGCGATAGAGCACGTCGGCGACTCCGCGGTAGACGTCCGGATGACAGTAGACGTGGAGCCCGTCTTCGAAACAACGCTGGTGGTTGGCGAGGCGGAAGTCAACATAGTTGACGACATACAGATCGAGGCAGCCGTCACGGTCAACGTCGGCGAAGGCGCAACTCGTGCCCCAGGCGGCATTGTTGATGCCCGCTGTTGTGGTCACGTCGACCAGGCGTCGACCGCCGTCGTTGCGTAAGAGTCGATCAGCACCAAAGTTGGTGACATAGATATCGGTGAAGCCGTCGTTGTCGACATCCGCGAAACAGGCCCCCATGCCGTACCCTGGGTCGCCGCCGCCGGTGCTGTCCGTAGTGTTCTCGAAGCTGACAAATCCTGCCGCGTCCCGGCCGCGGTTGCGGTAGAGCTGGTTGGTTTGCGAGGTGCTTTTGGGAGCATCCGGGAGCGGCCCGCTTTGTACCAGGTAGAGATCAAGCCAGCCGTCACCGTCGAAGTCGAAGACGCCGCCGCCCGATCCCATGGTTTCGACCATGGTGCGCTCGCCGGTGCCGCCGTGGTGATGGATGAAGTCCAGTTTGGCCTGTTCGGTGACATCGATCCATTCAGCGCCACCATCCGTGGTGGAACTGGCGGCGCCAGCGGGCTGAGGTTCCGTCGACGACGGAAGTGTTGCCTGCTCGTGACACGCCCCGACGATGCCAAGGCAAGCTGTCAGGCCGACAGCTCCGGATCGTGACCATCCGGATCGTGACCATCCAGATCGTGACCAACGTCGCACCCCAAGGTGCGCGGACCTCGAGCTCATAGGCGAGGAACGCTAACGGTCTTGGACGCGATCGAGCAGGATCTGGCGCAGGGCCAACAGGCTCGAGATGTTGTGCTGCACGTAGTCGATGCGAATCTCGAAGTTCTCGAGGCTGCGGTGAAATCCCCCCAGGGCGCGTTGCGGGTCGGGCAGATAGAGCACCGACTCCGGCTGAAATTGGGTCTGCAGCTGAAACCGTATCCCGAGCTCGATCGCTTCGAGGATCGCGTCGGCTCTTTTGGGGTCGCCGAAGTCTCGTTCGAGCTGGTAGGCAGCAGTCAGCCCTTCGGATCGTGTTGCGGTAGGCGTCGAGCGTGGTGGGCGATAGTAGCTGCCGAGCCAATCGCGATAGGCGGGCTTGCGGTTCTGGCGTTCGAGGATCGCCTGGGTGATGCGGTCAGCATGTTCGAGGTACAGCGGATCCGGCTGGCGTCGGTGCAGATCGTTGAGGGCGTACAGTAGCCAGTGGTCATGGTTCAGGCGTTCGGTTCTGACGCCATGGTCCCGCACTTCGATCAGCCATCGTGCCCCGATGGCGGCGACATCCAACCAGCCGGGGTTGGCTCCGCCGTCTTGCGGCTGCGACCCCTGCGTCTGCGATCCGTGCGTCTGGGATCCCAGCGTCTGCGACCCCCGCAGAAGCGCCAGCAACGCCTCGCCTGGATAATACTCCGAGCGGAAACGATCCGGCGGGCCTTCGGGAAAGGGCTGCTTGTGCACCTCGAACTCGCCGCGGTCGTTTTGGGTGGCGACGATCCACCGGCCGAGGTCGGTGATCAAGTCGGCATAAGGGGAGGTGCCGGTGGCTTCTGAGTATTTGGCCAGGGCAACCATCGCCAGCCCATTACCGCCCAATTTGACCTCGTTGTCCTCCACCGCACACGACGCGCTGACGTTGCCCAGGGTACAAGGCCGGATCGCCGAACGAAGGTAGCCGATGGCGCGTTCGGCAGCCGCCAACAGATCCTTGTCGCGGGTGACCTCGTAGAGCTCCATCATCGAGTAGATGGTGCCGGAATGGCGCAGGATGTTGTAGCTATTGCGGATGTGGTCGGTTTTCGGCCGATAGGAATAAACGAAACGCCCCTCCGAGTCGACGGCTTGCCTCAGGTAGTCGCCGCCTTGGCGGGCGGCATCCAGCAGTAGCTCCGGGGTCAGGCGGTCGAAACTGCGATGACCGCGAATCAAGGGCAACACGGTCTCGCCGTCGACAAAGTAACTGGCGGCGGAGAACCGATAGAGATTCCATCGTGTGTCTCGCGACTTGGGATCGATATTCACCAGCAGCGATTCTGTCCCTGGACGCTGACGAATGTTCCCGAGACTGAGCAGTTGGTCGCTGTTGACCAGGGTGTAGGCCACCAGCTCTTCGGCGAGGAAGGCGATCTCACGAGGCTGCTCGAACGCCAGACCGAAGAGGCTGCGGGGTAAGTTGAGTGCAACGGCTGGGTTGATACCTGGCTCATGGACCACGTCGCGCACCAGGTCGATCTTGAGCCAGTGGATCTTGCTCTCGAGTTGACTGGCCCGGGCGAGCACCTGGTCGCAGGCCGCCGCCACACCGAGGCCGGAGCCTCGAATCACCGTGGCAGGGTGCTGACCGTCGCTCACCGAGGCGAAAATCATGCGAGGAACGGTGTCCTTCCGCAACGGCTTCGGTAGTTTTTTGGTCGTCGGTGACTGACCGGCTGCTTGCGACACCAGAGCGGCCCCGAGCCATTGCACGAGCTGTTCTTCATCGGCAGGATCGAGTGCTGGCACGTCGACGAGTTGATCGAACCACAGCGCTGTCTTCTGGCCAGGCGTTGGGGTGGCAGACGTCTGGGCGGCGCACGGTGAGCCGGGCAGCAGCATCGTGACGATGGCCACAGTGACGAGGGAGATGATGAGCTTTGCGGGATACACTTCGCAGCAACCTCCGAAAGGAGCACTCTTCATGGACGGACGTTGGCGTATTCTATGACCGAAGCCCAGAAGTCCAGCGAACTCCCGATCCTTTTCCGCGACGATCATCTGTTGGTGGTGTCCAAACCGTCGGGAATGATTGTCCATCGCGGCTGGGCTCAAGACCGTGTGGTAGCGATGACGCTGGCGCGAGATTTGGTGGGTTGCCACGTCCACCCCGTCCATCGGCTCGACCGTGGCACCAGCGGTGCGCTCGTGTTTGCGCTCGACCGCGAGATCTGTGGCCAAACTCAGCAGCTGTTTGCAGACGGCAAGGTGCGCAAACGGTATCTGGGTCTGGTGCGTGGTATTCCGCCAGAAGAGATCCTAGTCGACCACCCGATTCCCAAGTCGCCCGGTGGTCCGAGGGTGCCCGCCGTCACGTTGATTCATCGGCTTGATACCTTCGAACGCTACGCCCTGGTGGAAGCGTTACCCCAAACCGGCAGACTCCACCAGATCCGCCGTCACCTCAAACACCTGAGTCATCCCATGATCGGTGACGTCAAGTACGGCAAAGGCGAGCACAATCGCTACTTCCGCCAGCGCTTCGGATTACATCGTCTGGTGTTACATGCCGCGGAGATCAGCTTGGAACATCCGGTGACCGGGCAGCCACTGATCTGTCGGGCCAAGTTGTCCGACGACCTTGCCAGTCCGTTCGTGGCGATGGGTTTCGACGTCGAGGCGCTCGATGGCGAAGGCACGGTAGACGGCCAGTCCGAGGGTTAACAGGGCGAGGCCTGTAGATTGTTGCGTGGTGCGCAACGTGCTACAGTTTATCGATGATCAAGACGATACGGCACAAAGGACTGCGCCGTTTCTTCGCGACAGGCAGCAAGGCTGGAATTCAGGCCAATCACTCCAGACGGCTTCAAATGCAGCTCGCTGCGTTGGATAGTGCCTTCTCAATTGACGATATGGACATTCCCGGATTCAATCTTCATCCTCTGAAAGGAAAGATGGAAGGACGCTGGGCAATCCGAGTCAATGGGAACTGGCGACTGACGTTTGAGTTCCGCGAGGGAAACGCATATCTACTCGACTACGAGGACTACCACTAATGGCGATGCATAATCCCCCACACCCTGGTGAGTTTATCCGTGAGATATATCTGGAGCCGTTTGAACTCAGTGCCCGTAGCCTGGCTGAGAGCCTTGGGGTCTCCGCGT
Organism: Acidobacteriota bacterium; assembly: GCA_029263395.1. Classification (GTDB taxonomy): domain Bacteria; phylum Acidobacteriota; class Thermoanaerobaculia; order Multivoradales; family J023; genus JAAELT01. The sequence continues at coordinate 18,305 of JAJCXO010000177.1, read as the reverse complement.
CTACATTGAACCGACTACTCAACGCCCGGAGTGGGATTAGCCCGGAGATGGCTTTGAGGCTGTCTGCAGCACTGGGGCGGTCACCGGAAAGCTGGCTCGCCTTGCAAGACAGTTATGATCTTTGGCACGCTAGGAAGTCCATGGATCTTTCGAAGGTTCAGAAGGTCGAGTTCCGGGCGGCCTGATCAGCTGCAAGTTCGCCGAAGGAGCTGCCTCGTTGTCTCCGTAATGGAGATCGGGGCCCAAGATCTAACGAGTATATTTGCTTGTAAACCGTTGGATACAGGTGCAAATAACGGATTACGGGGCCCGTAACTCGTTAGATGTGTTTGTAAATAACGGGTTCACACGACCAAAATCCGTTAGATGTGCTTGTAAATAACGGATTCATACGGCGAAAACCCGTTAGATGCATTTGTAAATAACGGATTCATACGGCGAAAACCCGTTAGATGCACTTGTAAATAACGGATTCACACGACCAAAACCCGTTAGATGTGCTTGTGAGGAACGTGTTGCGATCAAAACCCGTTAGATGGTGTTCGATTCAAGGGTCGAATCCGGTAGTGAGCGATCGGGTTCCGAGTCGGGTGGCACCTTGATCGACGTAGGTCTGCCGAGTCGGGTGGCACCTTGGTCGCCGCCGCACCTTGGTCGCCGCCTTGGTCGCCGACCAAGGGCGGGTTGGCGAACCTGGTCTGGAGCACCCTACCCTCGAGAGCATGCGACTGATCCCGACGCCCCAGTCGTGACCAGACGGCCCAGCTACACTCCAAGGTGATGGCATACGAAGCAACGATCACCGATCCGTTGAACGTAGGGGCTCCACTCGGAAACAGGCAGCCGACCATCGCACAGCGCGCAGGGTTGGTAGAGATTGTCGAAGGGGCTTTGGAACTCAATCCGGACCAACTCGCCTTTTACCTCGCCCGAACCTGCGGTGCCGACGTCAACCTCAGGCAGCGGGTCGAAAAGCTGTTGGAAGCCGATCGCAACGCCGGCCGGTTTCTGGCGCGGCCGGCCGTCGCCGATTGGGCGCAGGGGTTGTTCGATCCTCCGAACACGGAGGCCTATTCGGGCCAGCGGATCGGTCCCTATCGGATCGTCCGTCCGTTGGGTTCCGGTGGCATCGGCGAAGTGTTCCTGGCGGCTCGAGCGGACCACCAATACGAGCAACAGGTGGCGGTGAAGGTGCTCAAACACCGGCTGGGGGGTGATGAGGCCAAACTCAGAATCCTCGCCGAACGTCAGATTCTTGCTCGACTCGAACATCCGAACATCGCCCGCCTGTATGACGGCGGCACCACCGAAGACGGTCGACCGTATTTGGTGATGGAGTACATCGATGGTCTGCCGATGGACACCTATTGTGTCCGCAACGCACTCTCTCTAGAAAAACGGCTGGAGTTTTTTGCGGCGCTGTGTTCGGCGGTGCAGTTTGCCCACCAAAACTTTGTGGTCCATCGCGACCTGAAGCCCGGCAACATCCTGGTGACCCACGATGGCACGCTCAAACTCCTAGACTTCAGCATTGCCAAAGCCCTCTCGGGTGGCCACGAGCTCTTGGGTGCCGAAACGGCCACCGGCAATTCACCGATGACACTAGCCTACGCTAGCCCGGAGCAGATTCGCTGCGAACCGATCACAACGGCGACCGACGTCCACGGTTTGGGGATCATGTTGTATCGGACCCTCACCGGTCGGCACCCGTTTGTGACCGAGGGGCGGCCGGTACATGAAGTGGCCAAGATGGTCTGTGGCGACGACCCGGTCCCTCCTAGTCGTGCCACCACCGCCGCCGCTAGTTCCGCTAGCGCTGACGCGATTGCTACCGTATCGACCGACGCCACTACCGCCGACGTCAAAATAGCGGGCTCCGCCGCGGTCGAAACGGCGATTGAGACGGCGATTGAGACGGTGGTCGAAACCCTACCAGTCAGCCGCCTCCAGGGTGACCTCGACGCGATCATTCTCAAGGCCTTGGCGAAACGAGCCGAAGATCGTTACCCCTCCGCGGAGCAGCTAGCCGCTGACATCGACCGTCACCAGCGCCAGCTGCCGATCCTGGCCCGTCCACCGAGCCTCGAGTATCGCCTGCGCAAGGCGGTCTCGCGACACCGGTCGATGATTTTGCTGGCTAGCCTGGCAGGTCTGCTGATCCTGGCGTCCGTCCTGGCGTTGGTCAGGCAAACCCGGCGCGCCAACACCGCTGCTGCTCGGGCCAACATGCAAGCCCAACAGGCCCAACGCCAAGCCAATTCAGCTGAAGAGGTTGCCGATTTCCTCACTCGGATTATCGGCTTCAAGCCGGGATTTGTCACCGCCGAGGAAATACTCGGCGTCGGTCGGGAGAACGCGCGCATCTACTTTAAACAGCGACCCGAGTCGCAGGCCCGGGTGCTCGAGGCGATTGGCGTTGCCTACCATCACATGGGTCTCTATGACGTGGCTTCGGAGACCTTGGACGAAGCCCTTCAGACTCGGTCCCAAGTCCATGGTCCCTATTCACGAGAGTTCACGATTGCACTCCTCAACCAGGCCAGGCTGAAGACGACCACCGGTGACTATGACGCCGCCGGAGAAATTTTGAAGAAGGCGCTGGCGATCGTCCGTTCGGCCCCCGAGCCAGATCCGATCGGGATTGCCAGTTGCCTGCACCTGCAAGGGAACGTAGATCTCAATCAGGAACGATTCGTTGATGCCGAGCGCCACATTCGAGAGGCTTATCGCATCCGCCGAGCCCAATACGGAGATTTACATTCCGATGTGATCTCGACCCAGCACAACTTGGCGCTCGCGCTCGACGGTCAGGACAGGTTCGAGGAAGCTGAGACGCTCCTACTCGAGTCCATCGCGGCGCGGGACGAACTACACGGTCCCGGTAATGCGAATTCGGCGATCGGGATCTTCAATCTGGCGGAGATCTACCGGGCTCGAGGGCGTGTCGAGGAGTCGGAGACCCTTTATCTGCAGACTCTCCAAACCAGTCAGGCGAAATTAGGCAAGGAGCATCCTACCGTCGGCCATATATGGGTGGGACTCGGGAGTCTATATGTCGACTTGGGTCGGCTGGACTCCGCAGCCAAAGCGCTCGACAATGCACACCGGATTGTCTCGGCCAACTTCGATCCGCAGCACCGCCTAGCGGTGGAACTAGAGGAGGCGACCGCAGAGCTGCGGTCGCGGCAAGAGCATCCGAAAGAGGCCGAGGCACTCACTCGGCGTGGTCAGGCGAACGGCTGAAGGCTCTGAGCGAAAGCAGATCGAAGTTGAAGAGGGTGCCGGGCTCAAAACAGCACAACAGATGACATCACAGCAAAGCAAAATAAGAGAATACAAAAGAATATCTTGGAGCCTCCCGAGCCCGTAGCCCGGCACCCGAGATCCACGATGCGCCGACCCCATGGTCAAGGGTCTTGATGACAATCCAGCCTTGAAAGCCTCCCAACACCGGTTTGCCTCGTGGGTCTCACTCTCTATAAACGGGCGAGTTCAGGAATCCCCTCAACCTGGTCCAACTTTTTTATCGTGAGACTGATATGTCCTGGGCTAGATCCGTCCACTTGCCGGGTTGGGTGGGGAAGTGGATGGCCTCTTCGAGGGCGTCGAGGAAATCGTCGCGGTCCCATTCGCGGGCTCCGAACTGCTCTAGATGGTCGGTGTGTAACTGGCAGTCGACCAGGCTGAAGTCGTGACGGTGCAGATGCTGAACCAAGGTGACGAAGGCGACTTTCGAGGCGTCGGTTTCGTGATGGAACATCGACTCACCGCAGAACACCTTGCCTAGGCCCAACCCGTAAATCCCGCCGACCAAGCGCTCGCCATGCCAGGTTTCGACGGAATGGGCCAGCCCGAGGTCATGCAAGTGGCAGAATCCGGCGATCAGCTCTTCGGTGATCCAGGTGCCGCCTTGGTCCGCCCTATACACCGTGGCGCATTGGCGGATGACTTGGTCGAACGCGGTGTCCAAGGTGGTATGGAAATGACCTCGACGGAAAGTCCGGCGCAAACTCCGAGAGATGTGGAGCTCTTGCGGAAGGAGCACCATCCGCGGATTGGGTGAAAACCAGGCATATGGCAGCTCGTCGCTCGGCCAAGGGAAAATCCCCTGGGAATAAGCCGCCAGAAGCATCTCGGGGCGATAGTCGCCACCGATGGCGAGTAGCCCGTGATCGTCAGCGTTGCGCGGGTTGGGGAATCCAATATTCTCGAGCACGATGCTGGCACCTGAAGCCAGCTTATCAGCCCGCCAGGCGAGTCAGCGCTGGCTGGGCAGTGTGTGGAGAAGATGGTAAGCTCTTGCGCCCGATCCGGAGGCTCAATCCATCGGCTCTCTGCCGATTTTTGGTGCGACTTCACGGCTTCTTACGAATCCAAGGAGGCAGCAGTTGAAGATACACGAATATCAGGCGAAGGAGATCCTGCGTCGTTATGGCGTGCCGACCCCGCGCGGGAAGGTGACGAATGACGCGGCCGAAGCCCGAGCGATCACCGAAGAATTGGGTGGTCGGAGCGTCGTCAAGGCGCAAATCCACGCTGGCGGTCGCGGCAAAGGTGGCGGCGTCAAGCTGGCAGGTTCAGGTGAGGAAGCGGAGAAGCTGGCCGGTGAGATCCTCGGCATGCAGCTGGTCACGCCGCAAACCGGCCCCGAGGGGCAAGAGGTCCGCAAGGTTTTGGTCGAAGAGGCGGTGGATATTGACCGCGAGCTCTACCTGGCGGTGACCCTCGATCGCGAACACGAGAAACCCGTGATCATGGCGTCCCTGGCGGGTGGTATGGATATCGAAGAAGTGGCGGCGGAAACCCCTGAGGCGATCATCCGTCAGCATTTTGATCCGCATTTGGGTTTGCTACCGTTCCAAGGGCGTGCGGTCACCGCTGGCCTTGGACTGACCGGCAAAACCGCTCGCCAAGCGCAGAAGCTCTTGGCTGGACTGGCGCGCACGTTCATCGAGACCGATGCGTCTTTGGCCGAGATCAACCCGTTGCTGATCACCGGTGACGGCGATGTGTTGGCCCTCGATGCCAAAATGAACTTCGACTCCAACGCATTGTTTCGCCAGAAAGACATTGTCGAGATGCGGGATCTGGCGGAGGAGAATCCGCTCGAAGTCCAGGCTGGCGAGCACGGCCTCAACTACATCAAGCTCGATGGCAACATCGCGTGTATGGTCAACGGTGCCGGTCTCGCAATGGCAACGATGGACATCATCAAGCTTTATGGTGGTGAGCCGGCGAACTTCTTGGATGTCGGCGGCTCGGCCAGCCAAGAGGCGGTCAAAGCGGCGTTTCAGATCTTGGTCTCAGACCCCTCGGTGGAGGCGGTGTTGATCAACATCTTCGGCGGTATCGCACGGACCGACCGGATCGCGGCTGGTGTTGTTGGTGCGATCGAGGAGCTTGGTGGCGTCGAGTTACCGGTGGTTGTCCGCCTCGAAGGCACCAACGTCGAGCGCGGTCGAGAGATTCTAGAAGAAGCTGATTTCGATTTTCTGGTCGCCCATCACATGGCCGACGCAGCGGACAAAGTGGTGGCCGCTGCGGCCGGAAAAGGGGGTGCGTAGTGGCGATCTGGGTTGGTAACAACACGCGTCTGTTGGTGCAGGGCATCACCGGCAAAGAGGGTACCTTTCATGCCCTGGGATGCCGGGATTACGGCACCCAGGTGGTGGCCGGTGTGACCCCCGGCAAGGGTGGTCAAGCGGTCGAAGGGATCCCGGTTTTTGATGCGGTGGACGAAGCCCGTGCCAAAACGGGATGTAATGCCACGATGATTTTTGTGCCGCCGCCGTTTGCCGCGGACGCAATCATGGAAGCGGCCGCTGCCGGTATCGAGCTGATCGTTTGTATTACGGAAGGTTTGCCGGTCAACGATATGTTGAAGGTCAAGACCTTCATGCGGCAGTGTGCTGAAGAAGGCAAAACGAGTCGACTGATTGGTCCCAATTGTCCGGGCGTCATCACACCTGGCGAGGCCAAGATCGGCATCATGCCCGGGCATATTCATCGCCCCGGCAAGGTTGGTGTGATCAGTCGCTCAGGTACCCTGACCTACGAAGCGGTCTGGCAGCTGACGAATCTCGAGCTGGGGCAGTCGACCTGCATTGGGATTGGTGGCGATCCAGTCAACGGCACCAGCTTCATCAATGTCTTGGAAGCGTTTGCCGAGGATGGGGATACCGAGGGTGTCATCCTGATCGGCGAAATCGGTGGTAGTGCCGAAGAAGAGGCTGCCGAGTGGATCCGCGATCACTTTGATCGTCCAGTGGTTGGTTTCATCGCCGGCCGTACCGCGCCGCCGGGACGCAGAATGGGTCATGCTGGAGCCATCGTCTCAGGCGGCAAGGGGACGGCGAAAGAGAAGATGGAGACCATGCGGGAGTGTGGTCTACATGTTGTCGAGTCGCCAGCAGAGCTCGGCGTCACCATGGGCAAGGCGCTCGGAGCCTAGATCGAGGGGACGGTGCAGCTCAGTAGAGTTCCAGGGGCGGGGTGGATCGTCCTGATCGGCGGTGGCGAGTTCAGCTTTGGTGAAACCGAGGCTGTGGATGCTGCCTGGCTCGAGAAGGTTGCTGACAGCGGTGATGCCAGCGGCGCACCGGCCAGTAGTGTAGGATTTATTCCTGCTGCCAGCGGTTCCACCGAGTATGGTGGCCATTTTGCAGAGTATCTGCAAGGTCACTTCGACCGGCCGGTCGAGACGGTGCCTATTTATCGGGCTCGCGATGGTCGAAGACAAAAGAACTGCAAGCGGATCGCCAGCGCCGACGCACTGTATATCGGTGGTGGTGTGACCAATCATCTGTTGGACGCGTTGGTTGGTTCGCCTGCCCTCGAAGCCCTGGAGGAACGGTTCCGTTCGGGGGCGGTTGTTGTGGCAATTGCCGCCGCCGCTCAAACGCTCGGTGTGGCAGCTCGCGACCTTTTCGGAGGCGGGTTGGTTGCGGGTTTTGGCTGGCTTCCCAATGGAGTCGTCGAAACCAATTTTGACCCCTCTCACGATCGACGGCTACGGCAATTGCTCGAACACCCCAAGGCGAAGTGGGGACTAGGGCTGCCGGCAGGCTCGGCGATCCTGCTAGGGCCGAACAACGAGGTGGAGCAGGTCGGAAAGGTTTATTACCTCGACGATCCGACTGGTGCTCTGGTTGAGCTGGACGAACCGGTTGAGCTGGACGAACCAAGCGACGGATAGTTGCTGAATCGAAGGTTCGGGGAATTTTATGTTTCCCTGGGTTGAGACCTTGGGGTCTCACGACGTAAGAGTGAGGCTGCGGGGCCTCGCGCCGCCATCTGAATAAACACAAGAGTCATCGAGATAAAAGGAGCGAACCATGGCTACTACACTGACCATCGTAAAGCCCGATGCTGTCAAAGCTGGCAACGCCGGCAATGTCCTTGCTTTCTTGGAAGCGAAAGGTTTTCAGATCAGAGGACTCAAGATGATCCGCCTTACTGAGGATCAAGCCGGGGCATTTTACGAAGTTCACAAAGAACGGCCGTTTTATGGCGACCTCGTGAGGTTCATGACCAGCGGCCCGGCAGTCGCCGCCGCCTTGGAGCATGACAACGCGGTCCCTTATTTGCGGGAAGTGATGGGTGCTACCAACAGCGCGGAGGCTGCCGAAGGTACGGTGCGGGCTCTGTATGGAACGGATATCGAGTGTAATGCCATCCATGGTAGCGACTCGGAAGAGAATGCGGCTCTCGAGCTTTCTTTCTTCTTTTCGCGATCTGATTTGATCGCAGCACGCTAGGTTGATATGCCGGCGAAGAGACGTTGCGGCGTCTCTTCGCTGTTTGGTTGAAGCGCGCTTACGAACTTGCCTGGGGAGCAGCGGCTGTCGTGAGTATCTCTGGCCACGTTCGAACAATTTGGCCGGTTGTCCGACGTTTTGCGGTCACGCCACCGGCACCTGCGTCGGAGCCATGGTCGGTCGAGGTTTCTGACCCTACCCGTGGCAGAATTCGACTGACCGGCAGTTTGAGCAGGATTGTTGGCGGCAGGATTGTTGGCGGCAGGGTTGCTCGCGACAGGGATGCTAGCGGCAGGGATGCTGGATGTAACGCGCTACTAATCCTGGTACATGGTCTGGGGGGCTCGTCGAACAGTACCTACATGCTGCGGACCGCCGCGGTTGCGAGCCAACTCGGCGTCTCGACGCTCAGGCTCAATTTGCGTGGTGCCGACTGTCAAGGGAGTGATCTTTATCACGCTGGGCTGAGTCGCGACTTGGCGAGCGTGCTCGCCAGCCCAGCCTTGGCCGAATTCGACTCGGTTTTACTGTTTGGGTTCTCTCTTGGGGGGCACATCGGCCTGCGATATGCCACCGAAGCACATGACCCACGGTTGCGGGCCGTGGCAGCGGCCTGCTCGCCGCTCGATTTGGATCGCAGCGTTGCGGCGATCGATCAGTCGTCCAAGTGGATTTACCGGCGCTACGTATTGGCTGGGCTCTGTGAGATGTATGCACAGGTGGCGGCGCGTCACCCATTGCCGCTATCGGTTGCAGACGCTCGCAAAGTCCGGACAATCCGCGACTGGGATCGTCTGACTGTTGTGCCGCGGTTCGGTTTTGACAGTGCGGAGGACTATTATCGTCGAGCCAGTGTCGGTGGGCGTCTCGGACAACTTCGAATCCCTGCTTTGTTGGTGGCGGCGGAAGATGACCCGATGTTACCCGCCGAAGCGATCCTTCGTGGGTTGGATGGAGCCCCAGATCATTGGCTCCTCCGTTGGGTGCCGCGAGGTGGACATCTGGCGTTCTCGGACGATCTCGATTTAGGGTTGGGTTCGGCGCCAAAGGGTCTAGGTGGCCAAGTCCTTGGATGGCTATTGCGCCAAGTGCCAGCGTGAATGATAGCGTCGAGTGGTCAGTCTCACTCGTTTACAAAAACCCAGGAGCAGATCGCTATGTCCAGCCCTTTGGAGAGTCTCGATCCAGTCTCGATTTGGAGTCACTTCGACGCCATTCGTCAGATACCACGACCATCGAAGCATGAAGAGCGTATTGCGCGTTACGTCCGTGACTGGGCAACGGAGCACGGCTTCGCTGTTCGGGCGGATGATGCCGGCAATATGGTAGTGGTGGTGCCGGCCAGTCCAGGGCGGGAGGGCGCCCCGATTGTGGTTATGCAAGCCCACCTCGATATGGTGTGCGAGAAGAACGCTGGGGTGGAGCACAACTTCATGACCGACCCGATCGGCATTGAGATCGAAGGCGATTGGGTCTCTGCTGTCGGTACTACCTTGGGTGCTGACAATGGCCTGGGGGCTGCGGCGGCGATGGGGATGGCGGTGGATCCAAACGTTGAGCATGGTCCCTTGGAGCTGCTATTCACGCTTGACGAGGAAACTGGTCTCAACGGAGCGAGTGCGCTCGACCCTTCGATCGTCACCGGTCGGATCCTGGTGAACCTCGACACGGAAGAGGATGACTCGGTGTATATCGGCTGTGCCGGAGCTGCCGGTATCGAGGCCAGTTTCAACCTTGAGCGGACGTCTAAGGCAGCCACCGGCGAGCCTTTCGAGCTGGCGATCCGAGGGCTGCGAGGTGGTCACTCCGGGGTCGACATCATCGAGAACCGTGGTAACGCGATCAAGGTTGCCACTCGGCTGCTCGTCGCCGCCCTCGAAGACGGGGTCGAGTTTGACCTGGTCTCGTTCCAAGGTGGCTCGAAACGTAATGCGATTGCCCGCGAGTGTTTTGTCCGGCTCCACCTCGAGCCGGCCGCCCATCGTCGCCTGGCGGAGCTTGCCGAGACCTTGCGCCAAGAACTCGAGGCCGAGTTGGCCGCGATTGATCCAGGCTTGGCGATCGAGATCCGTCCGTTAGAGGCTGGCGAAGCCCTGGACGAGCCCATCTCGGTGTCGGATCGGGATCGACTCCTGCGGGTTATTGCAGCGACACCACATGGGGTGTTGACGATGTCGCGAGAAGTTGTTGGCTTGGTCGAGACCTCCAACAACCTGGCGGTGGTGACCACCGAAGCAACAAGCGCCACCGTGTTGTGCTCGTTACGATCGTCAGTCACCCCCGCGTTGACGGGCACGCTACAGGCGTTGCGGTCCCTGTTTGTCCTGGCCGGTGGCGAGGTTGAAGAAGATGCCGGCTATCCGGGCTGGAAGCCGAATCCGGAATCACCAGTGGTGCGTCAGACCGTGGCGGTTTACGAGCGGTTGTTCGAGGAGGCCCCGCATATCAAGGCGGTACATGCTGGGCTCGAATGTGGCATTCTGACGCAGAAGATTCCGGGCCTGGATGCAGTCTCGATCGGGCCTGAGATTCGCAACGCGCATTCTCCTGACGAGAAAGCCAAAATTTCCTCGGTCCGCAAGTTCTATGCGTTGCTTCGCGAGTTGCTCGCTGAGTTGGGAACGAACGCTGCCTAAACAGCTGTTTTCCGCCCTTAGGGGTGGTGTTTCGGATCTCAGATTGATGCTACGATGACGAGAAGTTTGACATGGGTTTGGTGAAGTGTGTCTGCACAGTACTTTGATCAGACCGTCTCTCTTTGAACAGACCGTGCCTCAAAGCAGACGGTGCGCTAATCAGACGGTGCACAATCAGGAATTACACCAGGTAGAGGAGTTCTACGATGTTCTATAAAGCCTCCATAAGGCTATTGGCGGTGTCTCTGCTCGCTCTGGGCTACCTTTCGGTAGTACCCGAAGCCGCGGCGCAGGACGCAGTGTGTGAAGGCTTCGACAAGAAGCAGAAGATCGGTCGGCTGGGAGGGCGTACCGCCTTCTCCAGAGAAGCGGTCGCTTCGCCAGCTGACCTTCATAAGCAGCTCACTGAACACAAGACCGAGATCACCGCGATCATGCAGGAGAAGGGCTTTGGCCACTTGGTCGATGACCTTTATGAAGCCATCTCGAGCGGTAAAGGCCTTTCCGAGAGAGATCTCGTCCGCGGTGAGGTCTTCCAATGGATGACCTTCCGCAAGCGTGGCGGCGCGACGACCCTTGGGCCGATGTGTGTCTCTGCTCGCAAGACCTATAGCGCCTACGAGATCGAGCTCGTTGAGGTCAAAAACAACCCGGTGAAGGCGCAATGTGCCCTCAACGTGTCGGGTGGTGCTTGTGTTGAAGATCCGGTCAAGGTGGATGCTGGCGGCAGCTCGAAAGGCGTCACCGTCGAGATGAGCGGCCCAGGTGGCTCAAAATCGATCGTCTCCAGTGGGTCGACTACCTGGAGCGGCACGGTTGGAGCTCCGGGTAGCTACACCATGACTGCCAAAGCTGAAGCTCAAGGCACCAAGACCGTCACGACTCACACTTTCATCATCCCGAAGGCTTGCCTCAACTTGGCCCATATCGGAACCAAGACCGAGGAGAAGCCTGGTGATGTTGATACTTGCTCTGAGACCGCCAAGGTCGAGGTTGCCGATTGCCAGGTATCGTTGACCGTCAGCGCTGAGCCCACCGAGGTCAAACGTGGTGAGGACATCCAGGTGGACGTCTCCGGTACCTACGATTCAGCCAAGGTGACGTTCGAGAAAGACGGCGAGGCAGTGGAGGCTAAGTCCGGTGGGCAAGCGATCAGCGAGTTGACCGAGTCGGGTACGATCGCTTTCCGCAAGACAGGGACCTACCAAATCAAAGGCAATGCGGTGCGCTGCGAAGGCTTGCCGGCGGTGTGTGCCAAAAGCACCACCAGCGAGACGACCGTTACCGTCAAGCCAGCTTGGACGGCGAGATTCTTCGGGCTAGCTGCGGATCCTGACGACTTTTCATTGCGTCAAGATCGGACACGGCCAGACGGCTTGTCGGAACGCTCGGTCTTGAAACTCGAAAAGGGTCAAGGTGTTGGCGCTGGACTCGAGTACCACTTCAATGATCGAGTGGGTCTCGAAGCGAGCATTCTCTACGCGATCCTCGAGTCGTCGTTATTCTTCGACATCGGTTCCGACTGGGCTGAGGATGATGACGATGCCAGCCTCTTGGCTTTCGTGATCGGTCCGAACTTCCACCTCACCCCGGGTAAGAAGGTCGACTTCTACGTCGGTCCGTTTATCGGGTTCGCCGATCTTGGGAACGTCGGTTTCCGGGTCTTGGGCGAGAACCAACGCCGTGAATTCGACACCGATACCGTAATCGGAGCCCAATTGGGCCTCGATGTACCGTTTGGTGCTGGCGATTGGGGGGTCCACTTCGGTGCCCGCTACATGGATCTTTCGGCGGACGTGAACGGGGTCGAGATTGATATCGATCCGCTGACCGTCGGCGTTGGCTTGGCCTACAAGTTCTGATCTTGGCCAAAGCCTCCGGTTAGAGTCACCAAGCCTGGTCGCGTCAAGCGGCCAGGCTTGTGTGTTCTTAGGACAACTAGCTAGCGGACCTACCAGGCTTCGCCGGGAGCTTTGATCATAGAAACAAGATTTGTTTCTTAGGAGCAGGCGTGTCCGGGCTTCGCCGGGAGCTTTGATCCGAGAAACGAGATTTGTTTCTTAGGAGATCCAAATAACACGCCGAGAGCTCGGTCGGCCTTGTGGGCTGCGCCACAGCTCCAGAACTCGCCGGATCTCTTGCAGTATGCCTAAGTCGAGCTCTCGACCCGTTCTTGCTCAGGAATGGGGCGGCAAGAGCGCTTCGAAACGGGCGCCACCGGAAGGTAGGTTGTCGGCGGAGACGCGACCTCCATGACTCTCGACGATGGCTTTGACGATGGCCAGGCCGAGGCCGGTATGTCCGTCTTGGCCAGTCCCGTTTTGGCGATAAGAGAAGAAGCGAGAGAAGATCCGATCGAGGTGCTCGGCGGGGATACCCGGTCCCTGATCGCGAATTTCGACTGCGATGTGGGTGTCCTCGAAACTCAGAGTGATGTGTACTTCGCCATCGGCGGGTGAGAAGCTGATCGCGTTGTCGAGCAAATTCTCGAACACTTGTGACAGGCGTTCGGGGTCGCCAGCTACTAAAAACTCTTCGTCCATCACCGTCAGTTGGTAGCAGATGCGATTGCGTGGCATCATTTCGTAGCGTTCGATCAGACCCTCAATCAACTGTTTCAGGTCTACCGCTTCCGATGGCTGGTCGTCGATTTCAGCGTCGATGCGGGTGATATCGCGCACTCCAGAGAGTAGGTGTTCGAGTCGAGCGATGTCACGCAGAGCCATGGCGATGAATCGCTGCCTTTCGGCAGGCTCCTCGATATCTTCCAGTAGTTCGGTCGCGTTGCGAATCGAAGCCAGCGGGTTCTTGAACTCATGGGAGACATCGGAGGCAAACGACTCGATGAATCGGATGTGGCTCTCGAGCCGCCGCGTCAGCTCGGCAAGAGCTCGGCTCAAGTCACCGATTTCGTCGAGTCGCTGAGAGCCCTCGAATCCCTTTCGTAGTCGTCCGCGCCGATCGAGAAGTGCCTGGGACTCGCGTCGCAGGTGCTGCAGGGGGCGCGCAATGGTCGTCGAGACCAGCAGGCTGAGCACGATGGCTGCGGCCACCGAGGCCAGGACAGCCTTGAAGGTACTTAACCTGAGATCGTAGAGAGCCTTCAGGATCTGAAAAGTTGACTTGGAGGCCAAGACCACCCCAACAACCTCATTGCCGTTACGGATCGGGATAGCGCTAAACAGCGTTACGGAGCGGCTGGTCGGGGAAAGGCGCGTGGCGGCACCGTAACGTCCAGCCAGAGCAGCCTGAATCTCGGATCCATCGAGCTTGGCGGTGGTCGCGTAAAGGTCGATATCTTGCAGTGGTGGTTCCGGCGGCAGGAACAGTCGGGCAAACACTCGATAGAGAAACGAGCCCAAACGGTAGGTGGGACTCTGGCGGCCTGCGGCTTCTTGCTTGGTAGCTCCTGGTGCCTCGTTTCTCCGGGGACCCAGTCGACTGGAGTCGGCCAGCAGGTTGAGCTCGTTGTCGATCACTCGCAGTCGAGCGTCGAACCGGCGTTCCATGTTTTCCAGAATACGCTGAGGGTCCTGCGCTTCGACAGAACCGTGATCCGCCAGAGCAGCAGCCAGCAGTCGGCCCTGCTGGACCATCGAACGCTCTTGCTGCTCGCGCAGCTCGAGTTCATAAGTTTGGAGCGAGAGGATCCCGACAACTGGCAGGAAGACGAGCAAAAGGTTGAAGGCTAGGAGCCTAATCGAGATGCGAGATAAGAACCGAAGGAAGGCTCGCATCAGCCTAGTTGGTATCGATAACCAAGGCCGTACACCGTTTCGATACCTGTGAACTCAGGGTCGATTCCGACCAACTTTCGGCGCAGCCGTTTGATGTGGCTATCGATGGTGCGGTCCGAGATGTATGCGTCGTGGGGATAACCTTCCTGCATCAGTTGTTGCCGAGTCTTGACGTGACCTGGGTGGCGGACGAGCGCGTGAAGGATCATGAACTCGGTGACGGTGAGCGGCACCACGCGGCTCCGCCAGTGAGCGGTGTAGCGACGCAGATCGAGTCGCAGCTCGTCAACCTCGAGCACTTTCTCCTCGGAAGCGTCTGTTGGTTGGCGATTGAGAGCCAATCGTCGGAACAAGACTTTCACCCGCGCAAGGAGCTCACGCATCGAGAACGGCTTACAGAGATAGTCGTCCGCTCCCAGTTCGAGGCCCAACACGCGGTCGAATTCTTCGTCGCGGGAGGTGAGGAATATGATCGGCAGACTCTCGGAGAGCTTGCGCAGCCGCCGACAGAGCTCGAGACCATCCATTCGGGGCATCGAGATGTCTAGGACGACAACGTCTGCTAGTTCCTCTTCGAGTCTCTCCCAGGCCTCCAGACCATCGGTGAAGACGTCGACTCGATAACCTTCTCGACGCAGCGCAAATCCGACGGTTTCGCGGATGTTCTCTTCATCGTCAACAAGGGCAATCGAACCTTTTTCTGTCTCGTGCATGCGAAGAATCTACCGTATCCAGTATTGCCAAAGCCAGCCGGGTATTCTGTCGTCTTCAGGCGCGTCGGGGGGGATCGAGGGAATCGAGAATCCGGAGATAGGTTTCATACCGTGCCTTAGGGAGCACCCCGGTGGCAGCCGCAGAGCGGACAGCACAGTCCGGTTCGTGGGTGTGGCCACAGTCGGTGAATCGACATGTTGCAGCTAGCGGCTCGAAGTCTACGAAGTAGGCTCGAACCGTTGCTGCGTTCAGTTTCCATAGT
This sequence comes from Acidobacteriota bacterium, assembly GCA_029263395.1. Classification (GTDB taxonomy): domain Bacteria; phylum Acidobacteriota; class Thermoanaerobaculia; order Multivoradales; family J023; genus JAAELT01. The sequence goes on along the minus strand of JAJCXO010000177.1, from coordinate 3,199 downwards.
CCGAACTCTCGGATGCCTGGTGTGTCGATGATCTCGATGTTGTCTTCGAGGTGATAGAGGTTCGATTGGGTGGTGGTGTGTTGGCCTCGCCCATGAGACTCGCTAACCCGACCGATGGTGGCGTCGAGATCGGGACTGAGTGCATTCAGCAGTGAAGATTTGCCGACTCCGCTATGACCTACAAAAACAGCCGTGCGTCCGATCAGCAGCGACCTCAAGTCTTCGAGCCCCTCGCCGGTCTGAGCCGAGCATAGGACAACGTCGACACCTAAGTCGCGATAAGCTAGGACTGGCGCGAGTTCTGCCCGACGTTGCTCCTTCGTCTCGAACAGGTCCACCTTGTTGACGCAGACCGCAGCAGCTGCGCCTCCTCGCTCAATTGCGATCAGGTAGCGGTCGATGAGAGCTGGGCGCAACGGAGGTTCAACCACTGACGCAACATGAATCGCGACATCGATGTTGGCGGCGATCACCCGCTGTCGATGTGGATTGAGCGGATCAGGGCGAGACAGGGTCGAGTTCCGAGGCAACACCTGGCTTAGTCGATACGCTCGGGGGCCATGGCGCCCAAACGTTACCCGGTCGCCGATTGCTACCGCGGCTCTTTGATCACGAGCGAGCTCGGAAGGTAGTACACAAGCGAAAACTTCGCCGTCGAGTTCGACTTTGCAGGCTCCAGAAGAGATGGCTACCACTCGGCCGCGAAGCTCTGGGCCGATCAAACGGGACTGCAGAGCTTCGGTGTTCTTGGTTTTGGGCCTGGATCGTCGACGGTTGTGAGCGATAGCCTGTTCTTCGAGCTCCTCTTCTAGACCGCTATACCATTCTGAGTCCTCGGAAGGCTCACCTTTGGAGGCGTCCGTGGAGGGCGAATCGGTGGCTGGATCGCTCGGTAGCCCAGGTGCCTCATGTGCCGCGGGGCGAGGCGGGTAGAGTTCCTGAACTTGTCTGCTCAGCTTTTGGCCCCGTTGACCATCGTGCCGTTGGCCCGATCTCTTGGGGCGTCGTATGCGAGAGCGTTTCCTCATCGGTGACTATCAACGGTCAGAATGGTGCCCAAGATCGAGTATAGCCGACCAGGAATGACGATTCCTGCCTACAGCAATGTAAGGTTGGCTTCTTGGCGGGAAAAATAGCCCTGAAAGGCCAACGCCGGGCCCCGAAGCCCGGCGTTGTCTGAGGAGGAGGAATGTGAGAACGAAAACTATCTTTAGCAAACGTCATGCCACCTGTCTGAAGTTTGCCGTATTTCTGGCCTGAAGAGGCATTGGGGCTGCGTTTTGGGCGATTCAGTCGCGGGTGCGGAGCTTCGAGACCTGTTCGGGGAGGACGATCTGAGTGCCAAATTGGAGACTGCGGCGCCGGTTTGGCTAGTTGATTAGCTCTCGCTGTCCCCGTCGGATAGTTGGTCGAAGTTGTTGTAGGGGGCCAGGACACCCTTTTCTTCGAGCTGTTTGAGCGCGTCGTCGTAGCGGGCCATCCGTTCGCGAATCTCGCTGAGCGGCTCCTCTCGGGTCTGCAAAGGGGAGCCGAAGGCCCGCTGAAAGAACGACTCCGGGGAAATCCCGAGGGCATACAGGATGCCGATGAGGTGGCGCGTGGTCAGTGTAACGTGCCCCTGCAGTACTTGGCTCAGGTAGCCGCGGGTGAATCCGTTCACTTCCTCGACGGACCTTTGGGTCAGATCGCTCTCGCGGATCTCCCTTCGCAGTAATTGGCGGAGTCGGTCGACGGCCGCGTCTCGGCGCTGCTGAAACTCTTGGCCGTCGGCTCTGGGACGATTTTTCATGTATTTGAAGATTATATAGTCTAAGAGTATTGAAAGGAAGGATTTGGTTTGGCATACTGTGCTGGTTACGTCTTGTTACCGCTATGGCCTGGGCAGCCGACAACCAAGATCACAGCTCGCAAGACCAAAGATCACAGGTCGTAAGACCACAGTACGCAAGACTACAACGGAGGAAAGTAATGAAGCAGAGCCGGATCAAGTTCCTGTCACCGTCCAGGGCCTCGGCCTCCTATGTTCGCGCCTGCGACGACATGGTCATCCGTGAGCCTGCTGCTGTTTACGAAGTCGAGAACGAGCCAACTGTCCGTTGGCCGTGGCCTGACGAACTGGCTTCGGGAGAATTTTCGATCCGTATTCCAGAGCCGGCAGGACAGACTCGATGCGGCCGTTGTCGAACCCGCTTCTCCGCGGCTGGCCCGACAGGTTTTGCCGAGGATTTGCCGATCTGTGACCTTTGCCTGCTGGAGGGCTCTTCAGAGCTTGGGATGGTGCTTGCGCTGGTGGCTGTTGTCCGAGCGTTTGGCACCGCTAGGCCGTCCAATCACCAGGACTATAGTGAAGCGTTGACCGAACTCGGAGCTTTCGCACGAATTTATGATCGTTTCGCATCGAAGTCGGGCCCGGCCAGAGTTTTTCGCATCCCAAGCTTCGAGTGAGCCTCTAAGCTTCGCAGGAGACCTTGATCACAACAGGTCAGCGACGCCCTCGCGTTCTTCGAAGAGTTCAGCTTCGGTTGCATTCATTTTTTCTTGGCTGAATGCGTCGACATCGAGCCCCTGGACGATCTCGTACTGTCCACCGCTGCAGGTCACGGGATAGGAGTAGTAGACCCCTTCGCGGACGCCATAACTGCCGTCGGATGGTATCGCCATACTGACCCAATCTCCTTCGGGTGTGTCCTGGATCCAGGTGCGAACATGATCGATAGCAGCCGAGGCGGCCGAGGCAGCCGAGGACGCCCCTCGGGCTTTGATGATCGCTGCGCCCCGTTTCTGAACTGTCGGGATAAAGCTATCCCTCACCCAAGTCTGATCGACTAGCTCCGTGGCGGCTTGACCATCAATCGTGGCATGGTTCAAATCTGGATATTGGGTTGCAGAATGATTGCCCCAGATCGCCATGCTTCGAATCGCGGTCGGGTGGCTACCGGTTTTCGCGGCCAATTGGGAAATCGCGCGATTGTGATCTAGCCGAGTCATCGCGGTGAACTGTCTGGGGTCGAGTTTCGGTGCGTTGGCACTAGCGATCAAGGCGTTGGTGTTGGCCGGGTTGCCGACGACCAGCACCCGGACATCCGAACTAGCGTGATCATTCAAGGCCTGGCCTTGGACCGAGAAAATTGCAGCGTTGGCTGAAAGCAGGTCTTTGCGTTCCATACCTGGGCCACGTGGTCTAGCACCCACAAGCAGC
>JAJCXO010000176.1 GCA_029263395.1 Acidobacteriota bacterium | reverse complement strand
GCCCTGGCCGAGGCCGACCACACCATCAAGGCGATCAACGACACCATCACCGTCTACGGCGTAGAGAACAACATGCTGGGCGATTTCGAGGACGGCATCGACCGGCGCGGCTCGCTGACTCCGTTCGACGCCAACATGGGTCCAGTGAGGCCGATCAAATTCGCCTGGGGCACCCGCGACCCGGTGGCCAGTCGCGCCGACAGTCAGGATCCGCTCAACGATCCCGACGACATCAACTACTACGACGTCGGCAACAACGGCGACGGCATCGACAGCTGGGCCACCTACCGGCTCGACATCGACCCGGTGCAGGATTGGAGCGGCTTCAGCCAGGTCGAGATCAAGGCCGCCGCCAACCTCTCCTACGAGTGCTTCGTCGTCGACGCCACCAGCGGACGCACCAGCCTGGGCACCAAAAGCGGCACGATCACCACCCTCAACCTACCTGGCTCGAGCGCCCTGGTCGACGAGGTGATCGCAATCGAGCTGCGCTACTACGAGAGCGGCATCACCCCTGGCGGCAGCGACCGCCAGCATCTGCATCACATTCGACTCGTTCCGTGAGGAGGCAGGCGGGGCGCCTGAGGGCAGTGGGGCGGCACGATCGTGGTCGCTCCTGTGCTCTGGTATCCTTGAGCTGGTGAGCGGTCCCTTGGAAGGTTGGAGACCATGACCCGAGCAACCATTGAACGCGGTCTTCGCGCGAGTCAAGGAAAAATCCGTCTCAATAGAGAGACACGGAGTTTGATAACCTGTCCCTATTATGCCGCCTGTCCCGTCCGACACCCCTCCGCATATTGAGCAGTTCCTCATTGAGGGATACCGCTCCATGAAGCCGGTCCAGAGACTGCTAAAGGTTGTTGCTCTCAACCGCGCCTTGGACGAATTGGCGAGCGCCAGAATCAAGTCTCAATATGGCGACGAGATTTCCCGCCGGGAGCTTGTTCTCAGGCTTGCTTCTTTGCATCTGAGTGCAGAGACCATGCGTTGTGTCTTTGACTGGGATCCTGGGATCAAGGGTTTCTGATGCCGCTTGGGGAGGTTCTCGAGGTCACATTGAAAGCTACTGCTGTACTCGAGAGTCTCGGCATCGACTATCTTGTTGGCGGTTCGCTGGCCAGCTCCCTCCATGGCATTCCTCGTGCTACTCGAGATGCTGACCTCGTCGCTCGGCTCGAACAGAGGCACATCGCGCCGCTCGTCGAGGCTTTCTGCGACGATTTCTACATCGACGCAGGTATGATCCGCGATGCCATCAGAACACGAACGATGTTCAACATCATCGACTTGAAGACCATGTTCAAGCTTGATGTCTTCGTGGCCAAAGGGGATTCAATCTCGGGGCAAGAGATGAGTCGTAAACAGACGATCAGCCTCGGTGGGGAGCCTGAACAGACCCTAGTCGTTGCAAGCGCCGAAGATATCATCCTTCAGAAGCTCGACTGGTATCGCCTGGGCAACGAGATCTCCGAACGACAATGGGACGATGTACTCGGGGTCATCAAAGTCCAAGGTGCTCGCTTGCAGCAGGACTATCTGCATGAGGCAGCAGTGGTGATGGGGCTGACGGAATTACTCGACCGTGCCATGTTGCAAGCTGAGACTTGATTGACCCACACAACAGGTCAACGCTTGGATTGGTCTCGCAGAAGCCATCCATGCTGATCGGGGTGGCTGGCACCTCCTGCCCTGGGCGGAGCCTGAATACGTGCTCGGCGCAGGCGACCTGTCGCGCCGATCAGTAGATCAAGCAGATCCTGTTCCTCTCATTCGATCATTTTCCGGTCACATACGGATCTCAGATCTGCAAAGGATCGGCTTGCCTTTGACAACCAAGGGCCTCATACATTGTTGAGCGGCAGGCCGAAACGTCGCGCATCGAGATCCTTACAACTCGGATGCTCTTTCTTGGTGAATCTTGGTTGTCGACTTGCGACAGGTGGCGTACGCCTGGGAAAGTCCGAAGCTGGGGCCGCTTCGGTTGCCAAGTTGCCGTGCTCGCAGGTTGCTAGTCCGCCACATAGAGGCGCAGGATTCGGTGCATGGTCTCGATGCCGCGCAGGAAGGCGTCGACCGGTACGGCTTCGTCACGGGCGTGAATGCCGCGCAGATCCTCGGCGTTGATGGCAAACGGTGAAAAGCCGTACGCCGGGATACCGCGCTGGCGAAAGAAGCGCGAGTCGGTGGTGCCGGTGAGAAAACTCGGGACCACCGGCGCACGTACGGCGAGCACCTCCTCGAGTAAACGAAAGAACGGCTGATCGATGGGTGATGCCGCAGCCGGAGGAGACTCGAGCACTACCTCGACTTCGAGCCCGTCCCCCAACAGCTCGCGGATCTCGGCCAGGAAGGCTTCACTGTCGGTATCCGGCAAGAGGCGAATGTCGATCGCGGCACGGGCCTGCGGTGAGACCACATTGGTACCTTCCCCATTGTCGATCGCGGTGACCTGGAGGCTGTCTTGAAAATAGATCGACAGCCCCGGCGCCATCGGTACATCGGTCAGATCACCCCCGCTGTCGAGTTGACGCATGAAATCGACGCTGGATCCACCTTCGAGCTCGGCGAGGGCCCCGAGGTAGATCCGAGCGGCGGGGTTGGCTCGCAGACGCTGCGGACGCTCGATGACTCGCGCCAGCCCCTGGATCAGCCGATGGGTGGCGCTCGACGGATTAAATCCCGAGGCGTGTCCGCCGCGACCGTCAGCGGTAACCTCGAGCCACAGCGGCCGCTTCTGAGTGACTTCGATGCCCCACCACACCACTCGGTCTTGCAACACCCGATTGGAGCCCCCTTCGTTGAGCACCGCTTCGACGCCGTCGAACAGCTCAGGATGCGCCTCTACCAACCACGCTGCGCCTTGTCCGCCCCCGTTCTCCTCGTCCGCCACCGCCAGGAAAACAACATCACGCTGGCGGGCACCTGGGCTACGTTTCAGACCGATCAAGGCTGCCAGCTGAGCGATCCCCAACCCCTTGACGTCGAGTGCTCCGCGTCCCCAGATTTTGTCTTGGTGGGGTCTCCCGGAGAACGGCTCGACCTGCCAGCCGTCCCCTGCTGGTACCACATCGATATGGTGCATCAAGACCAGGGTTGGGCGAGGGTCTGAGTTGGCAGGGTCTGAGTTGGCAGGGTCTGTTGTTGCTGGCAATCGGGCGTAGAGACTGGCCCGGCCCTCGGGGCTAGTCAACGTCTGGCTGGCGATCCCTTCGGCTTCGAGGATCGACGCCAGGAACGCCGTCGCCTCCTGCTCGTTGCCCGGCGGATTGGTGGTGTCGATCTGGATATATTCCCGCAGCCAGCGAACGGTCTGCCCAGCGTCGGGGGCGTCGGTCTCGTCAGCCACTGCCGGTGGGGAGATCAGCAAGAAAATCGGTAGGGAGATCCGCAGCCAGATCAGGCCAGGCATCATTTGTCGCCAAAACATTCGGGAAGGTTATCCCACTCGTCACCAAAACAGGCTCTGATAGTCTCTGCAACACGCTGCCTGCCCTCGCGCTGAATCCTGCCGTGCTCACCTCCCTAATCTCGAGACGACCTGCTGCGACCTCCCGGGTGCTCTTCTGGGTTGGCGCCAGCGCGTTGCTCGTCCGCTTGTTCTACATGAGTCGGCACGCAACCTCGGCGTTTTTCGGCGTGCCGATCCTGGACGAGAAGTTCTACCAAGCGCTCGCCCGAGCCCTGGTTGCTGGGCGGGACGTCGCACAGCTCAACCCGGGCTTTCGCCCCTGGCTTTACCCCCTCTTCTTGGCCCTGTGGGAGTGGCTGGTCGACGGCTGGGGCTATGTCTTGGCGCTCACCGCTCAACATTTGCTCGGGGTGGTGACGGCGGTGCTGGTCGCGGATCTCGCCATCCGCCTATTCGATCGGCCGAGTGCCGGCGCCCTGGCGGGTGCCCTTTATGTCTTGGCAGGCCCACCCTTGTACTTCGAGGGTGAACTGCTGATCACCAGCCTGTTTACCTTTCTGACCACGGCTTTGGTGTGGCTCGCGAGCCTTGCCGGGCCGCAAGCTCCCCATGCCCTGAAATGGTGGGCCATGGCTGGCATGTGGGCCGGCCTTGCCGCTCAAGCTCGCCCCAATGCACTGCTCTTCTTGGCGGCGTTTCCCGTGGCGGCCCTATTATGCAGCCGGGTTGACCGAAGGCGTCGTGTGGCGCTGGCGGCGTCAGCCCTCGGCGGCGCAATTTTCGTGCTGACGCTGTTCGGCTCGATCCAATACGGACTCATCGGCAAGTTCCAGCTGCTCAGCGGATCGGGCGGCGTCAACTTTTATCTCGGAAACAAAGCCGGCGCTGACGGCATGATCCCGCGCCAGGACCGCCGAGTGACCTATGGCGACGAATACCGAGACTCGGTCCAGGTGTTCGCCGAGCAACTTTATCGTGAGGAACTCGGCGATAGCATCTCAGATGCGGACGGTATCTCGAACCCAGACGCTGACCCATCCAGCGTCGACCTCGCTGGTGAGATCTCGCGATTCTGGCTGGGTCGGACGCTAGAAGACATTCTCGACGATCCCGGCAGATGGCTGGCGCTACTAGGCCGCAAGGTGTTGTTTCTGACCTGGAACCACGAGATTCCCAACAACAAGAGTTATGACTTCATCCGTCAACACGAATCCTCTCTGATCAAACTGTTGCCGGTGCGCTGGTGGTTGCTGCTGAGCTTCGGTGTCCTCGGCTGGTGGCACGCCTGGGTTCACGGACGCCGACGTATCCTGTTTTGGATGACCGCCCTAATTGTGCTGCAGAGCATCGGCGTCGTGCTGTTTTTCGTCAACAGTCGGTATCGGATTCCGATGTGGCCAATTGTCGCCGTCCTCGCTGCTGGCGGCATGCTGGCGTTGTTCGACGCTTTGAGGCGGCGCTCGTCGAAAGACGTGATCGGTGGCGTCCTCATCGTCTCTGCCGTGGCGGTGGTCTCCCTCGTCAACTGGCTGCACATCGAGCCCCCCAACTTCGCTCGCGACTTCTTCTTCCGTTCGCTGGCGCACATGGAGAAAGGCCAGGTCGACGCGGCGCGGGCAGACGCCGAGCACAGCGTTGCCCTCGATGCAACATCCCCTGCGGCTCGCTTTCACCTCGGCAACATCATGCTGGCGGTAGGCGACGATGGCCAGGCGTACCAGCATTATCAGGTCGCCGCCAGGCTCTCCCCCAACGAGCCACGCATCCTCAACAACCTCGGTATCGTCATCGAACGTCGGACGCGACCTGCCCTCGCCTACTTCTATTATGCGAGCGCACTGAAAGTTGCGTCCAATTATGCTCCCGCGCTGATCAATGCCGCCCTCCTCGAGTTGCGCGCTGGGTTATTGGATCAGGCAGAGAGCAAGATCAACCGAGCCCAGGAAGCCGGCTTTCAGTCGATCCTGTTGGACTGTGCCCAGGCTTTTGCAATTGCCGAACGCGGCAACCGCGAACAGGCCGAACGCATCTTGGCGGAGGCCTACCGCACAGATCCCGAGACCGTCGCACGACTCGTCGCCGACCATCGCCAACGATTAAAACCTGAACAACTCGAAATCAAGCTGGAGGAGTGGGAACTTGCGATAGGGAACGCGAGTCGAACCCCTCAGTAAGTCACCGCGCTGGTCAAGAGCTCTTTACTCGCGGACCTCGAACACAAGATCGGAGGAACCGCAATGCAATCGAAAGACAAGCCTCGCCCACAAGCGAATGCTCCAGACACCCAAGCTGAAGGTGGGGAATTCTCAACGTTCCTGTTGGAAGACGCTGAAGACAACAAGATATTAAAGGTTTCTCTATGGGCCGCCATTGGCCTTCACGCCGTCTTGTTATTGATCAATTTTCCAAACTTCGTCCAGGACCCTGTCGCCGAAGAGCCGCCAGAAAAAGCGGTGTTCATGGTCCAACCCATCAAATATCAACCCCCAAAGGTCGAGAAGCAACGAATTCCACCTAAACAAGTCAAGAGGGTCCCGATACCCGACCCGACCCCGGATGCACCTGAGCCGATCCGCCTCGATGCTCCCGAGCCAGAGATCGATTTACCGGATATCGACGAGGACTTCTTGCCGATCCCGGATGCGCCACCCGCACCGCCAGCACCACCTGGCCCCATCCTGGTCACCGGTGAAGTTCGGAAGCCAGAAAAAATCCACGCACCGCAGCCCAATTACACCGAGGTCGCACGGCGGGCACGTATCCAAGGCTCGGTGATCGCAGAAGCCATCGTCGACCGCAACGGTGACGTCGTCAGCGTCAAAATCTTGAAAGGTTTACCAATGGGTTTGAGTGAAGAAACCCTCAAGGTGATGAAACAGTGGAAGTTCCATCCCGCCACTCTGCGTGGCAAACCCGTCGATGTTTATTTTAATCTGACGGTGCACTTCAAGTTGCAGTAGTTGGCAGGTACGAAGCGATTCAGTATCAACGTACTGTGCCGCGATAGAACCAAAAGATTTTTTCTTTCTTCCGTTTGCCCGGGCTGTCGACCCGCAACTCACCGAGGTGTTCGAAGCGTGTGAAGAAAGAGCTGGCATGTGTGACCCAGGTATCGTGGGTTCCGGTAACGATCTGGGTCACTTCTATGATGATCAAAGCCTCCTGCGCGGTTTGTCGCTGGAGGCCTTTTTCGTCGATCCCCCAAATCACCAGTTGCGGCGCACGGCCGTGTTGCCGGTTTTTATGGTGATCCAGGACGAAGATATCCGCCGTCTTGTGCAATCCGATCTCGAGATGAGCCGCCAGTTTGTAATTGTCGGCGACAACAATCCGCCGTCCATCTGCTGAGGGTTGTAATTGCGACAGATAGCCCCGCGAACGGGCGACAACCTCCGAGCAACCAACAAACGGCTCACGGACCCCTGGCAAGCGCAGCCACCCCGTCCCGAGCTCGAGCAGTATCAAACCCATCAACAGCCCACCGAGAGCCGGTGCTGCCATCGCCGCAACCGGTCGCCAAGACGCCCCGCCTGCACCAAAACCACGAAGGGTCGACGGCAACCATGGCAGCAGGGCCAGATAACCCGGCACCGGCCAATGGATAGTGGAAGCACCGCTGGTTTCGAAGGGGCTGGCGAGGAAAAAGAGTCCGAGGTGGATCCAGACAAAAGCCGCCAACAGCACAGCACGGTCGTCGCCCGCCAACGCAAGTCGAGTGGTGCGAACCAACACCGCGATCATGGCGATATAAAGCAACGGTGTCACCAACAGGGCCTGCCCGGCGATGTGTTCGAGCAAGGCGTTGGCTTGCACATGGGTCCCGTGGCGGCCCTCTAGGTAATAACGCAACGGGGTAAACCCATGCTGCAGGTTGTAGATCACCGCCGGTACCGATCCTAGGCCCCACCCCAAGAACATCCCCCAGACTCCTGGACGACGCCACAGGCTGCGACCCCGGGGCGTCGCGACGAGATAGAACAGCGCCGCAGTGATAACCAGAGCAAACCGATAATGTGTCACCAAGCCCAATCCGCCGACCACCCCTGACACTAGCCACCATCGGCTCTCTCGCGATCGGGTGGCTCGCTCGAAGCCGAGCAGGAACAACGCTGTCAGCAGCAACATCGGACCATCGGGTATGGCGAGTAGCCCAAGATGCGCTACCGCTGGTATCACCACGGTCAAAGCTGTTGTCCACCAAGCATCGCGGTCACCAACGAGGGGACGCGCTAGATGGAAGACCACCACTGGGAAAACTGCCCCAAAGACCAAGAACAGTAGACGGACGCCGAACAAAGTGTTGTTCGAACCGAACCAACCCATGACCTCGGTGCCGAGACGGACCAAGATGGCGGTCAGCGGAGGATGGTCGGTGTAGGCGAGGGCGAGCCGCTGGCCACACTGCCAATAGAAGGCTTCGTCGCCAAACAAGCCGAGACTGCCAGCAACCCACAACTTGGCCGCTGTCAGCGCAATAACCGCACAGGTGATTCCACGCTTCACGCTGTGGTCCGCCCGACCGATCTCACAACCCGGGCTCAATCCGGCAGGACGATCTCGGTCCGTCGATTGGCGGCGCGACCAGCTCGGGTAGAGTTGACGGCCAGCGGATAGTCTTTACCGAAACCCTGCACCCGGATGCGCTCCCCGCTCAGCCCCTGGGCGATCAAATAGTCGGCGACGGCTTGGGCACGGCGGACCGACAAGATCTGATTATGCTCCTCACCACCGGTCGAATCGGTATGACCACAGACGTAAACATCGAGCCCTTCAAAATGTGAATCGAGCAGTTGGGCTTGATGCTGCAGCACCGGTCGCAGATTCTCCCGCAAAGTGTAACTGTCCGTATCGAACGTGATCAATGAGTCGTAGTCGAACACCACGACCTTGGTCAGCCCGAGAGCCTTGGCCAGGGGTGATGGCTCCCGCCCAAGCCGGATCGTGACTTGAATCCGATCCGGTCCGAGGACCTTGATCCGACGTTCGATGATCGGCGGCTCGTCTTGCATCGTAGCCAGTTCGATCGCCTCATCGAGGCTGTCGAGCTCGAGCTCGAGGGGTGCCATGCCGATCGCTTCACCGCGATAACTCATCTCAACCCCTTCGGGCGACGAGACAATCTCAGCGGTAATTCTGGCCGTCGGCTGTTGTGGGGTCGAAGCACAGCCATGGAGCAACATCAAGCTGAGTGCAACTAAGCTGAGCAAAGCCCCGAGCGGGCTGACATATCGAATCATTCGTTCACCTCTCCGAATCTGATGTTGACCGTCGCCGAAGCCGCCACCGGCAGCCCTTCGGCGTCTTTGCCGGGATCGAAACGATAGCTACGGGCGGCCGTGAGCGCCACAACATCACAAGCCTTCACCTTCGATTGCAGAACCCGTGAAGACTGTACTTCACCGGTTTCGCCGATCTTGAGCGAAACGATCACCGCTTGACCAGCGCAGCGTGCGGTCAGCTCCGGAGGCAACGTTGCCGGCGGCTGATGGAGAATTTTTGGCGCAACCACCGCGCGTCGAACCACCGGCTGGGGGACGGCAGATCGCAACGCCCCGGCCTCGGGCGTCTTCGATTTCTGAAGCTCAGCAGCTGCTGGTTCGTGGACGACCGTCGCCGCTGTCGTCGTCTTTGAAGGACCTCGAGTATCAGTCTCTCCCGACGGTAGGTCGTTCTCGGCCTCCTCTGAGAACTCCTTGCCAATCTCATCTTCGGTTGCGGCAGCTGGGATCACGTCTTCAAGCGTCACCTCTTCGGAGGTCTCATCTTCAGGCGTCACTAATTCCGTCGTCGCCGCTTCCGCCACCGCCTCATGGGTAGCGTTGTCGGTCATCAGAAAACGCAGAATCACGACGGACAGCAGAAACGCTGCTAACGCCGCCATGGCCCACCCAATCGAGCGCCGACGCAGCTCGCCACTGGCCATGGTTGCATCCGCCGTGGACATGACAACCGTCTTCTGATCAGCACCTTGTGCTCTCCTCAGATCCAGGTTGGTCGTAGTCGACTGCTCCTCGAGCTGCACCAACTTTGGGGCCGTCGCCCGGAGGACAAACCCGTCGGGATTACCTTCCTCGGCCCAATAGTCGATCAATTCTTGACGCATCGCCCCGGCGGAAGTGAATCGATGCTCAGCCTCCTTGGCGAGGGCCCGCATGACAATCGACTCGAGCTCTTCGTCGATTCCGGAACGGTGGATCGAGAGCGGACGAGGATCTTCGTGCAGACGTTGGACGATGACCTGGAGAGGATCGTCGCCCTCGAACGGTGGCCGACCCGTCAGCATTTCGTACATCGCCGCACCCAGCGAGTAGATGTCAGCTCTGCCATCAACCGCTTGGCCCTGGACTTGTTCTGGAGAAATGTATGCTGGCGTACCGAGAATCCTGCCGGTCATGGTCTTCAGCGCCATGTTGGTGGACTTGGCGATACCGAAGTCCATCAGAAAGGGGTTGCCGCGGGCGTCCAACAAAACATTGCTCGGCTTGATATCGCGATGGATTGTGCCTCGAGCGTGACTAAAGTCGAGGGCATCGAGTAGCGGAATACACAACCCGACTACCGACGCCGGACTCAACTGAACTTGGGCCTTGAGCTCGGAGCGCAAGGTTGGACCGTCGACGTATTGCATCGAAAACCAGACGATGCCGTCAATCTCGCCAAAGTCATACACCTTGACGATGTTCGGATGGTCGAGGGATGCCACCAGCTTGGCTTCATTGATGAAGCGTTTGGTGAAGGCTGTATCTTCATCGTAAGCCTCGGCGAGGACCTTCAACGCCTCGTATCGGTCGAGCCTCAGGTTGCGCACCAGATAAACGGTGGCGAAAGCACCGCGGCCGAGCATGGCCTCGAATTCGTAAAGATCCCCAAGCTTGTCGCGAAGATGATCGAGGCGAAAGTTTTTGCGTTTGCCGTCAGCCATGAACCCTACTGCTGGTTTATCCCTTTGTCGTAGGGCAAGAACCCGACCGTGTAGTCGCTGGGAATCTGCCCTGCCGAAGGCCGATAACGGTTGACATAGTCGACTAGGTTAGAACTCGCGCGACCCAGCCGTTTCTCTTCGTCGAGGAAGTCCGACGAGAACCAGTCGAAAATCTTCGACAACCGAACCTTGCCGCTGGCGGCGTCGATCTGGATATGCCGGGGATCGTTGACGAATTCGGTCATCGCAGCGTCAAGTTCAGCCTCGAGGGTTGCTGGCTGGAAAGCGTGACGCGGCAAGCGCGGACAGCCAATCGACGCACAATTGAGGGCGGCATGGATCCGTGGATCGTCGAACTCACCTCGTACGATATCGTCTTCCAACGCTTTCAGACTCATCTTCTCGCCACCAACTGTGACCTTCATGCCGACGAAGAAGCTATAACCCGAGACCAAGCCTCGCCACACACTCTTCTTCTCCGGCCCTCTCTCCAAAACACCCTGGAAGACCAATGCGTTGTAAGCGTTCAAGTAAAACGCCAAGGCGTCTTCGCGGGCCGGGAAACGTTGCGGATGTGAACGTGGACTGACCGCTTCGACCGACCGCACATACACATCAAACTCACTGCGGTCGGCAGCTAGAGCAACATAATCGACTTGCCCCTGGTCGTCGACGAAACGCTGCAGGACTCGCGTCCAAGTGTCATGGAGAAAAGGCTCTGACTCTGCCATGGCTGAGCTTCCCATCGTGCCCAGCAGGACTGCCGTCAGCAGACACGTCGATCTTGATTTCATTGGACGGTCCTCTTTCAGACGCTTACTCGTCCTTCGCCACCATTGTATTATGGACCGTGATTCCAACCCACGAACTGGGTACGGGTCGGACGCTATCCTTCTTCCACTCGATAACGTGACCCGGAAGCGTTTTTTTCCACCAGAATCCGATATCGAAGGCGTCGGGTCAACTCGGGCAAGTGCGTGATCAGCCCGACCATGCGGCCGCCGGTGGGCAGGCTCTCGATTGCGCTGGCCACGGTCTCCAAGGTTTCGGGATCGAGACTGCCAAAGCCCTCGTCGATAAAAATGCTGTCGAGGGTAACGGCTCCAGCTTGCCGCTGGATCTGCTCGCTGAGTTCGAGCGCCAGAGCAATCGACGCCAGGAAGGTTTCGCCGCCACTCAAGGTGTCGGCACTGCGAAGCTGACTAGCGTGGTCGTGATCGATGACGTGGAAACTATCCTGATCGAAGTGCAGCGCATAACGCTGCTGACTGAGCTCCATCAGCCGCAACGAAGCACCGTGCACCAAGTCCTGAAAGGTCTTCTCGAGCAGGTAGGCTTGGAATTTATCGCTCTGTAGATCCCGCGCCAGTTGCGCCATCCGTTGCTGATCGGCCCGCTGAGTCGTCAGCCCAGCTTCGATCTCGGCGCGTAGAGCCACCCGGCGTTCGAGTTCCCCGAGGGAACCGGCCAATGACGCGGATTGCTCCCGGAGTGTACGTTCCTCGGTCTCGGCAGCGGCCACCACCGTCTCCTGCTCGCCAATATCGACGGCGTGCACCCACTTGCCATCAATGTCTGCCTCGAGCTCGTCAACCCGCTGTTGCAACGGGTGAAAATGCCGGTGGTAGGACTCTATCTCGTGGTCCAGACGCTGCTGTTCTTCGATATCCAAGGCCGCCGAACGCACTGCTGCCTCATCGCCAAAGCCACCATCCGTCGCGGATTTCAGAGCCGCATGGCGCACCGTTTCCACCTTAGCCAATGCCACTTCAGCCAACTTCTGGGCTTTTTCCGCCGCCGCGGCAGCAAGCTGTTGTCGCATCGCCAACTCTCGCTCTGCCACCGCTGCCCGTTGTGCTCCATCCTCCAATTGGGCGATCTGGCGCTCAACTTCGCGACGCTCGGCTGCCGGATCCTCAGCCTCCGTCACCTGCCGGATCTGCTGCGTGTAACTCGTCAGCTCGGCTCGTGCCGTCTGGAGATCAGCTTCCAACTCTTGTTGCCTGAGCGTCAGTCGCTCTGCTTCGGTGGCCTGCTGATCACGCTCTCGTTCGGTGTCTTGCAGCTGGCTTTCGAGCCGCTGCAAGACCTCTCCGGCGGCTGTATGAGCGGCACGTTGTGCGTTGATCCCCTCAACTTCGGCCAGAACAGCATCTTCAGGTAGCGCCTCTTCATCGAACGTCTCTGCCGAAGCAGAAGACTGTCGCCCCGCCGGTGCCCCATGGTCCCCAAGGCCCGTCATTTGACGTTCGAGCTCGGCTCGCGCCCGCTTGACCTCTGCCGTCAACTCATCAGCACGGCCAGCTGCCTCGTCGAACCGAAGTTTCGCCGCTTTCAGCTCACTGCTGCTGACCGCCAATCGACGCTCCTCGGTCTCGAGCGCCCGACGTGCCGCATCTTCGCCCTGGCGTGCTTGCTCGAGGGCTGTGTCGAGATTGCCAAGCTCACCTGAAGCCGAAGCGGTAGGCAGTTCCACAACCGACTGTTCACACACCGGGCACGGCTCTCCAACGGCCAAACTATGGCGCAGCGAGGCGACGTGATGTTGATGTTCTGCCTGTTTCCAGGCCAATTCAGCACGGTGGCGAAGCTCGGATGCCGCCTCCAAATGCTGACGAGCGGACCGAACCGCAGCATCGCAAGCTAGCAACGCACGATCCGCGGCATCTCGTCGTTCGGTTGTCTGCCGTAGCTCTGATTGCGCCCGACTGGATTCTCGACGGCGCTCGACGAGACGCAGGGCCGGGTCGCGCATGGCGTCGAGGCGTTGATCGCGCACGGTGTCGTAGCCCGTCGCCACCAGGTCACGAGACGACGCGGTCACCCGCTCGCTCAAATCCTGACACTGTTGTTCAGTGTTCCGGGCCTGGTCGGTCCAGACCGCCAACCGCTCGCTCAACGAGCGCTGCTTGTCGTCTAGTTCCTGGCATCGTTGTTTAGCTTTACGGGCCGGTGTCAGCAGCTCACTAACGCGACTAAGGGCTTCCGTGCGCCGCCGAAGCTGCGGTATCTCGAGACTTCCGACCTGCTCCAACTCCAAAGTTTGACGAGCCGTCGCAAGCTCGGCTTCGGCAGTCGCCAAGCTCACGTGTTCACGCTCGACGACCCGCCGAAGATCAGCCGCTTCGGCGATCCGCTCGGCCAACATCTCGAAGTGTGGGATCGTTGGTGCCGCCCGCCGTGCGGCTTCCACCTGAGCCTCGAACCGTTCGATCTCACCACGACGCTGGCTGAGGTTGGCCAACAGGCTCCGTTTCTCCTCCAATTCACGGCACAACTCACGCTGCCGCCGAGTCTCGGCCAACCAACGCCGCTGCTTTGTCACCTCAGTTTCCGCTACCGTCACCGCTTGTTGGAGCTCATCAACCCGACTTCGACGCGCCTCCAGCTCGCCGGACGTCACTCCTCCGAAATCCTCATCGAGTCGCCGGACATCACTGTTGATGCGAGCTTCCAGTGTCTTTTGGTCGGCGAGTGCCGTGCGCCGCATCTCCTCGTAGACATGGAGTCGCAACAGATCTCGCAGGATCTGACGACGTTTGCTTGGTTCGCTCTTGAGAAACGCAGCAAACTCCCCCTGCGGTAAAATCACGGCCCGGATGAAAGTCTCGTAGTCGAACCCCAACAACCCCTCGATTTCACGCCGCACGTTCTTCACGCCGTCGGCCATTGGGCTGAATTCGGTAGGGGGACTGGTTAGTGGACTGGATGTGTCTTCGGACCGGCTGGTGCGGGGGCGCCGCTCCAAGATCGCCTGGGTGGCCCGCCTGCGGTGGACAACACGAGCAACCCGATAAATCGAGTCGCCGAGCTCAAAATCGAAACGCACTGACATCCGGTCCTGCCCCAGAGTAATCAGCTCGCTGACACCGTGTCTTCCCATCCGCGGCACCTTGCCGAACAAGGCGAAGATCATCGCATCGAGCAAGCTCGATTTCCCGGCACCGGTTGCTCCGGAAATCGCCACTAGGTCGAGCCCCTGCAGATCCAGGGCTGGTTGTGCCTCACCGAAGCAGGTGAACCCCTCGAGACTCAAGCGGACGGGTCGCATCGTCAGATCTCTCGGGCAGCCGAGTTTCTGTCCGTCGGGCCGGGTTCCGTCGGACCGGGTTCAGTCAGATCAGGTTCAGTCGGGTCGGGCTCGGCACCTCCGGCTCGCTCATAGAGACGTTGGAAGGCGTCGAGTAGGGATGGCTCTGGGGTCCGCTGGTGCTGGCGTTCGAAGTAGTCCAAGTAGAGATCGGCAGCCGCAGCCTGCGGCGACGGCAACGGTGATTGGTCCTCGATCTCGGCCACGGGGACATCCACTTTGACCACTACGGCATTAGGCAACAACCGTCGTACCCGACTGTTGAGATCCCGATCTAGACGACTCGCTGGCCCCGATGCAGGAACCGTCACCCGCAACCAGCCGGCGTCGCGCAGGGACTCCACCTCCGCTTCGATCTGGTCGAGAGTGGCCCGGAGATCGACTAAAGGTTTGCCTCCCTGATAAGGCACCTGGCGCGCCTGCGCTGGTCGCCCCGCCTTGGCCTCGATCACAACAAAGGACTTCTCATCCCCCGCTTCCCCAAAATCCAGTTGCAGCGCCGAGCCAGCGTAGACCGCTGGACAGCCGAAGCCATGCACGGTCTGCGGCTTATGCACATGACCAAGGGCAACATAATGCGCCAAGTCAGGTAGCTGAGCCCCGTGTACCGCCCATTCTCGACCGATGTGGACCTTGCGCTCGGAGCCCGAGACCAACGCGCCGTCGACAAAGGTGTGGGCCATCAACAGGTTAACCGCATCGGGTCGAAAGGCCTGGGCGGCACGATCAAACAGACGACGCATCTGATCACCATACGTCAGACGGGCCTGGATGTCATCACTCGCCAGCTCCGCTGCTGCCACCAGTGAGCGGACGTTGGCAAACGGCACCGCCGCGACGATCGCCCGCTCGCCCGACGCCACCTGCAGATCCAACACGCCACCTTCCTCCGGCGGCCGCGGCCGCGACACGACGTGGCAACCCACCAGTTCGGTGAGGATCCCCCAGGCATCAAACCGTCGCGGACTGTCATGATTGCCGGCGATCACGACACTTTGGGTACCGGCACCTCCGATGCGCTTGAAGAACCGGAAGACCACTTGTTCGGCATCTGCCGAAGGTGCTCCAGTATCGAATACATCACCGCTCATCAGCACCAAATCGACAGCCTTCTGTTCGATGTAGTCAGCCAGACCGTCCAAGACTTCAGCCAGTTCCGGCAGGCGCGTCTTGCCTTTCCACGCTTTTCCCGCGTGCCAATCACTGGTGTGGACGATTCGCATCGTTCAATCTCTACCGAACGCCAGCAGCGTCCGATGTCAACCGCAGCCCCTTCGGGACTACCACCCGTTCCACCAGCTCGAAAGCCCCTTGTACTATCAACGCTAGTGCGGCTGCAGGCACGGCACCCTCGAGGATCAATCCGACATCGTCCAATCGAATGCCGGTGAGAATCGGCTGGCCATATCCCCCCGCCCCAATGAGAGCACCGAGGGTCGCCGTTCCTACATTGATCACCGCCGACGTCTTGATACCAGCCAGGATCGCAGGGGAAGCCAGCGGTAGCTCGACCCGACGCAACCGCGCCATGGCTGGCAGTCCAAGGGCCTCGGCCGACTCCCGTAGCTCGAGCGGGATGCCGGTAAGGCCAGCATGGGTATTGCGCACGATTGGCAGCAGACTGTAGAGAAACAGGGCAGCCAGAGCTGGCGGCGCACCGATGCCAAGCAGAGGAATCATAAACACTAACAACGCAAGCGAAGGAATCGTTTGCAAGATGCCCACCAGCGCCAAAATCCCTTGGCCCAGCCGGGCATACCTAGCAGCTGCGATGCCGCTCGGTACCGCCACCAGAATTGCCAATAGCAATGAAACCCCAACCAAGAACATGTGCTCGCCGGTGTGTCGAATCAGCCGTTGCACGGCGGTCTCGACCACGACATCGGCGGTGAACGCCAACAACTCAGCCAGGAAGTCCGCCGCCACTTGGCCCTCGGGCACCCGATCGAGTCGTGCTCGGGCGTTCAGTGCCACCATGTCGGGCTCGGCGATCTGTCCTTGCAGTCGTTTGATCGACGCTACCGCCGCCGGCAGTCGCCGCTCGAGATCCTGCCGATAGAGGATCAGGGCACGATATTCGGGGAAGTGTTGTTCGTCGTCGACCAACACTCGCAAACCGTAGTAGGCAATTTCGGCGTCGGTCGAATAGAGATCGGTGGCCTGGATGGTGCCACTCTCCAGTCCGCGATAGGCCAAATCGTGGTCGATGCCTCGAACCTCACGCTGCGGCAACCGGTAATGATCCCGCAAGCTGGTCCAGCCGTCACCGCGATCCATAAATTCGTTGTTGAAGCCAAACTTCAAGTCGGGGTGAGCACGCAGCTGTGAGATCCGATCGATGCCAAGCTCCGCCGCCACCGCCTCTCGCATGCCGATCGCGTAGGTGTTATTGAAGCCCAGTGGCTGGCTGATGGCAATTCCCGACTCCGCCGCAGCTTGCTGAATCGCCGCGTCACCGTGAACATCACGACCGGCGAAAATTTCGTGGGTGAGGGTCCCGGTGTACTCCACGTAGGCGTCGATCTCCCCTGTCACCAGGGCATTCCACAAGATTCGGGTGCCACCGAGCTCGCGACGATGCACCGCCTCGACACCGCTATCCCGCACTAGATGTGCAAGCGCTTCTCCCAACACAACTGACTCGGTGAACTTCTTCGAGCCGATCTTAACCTCGTCGGCGCTGGCGTCGAACGCCAGCAAGAGACCCATGATCGGTCCGAGCCACCTCACGTGTTCTCCCCGCGAGGTCTGCCACCGGACTGTGTGTCGCCAGGACGAGTGTCGACGGGACGTGTCTCGCCAAGACCGGCGTGCAATGAGCGCTGCGCGGTGATGAACCGGGTCACGAACGGTGTCGCCGGACGCTCCTCGAGGTCACGATAACTCCCCTGTTGAACGATCCGCCCTTCGTGCATCAACACGATGTGATGGCCGAAAAAAACGGCTTCGGCGAGGTCATGGGTGACCAACACAACCATTTTTCCGAGAGCCTCGAAGACGGCTTCGAGATCACGTTGTAGATCGGAACGGCTGATCGGATCGAGAGCCCCGAGTGGCTCGTCGAGCAGCAGGACGTCGGGATCAAGCATCAAGGCCCGCATCAGGCTCACTCGCTGACGCTGGCCGCCGGATAACTGCGCTGGATAACGTTCCAATCCGTCGGCAGGGAAACGTGTCATTTCCGACAAGGTGGCAATCCGCTCGTCGATCCGCTGAGCTGTCCAACCGAAATGACCTGCTTGGAGTGCAAGATTGCCGCGTGCCGTCAGATGGGGAAACAGCCCACCGTGCTGAATCACATACCCCATTCGACGACGCAGGGCCAACACCGAGTCGGGCGTCACAGCCTGTGCGCCGACGCTCACCGTGCCTTCATCCGGCTCGATCAACCCGATCATGAGCCGTAGCAGCGTCGACTTCCCACACCCGCTCGGTCCCAACAGTGCCAGCGTGCGACCCGCCGACACTGTCAGGCTAACGGTGTCTAGGGCCGTTATACCAGATCCGGCGCCCGCGGCATCGAACCGTTTGCTGACGTCACGAAGCTCTAGCATGGTTCAATGCTGGCGCTTGCGCCCTTGCCTCGCAACTTGTCTTGCCCCGCCCGTCCCACGGGATGCACGACCGTGTGCCACATCTTCGAAGCCCGGAGCGACGGGCGCACAGCCGTGCGCCCCTACACCGATCCTCGAGAGTTCTCGCTAGCTGGACCAGCGCGCTAGGCCGTCTCGCTGAGGAAGGTACGCAACTGGGCGATACCACCATCACGACGCAGCTTACGCAACGCTTTTCCCTCGATCTGGCGGATCCGCTCACGGGTTACCTTGAAAGCACGTCCGACCTCTTCGAGGGTGTGCTCCGACGGATAACCAACCCCGAAGCGCATCCGCAAAATGGCCTCTTCACGTGGCGCCAGCATCTGCAACATGTTGCCGGTCTTCTCACGCAGGTTGGTCGAAATCACCGACTCGGTTGGCGAGGTCGCATTCTTGTCTTCAATCGCGTCTTTCAGATGACGGTCATCCTCGTCGCCGATCGGAGTCTCCAACGAAATCGGCTGCTGCGCAATCTTCATGATCTTGCGCACCTTGGAGACCGGCATATCCATACCGGCACCGATCTCTTCCGCCGTCGGCTCGCGTCCAAGTTCGTGCACCAAAGCACGAGTGGTGCGCGCCAGCTTGTTGATGTTCTCGATCATGTGCACCGGCACTCGGATGGTCCGTGCCTGATCGGCAATGGCGCGAGTAATGGCCTGGCGAATCCACCAGTGAGCATAGGTCGAGAATTTGTAGCCGCGACGATATTCGAACTTCTCGATCGCCCGCATCAAACCCAGGTTACCTTCCTGGATCAAATCCAGGAATTGCAGGCCACGGTTGGTGTATTTCTTGGCGATCGACACCACCAGCCGGAGGTTGGCCAGAGCGAGGTCTCGTTTGGCCGCCTCACAATCGCGCTCACCCTGACGGATTTTGCTGACGGTTTGCGCCACTATCTCCTGAGTTGTACCGTACCGTTCTTCCAACTCACGCCACTCACCTTGGTATTTGGCCAGCCGGCGCTTGTAGAGGGCGACCAGTTCCTCATTGGTCTCGTTGCCATTGAGGGATTTCTGCGATCGCCGAATGTTGGAGCCGATACGCGAGAACTGAGTGTCGATATCCTCCAAGAAATCCACCAGGCGGTTGCGGGTCTCCAGATTGAAAGCGATCGACCGGATGTCCTTGGCGATTTTGCCCACCAAACGTTCGATCTCGCGCTCGATCTCTTGGTAACGACTGTCTTTCTCACCGCGTTTGATCTGCTCTTCCCGCAATTCGCGAATCACCGTATCATGTTGGGAAATGCCTTCGAACGCCTTTAGATTCAGTCGAATCCTCTCTTGGGCACGGCCGTCCAGATTCGATTCCGAGCCGTCGGCCAGCAGATCCTTCATCAACTTTTGATCGCTCTGGGCAGCTTCGTTCAGGCGCAACAGCTCTTGGAGAACCACCGGGTTCTCACACAACGACTCGTAGATCGCACGTTCGCCGTGCTCGATCCGCTGCGCAATGACCACCTCGCCCTCACGATCGAGCAGCGGCACGGTAGCCATCTCACGAAGATACATCCGCACCGGGTCGCGGGTGCGATCTTCGTCGGTAGTGACCTGTGGGACAACGGCGGTGCCATCGTCGCCATACAACTCGTCCACGGACTCCTGAAAGAGATCGTGGCTCTGATAACTCTCGGGTCGTCCGACCACACCGATCGTCAGCTCTTGCAGCCGCGCGTCAACTTTCGCAACATCGGCTGCTGTTGCCGCGACCTCTTCCGGCAACATCTCTTGAATCTCATCGTGCAGCAGATAGCCCTTCGACAAACCAAGCTCTATGAGCTGCTTGATCGAGCCGTAGCGCTGTTCGATGGACTTTGTTTTGGCAGTCACCAATCTATTCTCCTAATTAGCGGCAAGACGTGCGGGAGAGCTCTTCTCGATCTTTAGTAGCGGCCCAACCCATCTCTTTCAAAGTCGGTCTCTTTCGACGCAATGAGGTCACTCCGCACCTTTCTTATAGAAGGTACGGCTTATAGACGCTGCATCGCCTCACAATATGATCTGGATGAATACGATCTGGACGAAAGTGACCTAGGCGAGTGTCTGAGACGTGTCCTGTCTTGAGATATGGAAGTCCGGACGATCTCGATTGAAGCTTTCCTCGAGCCTCTCGTTACAAACGCCAGCCGCAAGCGGACGACCTGATGCCCGTTTTTTGCAGTTTGCCGTGATGGAGAGACGCTGGACACGGCTTCGTGCTCAGCAGATAGATGATATCACAGTATCTCATGTTTCGACAGCCCTGTCTTCGAGCTTCTGTGGACACACGAGCCACCAATCATACAGAGACCCTGACACTGGCCCAATTCTGGCAAACCTCACGCATGCAATGTGGCTCTTCGTTTTCGAAGGCTTGTGCAGTGAACCGGAAAATTTCGGCCTCGTCGACCCGTGCTTGGCGCAAGGCTAGCCTAACCGCGCTGACCAGCGCATAGGGATTGCGGCTTCGCAGCCGAACTTGGACATCGGGATAGCGGGGAGGCATCTGTTCTTCACCCGTGCCGTTTCGACTCGCCGATCTGCCAAAAAGTTCCGGCCGCCCGCACCAGCGCCTGAATATCGGGGCCAAACCGCCACTGCCGAAAGCACCATCTTCATTTAAGCAAACTCCGTTCCAGATTCTGCGTTTTCAACAGAATTCGCAGAATCACGCTCCCAACAGCAACTCGCCTTCAGTGTTCTGACTGCAACGGCGATGTCGTGTTGATCGGTATAACGAACTTTCCTCAAAAAATATTTCTCGAACTTCTTCGTCCCTTGCACCGTCTAAGGATTGAGCACAGTCGAGCAACAGATCGTCAAGACCGCCAGAAGACGACCAAGACAAATTGTGATCAAAGAAGACGTAACAATTGACGACCCCGGATCGTATGACTACCAGACGCGCACACAGACGGCAGCGCCCCTCGTAGCGGCTACGCTCCCGTCACGACCGGAGACTGATATGACCGATTCTAGCTCCAACAAAAGACTGCCGGCCGTACCGCTGATCGCGGGCTTGGTCATTGCGGCCCTCCTGGGCCTTTATACCTTCAATGCCGCTAGCGCTAAAAGCGAAACGCAGACGGGCGACAACGCCGAGACCGCTGACAACAACAGTTCCACCGACGATGGTGCTACAGCAGATGGCACCAGCGACGGTGACGACGATAGCGACGCTCAGGACAGTGATACCAAGGACAGTGATGCCAAGGACAAGGATGAAAAGGACAAGGATGAAAAGGCGCCCATTCCGGTGGAAGCAGCGGCGATCGAGACTGGCCGCATCTCGTCCTACATATCCGCTACCGCCAATCTGGTCCCTGAGAGCGAAGTTCGCGTTCTGGCCGAATGGGAAGGCCGGGTCGATCGGCTGAACGTCGAAGAAGGTGATCGCATCAACAAAGGGCAGGTTCTGGCTGAGCTCGCACGGCAAGACGGCGAAATTACACTCCAAAAGGCCAAGCTCAAGGCTTCGACTAGCCGTTTGGCCTTCGATCGCGCCGAACGTCTCAAGGAGCAAGAACTGCTCAGCCCCGACGCGTTCGACAAGATTGCTCTCGACTTCGAGATTGCCAGCCAAGAACAAGCAGAAGCCGAATGGCAATACGAAAAGACGTTGATCCGGTCGCCGTTCACCGGTCGCATTACCGAGCGCATGTTGCAGCCTGGACAGCACGTCCGCCCCGGAGACGAGCTGTTCACCGTCGCTGACTTCGATCCGTTGATCGCTCGCATATATCTGCCGGAGCGCGACGTCCTCACCCTCGACGAAGGCCGCGGCGTGAACATCAGCTTGCGCGCCGACAACACGATCCACTTCGCCGGCAGCATCCGTCAGATCAGCCCGGTGGTCGACACCGCAACCGGTACCGTCAAGGTGACCATCGAGGCGCGTTCAGTACCCGCCAAGGTGAGGCCCGGCGCGTTTGTCCACATCGACATCGTGCGCGACACCGTGGCCGACGCGGTGTTGATGCCACGAGACGCGGTGGTGCGGGAACTGCAATCCGCCTATGTCTTCGTCGCCAACAACGGCGTGGCCGAAAAGCGCCCGGTGACCCTCGGCTTGGAAGAAGAAGACCTGATTCAGGCGACCTCTGGCTTGACGACCGGCGAAGCGGTCATCATCGCCGGACAGGGCGGCCTCAAGGACGGTTCGGCAATCAAGCTGATTCCCGAGCCGACCACCACCGCATCGCTCGACGATGCGCCGCAAGCGACGGCCAAGGCCGCCACCTCCTGAGGAGGTCCCATGAAAATCATCGAGCTCTCTCTCAAGCGTCGGGTGACCGTCGCCATGGCGGCGATTGCCGTCTCGATGTTCGGCGGGGTGGCGTTCACCCGCCTGCCGATCAACCTGCTGCCCGATATTTCCTATCCTAGTCTGACCATCGAAAGCCGCTTTCAGGGCGCTGCACCGGCCGAAGTCGAAGCGCTGCTCACCCGGCCGATCGAGGAGGCAGTTGGTGTGGTCGCCGGCGTGCAGCGACTCAATTCGATCTCTCGCCCGGGCCTGTCCCAGGTCACCCTCGAATTCGACTGGGGCCGCAACATGGACTTTGCGGCACTCGACGTCCGACAAAAGCTCGACCTGGTCACCCTACCTCGGGAATCGAGCAAGCCGATTCTGTTGCGCTTCGATCCCGCCAACGATCCGATCATGCGGCTTTATCTGAGCGGCTCTGACAACCTCTACCAACTGCGCTACCTCGGCGAGGAAGTGCTGAAGAAGGATCTCGAGTCGACCGATGGTGTCGCCGCCATCAAAGTCAATGGCGGTTTCGAGGAAGAGATCCAAGTCCAAGTCGACGAAGGAAAGTTGGCCCTGCTCGGCCTCGATATCGCCGTCGTCCGCGACCGCCTGGCGCAAGAGAACATCAATCAGGCCGGTGGCAGTCTTTACGAGCGCGAGGCCCGTTACCTGGTGCGCTCACGTAACGAGTTCGAAAACCTCGACGACATCCTGCAGACGGTGATGTTCAGTGCTGGCGACCGCATCGTGACCCTCGCCGATGTCGCGGAAGTCCAGCGGGGACATCGCCAGCGCGAGGTCGTCACCCGTTTCGGTGGCAAAGAGGCGGTCGAGTTGGCGCTTTACAAAGAGGGTGACGCCAACACCGTACAAGTAGCCAAAGCGGTTCGCTCCCGCCTCGAAAAGATCGAGGAAGAGCTGCCCGAAGGGATCACGATCGCCTCTGGCACCGACCAATCGCACTTCATTCAGGCGTCGATCCAAGAGGTGCTGAACAACGCGCTCATCGGCGGTTTGATCGCCATTCTGATCTTGCTGTTGTTTCTCAAAGATCCACGCTCGACACTGATCATCGGCCTGTCGATTCCACTGTCGATCGTCGCCACCTTCTTCTTGATGTATCGCACCGGCACCTCGCTCAACATCATGTCCCTCGGTGGCTTGGCGCTCGGGGTCGGTATGCTGGTGGACAATGCCATCGTCGTGCTGGAATCAATCTACAAACGGCATGAGCAAGGCGACAGTGCGTTCGAGGCAGCACGTCGCGGGGCCTCCGAAGTTGGCCAAGCGGTTATCGCTTCGACCCTGACGACGGTTGCGGTGTTCCTACCGGTGATCTTCCTCGAAGGTGTCGCCGCCCAGCTCTTCCGTGACCAGGCGCTGACGGTGTCGTTTTCGCTCATCGCCTCGCTCGCCGTTTCGTTGACCTTGATCCCGATGTTGGCGGCGCTGGTCACCGGCCGCCGCGAACCAGCCTCGGTGGTGGCAACTCCAGTCATCGACTCGGCACCGGACCCATCGTGGCGCGGCCAGCTGCGCCGCGTTGGTTTCTTCATTGGCGTCCGCGTACCGGCATTCCTAGTGGCTCTGATTCGGTCGACGCTGCGCGCTATCGGTTGGTTCTTAGCATTGATCAGCCGCCCCTTTGGCCGCGTTTTTGATGCGATCATGGGTACCTTGGCCGCCGCCTATCCAAAAACCCTGAGACTCGCTCTGCGAGCTCCCGCCGCCGTGTTGGCGACTGCCCTACTGGCGCTAGCTGGCGCGCTCTGGCTGGTGCCAACCCTCGGGCTCGATCTGATCCCTGCCCTCTCCCAAGGTGAGTTCAGCTTTAGAGTCGAGCTGCCGGAAGGCACCCCGCTGCCGGCCACCGACCGGTTCATTGAAGATGTGCAAGCGGTGCTCACCGACGACGATCGTGTCGAGTCCTTCTCGTCGATCACCGGCGGCGCCGGACTGTCGTTGTCGAATACCGGCACCGAAGGTGAAAACGTTGCCAGGATTCAGGTACGCATGAAGTCGGGCACCACCGTCGACGACGAGGAGGCAGTGGCCGCGCAGTTGCGTGAGCGGCTCGAAGGCACCACCGAAGCCCACTTCAAGTTCGAACGGCCGTCGATGTTCACCTTCCGCACGCCGATCGAGGTCGAGGTCTACAGTGACAACCTCGAGGACCTGCACGTCGCCGCCAGTCAGCTCCAAGAGCAAGTCGACCAAGTGCCAGGCGTTGTCGACATCAAGTCGTCCGCTGAGCTCGGCAACCCAGAGCTCCAGGTGACGTTCAATCGCCATCGATTGGTGCAGCTCGGTCTTGACCTGTCACAGGTTGCCGCTACGGTACGCAACAAGGTGCAAGGCGATGTTGCCACTCGCTTCACTCAAGGGGATCGCGAAATCGACATCCTGGTACGGTCGGTGGAAGCAGGCCAAGCCTCGATCAACGACGTCGGCGACCTGATCATCGGTCAACGCGAGGTGGGTGGCACCCGCACCATCACCGAACGGACCCAATCCGGTATCCTGCTCGATCGCGAGATCGCCACCGGTCGCGCCCAGAGCGTACCGATCCAACTCAAGTCTGTTGCTGACATCACCCTTGCCAGCGGCCCGAGCGAAATCCGTCGTATCGGCCAGAAGCGCGCCGCGGTGATCACCGGCAACCTCGCCGGCCGCGACATGGGGGCGGTTGCCGCCGATCTCGAACAGATCATTCAGGACGAAGTTTTGCCGCTCAGCGCCACCGCCGCGGTCGGTGGGCAGCAGGAAGAGATGGCACGGTCCATCCGCTCCCTGCTGATGGCTCTCGGGCTGGCTATCTTCCTGGTCTATCTGGTGATGGCCTCCCAGTTCGAATCGTTTCTGCATCCCTTCGTGATCATCTTCAGCCTGCCGCTCGGGGCCATCGGTGTAATCGGCGCGCTCGCGCTGACCGGCAAGACGGTCAATGTTGTCGCCTTGATCGGCAGTGTGATGTTGGCGGGTATCGTGGTCAACAATGCCATTGTGCTGATCGATGCGGTCAACCGGCTGCGTCGTGAACACGGCATGACCAAACGCGACGCGTTGATCGAAGCCGGTATCCGACGGCTACGCCCGATCCTGATGACCTCGGCGACCACCATCTTCGGCCTACTGCCGATGGCTCTTGGTCTCGGCGAGGGTGCTGAGCTGAGGGCACCGTTGGCGATCACCGTGATCGGTGGCCTGACGGTTGCTACGGTGCTGACGCTGATCGTCATCCCGGTGCTCTACTCAGTGCTCGACCGAAAGTTGCTACCCGCCGATATCGCTCAAGCAGACGGCAACCAGCCGAAGGCTGACGCTGACGAGCTGTCGACGTTGGGCACTGCCGAAGCTGTGGGATAGAGCAGGAGAACCCCCTCGATCCCCCATGTCCAAAGGGGGAGATTTGATGCTGAGGAACGTGCCATGAGTCTCCCATCGCTTGCTGTTCGCCGTCCGATCACCACCGCCATGCTGCTACTCAGCGTGCTGCTGTTCGGCGGTATTGCGCTCACTCGGCTGCAGGTTGCCTTCCTGCCGGAGGTCGACTTCCCGTTCATCGCCGTCGAGATCCCGTTCAACAACACCAACCCGACCCAGGTCGAACGCGAGATCACCAAGCCGGTCGAGGAAACCCTGGCGACCCTTTCGGGGATCAAACGGCTGACGTCGGAATCTAACGCCGACGGTGCCTCGGTCTTCATGCGGTTCGATTGGGGCTACGATCTCGACATTCTGCGCATGCAGGTGTCGGAGAAGATGGACCAGGTCAAGCCAGAGCTGCCCGATGAGATCGGCGAGGTCTTGATCTACTCGTTCAACAGCACCGACATCCCGGTGGTCGAAGCCCGGCTGTCGGCGGAGAGTGTCGATCTGTCGGAGAACTATCAGTTGCTCGAGGCGCGGGTACTCAACCGTATTCGCCGCTTGCCGGGAGTTGCACGAGTGGACCTCGATGGCGTCGAGCCACGGGAGATCTTCGTCGAGCTGGTCCTCGACAAGATCAAGGAACACAGCATCGACGTTAGCCAGCTGATCAATCTGCTGCAGGGCGCATCGGCAAATCTGGTCCTTGGTCAAGTGGACGACGGTGGACTGCGCTACACCGCTCGCGCCCTGGGATCCTTCGAGTCGGTCCAAGAGTTGCGGGAAGTGGTGATCAACGAGCGCGGCTTACGGCTCGGGGACGTTGCTGAGATCTCCTACGAAGAACCACCGATCCGTTACGGTCGCCACCTCAACCTGAAAGACGCTATCGCCCTCACCGTCTTCAAAGAATCCACCGCCAACACCGTAGAGGTAGTCCATGCGGTGATGGCGGTAATCGAAAACGACATTGCCAATGATCCCCTGCTCGAGGGTGTGAGTCTGTTCGTGTGGGACAACCAGGCCGACCAGATTGAAAGCGCCTTGAACGGCCTTACCCGAGCCGGTGCGGTCGGCGCATTGTTTGCCATCCTGGTGCTGTATTTCTTCTTGCGGCGTTTCGGGGCCACCCTCATCGTCTCGCTGTCGATCCCGTTCTCGATCATCGCGGCCTGCGGCGTGATCTTCTTCCTCGGCAAAACTCTCAACGTGCTGTCGATGATGGGGCTGATGCTGGGGGTCGGCATGTTGGTCGACAACGCCATCGTGGTGCTGGAGGCGATCGATCGCAAGCGGCGCGAGGAGCCAGATCCCCGCAAGGCTGCCCTCGCTGGCGCCCACAACGTCTCGATGGCGGTGGTCGCCTCGACCGCAACCTCGTTGATCGTCTTCTTGCCGTTGATTGTCGGTAGCAAGTCGGAGCTCACCACTTGGCTCGGCGAAGTTGGCATCGCCATCGCCTTGTCTCTGGTGTGCTCGTTGTTCTCGTCGCTAACCTTGATCCCGCTGATGACCGCCCGCTTCTTGCCCGCCGGCAAGTCGAAGCCGATCCCGCTCATCACCGGGCTCGAGGACCGCTACGTCAAACTGCTGGCCTGGACCCTGCGACACAAATGGTCGACCGCCGCGCTACTACTGCTGGTAGTGATGCCGGTGGGCTTCTTGCCGTTCATTGCGGAGTGGGTCGAGATGAGCCAATTCTCCGGCACCGTCAACGAACGCCTCTACCTCGACTACGAATTTGCCGACTTCACCTACAAATCCGAATCCGAAGACATCGTCGACCAGGTCGAGGCGGCGGTCTACCCACGGCTAGCGGAGTTCGAGACCGCGTCGCTTTACAGCTTTTACACCTCCAATGATGCCGGCACCACCTTCACCTTGGCACGCAAAGACATGGACGCCAAAGAGGTCAAGGCACTACGGGCCAAGATCCGCGAGGCCTTGCCGGAGATTCCCGGCGTCGAGCTCGCGTTTTACGAGGACGCCGACTCCGGCGGCGGCTCCACCTACTTCGCAGTCAACATCTTCGGCCAAGACTCGGGGATACTGGCGAAGCTGGCTGACGAGACCCAGCGCCGGCTCGAAACCATCGACGGTATCGAGGACATTACCTCAACCCTCGGCCGCAGCCGCAAAGAGATCCAAGTATCGATCGACCGCGAGAAGGCCGCCCGACTCAACTTGACCGCCCAGGAAGTTGCGGACACGTTTTCCTTCACTCTCGGCAGTTTCCGTCTGCCGCGCTTCAACGACGGTGATCGCGAAGTCGACACCTGGCTCGGCCTACGTCTGCAAGATCGTCAAGACCTCGCCGACCTCAAGAACATCCCCTTCCGTGACGTCGAAGGCCTGCCGGTCACCCTCGGTGACATCGCCAGTTTCAATGTGGTCGACAAGCCGGAGGAGATCGACCGCGAGAATCGCAAGGTGCGGGTTGCCATCCGCGCAACCTACGAAGGTGAAGACTGGGACGACGTACGCGAAGAGATCGCCGGGCTCATGGACAACTTCAACATGCCCGGCGGCTACTCCTGGTCTTGGAATCAACGGATTCTCGAGCAAGACACTCAAGGTCAACAGATGGGTGTCAACTTCCTGCTCGCCCTGATCCTGGTGTACCTGGTGATGGCTTCCCTCTTCGAGTCCCTCGCCCAGCCGTTTGCCATCCTGTCGGCGATTTTCTTCGCTCTGCCCGGTGCTGCCTGGCTGCTCGCCGCGACCGGCACGCCGTTCAACATGATGTCCCAGATCGGGTTGTTGATCCTGATGGGTATTGTGGTCAACAACGGCATCGTACTGCTCGATCACATGAACCAGCTGCGCAAAGCCGGCATGGGCACCGAAGCAGCGATCCTGCAAGCCGGCCGCGATCGTATGCGCGCCATTTTGATGACGGCCTTCACCACCATCATTGGCCTCGCACCGTTGGCCCTGGGTGGCTCCCGCGTCGGTGGCTTGTTCTACTACCCACTGGCGATCACCGTCATGGGTGGGCTGATCTCCTCCGCTGTTCTCACCCTCATTGCTCTACCGTCGGTGAATCTCTTCTTCGAAGGTGTGGCCCATTGGATGCGGCGGGTGTGGTCCGGCTCGGCGACTCTCAAGGGCGAGCAACCGGCTCCTCCAACGCAGCAGCCGGCCGAGACGATCGAAGTGCCGGGTTGATGCGGCGAGCGCTCTTCAATTACTCGACAGCTCCGTCACACGCTCGCTGATCCGCTCGGCGATTGTTCGCGACATCTCGGCGGTGTAATGCACATGGTCGACGTAAAGCGGCTTCTCGACGTCGGCCTGGATGCCCGATAGGTCGAGGAAGTTGGGTGATGCTCCCAACTGGGTGGCCTCGAGTTTCCTCGCCATACTGGCGTAGTGCGACGACTGACCGAGGTGCTGGCCACGGACATCCCGGGGTTGGAAGTCGTCACTCGGGAAGAGATGATGCGCCAGGTCATACTGCCAGGCCGGGCTGGGTTGCCAAACGAAGATCGGACGGATGTTGCGGGGCTCGCACCAAGAGCGGATCAGGCTCTGGTTTTTCAGATAACGCTCGAACACCTGATCGCCATCCGCCAAGGGCCTGGGTTGGACCCGAGCGTAAGGCGCCTGGTAGGGAGCGCGGACCATGGTACGTAAGGCTTCGCTGTAGAACGGCTCCGCCATCGACTCGTTGATGCCATCAATGAAAATGACGAATTCAGGCAGAACCTCTGTGCTGACCAACAGGCGGTAGAACAGGGCAAGCTCTTGAGAGGAGTAGAAGTAGCCCTGGCCAAAGTTGTAAACCGCAACGTTGGGGGCCAGTTCCGCCGCTAGGTGGGCGGGAATAGTCTCGGCGTCGGGCAGGCCATAGCCAAAGGTGGTCGAGCCACCGAAAACCCATACGTTGAGCATATCCGGCAGCATCGGCCATTCGTCTCGGCGTGGTGCAATGCGGAAACCGTGCTCGGACACGTTGACGTAACGGCCGGTGTAAGCCTGCTCGCCAAATTGTGAAAAAGGTTCATAACCGAGCTTGCGCCCCCGAGATTCGCGTAGCAGGTAGGCAACATCCTCCCGAGTCCAGCCAGGGTAAATGCTGGCGAGTTCATCGTCGCTCAGGCTGAGGGGAGAATCCTGCTCCAAGTTGGTCCAGAAGGCGGCGAGACGGGTAACCCGCAAAATGGCGAGCACGCTGACGAGCCCTTCACTCTCGGGCTCAGCAACCGTCCAGCCCAAGCGATCAGTGACGGCGAAACCGAGCCACAGCGCCCCATTGAGGACGATAACGAGCAACAGCGTGTTGAGCAGCAGCACCGCGAAACCAACATAGCCACGGTGCATATGGTCGAACCAAGTCCCCTCGTTTGCCGACGACGCCGACGATCGACGAAAAGCCAACAATCCTGCTAGAAGGCAGAACAAGCCCACAACAAAGAGGACTGTTTGACGCTCCCCAAAACCGGGTTGGCCAATTCCGAGATGATCGGCAAATAAACCGAGCCCGACAAGCAAGGTGCCTACGGTGACGGTGGCAATGGGCCAGAATGTCGATTGCAAAAGCAGTGTCCTCCGGATAGTTCCTCTGGACAGTCGAAGGATCTTAACCGCTCAGCCGTAGAGGCGCTCGAACCGTCTTTCCTGAGAGGCGATAAGCTCGGCAATGCAACCGCTCAACCCACACCGCAGCTCGGAGCGTCTCAGATGAGCACCTCGACATCCCTTTCCAGTCCTGAGCATCCCACCGAACTGCAGACAGAAACGCAGTGCGCCAATTGCAAGGCGCCAACCCCGGGGCCCTTCTGCTCCCAATGTGGCCAACGCCTGGCCCGTCGCATCACCTTCCGACGAGTGTTCGACGAATCACTCGAACATGTGTTGGCGCTCGACTCGGCCTTTGGCGGTCCTGATCGCCTTGACAATGGGCGTCAGGCCCAGCGGCTAGCCCGGTGCGGGAGCCCGGAAACAGAGCCACAAGCTATGCTGCTCAACGATGAATAACACGTGTTTAGAACGCATCTCTATGCTACTCAACGATGAAGAAGGCAACCAGACGGAACGCCGAAGCCCTCTTCACCGCTGAGGACGACGAACCGAGACACTCAGGTCGCTCGCCTTACGGAAATGAAAGGCTTCCGAGACACTCCGGTCGCTTCCCTCACCGTTAGGAAAGGGTCCAGAGGAACTCCACTGGCCGGCCTCATCGTTCAGGAGCATGGGAAACTCCTGGAAATATGGTACCCAACGATGAAGAGCCTTCTCAGGAAGACGCCAGCCTCCTCCTCAACGGTGAAGGCGGCGAAGCGAGACACTCAGGTCGCTTGCCTGACGGCGAAGAAGGACTTCCGAGACACTCAGGTCGCTCGCCTCACCGTGAGGAAAGGGTTCCAGGCAACTCCGGTTGACTCCCTCACCGTTCAGGAACATCCCGAGCTTCTGGAAATGTGATTCTCAACGATGAGGAGCCCCATCGGGAAGGTGCCGGTCCGCTCCTCAACAGTGAGAGTAGAGACCAAAATGGAGGCGACGATCGGTCAACGAGCTCGCGATTCTCGGCCTTGGAGCCGCCCGAGCAACTCGGCACGATGACCGTTCGGTGAAGGCAATGAGCTTGGCGTGGGGACACCCCGCGCTTGACGGTGAGGAAGCACCCCTCAAAACCTCGAGGGGCATCCTCACCATCGAAGAGTGAACTGGCTCAGCCGACCTGCAAGCGACGGACCGCCGCCACCGCCAACATCCCGATCAACAACATCAAACCCCATTGGCCGAGGGTCGGGATCTCGAGGGCGTTCGAGATCGTGATGTCAGCCATCGCGGCACCAGCCGGATCACCCGCCACCGGCGCCCCGCCGACAGCGGCCTCGAGGATGCTGGTGATGTTGGTGAAGGTACCGTCTGCTGCCGTCGTCGGGATCTGCACCGTCGCGACGAAGGTGCAGCTACCGGACGGCCCGAGATTGCCACCCATGAGGGTGATGACCGAGGTTCCGGACAGATCGGATCCGACACCACAGACATCGAAGAGCGGTAGGTCGACCGCTTCCAGACCGGGCAGAACGGCATCAAGATCATCGGTGAAGAAGATGTCGGTGACCGGGTTGACCGGGTCTGGGTTGTTGATCGTGAACTCGAGACCAATCAGGCTCCCCGGTGTCGCCTCGCCGAAGAAAACCTTCGAAAACTCGAGAAAAGCGACGCTGAAGTCCGACGTCGCCGCCGGACCGGTGACGCTCACCCCAGAGATATCGGCGCTAACCGGGCCCGAGGTGCTGGTGTACATCCCATCCGCCGCGGTCGCCGGGACGATCAACGTCACAGTGAACGTACAGCTGCTACTCGGCGCCAGCGTGCCGCCTGCCAGGGTGAGTACCGAGGACCCCGTCACGGTTGAACCCGCACCGCAGGGATCGCCACCATCCGGAGTGATCGGCGGTAGTCCGGCTGCTGCCAGGCCAGGCAAAGCGCTATCGAAATCATCCATGAAGGTGATCCCGGTGGCGGTGAACATCGACGACATATTCGAGACGGTGTACTCGAGATCTACCATGCCCCCCGGCAAGATCGGCCCAGCGACAAACATCTTGGTCATACCGAGCTCGCCGTTGAGCACATTGAGGGTGTCCGTTGCGGATCCACTATTACCCAGGGACGACGTCAGGTCACCCGTTGTGTTGACGAAATCGCCTGCTGCCGCAGCCGTGACGTCGACGCTGATCGTGCACATCGTCATCGCAGTCACGGTGCCACCGGTGTAGGTGACGCTGCCGCTGCCGGCGCTTGCGGTCAACGTCCCGCCGATGCAGGTAGTGGCCGCACCCGAAGGTGTGGCAACCACCAACCCGGCCGGGAAGGTGTCAGTGAAATCGACTGCCGTCGCGTCGAGGGTGCTGGTGCTGTTGTCGATGGTGAAGGTCAACGTCGTGACCCCACCGGCACCGATCGGGTTGGGGGCGAACACCTTCATGAACGACGGCGCCATGTTGACGACCAGGGTGTCGGTGGCGGTGCCACTGTTGCCCAAGGACGAGGTCAGGTCGCCGGTCAGGTTGACGTAAGAGCCCACCATGGCCGACGTGACGTCAACGGTGATCGTACACGTTGACATTGCGGGCGCCGTGCCACCGGTGTAGGTGATCACGCTACTGCCGGCTGCGGCGGTCAAGGTGCCACCGGTGCAGGTCGTCGCAGCACTCGACGGGGTGAACACCACCAGCCCGGCTGGCAGGTTGTCCGTAAAGTCGAGGCTGGCCGCATCCACCGTGTTGGCAGTGTTGTCGATCGTGAAGGTCAACGTACTCGCTGTGCCCACCAGACTCGGGTTGGGGGCAAACACCTTGGTGAAGCCAGGTGCAGAGTTCACCACCAAGGTGTCGGCAGCGGTGCCGCTATTACCCAACGACGACGTCAGATCACCCGTCAGATTGACGTGTGAGCCTGGCGTCGAACTGGTGACGTCGACAGTGATCGTGCAACTCGACAGTGCACTCACGGTGCCGCCAGTGTAGCTAACTACGCTGGTGGCCGAAGCAGCAGTCAGGGTGCCACCGGTACACGTGTTGGTGGTATTCGCCGGCGTCGCAACCACCACCGCTGCCGGCAGATTGTCGGTGAAGTCGACACTGGTTGCGTCCACCGTGCTGGTGCTGTTGTCGATCGTGAAAGTCAACGTCGTGACGGCGCCAACCAAAATCGGATTCGGCGAGAACACCTTGGCGAAGGTTGGAGGTGGATTCACCGTCAAAGTGTCGGTGGCCGTCCCGCTGGTGCCCAGGGACGACGTCAGGTCACCGGTCAGGTTGACGTGCGAGCCGGCTGTCGTACTTGTGACGTCAACCGTGACCGTACAACTCGCCATCGCACTCACGGTGCCACCGGTGTAGGTGATGTCGCTGGTTCCCGAGGCGGCGGTCAAGGTGCCACCGGTACAGGTAGTGGTTGCATTCGACGGCGTGGCGACCCCAATCTCCGTAGGCATGGTGTCGGAGAAGTCGAGACTCGTCGCGGCAGCCGTGCTGG
The DNA here is from genome assembly GCA_029263395.1 of Acidobacteriota bacterium. Classification (GTDB taxonomy): domain Bacteria; phylum Acidobacteriota; class Thermoanaerobaculia; order Multivoradales; family J023; genus JAAELT01. Next base: position 106,308 of record JAJCXO010000176.1, on the reverse strand, counting down.
TGCTGTTGTCGATGGTGAAGGTCAACGTGCTGGTGCCGCCTACCAAGATCGGGTTCGGCGCAAACGCCTTGGTGAAGGTCGGCGCCATGTTGACCCTCAGTGTGTCGGTCGCGGTGCCGCTGTTGCCCAGGGAAGAGGTCAAATCGCCGGTCAGGTTGACAAAGTCGCCCGCGGTTGAGCCGGTGACATCGACACTGAGGACACAGCTCGCGCCGGTGGTGACCAAACCGCCACTGAGGCTGACGACGCCGGTCCCCGACGCTGCCGTCACCGTGCCGCCGCAGGTGTTGGCGGTATTGGCTGGCGAAGCGATTGTCAGCCCCGCCGGCAGGTTGTCGGTGAACGCCAACGTCGTCGCGTCGACGGTACTCGCCGAGTTGTCGATGGTGAAGGTCAGCGTGCTCGTGCCGCCAGCCGCGATCGGATCGGGCGCGAAGCTCTTGGCAAACGTTGGCGGTGGGTTGACCGTCAAGGAGTCGGTGGCGGTGCCGCTGTTGCCCAACGACGACGTCAGGTCGTCGGTCAGGTTGGTGTGGGTACCGGCCGTCGAACTGGTGACATCAACGGTGATGGTGCAACTCGCAGACGCTGCCACCGTGCCGCCGCTCAAGGTCACAACGCTGGTGCCAGCAGCTGCGGTCAGAGTGCCGCCACAAGCATTGGCGTTGTTGGCCGGCGTAGTGACAACAATCGCTGCCGGCAGGTTGTCGGTGAACGCCAACGCCGTCGCCGCCACCGTGCTTGCGGTGTTGTCGATCGTGAAGGTCAGGGTGCTGGTGGCACCGAAGATGATCGGATCCGGCGAGAACACCTTGGCGAAGGTTGGCGGTGGATTCACCGTCAGGGTGTCGCTGGCGGTACCGCTGGTGCCCAGCGACGAGGTCAGGTTGCTGCTGGTGTTGGTGTGAGTGCCGGTCGTAGAGCTGGTGACGTCGACGCTGATCGTACACATCGAGCCTAAAGCAGCGGTACCACCGCTGAGCGTGACGGAGGTGCCGCCGTCAACCGCGGTCAGGGTGCCGCCGCAGCCATTAACGCTGTTGACCGGGGTGGCGAGAGTGATCGCCGCCGGCAACGTATCGGTGTAGGCGAGCAAGCTGGCCGCTACGGTGCTGGCCGTGTTGTCGACGGTGAAGGTCAAGGTGCTGGTGCCGCCGACCAGGATCGGATCCGGCGAAAACACCTTGGCGAAACCGGGCTGCGGGTTGACCGTCAACGTGTCCGTGGCGGTGCCGCTGTTGCCCGACGACGAGGTCAGGTCACCCGTCGTGTTGACCAAAGCGCCGACGGCAGAGCCGACGACATCAACATCGATCGTGCATGCCGCTGTAGCGCCGACACTGCCGCCCGTGAGGCTGATCACTCCGCTGCCAGCGGTGGCTGTCAACGTGCCACCGCAGGTGTTGGAAGTGACCGCAGGTGTTGCCACTGCAACGCCAGCCGGCAACGTATCGGTGAACGCCAGGCTGGTCGCAGCCAGCGAGCTACCGCTGTTGTCGAGGGTGAAGGTCAAGGTGCTGGTCTGGCCAAAGCCGATGAAGGCCGGCGCGAACGCCTTGGAGAAAGCCGGCGGCGGCTCGATGGTGAGATCAGCAATGGCCGGTTCCGCAACTGTCAGACCTGAACGGAACAGGTCGCTGGTGGTGTTCGGGAAGACACCGGCAGTCGCCGATGCCGGCACCAACACGTCGACGTCGAACGAGCACATGCCGCCCGCTGGCGGTAGGGTCCCGCCGGTGAATGACAGAAACGAGATGCCGGTGATCGAGGATCCGGCACCGCACGGCAGCGCCGGCAGGCCAATCGCGATCAGCCCGGGGATCACCGCGTTGAGATCGTCTGAAAAGAAGAGATCACTGGCGGTGTCCGTGCCCGGGTTGGTGAGAGTGAACGTGAGGGTCGCCATTCCGGTGGCGGTCGTCGGACCGTCGAACGACTTGCTGAACCCAAGCAACTGGATCACGTCCAAACTACCGGTCGCCGGGGTGCCGGTGACCGCAAAGCCACCGATAGTGCCGGTCACGCTGGTGGTAGTGTTGGAGTAAATCCCAGCAGCAGTTGCACCGGGCACATCGACGCCAACATCGACCTGGCAGAAAGCTCCGGCCGCCAAAGCCACACCACTGACCGTCAAGGTATCGGTCCCCATGCCACTGATCGTGCCGCCGCAGGTCTCTACGATCGACGAGATATTGGCGCCGGTGAGGCTAGCACCAAGGTCGTCGACGAAAGCGATCGCCGAAGCCGCGTTGGTGGCATCGATATTGGTCAGGATCAAACGCATGTTGACCGTGTCGCCCGGAGCGACCGGGTCGTCAGTGAACTCCTTGGTCAGCTGCAACAAGGTGGAGGTGACCGTCAAGTTATCAGCCGCAGGATCGACAACCACAGCCCCACCGCTCTGAGTAGCCGACAGGAAGCTGGTCAGGTTGCTGTAGACACCGTCGGCGGCACCGCCAGGTACCAGAAGGTCAACCTCGATCGTGCACGAAGCCCCCGCCAGCACACCGCCGCCGACATAAGTCAGAGAGGTCGTTCCGCTAAGCACTCCTCCGCAGGTGTTCACTGAAGGGCCACCGACAGCCGCGAGGCCGCTGAGTGTGGTGCTAAGACTGTCGTTGAAGAAGGTGATGGTTGCGTCGTCGGTCGGGTGGATGTTGTCGATCGTGAAGCGCAGGGTCACAAAGTCGCCGGCGATCACCGGGTCGCCGAGAAATTCCTTGCTGAACATCAGACCGGACACGTTGAGGACGTCGCTAGCCGCCGCCGAGGTTACTGGCACTCCCCCTACCATGGCGCCGACACCACTGCTGGTGTTGGTGTAGTTACCGGGAGCTGCCGCCATCGGAACCGAGATGGGGACGCTGATCGTGCAGCTCTCCCCTGGCGACAAGGTCCCGCCCAGGAAGGTCAGCAAAGTGTCCCCAACTGAGCCGCTGAGCGTGCCGGTGCCGGGATTGCCGCCAGGGCCATCCGGATCGCAGGCTTCGGTGATCGGCAGGCCGGTCGCGATCAGCCCAGCGAGGGCCGGAGCCAGGGCGGCCAAGTCGTCAGTGAAGGTGATGCCGGTGGCGTCGCCGGACGCATCCTGTGGGTAGGTGAGGGTGAAATCGAGCGTGGTCGCACCACCAGGCGGCACCGGATCGGTGAAAATCTTGTCCAGCCTCGGCGCAGAGATGACCGTGAAGCTATCACTGGCGGGGTCGCCCAAACGGGTGGCGCCGTCGACCGTGGCGGTGATTTCGCTGGTGGTGTTGGGATAGACCCCCGGCGGCGTGTCGGGTAAAACGTCGAGGGTGATCGAGAAGTTGCACGAGTCCCCGGCCATTCCCGCCGGCGCCAGGACCCCGTCCGAAATCGTCAATGTGGCTGGAACGACGCTACTTGGCGGCGGCGGGATGAAGATCGGCGTGAACGAACAGATCGATCCGGCGCCACAACAGCCGTTGCCAGGGGTCACCGACGCAGTGTGGATCACCGCGGCGAACGCGTCGGAAAAGGTAATGTCGGTGGCGCTCGAGGTTGCACTGGAGTTGGTGACCGTGAAGTCGAGCTGAATGGTGTCGCCGGGTTCGATCGGGCTACCGACGAAGGTTTTGGTCAACTGCGGCACAGGCTCAACGAAGAGGTCAGCCGACGCCATGTTGCCAACCACCGGCGAGCCGTTGACGGTGGCGGTGACCGTACTCGTGGTATTCGGGTAGCTGCCGGGGGTGGCGCCGGCCGGCACCGACAGGCTGACGCTGATCGAGCAGGAGCCCTCCGCTGCCACGGTGCCGCCGGTCAAGCCGATCGTGGTGCCGCCAACCCCTGAGACGGATCCACCGCAGTCGTTCGACAGCAGGCTGCTGAAGGTCAGACCTGCGAGGACGGTTGTGAGGTCGTCGGTGAAGGCGACGCTGGTGGCCGAGAAGTTGCGGTCGAAGTTGTTGATCGTGAAGTCGAGCGTGACGGCGCTGCCTGGCGGTACCGGGTCGTCGGTGAAGGCCTTTTGGATCGCCAGATCGGTGCGGGTCACCTCGAGAATATCGCTCGCCTTACCGCTGGATGTGAAGTCAGCCAGGAGATCGTTCGTCACGTTGTCGAGCATGCCGACACCTGTGGAGACGACGTCAACCGTAACGGTACAAGTCCCCCCAGCTGGTAACACTTCGAAGCCCGCGAAGATCGTGTTGCCGTTGGCGTCGAGGATAATGACGCTGGTCCCAGGGACAGCGGTCACGGTAGTGTTCGGGGCGCTGGCGCTGATGCAATCGGTAGACGCGTTGGCGGGATCGGCGACCACCATCCCAGCAGGCAAGTTGTCTGTGAAGTCTAGGCTGCCTACCCGCGAGGCGTTAGCGGTATTGTCGATGGTGAACGTCAGAGTGCTCTTGTCTCCCAAGGGGACCGAGCTCGGCGCAAAACTTTTCGAGAAACCAGGCAAGGTGGTGACGACTGTAAGGTCGATCGGCAGACTCATGCTGCTGCCGGCGCTCGACGTCAAGGTGATCGCCGGGTTGGTGTGCACACCAGGAGTGCTGGCGGTGACGTCAACGCTGATGGTGCAGGAAGCTCCGGCTCCGATCTGCCCGTCGCTGAAGGAGATGGTGCCGCCACCAGCCGGTGCCGTGACGCCGGCACCACCCGGGGCGATGTTGCAGGTGGTCGAGGCGTTGGGCGGGGTCGCGATGTCGACGTCCCCCGGCACCGTCGGCAGGACGTCAGTGAACGCCAAGTCGCTCACCGGGCCGCCGCCGCCGGTGTTGTCGATCGTGAAGATGGCCGTGCTGACACTGCCCGGGCCGATAGTGTTGGAGTTGAAGATCTTGGAGATCGTTGGCTGAGCTTGTGCCGCCGTTGCGACGAGCGATAGAGACAACAGAGTGAGCAGAATCGACCGTCGCGGCATCGTGGTCTGTCGCGGCATCGTGGTGATTTTGGGCATTGCGTTCTCCGTCGATAACTCGTCAAGGTGGACCGGCGTCGTGGGGCAGGCGCGCAAAACAGGAGAGGTCAGCTGGATGAATCCGGGCTTGGTAGGATACCAGAGGCGCTATGCTCCCCGCACATCTTCTTCAGCTATTTGCCTACCCATGGAGCTCGAATGCCCGACCTGCGACAAATGTCTGTTTGGACGGTTCCCTTCGGCTCATTCCGTTTTTCTTGGCCCTGAAGATGTTACACCTCCCCCTCAAATAACACTGGCATATCTGCTGCGGCAAGCTCGGTCACAAGATCTTCGCGGCCCTCAAATGAGAGCCGAATATCTGGCCTCTGGCGTTCCGGTTGTGACAAAATCCCAAAGCCTCCAAGATTTAGAGCCTCGTTGCCTCCCAGTCTTCCAACAACAATCCTCCGCTATCCGCCGGCTCGCGAGACGTGACACCGCAAGCCGACGTTGCCAAGTCTCCAAGATCAGGTCTTGCGTCGTCAGGTCTTGTGAGAAACCTTGTCTCACGCCACCACCGCCGGCTCAGAAACCCACAGTTCAAGTCCTGTTCAACCGCAGCGCGCTAACGACACTTTTTGGAAAGTACCATGGCCAAGAACACCCGTCAGATCTCATCCAAGCTGAAGACCCGAAAGTCTGTTGTGACCGCACCTCGTCATGTCGCCCGGATCGGGCGTAACGAGCGCTGCCCGTGTGGCAGCGGCAAGAAGTACAAAGACTGTCACCTCTCCCAGGGCGCGGAGTTTCTCGACAAGCTAGCGCAGGAAGAGGACCGTAAGCTGCTCAAAGAAAAACGCCAGCAGCTGAAGGCTGAAGGCGTTCCCTGGCACAAACGCCTCTTTCTTCGCTGACTCAGTTCTCGTCACACTTATCGGGGCGCACGCTCGTGCGCCCCCTTACCACCCGCCACCACCACCACCGCCCGAAAAACTTCTCGACGAGCTACCGGTGCCACTGGCATTCGGGCTGGCGACTCCCGACGCTAAACTGGCGGCCGCTGCTCCCCAACTCGCTGACGCACCTGCACCACCGAAGGTGCCACCGCCACCGGTCCACCGCGGCGAGGCGCTAGCCGAACCGTTGAGGCCCACCGAATCGAAGCCTGAGGTGGCGGCGCCGTGGCTGGCAAACCACTTGTCGACCGCTCTGTCAAGCCCGAGGGCCAAGAGGTAAGGAAACCAAGCGTCCTCGAGATCGGGTTGCGGACGTTTCAGTTCGTCGACTAACAACCGACGAATAGCAGCGAACTCATGCTGCAGCCGAACACCGCGGCGCGACTCGACTGTGCGCGCCCAGTGCAGCCACAAACTCAGCAGCGCCACCGGCAAGGCTGCCAACGCCGTCACGCCAAAAACTCCCGGCATCAAATCAGGGACCTCACGAATCTGCAGTGCGGCTCCCCAACTCACCGCCGCCAGCGTCAACGCTGGAGCGAGAAAGCCCAGCGTAGCTCGGCCGAGCGAGCGGGTCCAGCGTTGATAAGGCACCACGAAACAGGAGCCGACGACGATCGGCAACACCCCGACCAGGAACAGAATAGCCATTACCACCAGCACCCGCTCGCCCCACATCACCCCTTCCAAGCACAGCGCCACCAGGACCACCGACCACAACAACCAGGTCAAGACGGGCCTGGGAGCTTTCGGTTTGGGTCCGCGCAAACCTTCCAAGCGGGCCTCCAGCAACGGACGAATCAAGGCGGCGGGATCAAATCCCTTGACCTGATAGTGCTTGCGCACGGCTTCGGTATCGGTCCTTGTCCGACCCTCAAAAAACAGCTTGTCGATCAGCAACCGTTCGTAGCCATCGAATTCGGCTCGATCCACCAGCAGCTCGAGGGTCAAGATGCGCAGCTTGCGCCGGCCACTCCGTTGGTCGACGTGGCTCGCGAGTTTGCCTTCGGACACCAACCGCGCCACGGTAGCGGCAACTTCCGGCGGTCCAACCTTGCGGTCCCACAACGCCCCGACTTCTTCAGGACGTAACCTCAGGAGTTTCTCTTCCAGCCACCGGCGGGCAAGGCGGTGATCGAGGGGATCAGGCACCTCGACGGCATCGAATCGCCCCCGCGCAGCCTCGTGCCGACGAAACCCAACAACCAGCCAGGCCATGAGAGCCAGCGCGGCGGCAAACGCGGCGACGCGAAAACCGATGGGAGTGTGAGTTGGAACGCTTGCTGGGCGTCCATTCGGCAGGTAGGTTAAGTCGGCGGTCAAACGCACCCTATCGCTGGGCAACAGTTCGACCTTCTCGATTCGCTCGGGTAACGCTGGCTGGGCTCGCCACGATGGGTCGAGCTCGAGATCCAACGTGAAACGATCAATACGTCCCACACGCTCGGTGAAAAGAAACTCATGATCCAGGCGATAGCTGCCGTCGATCTCGCGCAGGATGCCGCTCAGGGTATAGTCGAGAACATAGTGGAACGTCTCGTTGTCGAATGGCGGATCGGTCGCCAACCGACTACGCCAGCGCAACCGATGACGATCGGTCCAGTTGTACTGATCAACGCCGTCGATGCTGCCGGCGAAAAGCGTCACTGCTTGGCCGTTCAGCGGATCGATCCGGTGCAAGCCCTCCAGCTCGACCGTCTGGCCGAGTCGTAAATCGAAGAAACGTTCGCCGCCATTCCACTTGCCGTGAAAGACCACCGTCCAACGCTCACTGACATGTAATCGACCATCGGCATCGAGGCGCGCCTCCACCTCGATCGCAGGCCAATAGATGTTGGCGGTGGGGGCCCAGAGCGGAGTGCTCCAGAGCATCATGACCAGCACTAACAGCTGGGTTGTCCTCGCGTTGACCATGAGCTCGGATTCTACCAACCCCTGGTCTCGACTCCGACGACAGAATACACTCTCCATTGGTCTTCCTACAGACTGCATCGTCCGCTTATTCAGGAGCAAGCACGTGACCGCGACACCCGAAGACGCCCCCACAACACCCACCTCGGCGACCCCACAGTCGACGGCCGAAGAACCCTCTAACGAGCCAGCTTCGACGCCCGACGAGCCCAGCTCTTCCGGCCCGTCTCGTGCTCTCTACCTGTTAGCGACCCTGGGAACCGCCAGCGCCTTGTGGTCGATCTTCCTGTGGTCGGAGCTGCTGCAAGCGCGAGCTGGCGAGAAACCGTTCTGCGGCTTTGGTGAAAGCCTGGACTGCGGCAGTCTGTGGTCGGCAGCTTTCGCCACTACAATTCACCAAGTCACTGGCGTACCGGTTGCCGGCTGGGGCCTTGTCTGGGGCCTAGTCGCGACCTTGATACCACTGGCCGCCCTTGCCTACGCGCATCTACCGGCCCGTTTCGCGACAGCACGATCGGCGGTCGAACTGGTCGCAACCGGTGGCGTGGTTGGGATCGCGGTGTTACTTGCGGCCAGCGCCCAAGAAGGGCTGTTCTGCACCAGCTGCGCCCTCACCTACGTGTTGACCTTGGCCTACGCTGGCGTCACCTTCTTCGGCATGCGACGCCAGCCGTCCGCACGATTGATGCCGGGTGCACTGGCCGCTGGCGGCGTGACTCTGGCGGCTTATTTGCTTTTGCTCTACCCAGGCCTGAGAACCCCCAAGAGTCTGCAAACCAATGAACGCATGGCGATGGTGGCCGCGGCCAAGACTCAGCAGCTGGCTGAGGACGGTGACATCGCCAGTGATGGTTCGGCGTTCGACAAAGACGCTCGCTTGCACGAGATGCTCTCCAACCTGCCGCCGCAAGCATTACAAGGGGTTAGCGATTCACTCGAGGTTTATCGCAACTCTCCCTACTTCACCCCCGAGCAACCCCGGGTGGTGAACCTGGGTACCGTCGGCGCGCCGGTGCTGATTACCGAATTCACCGACATTCTGTGTGGTCATTGTGCATCGCTCCATCAGACTCTGGCCTACCTAGCGACCCTGGTTCCGCCAACATCTTTCTGGGTCGATGCTCGCCACTTTCCCCTGGATGGCAACTGCAATCCTCACCTCCAAATCCGTGGCCCAGAAAGCGTCCGCTGTGTGGCTGCCCGGGCCCAACTCTGCATCGAGCCAACGGGAAGGCTGTTCGAGGCTTCGGCTGAATTGTTCAAACGGCAGCAGGGGCTCGTCGAAGAAGATGTCTTCAAGGCCTTGGCCCCCTTTGTCGAACGCTCGGAACTCGAGCAATGTATCGCTAGCGACGACACTGCAACCAAGCTGCGGCAGGACGTCGACTATGCCTGGCGTTTCCGCCCCACCGGCACGCCCCTAGTGTTGATCAACGGTCGCCAAGGCACGCAATTCGGCCCCTTCCTGTTTGCCCTGATCCTCGCCGAAGGCCGCGCTGATCATCCCGCCTTCGGCATGCTGCCGCCACCGCGCCCGCCCCAAGCGGGACACGAGGGACACAACCACGGTTAGCTAGATCCCATCCAATGACACGCCGAGAGTTCGGTCGGCCTTGTGGGCTGCGCCGCAGCTCCAGAACTCGCCGGATCTGGTACGAGAAGCCTAAGCCCTTTTGGTGCTATCGGATACGAGATGCGAACAGGTGCGAAGCTCAAACATGCTCGCTGCTTGCTCGCTCCACAAGACCTCCCTCACTGAGCCGAAAATGGCAGAACTGGACGGGAACTAGCTAGATTGCATCCAGGAACCCGTTTCTCGCCCCCCAGGGAGCCCCCTGTGGAACGAGCACGCGGCGAGTATGTATGAGCAAGAGAACAAACCCTAGCTCTCCAAACTATTGTAACCAATAGAGTTGGCGGACTATTAGGCGCCGGGGCGAGTTACGCAGCAGCGCGCGCAGTCCACAGGGGGCGCCCGGACTACCCATGCACCTTGGGCGGGCTCGACTAGGCTCGTACCCTGCGCCAGCCGCACGCCAGCCAGCGTGCGGCGAGCAAAAAGGCGATGCAGAAACCGAGTAACACCAACACCTGTGGCCATAGTTGAATCGGCCTTGCGTCGTACCAGAACACTCGCTGGAAGCCGTCGACAGCCCAGGCGTTGAACGTCAGGCGCCCCAAGGTCTCTAGGCTCTCGGGCATCAAGAACCGTGGAAACATGCTGCCGCCGAGTGCCGAGAGAATCAAGATAACCACGGCAGACGCCCCGTTGAGTTGGGCGCGACTGCGGCAGGCTGACGACAGGGCAAGACCAAAGGCGGCGGCAACCGCTGCTGAGGCCAACGTCATGACCAAAAAGCCTGCTAGCCGCCTCGGGGTCCACAACTCGAGTCCAAAGGCTAACCAAGCCCAGACAAACATCACGGTCAGCTGGGCGCTGCCCAGAACGCAAAGAAAGAGCCAGCGACCCAGCAGCAGGTTGGTCAAGCTGACCCCGGCCGCCAGCAACCGCTCGAGCACCCCGTTCTCACGTTCTTCAATCAGGATTGCGCTACGACCGCTGGCTGCGAACAACAGAAACATGACACCGATGCCAGCGGCAAAAAATGCCACCGACGGCCTTTTTTGACCGCCACCAAGCACATCAACGACGCGGATCGCCAGGGGTCCAGTTCCCGGATCTCGATCTGCTTGTGGGGCCAACACGCCATCGATGCCTTCGGCGGCGACGGTGTCGGCACCGAGCCGCAGGGCGGCAGCCTGCACCAGGCCGGTCACCACACCGGCGGCGATAGGATTGGAACGGTCGCTTAGCAACTCGATCTCGGCGGATCCGAGTTCCGCCGCGTCGCTACCTTCGGACAGCCGCTCGCCAAAACCCGAGGGGATGACGATCGCGATCGCTGCGTTGCCGGTAGCAACCCGGTGGTGAGCCGCCTCGCGCTGAGTAGGCTCGCTGCCAGGCCCGATCGTGGGGAGCTCATGGATCTCGAGGCCGGGCTCCACACGCAACAGATCAGCCAACCTCGCGCTGACCTCGTGCTCATCTTCGACCACTAAGATGGTCGCGATCGGGCGCAGTCGATCCTCGTCCATGGCTCCGAAGACCGTCGAGAAGATCGAGAAGAACACCAAAGGCAACACAAAAGTCAGCACCAAGGCCACTCGATCGTGGCGCAGGTTCAACCAACTGATGTGGAAGATGGTGCGGATCATTCCCGCAGCTCGCGACCTGTGAGGTGAGTGAAGACCGACTCCAAGCTAGGACGCTCAACATGAACGCCAAGGATCTCGAGGCCGGCAGTGTGGACTTCGGCCAGGATGGCTGGCAACTCGATCGCTACGTCGTGCAGCGCTCCACGCAGACTGTTACCGTCGATCTCGAAGTCGGGCCGCGACAGCAAGCCGCGTAACGGCTGGTCACACTGGAGGTGTAGTACCGCCTGCCCACCGAGAGTCTTCGCAATCAGTTCATCCACCGCTCCAGCGGCGATGATCTGCCCATGGTCCAGGATCAACATACGATCGCAACGCGTCTCCACTTGGTCGAGCTCGTGGGTGCTCTGGATCAACGCTGCACCCTCCTGACGTAATTCGGTCAGCATCTCCCAGATACGCTGTCGCCCCTGGGGATCCACTCCAACCGTCGGCTCGTCGAGCAACACCAGTTGCGGCCGGTGGAGCACACCGCAGGCAATGTTCAGCCGACGTTTCATCCCGCCGGAAAGTTCGCCAGCGCACGTCCGAGCACGGCCAGCAAGCCCGGTCCACTGCAAGGCCCAAGTGACCTGTTGCTCGAGATCCGAACGGCGCAAGCCATGGAGACGCCCAAACACTTGTAGGTTTTGCTCGGTGGTCAGCAACGGGTAGAGGGCAATCTCCTGGGGCACAAAGCCGAGTCGATCGTTCCCCCCACCACCACTCCCGATCCGATCGGCCGAGTGACCAAAAAGCTCGAGTCGACCGGCATCGAGCGGCAACAGACCGGCGATGGCATGCATCAACGTCGACTTGCCGGCACCATTGGGACCCAACAAGCCAACCCACTCACCTGCGCCGAGACTCAAGGACAAACCGGCGAGTGCTTCGACCGCGCCAAACCGCTTGCGTGCGGAAGTGATCCGCAGCACTGGCTCAGCCATCGACCTGAGCTCTGCCTTTCCACATCAGCTGGCGCCCGCGGAACGTTTGCCACCAGGCGTACCATTGGATCGCCAACACGGTGAACACGCCCAACGGATGGAGTAGCGCACCTTGCCACGATTGACGGAACCAAACGCTGAGCAAGAACCTCGTACCCCAGGCAAAGCCACAGGCGAGCGCCGCGATGTTTACCGCGGACGCGTCGGTGATGAACATCGCGACGATCAGCACAAACGGCGGCAGTACCTGACCGCCCGCTAGCAGCAGGGTCCACGGACCGATCGCCGCCGAGGTTGCCATCCCTTCGTCGGCGTTCTTGGCGAACCCTCGCCATACTTCGCCAGCGTCTCGATACATGCGACATTCGGCGATTGCCGTGGCGTCACAGAGATCCGTCCTGAGACCGGCTTGACGAAACGCTCGTGGCAAAGTCAGACCATCATGTCGCGAACCACGGATCGCAGCATGGCCGCCAGCAGCGCGGTAGGCATCGCGATCGGCAACGAACAACTGGCCACAGCCGGCAGCAAAGGCCGGGTGCCGCGACCACCGCATGCCCGGCATCGGCAGGAAGCCGAGCAGCACAAAGTGGATCAGCGGCACTACTAGCTTCTCACCCCACGTCTGGGTCTGCTGGTGCGGGATGCCACTGACCAAGCCAGCGCGGCTACGTTTCAGGAAGCCGAGCATGCGGCTGAGACCATCGGGAGCTAGACGGACATCGGCATCGATAAAGGTGAGCACAGGATGTACCGCCGCTTGTGACAGAGCGTGACAAGCATGTTGTTTGCCACACCAGTCGGCGGGTAACGGCGGTGCCGTCAACAGCCGGAGGCGTGAATCACGGGCGGCGATCTCGGCCACCACCTCGGCAGTTCGATCGCGGGATTGATCGTCCATCACCACCACTTCGAGATCAACCCCGCGGCTCGCCAGTGCCGCGTCGATACAAGCCCGGATCGATTGTTCTTCGTCGCGTGCCGGGATTAGCACCGAAACCGCGGGAAGCTCACCGGCAAACGGCTTGGGGGTGCGGTACAGCGTTAGGTTGATCAGAACCATCGTCGCCGGCACCGAGGCTAGAATCGCGACGACGAGAGCGAAGAATTCCAAACTCATTGCGCCTCCTTGCTGCTGCCACTGGCGACCGTGCTGTGCCCGTGCCCTACCTTGCCGTGCCCTACCGAACTGTGTCCTACCGTTCCGTGCGCAGCGTTGAAGGACTTTTTGTTCGCCACCGCCTTCAACCGCCGCCATTGGTCATAAATACCACCCACCCCCACCCGACCAGTCTGCAGGGTGACGAAGCTTGCCGGGTCGCGTCCAGCCGCATCAACAGCCAGGGTATCCAGGGTTGCTTCGAGCCTTGCTGACAAAAGCGCGGTCCACTCCCGGGTCGACCGCTTCGGCTCGGCGGCCAGGTCGATCGCCGCACCAAAACGCGACAGAGCCTCGGGTTGGCGCTCATTCCAGAACGGATATTCGAGCGCCAGGGGTACCACCCAACCCGCATCCAGGCGCTGCACTAAATGGGCGAGCCCCGGCAGTAGACGGATCGGACGCTGCCGTGGGTCAGAGAAACCACCTTCACCGGTCAGCCACAGGCTCGTCATAGGGTGTGCCAAAACAGCCTGTGAGGCCTGCAGAAACGCCGCCGCTCCGGCCCTCGATCGGTCGGTACCGAAGACTCCAAGCTTTTTGAAAAGACGGTACTTCTCGAGCATCTCACGATCCATCGGCCCGTAAACGCTCCGCTCAGGCAGGTGAAACGAAGCCAGTAGGCCAAAGTGGATCGGATCCCACCAGGAGGGATGGTTGGCATAGAGAATCAACGGCTTGGAGTCGTTGGGAACCTCCCCCGCGGTGCGCACCGCCGTGAAGTTGCGAGCGAAGTACCCCTTCAGGTAAACCACAAACCAGCGGTACCAAAAGGGTGAGAACTCGGGCATCGCAGACGATCTCTCCGACTCCGGATCACGACGCGCCCAGTCGGACGGGGCGCGAGAACCCATCAGGCGGCTCTCCCTGGTTCACCGGTCGCAGCGCCGGTCTCAGAAGACGGGTGGTCTTGATCTAGAGAGTCGGCGGCAATCCATCCCGACATCAGCACCATCGGCATCCCGGGTCCGGGATGAGCCGCGCCTCCTGCCAAGTAGAGTCCGCGCACTTCGCGACTCCGATTGCCGGGTTTGAAGGCCCCCATGAACCGTCCGTGGCTGGCCAAACCGTAAATTGCGCCGTTCAGCACGCGGTACCGTTCGTGGATGTCCTGCGGAGTCAACGCTCGTTCGAAAACGATGCGATCCTCGATGTCTGCTAGTCCCGCCGTGCTGGCGAGTTTGTCGAGAATCGTCCGACGGTAGGACGGCAAAAGCTGGCTCCAATCGTGCCCGGGTCGCAGATAGGGCGTATGCACCAATACATAGAGGGCTTCGCCACCGGCGGGGGCTACCGCGGGATCCGTGCGGGACGGCGCCGCCAAGTAACACGATGGATCGGGGGCGGGCTGGCCACGACGGTAGATCCAGTCGAATTCCTCTTTCGGATCGGCGGAGAACACAAAGTTGTGATGCTGCAGATGATCGTAGGCACGATCCAGCCCGAGGTAGAGCACCACGCCAGAGCAGGCTGGCGCGTAAGACCGACCGCGGCGGAAGCGCCGCATCGCCCGACCGCCAATCAATTCGTCGTAAGTCCGCACCGAGTCCATGTTGGAGACCACTGCGGAAAGCGCCACTTGCTCACCAGCCTCGGTCTCAACTCCGCTAACTCGGCCGTCGCCGACTATGATCCGGCGCACTCCGCAGTCGGTCCGCTGCTCAACCCCGAGCTCGCCAGCCAACCGTGCCAAGCTCGAGGCCACCGCACCGGTGCCGCCCATCGGATACCAGACACCACCATCGAGCTGCATGTGGGCGATGCTGCAAAGCACTGCTGGGGAGCGATAGGGCGACGAGCCGACGTATTGCGTGAAGTGGTCGAGCATCTGAGCCACGCGAGCATCGCCAACCCGGCGACGGATGGTACCTGCCACCGACTGCCCCATACGGATCCGCAGGATGTCGCGCAGTGTCGAGACGTTGAATGTGCCCTTGAGGTCCAGGGTGTCCCGGATACCCTCCACCGACTTCCAGAAGTAAAAACGATCCGAGATATCGTGCAGCTGCCGAGACAGGCGGACAAACTCCCGGTACCCTTCGGCGGTCTCACGAGAAGCGTATTGCTCCAACGAATGTGCCATGGCATCGATGTCCTCTTCTAGATCGAGCACCGACCCATCGTCGAAGAAACATCGCCACTGAGGATCGAGACGCACCAGATCCAACTCGGTCTCGAGCTCACGTCCCGCTTCAGCAAGGATCTGACGCAGCACCCTCGGCACGGTCAAGATCGTCGGTCCCATATCGAAACGGAAACCATCCTCTTCCAACACCGCCGCTTTGCCACCGAGCCACGGATTCTTCTCGAACAACGTCACGCGATGACCACGGGCTGCTAGCGTACAAGCTGCCGCTAGACCGCCCAGGCCACCACCAATCACTCCGATTCGGTCCGTACGATGGGCGGATGTAGTTACTCGCTCCATGATCTCCTCCGTGTCCTATTTTCTAACCGCGACCTTCGCGGGCCATCAGCTTGACGATCTCGAACATTGCGCGCAGCCGGCGACCAAACGTCGGCGCGTGCGCGACCTGGACAAACAAGCCGAGCAGCCGCTCCTCGTTCACCCCCGTCGACTCCAAATGCGGCCGAAATCGACCGCGTCTCGAGACCACTGTCTTCAGTTGGGTCAGCTCGAGCAACCCTTCGGCACCCCGGGTCACACCGTAACCACTCGCCCTCCGACCACCAAAAGGCAGGCGCGGGTCGGCGGTCGGCACGATGAGGTCATTGATCACGACCACCCCAGCCGGGACGGCATAGGCCAGGTCGCGAGCTTCTCGTGCATCCCCGAAAATTGTTGTTCCGAGCCGATAGCGACCCTGGCGTGCAATCTCGAGGGCTTGCTCGTCACTGTCGACGGGCACCAACGACAGCACTGGAGCCGCGAGATCGGCCTCTAGGATCGCCATCCCCGGCCGGGCATCGGCCAGCACCAGAGGTCGCATCGATCCCTGTCGTGCATCTGAGGTCTCCGACGAGTCCTTCGGCAGCCCACCACAAACGATTCGTGCTCCATCTTCTACCGCAAGCGTCACCAAACGGCGCACTTCAGCAACCGACTCTGGATGGATATGCAGCGGCGCCACATCCGCAATCCGCGCCTTCAATCGGGCTTCCAGATCGGGTAATCGCTGGCGATCGACGAACACCCGGCGCGGCGCGATGCAGGTGAAACTACTATTGAAGGTGAGACCAAACCGCAGCGCATTGACGACCAAGTCGAGCTCGGCATCCCGCCGCACGAACACCGCATCGCAGCCGGAGAGCTCCATCACTGCGGGTGTCACCGACTCGGCAAGCTGACGCAAGACCGCTTTACCGGTTGCTAGAGATCCGGTCAACACAACCTTGTCGACCCCCGCTTGGATCGCCTCGATCGCAGCCCGCGGGCTCTCATCGAGCACTGTCACCAAACCGCTGGGTAAACCAGCCTCCTCCAAGAGCTCGACTAGTAGCAACGCCGACTCGAGCCCATCATGTCCCGGCTTCAACTGCACCCCGTTGCCTGCCACCAAGGCTTGCACCAGCTGCACTCCAGGCAACAACAAGGGATAGTTACTGGGCCCGATGATCAACACCAAACCGACGGGCTCGCGCCGAATCTCGACCTCGGACCCAACCAGCCAAAACGGGCGACCGCGTCTCCCGAGACGCCTGGGCGCCAACAACGCAGCGGCTTCGCGTTCGAGAAAACGACATGCGTCAGCCAGCGGCAGAATCTCCGCCGCCAGCGTCTCAGCCCGCGATTGGCGCTGCGGTAACCGCACCGTATCCACCAGGCGGTCCACGTGGTCCGCGATCAGATGACGCAACCGTCGGACCACCGCAAGCCGACGGGGTACCGACGTCGCAGCCCAGGCAACTCGAATCGAGCGTTGGGAAGCATCGCGATCGAAGGGTAGGACCCGCCCTCCATCGGCAGCTCGATCCACGCTCTGTCGAGCCGGATCAGGCGACATCGGCGAGCCGCTCCGGCCGTTCTGAAGTGGCTGTGAGTGGCTCGTCCCACGCTGGTTCCAAAGCAAAGTCCTCAGCCATCAAGCGCGACGTGATGCGCGCCGACTCGAAGATCACCGGTAGCCCACTGCCGGGATGGGTTCCTCCGCCCACCAGGTACACCCCGTCAAGATCCTCGAAGCGGTTGCGGGGACGTAGGTGCAACAGCTGGTCGAGGGAATGGGCCAAGCTAAAGGTTGCGCCGCGGTAGAGGTGCAAATCGGACTCCCAGTCCATCGGCGTCACAATCTTCTCGAAACGGATCCGGCGCTCGACATCTTCGAGGCCAACCTTTGCAAGCTGTCGCAACATGGTCCGACGGAAGCGACCGCGCTCATGCTGCCAGTCGACATTCGGGTGTTGATGGGTAACCGGTGCCAAGACGTACAACGACGATTGACCGGTTGGCGCCATCGACGGATCGGTCACCACTGGATTGTGGACATAGAACGACGGATCCGCCGATAACCGATGATGGGTCTCGATGTCCGCCAGGCCGTTCCGGTAGTCGTCGGAAAGGAAAATGGTGTGATGTGCCAGGTCTTCACAGCGGCCCTCGAGCCCTAGGTACATCATGTAGGTAGAGCACGAATAACGCTTCTTCTCGAGTTTGCGATCGCTCCAGCGGCGGCGCAGATCATTCGGAACCAGATGTTTCATAGCGTGGGCGAAGTCCGCGTTGATGACCAAGGCGTCACAAGCAAGAGTCTCGCGGGCCGTCCTCACCGCCACCGCCTTACGGCCCTCGAAACAGATCTCCTCCACCGGTTCGCCGAGCCGAATCCGCGCTCCGAGATCCTCCGCCACCCGTGCCATCGCCTGGGTCACCGCCCCACAGCCACCCCGCGGATGGAACACCCCATGTTCATATTCGAGGAAGGACAGAATCGTAAACAGACTGGGGCACTTGAACGGTGACATCCCCAAGTACTTGCTCTGGAACGAAAATGCGAGACGGATGCGCGAATCACTGAAGAAGCGCCCAAGGTCGGTATCGACGCTGGAGAACGGTCGCAGTAACGGGAGCAGCTCGCGTAGCGGTAACCGCAGGACATCTCCTAGTCCGGTGAACGGCGACTCCAGTACCGGACGAAACGCTTCGAGCTTGCGTCGATTCTCGGCCAGAAACGGCTCTAGATTGGCTGCGTCAGCGGCACAGAAGCGTGCGATCTGATGGCGCATGCCCTCGAGGTCCGGCGTCACCGCCATGACATCTCGACCACCGAAGCTCAGGTTGTAATGAGGGTCGAGTCGGATCAGGTCGACCTCGTGGTCGAGGTTCCGCCCACAGCTCGCGAAGATGCTGCGTAAGACCTGTGGGTAAAGAAAAAACGTCGGGCCAAGATCGAACCGAAAGCCCTCTGCTTCGAGGGTCGAGGTCCGACCACCAACCTGCTGACGTCGTTCGAGGACCGTGACATCAAAACCCGCGGAGGCCAACAGCATAGCGCTCGCCAAACCTCCGGGACCAGCACCGATCACGATCGCTTTGGGGGGCGAGGAACTGCAACTCATCGTATTCTTCACCTCTGACGGTGTGGACGTTCTACAGACCCGCAGCCGAACTGGCTCGGGTGGCTGTGAGACGGTTCGCCACCGTTTCGAATTCAGATGAGCTGTTGTTTCGAGTTTTGGAATCGACAGACTGTGACGAATCGACAGACGCCCAAATCGGGCGTCCTCGAATCAAGTCATCTCAAAGCCTCGACCACGTCCGCTGACAAAAAGTAGTCAGCAAACATCGGGAACTAGGTCTCGGTGCCCAAAGGCTCAACTGATTCCGACCGCCGAAGGGGACGATAAAACGCATCCCGGCGATGGATACAAGTGGCGCAGGTCCCAACCGGCGAGCCGGTGCGTAATCCCTCGCGGATACGGGTGAGAGGGGCGCCTTCAGCAATCGTTGTGGCATCGTCGTCGGGCTGAAAGCCAATCGGTTCGGCTTGCCAGAAGATGCAAGGAGCGACCGCGCCATTGGGACGGATCACGAAAGTCCGCCCAGGATAGGCACAGCCGTTGGCACGCTCACGCCACAAGTGCTGCCAATGCTCCCAGCGCTCGATACCGGACCGAATGTTGAATAGGCGTCGACGGGCCCGGCCAACCAGGCTCCGAGGTCGATCGGCCTCGGTTTCGAACTCCGGAAAGGAGGCCAGCTTCAGCCCCCGTGCCACCGCGTCATGGGCCGTAGCCCGCAGCTCGGCTCGCAAGGCGTCGGCATCTTCGTCGTCGAGCAACTCTGGGCTGACGTCGACACCAGTCGTTGGCGTGACAAACCGCACGTCGAGCTCGGATGCACCATGTTCGGCGGCAAAGGCCGGCAGCATTCGCAATTCATGGCGATTCGACTTCATCCAAGTGAAGATGATGCGCAGCTTGGGATGTTTGCTGCCATGTTTGGCCTTGACTTCATTGAGCAAATTCAACCGAGCGATCAACCGATCCCACTTGCCACCGATACGAATCTTCTCGTAGGTCTCGCGGGTGACGCCGTCGATCGACGCGCCGATCGTGGTGACACCAGCAGCAACGATGGCTTCAGCGGTGCGCTCGATCAATGGCAACAGATTGGTGGGAAACCAGAGATCTGGCACCCGATAACGGCCAGCGATTTCGAGAATGTCGCGAAACTTGGGATGGATCATCGGCTCAGCGGCACACGCCAAGGCAACCCGGTGAGCCCTGGGAAAATACTCCGCCGCAATCTTCTCGAATACTTCGACCGGCATCGTGCCGCGCTCAGAGAGCGAGCGATCATACGGTTCGAAACGCAGCCGATCGGTGCCCGAGAAGTAACACATGATGCACTTCAGGTTGCACTGCTCGGTGAGGTCGAGCACGATGGAATGGTTTCTTCGCATCAGGTCGCTACCCTATCACCGGCTGGGGAGAAGGGCGGGCTAGAGCTACCAAACGGCCTGGCCACCAAAACCGTGTAGAACGACTGTGCTCCGGCGGCGAGCAGCTCGTCTTCGCGGCCAAGCAGGTCATCGATCAGCGACCTACGCTCCACTATCGGCAGCTCGTCCAAACGCAAAAAGGGGTGGATCAACGCCAACAGGTTGCCACCGTAATCGCGACGCTCGAAGATTTCGAAGTGCTCAGCGAGCACAGGCAAAATATCGGATGAGCGCACCGCCTCCGAGGGATCTCGCCAATCGACCGGCAACTGCAGGCGACGGCGACGCCGCACCGCCCTGGGAAGCTGCTGGAAAACCGCCTCCGCGGTCTGCAACAGCTCCCGCTTCCATTCGTGCCGTGAAGGGCCAACGTATTCGTCAGCGTAAAACACCCCTCTCGGCGTCAAGGCCTTCGCCACTTGCACCAGACAGCCTTCGAGATCTCGCACGTGGTGCAAAGCCTGATGTACGAACACGGCATCAAAGCTCTTGGGCTCGAGTCGCAACTGATCGAGGTCAGCGCGTTGATAGTCGAGATGGGTGTAGCCGGCGAGACGGGCTTTCTGTCGTGCTATCTCGAGGGCCTGCTCCGAGAGATCAACTCCGAGTGCAGCGCCGCAGAGGCCCTTTGACGCCAAGTCCCGCTCCAGAGCGCCGACGCCACAACCGAGGCTCAAGACTCGCGGATAGGCCTCCTTGGCGATCTCGCTAGCGAACCACTCCACCGGCCATTGGTGTTCGTTGCCGGTAATCCTCCGGTTGATAGCTTGCCGCACTCCGGCCTCTTGCCCCCAGGTGGTAGCGCCCCCATGTTGGTGGGTGCGGTTCCAAAACCGGTTGACCAATAATTGCTGCAGTCTGTTCATTTCTAGCGTTGTCTCTTTAGCCGGCGGCCATTCTATGCATCCTCGCCGCAGGAGACACATTCCTCAGCCTGTCAGAGGATAAGCTTGCCGAATGGCCAGCACTCTGACCGTAGTCCTTGCAACCTACAATCGTCGCTCGATTCTCGAACGCACCCTCGATGCCCTCGACATCCAGAGTGTCCAAGAGTTCTCGGTTGTGGTTGTTGATGACGGTTCGACCGACGACACCTGGACCTGGCTCAAAGCCCGCGCAGCAAAATCTTCGCGGCTGAGCATCTTGAGAAAAGACAATCAGGGTCAGGGAAAAGCTCGCAACCGCGGGCTAGAACAGGTCAACGTGGGCTTAGTGCTGTTCATCGGTGACGACATCATCGCACCCAGGGATTTCGTCGCTCAGCACCTCGCCGCCCACGACAACGGCTCTTCCGAGCCGAAGGCAGTCGTCGGATTCACCGATTGGCATCGCGACGATGTAAGAGTCACGCCACTTCTAGAGATGATCAACACCCAAGGTCATCAATTCGGCTACGCCCACATGCAGCCGGGTCAAGAGGTCCCTTTCACCTGCTTCTACACCTCCAACATCTCGCTGCCGCGCCAGCTCTTGGGCGATGCTCCTTTCGACCCGGCTTTCGCCGAATACGGCTGGGAAGACGTTGAGCTCGGCTACCGACTGAGCCGCGAAGGCCTGAAGATCCTCTACCACCCCGATGCCAGCGCTCTCCACCTGCATCCGATGAATCTGAAATCGGTTTTTGCTCGTCAACGCCAAGTCGGGCGTGGCATGCACACATTACTTCGGCTCCACCCAGAACTCGCAGGCAGTCCTCATCTTGCGCCAGAGAATCCCCCGAAGTGGTTCCCTCTCGGCAAGCACCTCATTCCGCCTTTGATCCCGATACTGAACGCATTCGATCAGGTACACATACCGTTGCCCCACCGATTCTGGCACCGGATCCTGATGTGCGGGTATTACCTAGGGCGGGAAGACTAGGCTGCCAGCACGGCCTGAGGGTTCAAGCTCATCCAAGAATGGCCCGAAGGCACTAGGGCGATCCCGCAGGTCCGATCTCGACCTTCAACTGCGTCTCGATTCGTACCACCCATTCGGTTCCCATCTGGTCGCGAACGATGTTGACGAGATCAAAAACCAAGGCATCAGACAGTGGTTGTGGTGCGCTGACCTCGAGTTCGATGACGTTCTTTTCGTCTCGTGGATCAACCATGTCGACCAGACGTGCACCGGGCATATCTCGCAGACGCTCTACCAGTCGGCTTTCTAGCTCGGACGGCACGCGCCCAGCAACACCCCCCGAGAGCTGTGAGATCAACCCCGAACCCAGCGGGAACGCGAGGGTGACTGCACCCAGCATGAGTGCCAGGAAGCTGTAACGCACCCAGCGCTGGTGGCCGGCGGCACCACTCCGACCCCGCACACCGATGGCGTACAGACTCATCGCCGCCCCCAGAATGATGGCGACGACATTGGTACCAAAGAGCAAGGCCGCTCCCCACGCGTTACCGCGTTCACCGAGCGCTAGGCAGACTCCGGTCGTGGCGATCGGTGGCACCAGGGCAGCGGCAATCGCCACCCCTGGCAAAGCGGCCAACAATCCGGGACGACCGAGACAGAAGGCGGCCGCGACGCCAGACAAGAACCCGACCCCCATGTCGAGCAAGGTCGGCCCACCTCGGGCCAGCAGCTGTTCCGTCAGCTGTGTGATAGGGAACAGGTTACCGAGCACAAAACCGATCACCAAAGCCACCTGATAACCCATCGCGATGGCGCGGCCCGCACTCCGCAAAAGGGGTGCGTTCCCCTGCACCAATGCCAACCCGGCACCAAGGATTGGGGTCATCAGCGGCGCCACCAACATCGCACCGATCACTACCGCGCTGCTGTTCTGGAGCAGCCCCAAGGCAGCAATGGCGGTTGACAGGGCGATCAGCGCCATGAAATCAAAATTCCACTCCGAACCGGATTGAAGCTTTTCGTAAAGCTTGATGCGTTCGCTGCGAGCCATCTGAGGGATCGTCAAGTCGAGCCAGCGGCCTAGCTGATGGCGTAGACGATGCAGCAACTTCCACTCGCGACGCACCACCGCAATTTGCAACCCACCTTCCTTGGATAGCAGATGCTCCGGCACCGTGCCGAAAAGACTCCGACGCACGCTGCCAGCATTGGAATCGCCGAGTAACAGCAGATCAAAATCTTCGTGTGCAATTCGCTGGATCGCTTCGAAACGATCGTTCGCCAACTCGACGCGTGGCACGACGGTTGAGTTGCTGGCCAGTCCAGCTTCACTGATCGCGCCCAGCAGAATGCGACCACCCACTTCTTCTGCCAGCTCGCCGGCATCGGAACCGACGTAAAGCGCCACCACTTCGCCATCCTCGATACTGGCCAGGCGCTCCGCCAGACGCAACGCAACTGAGGCATGGGGGCCGCCCGCCGTCGGCACCAAGATACGTCGGCAATCGACGTTGTCGGCTTCGCCGAGACGGACCAGAATCGTATGACAGGGCGCAGCGTGGAATAGTTTGCGGGCCAGCGGCACCTGCTTCGGTTTCGCCTTGTGTTTGGCAGCGATCAAATACTCGGCTTTGGACGCCTTGACCTGGTCCAGAACCGTCGTCAGCCGCTGGGGAGTGCGCACAACACACACTTCGACCTCCGGATCGGGCACAACTCGCCCGGTTCTTTCCTCCGGGTTTTCCAACAGTTCGTCGAGATGGGGCCCGCGGGTGAGCGCGCTACAAACCTCGGCCACCGTCTCGCTGGTTCCCTCTGGGATCTCGGCCCCGGGCGTCAATCGCACCGGCTCGTCACCGGCGGCTCCCCCTTCGAGACACAGAACCACCAGATTGTGCTCGACAGCACGAGCAAAGCGGTAGCCCAATCGGGCCAACGCTACGGCACCGGCCTTGCGGGTGATGACGACAAGAACACGCATTGATTTTCGCTGCCGATCCTAGCAAGCTGAGCGTCGGTGGCCTACTGGTGTTCGTGATGCTGGACTGCTGTCGACTCGCGAACCGCCCTCTCAACCAGGACAGCGACGCCCTCGACCAAGGACAATTTCCCTGGGACCAAGAACCATCGAGGCTCAAAAACCCGCAGATAATGAACACCTAGTGCCAGCAGAGATGGCACGCCGAGTGCAAGCTCTACACCGACACTGCCTCGACGCCGGAGCCAATTCACGCCACGACTCCATATCGACTCTCCTCAGCAACAACCTCATTTGAGACGACGTTTGAAGCCTTTTTCACCGAACCGCTCGCGCTTCATCATCACGAGTCTGGCGTGGCTTGCGCTGTTGGTGTCCGTTGCTACCGGGAGCCGGGCTGCCAAAGAGCCTCTCGAGCCCCACCTCGATCGCGTCTACGAAGACTGGTTGATCAGTGTCTCGCAGTTGATCGCGCCGACGGAACGCCAAGTTTTCGAAACCCTCGAAAGCAACCTGCATCGCGAGCTTTTCATACGACAGTTCTGGCGTGTTCGAGAACACGCCGCCCCGCATCGCCTGCCGCCGGTTGCCCGCTGGCACCTCAACTTCGAGGAAGCTCGCGAACGCTTCGAGACGCTCGAGGAAGACCGTGCCCAAGCGCTACTCATGGCCGGTAAACCCGCTAGAGTGTTGGTCTTCGCCGACTGTCGCACCGTCATCCGACCGCTGCGGATCTGGACCTACGGTGCTTGGCACGCCACGACCGAACGTGAGGACGAGTTTCACCTCGTGTTCTATCGCGAGTCGTCGGATGGTCCGTACCATCTGTGGTCTCCCAGCCAGGGTACCGGCCCAATCATGTTCGAAGGCCCAGCACGCGACGGAGCCTGGCCGGTGGACAAGTTGATCGGCTATGCCCAGGACAACGATTGTTTCCGCTGGGCAAAAAGCGAGGCGATCCCCTTCTCCACCGCCCTGCGCCAAGCCGAAGGACTCGAAACACTGCGCCAGATGACCTTGCCGGCGGCACCAAACGTCAACTGGCTCGACACCTGGCAGCAGCAGCTGGCGGCTGGAGTGGTCCCGAGCCTACCCGGCATTCTGCAAGAGCTCAGTTTTCCCGGTCGCTACCAGAGCAAAACGATTCTTCGCGGCCGGGTTGCGATTCCGGTGGAAGCCGTCGAACGCAACGCTGCAGGCAAGCTTGTCGACCGGATCACGATCGTTGGCGACATCTGGCTCGGTGAGCGCTTGGCAGACTCCTTCCGAGTAGTCCACCTCGTCGCCGGCACCCCCGCCAGTGCCACCATCCAGCTCGATTTTTATCGCCGATTGCGGCCCGCAGACTACCGACTCGATCTGCGAGTGGAAGACGCCCATGGTCGTGCACTACTGCGCTCCGCCCATCCCGTCAACGTGCCGAGAGTCGAACACACAGCACTTGCTCCGGCCGGCCATCGCTTGGGACTTCCGGGGTTGACCCGTGCCGAAGTCGGATTACTCACCACTTTTCCAAGTATCGAGATTTTGACCCCCACAGATGATCTGCTGGTTGGTGACGTCGAGTTGGCAGCGGTGACCACCGGTGGACCCATCGAGCACATCGAGCTCCACCTCGATGGGGTGGCGGCAGCACGCGACGACACGCCACCTTATGCCGCGACCCTGACGCTATCCGCACAACCGACACCACACCGTGTCGAGGCGATCGCTTTCGACCCAGAAGGGCGGGAGATTGCTCGCGATACCGTTACCTTGAACTCCGGTCCGCGGCGTTTTGCCGTGCACTGGGTCGAATCCGATGTCGACTCGACCGGGCCAGCCACTATCGAGGTAGATCTACCACCGGGCGAGACTCTCGAAAAAGTCGAGATTTACCTCAATCAACAGCTGACGGAGACGCTACGCGAGCCCCCCTTCGTTTATCCGCTACCGACCGCAAGGCCGTTTTCCACCAGCTATGTCCGCGCAGTCGCAACCACCGTCGACGGTGACGTCACCGAGGACGTCATCTTTCTCTCCGCGCCAGAAAATCGCGAGGAGATCAACGTTCGACTGGTCGAGCTCTACACTTCCGTCACCGATAGCCAGGGACGTTTTGTCACCGGCCTTACCGCGGAAGACTTCCAAGTCGAAGAAGCTGGCCAGGTCCAACAGATCCAACGGTTCGACACGATCGAAAATTTGGCAATCAACGTGGCCTTGCTGATGGACGTGTCGATGTCGATGCGCAAGAAGATGCAGATCGCGACCCGCAGTGCCCAACGGTTCCTCGAAACCGTGCTGACTCCCAAGGATCGTGCGAGCTTCTTGACCTTCAATCACGACATCCGACGGGTGGTGGGTTTCACCCATGACGTGGACGATTTACGGTATGGCGTCGATGGCTTTCGAGCCTGGGGCACCACCCGCCTCCATGACGGCGTCATCTACACTGTCCACTCGTTCGGCGGGCTGCCCGGCAAACGAGCCTTGGTGCTGCTTTCCGATGGCCAGGACGTGGACAGTGACTTCTATTTCAAGCAGGTGCTCGAGCAAACCCTACGATCGGCGGTTGCGGTCTACCCGATCGCGCTCGGGGTGGAAGATCCACTGACCGTCGGCCACCTCCAACAACTCGCCGATGAAAGCGGTGGCCGCTTCTTCCAGATCGCGGGTATCCATGAGCTGGATAGAATCTACCGGCGGATCGAAGAGGAGCTACGCTCACAATACTTGCTGGTCTACGAACCGCAATCCAGCGATCGTCGGCACGAATTCCGCCGAGTGAACGTGACGGTGAACCAGCCCAGCCTCAAGGCCCGCTCTATCCACGGCTATTATCCCTGACAGACCTAGTCCCTGACAGACCTATCCCTGACAGACCTATCCCCGGCAGTGAGGACGCTCCTAGATGCAACGACAAACGGTGAACTGGTGGCTCGAGCCAGCAATCGGCAAAACTCTCGCCTTGACCTTGGTGCTGTGCCTGGCCTCGACGACGGCTGCCCTCGCCGAAAGCCCACAACCCCTGCCGACGAATCCAACTCCGGAACAGCTGACCGAGCGTATCCTCGCCCTCCACCAACAGATCAACCGCTTGCTGGCACAACTGCCCGCCGACACTCGCCAAGCGCTCGAGGCGCAGCTGAGGCAACGTCCAACTCCCACCGAGCCACCCCAACCCAAGGTTACACCGGAGCAACGGGGTGATCTGCCAACCGTTATTGCTGATCCTGTTACCGCAGCCGAGTCCGCCGCAACCGAGCCCGCCGCAGCCGTGCCCGCCGCCGCTGAGCCGACGACCACCTCGACCACAGGTACCGTCCCTGTTGAACCCCTGGCGCGAGTCGACCCAACGCCAGTCGCCAACTCGGTTATCCCAGTCTTGAAGCGACGGCCCCAACGTGCAAGCTGCAATGCCTTGGCACCTCTCGACGAGAACGGCGACGGTCGCGTCAGCGCTGCAGATCGTTATTGGCGACACCTTCTGATTTGGATCGACAAGAACAATGATGGCCTGATGCAGGAGAAAGAGATCGATTCTGCCTACGCTCGCGGCGTCCGGGAAATCACCAACTCGTTCGAGACCTTCATTCGCACCAAGGGCACCTTGGGTGAGATTCGCGTCTCTCAAAACGTCGTGCTCGATCTACGGGGTGATGGCTTCTCGGAGCGTTCACGACGTGATGACGGCGTGTTGTTGATCGACGCTTCGGCCATCGCACGCGGCACCGGCCCCAAGATTCTCGATGATCGCAGCACCGTGTTGACCGACGCTCAACCTCTCCGCGCGGGGCTTCAGGTGCGGTTTGCCGACGACCGAATCACGTCTCTGAGCTGTCCTTGACGCACACATTCCGCCCCGAAGCGGGAACGACTTGTCACCTGGGGCTGTCGAAAGAAGCAGAGAGCGATTAGTCTAATGCTTCTCTTGTAGCCACCCCACTGACGGGGATTGACACACACGAATCGGTAATTAGGGCTGCAGCACCCACCGGACAGTGGCATCAAAGACTCCTAGCGGCTTCGGCCTATGGCGTCACGGAGGTAGGACATGAAACGAAGCATTTCAAGCACGTGGCAGGTTGGCTGCATCGCAGCTCTCGCGATAATTTCCCAGGGATGTGAGCCCGACTCGGTCAAGATCGGTGTTGTGGTGCCGTTGACCGGCGATCACCAGAGTTATGGCGAAGCCAACCGTCGAGGCATCCAGCTCGCATTCGACGAAGTCATCGCAGACGGTTATCCCATCGAACTCGAAATTGAGGTGGTGGACTCCCTCAGCGATCCAACCAAGGCACGAGAGCTACTCGAGGCACAGTTCGAGGGCGGGGCCTTCGCGGTGATCGGTGGCTCGGTATCGGCCGAAGCCAAAGAGATGATCGCTGGCGCCGATCGCTTCGAGCGCGTGCTGCTGTCTCCTTCGGCGACCAGCACTGAACTCACCAAAGCGTCGCGAAATTTTTTCCGACTAGCGCCATCCGACGATACTGCAGGCAACAAGATGGCTGACTTCGCTCATCGGGTGCTCGAGCTCGAGACCGTGGCGATCATCTCCGAGGATCAATCCTACGCTCAAGGCGTCCAGCGAGCGTTCTCCTCGGCCTTCGAAAAGCAAGGTGGGCAGGTCGTCGAAGTGATCGAAGTACCTCCCAACACCTCTGATTTTGCGGGCTTGATGGATCGTGTGCTTACTCTAGAGCCGGAGTCAGTCTACCTCGCTGGCTACGAGACCGGTATCGCCGCCATGATCGGCGAGCTACGTCGTCTCAACTTCAAGGGCCGTATCCTGACCACGCATGCGTTCTCCTCACCGAGTGCGATCGCGCGGGTCGGCCAGAATGCGGAAGGGGTGGTTCTCACCCAAACCGTCTTCGAGCCCGACAGCGACTTCGCCCATGTGCAATCGTTTGTCCGGGCATATCGCGAAAAATACGACGAAGAGCCGGATCTTTTTGCGGCCGAGGGTTACGACACCATGAAGGTGCTGGCCAAGGCACTCGAAAAGAAGCACACGCTAGCTAGCGAATTACCGCGCGGCTTGTGGGATGAGATCAAGGAATTCCCCGGCGTCACCGGCAGCATCCAGTTTAACGAGAACGGCGATGTGCGCAAGTTTCCCCGGGTCTACATCATCGGTAACGACCTCCTGCTTCACGACTATTCCAAGCGGCTCGAAGAGAACCAGAAGAAGCTGATCGAGAAGCAAAAAGAGATCCAGAAGCGCCTCGAGGATCTGCGCAAGAACGCTGCCAAGCTCGGAGGCTGATCCTGGGTTTCTAAACCCTTCGTTTCGACGCTAGGCGAAAGGGGCGCACGCCGTGCGCCTCCCAGCCCCAGTGGCTGCGAACTCGGGTCGCATAACCGACCGAACATTCCCAGACCGTCGAGGAGCGTATAAAGTGTTCGCTCCTGAAGGGAACTGGAGAATGCCTGAGCCAGAGA
Source organism: Acidobacteriota bacterium (assembly GCA_029263395.1). GTDB lineage: Bacteria > Acidobacteriota > Thermoanaerobaculia > Multivoradales > J023 > JAAELT01. Next base: position 77,124 of record JAJCXO010000176.1, on the reverse strand, counting down.
CACCTCCGTCGCAGAGTCCGCCAGCGATCGCCGACGACCGAGACAAAACCCTGGATCCCGCCTCGGTGATGGCGGCGCGGATCACCGGCATCGTCTGGATCTTGATACTGGCGGTGCCATTCGGGGGCTTCAGCCTGCTGGCATTGCTGTTCTCCAGAGCCAGCCCGAGGGCTCTGGCGGGCCTGATTGCCGGAACCCTGATCTTGCTCTTGCTCACAGGCTGGAGTCTCTTCTGGCCACAGCTACGCTACCGCCACACCTCCTACCGGGTAGGCCAACGAGGACTGTGGATTCGCCGTGGAGTGTTTTGGCGGACTGAGATCTCGGTTCCCAAGTCGCGGGTCCAGCACACCGATGTGTCCCAAGGGCCCCTGCAGCGGCGATTCGGGATCGCTACTCTGGTCCTCCACACCGCCGGCACCCAACATGCCGCCGTTGCACTCAGCGGCTTGACCCACGGCGACGCCTTGGCGATCCGCGACTATCTCATCGAAGTCGGCCTAGACGATGCAGTCTGAAGAGCAAGCTCAGCAGTCTGAAACACAAGGCCAGCGACTCCACCCGATCTCTTTGTTGTTTGGCATTGGTACCGCCGCTTGGGGGTTGTTGCTGGTGGTGCTGTTCTCCCCTGTCAACAGCCCCTTCGTGGTCGGAGTGCTGCTTTTACCGGCGGTGGTCAGCTCGCTGCTCAGATACATCAGCTTCCGTTATTGGCTGGGGCCCGACGAGATGGTGATTCGCGAAGGTATTCTGAACCGCAACGAGCGGCACATTCCCTACGCCCACATCCAAAACGTCGACTTGATTCAGAAACCGCTACACCGCCTGTTCAAGGTTGCCGTAGTCCGCCTCGAAACCGCGTCGGGCGGCAAACCAGAGGCGATCATCAGTGTGCTGACCTTGCCGTCGATCGCCGACATGCGTGCCAAAATCTTCCATGAACGCACCGAGCGGGCGACCCTCGACGGGGGCTACCCTGCCAGCGAGCACCAGCTGCTCGAACTAGGACCTACCGAACTGGCAATCTTCGGCGCTATCTCGAACAAAGGACTTGTGCTGGTGGCGGCCGCGTTTGGTCTCGCCGCCCAAACCGGTTACTTCGAGGATCCCAGATGGTTGCGGGCGTTGGCATTGATCGAGACCAATTCGCCACTGATCATGGCGCCGGATTCACCTTCGCAGGTGCTGTTGCTGGCACTCACCGGATTGGTTGCGATCGTCCTCATTCTGCGCCTATTCTCAGTGCTTTGGGCAATCGTGAAGTACCATGGGTTTCGCCTCGTACTCGAAGAGGACGACCTGCGAGCTGAGTACGGCTTGTTGACCAAGGTCGCCGCAACGATCCCCCGCCACCGTATCCAATTGATTACTCTCCATTTGACGCCCCTTCACCGGCTGTTCGAACGGGTATCGATCCAAGTTGATACCGCGGGTGGCAGTTCCGAGGATCAAGGAGGACCGGGAGGTAGCCTGGAACGCCAATGGTTGGCGCCGATCTTGCCGCGAGCGCAGGTTCGCAAGTTACTGCGCCAAATCATTCCAGAGTGTCACCTCGAGGGCCTAACCTGGCAACCGATCTCGGCACGCGCCTGGCGACGATTGTTCAGGCGCTGGTTGATCCTGCTCGTACTGTCGACGGCTGCAGCTGTTTACGGGATAGGTCTGTGGGGCTTGGCCCTGGTCATCCCGGGCTTACTCTTGGCCTACCTGCACGCTCAACTATATGCTCAGCGCACCGGATACGCGTTGACCCCCAGCGCAGTGCTCTACCGTAGCGGCTGCTGGGTGCGCCGCCTGAGCATCGTCCCTTTTGGCAAGATACAGGCTCTGGATTTGCGTCAAACCCCGTTCGATCGCCGTAACGCGATGGCTTCGGTGCATGCCGATACCGCCGGCGCCAGTGCCCGCGGGCATCGGGTTGCGATTCCCTATCTCGACCTTGGCATCGCCCGTCAGGTGTTCGAACAACTCGATTTGGAGACCGGACGCACGGCGTTCCGGTGGTGATTCGTGTCCCTTCAGAAGCGTTGTTTGAGCGAAGTCCTGCCCGGTGACCGGGAGCGGGGCGTCCGCTACTTTCATCAACGACGGGTGTCGCTCGGGGCGCGCGAAGCCGACGGCATCGCTGCCACTGTCGAAGGCACCGAGGGTTCGACCTACGAAGTCCGGATCGACTGGACGCGGGCCGAATATGAAGGCCTATTGATCGTATCGTGCAGCTGTCCGCGGTTTGCCGAATTCAAGGTTTGCAAACACGTTTGGGCAACCATGGTGGCTTACGATAGCGCTCAATTCACCGAGCTGATCCCAGGCCAGGGTCCCCTCGAGCTTTACTTGACCCCACCAAATTACGACGAGGCTGTCGGTCACCCCGCCACCGAGGAGTGGACAGATGACTCATGGTCTGCCGACAACCGGGTCCCTCGAGATCGGGCCGATGATTCGGACCTATTAGACGTCTATCGCAACCTGGGGCCAACCCCACGGCGCGTCGGCCCGCAACCCACATGGCTACGACAATTGAGCTCGATCCGGCAAGCCCTCGACGACGGCTCGGTACAGCTCAATCCATGGCCGCGGTTGCGCGAGGTGCGATACTGCTTGAACATTGCGGCGTGTCTCGATCGCGAGCAACTGATCGTCGATCTGTACCAGCGCAAAGCGAAGAAGAGCGGCGAGTTCGGCCGACTCAATCGACTCTTCCTCGGTCGCGAACCGATCGATAGCTTCCCGGACGCTGACGATCGTGAACTGCTCAAGGGCCTCCAAAGCCAGGGTATCGACAACGATCCTTACCGCGGACGATTCTACGCCCATCACGATAGTTCCCAGGGTGTGGTCCCGCCGGCACTCTTCAGCCTGTTGCTACCCCAGCTCTGCGCCAGCCAACGATTCGGCTGGGTCCGCGATGGCACCAAGGAACCAGCCTCCGCCATCCCGCTCTCATGGGATGATGGCGAAGCCTGGCGCTTCGGGCTCAGTGTGAAAGCGGCAGAGGACGACGACACCGTACGAGTGGTCGGGACCTTACGTCGCGGCGACGAGATCCGACCGCTCACCGAACCCGTGTTGCTGCTAGCTAGCGGTATTGTCGTTTGGCCGGACACGATCGCACGTCTAGAGGCTGGTACGAGTTTCCCTTGGATTTCTATGCTCCGCCGGGAGGATGAGATCCGAGTCCCCGAAAGCCACCGCGAGGCATTGTTCGACACCCTCGGTGAGATGCCCCTATTACCTGAGGTCGAGATGCCAGCGGAATGGCAGTGGGACACCGTCAGCCCGGAGCCGCAATCGCGACTCACCCTCTGGCCTTCGGGCAGCTCGCAGCTGCGTGGCGATGTCATGTTCGAATACGATGCCTGCCCGGTACCGGCACGACGGAAAGGAGACCGGATTCTCGACCGCGAGCGCCAGCGCGTCGTCCAGCGTGACGATACCGCGGAGCAGGCAGCGTTCGCTCAATTACACGAGCTCGGCATACAACCCGCCGTCGGCAAATCTCGAGATCGCTTCGATGTCAAAGTTTCGCAGAAGGTATTCAGCGAGGCGATCGAATCGCTGTTGGACTTGGGATGGCTAGTGGAAGCCGACGGCAGCCGAATACGGTCCGCCGGCAACGTCAGCTTCAGCATTGCCACCAACATTGACTGGTTCGAGCTCAGCGGCGACATCGATTTCGACGGCGCCACCGTGGCGCTACCGCAACTTCTGGCCGCGGTGCGTAACGATGAAAAAATGATCCGTCTAGGGGATGGGACGCAAGGAATGCTTCCTCGGGAGTGGCTGGACCGATTTGCGCCACTCGCCAAGCTGTCGCACGGCCAGGACGGCGAAGCGGTTCGCTATCTACCGTCGCAGGCCGTGCTCCTCGACACTCTGTTGGCCGCCGAATCGCAAGTTGACGTCGACTTCAATTTCTCCCGTCTGCGAGACCGACTCGAAGCCTTCGACCACATCGCGCCGATTCAAGAGTCTTCAGATTTTCGAGGCGAGCTCCGCGCCTATCAGCGTGAAGGTTTAGGTTGGCTCAAGTTTCTCGAGGACTTCCACTTCGGTGGCTGCTTGGCGGATGACATGGGTCTCGGCAAAACCGTCCAGGTCTTGGCCTCGCTGCAGGCGCGATCCCAGAACATTGCCAAGGGTGACCATCGCCCCTCACTGATCGTTGTGCCGCGCAGCGTGGTCTACAACTGGCAAGAGGAGGCCGCTCGTTTCACCCCTCAGCTCCGAGTCACCATCTACTCGGGCTCTCAGCGCCAACGCCTCCTCGAGACATTGGACCACCAGGATCTGATCGTCACCACCTACGGTGTGTTGCGGCGCGACATCTTACGCCTGAAGAACATCGAGTTCGACTACGTAATCCTCGACGAAGCCCAGGCGATCAAAAATCCCGGCTCGCAAGCGGCCAAGGCATCACGCCTGGTGCGGGCACGTCATCGGTTGGCCCTCACTGGCACCCCGGTCGAGAATCATCTCGGCGAACTGTGGTCCCTCTTCGAGTTCTTGAACCCAGGTATGTTGGGACGACTCCCTGCCTTCAAAGGCCTCGCCGGCAACCGCACGTTGGGCGACGCAACCCTGGCCTCGGTAGCCCGTGCCTTGAAGCCCTTCATTCTGCGTCGCACCAAAGAGGCAGTCCTCGACGACCTGCCAGAGAAGACTGAACAAACCCTCTATTGTGAGCTCGGCACCAGCCAACGGCGACTCTACAAAGAGCTCCGCAACCACTACCGCGCTGCACTCGACCGCCGGATTGAGGAACAGGGCTTGAAGCGTTCGAAAATCCAGGTTCTCGAAGCCCTGCTGCGCTTGCGACAGGCGGCCTGTCACCCCGCCCTCATCGATCCGACCCGCAGTGACCAGGCGAGCGCCAAGCTCGAGGTATTGATCGAGCAACTGGACGAAGTCGTCTCCGGTGGGCACAAAGCGTTGGTGTTCTCTCAATTCACCAGTCTGCTGGCTCTGGTCAAACGCCAGTTAACTGAGCACAGCATCACTTACGAGTACCTCGACGGCAAAACCCGCGACCGCAAAGCGCGCGTCGACCGCTTCCAAACGGATCCTGCTTGCCCGGTTTTCCTGATCAGCCTCAAGGCCGGTGGCCTCGGCCTCAATCTCACCGCTGCCGACTACGTGTTCATTCTAGACCCGTGGTGGAACCCCGCGGTCGAGGCCCAGGCTGTCGACCGTGCGCATCGCATCGGCCAAAACCGCCCCGTCTTCGCCTATCGGCTGATCGCCAGCGACACCGTCGAAGAAAAAATCCTCGAGCTCCAACAGACCAAACGCGAGCTCGCCGACGCAATCCTCAATGCCAGTGGCAGCATGATCCGAGATCTATCGGCCGAGGACCTGCAACTCCTGTTGAGCTGAGGTTAGTCACCATCACTGCGTCACCAGCATCACCGTCACTCGAACCGCGCCGGATCGACGCAGGCACTCAAACGACAGACAATAAAAAATTTCGGCGGCTCATTGTCGCGAGTGTCGCGCCGGGCGAGATGCCCCATTTCGTGGAGCAGCAGTGAAGCTAACTCGCAGACATCTCGGCCGCGGAAACAGTCCTTATCAACAAAGAGGAACTCGAAGGGCGGACGGCCCTGAGCACCACCACAAATCGGTGAAGTACTTCGCCAGGGCAAGGCAGTGAGTCTTCTCGTGACGACGTAGGGTGGCTCGTTGGGCGCCAGCCAATCGGCGAGATCCACGCCTAAGTGTTCAAAGTATGTACGACAGTGCGGGACTTCGAGCATCTGCTCGCGGAGCAGGTCAACCGCCTGCTCGAGATAGCCTACAAACTCGAGATCGTGGGTTTGTGGTTGTGAACGGCCACCGTGCCCGTTGCCACCGTGCCCCATGCCACTGTGTTGGCGCAAAGCCATCGGTTCGGCAAAAGCGGCGTGAGCCGCGACGATCGCCAACGCTAGAGAAGCTATCGCAGTCGGTACCAATGCCACTCGATTCGATCCACGGTCTGGGATGATGTTCATAACAGCCTCCTTTTGAGATCAACCAGGCATCCCCAGCGTACGCCGACAAATCCAGACCGTCGATTGGCATAAATGACGATAAACGTTATGATGCTGCCATGACTTCTTCCGAGGATCCGAAAATCCACTCACGCGTTGTTGTGCTGGCCTACGAAGGCTTTGCTGCTTTTGAGTTCGCCGTCGTGTTGGAGTTGTTCGGACGCGAGCGCCCTGAGTTTCCGCAGTGGTACGACCTTCGAGTCTGTGCCGTCGATCCTCCCCCAGTGCGCGGTACCGGCGGTTTCTTGATCGATGGCGAGCACGATCTCGCGTTGCTCGACGATGCCGATACGATCATCATCCCTGGCTGGTGCGAGCACGACATCTCACCGCCGGAAGAGCTCCTCGAGCGGCTACGAACGGCGTACGATCGAGGTGCGCGACTGTTGTCGATCTGCACCGGCGCCTTGGTCCTCGCCGCCACCGGGCTGCTCGACGGTCGCCGCGCCACCACCCACTGGATCCATGTTGACAAGCTGGCCAAACGTTACCCGAAAATTCAAGTGGATCCCGGCGTGCTGTACGTGGACGCCGGCCGCATCATGACCTCGGCTGGCAGTGCCGCCGGCATCGACCTCTGCCTGTATGTGATTCGTAACGACTTCGGCGCCGACATCGCCAATGCGGTCGCTCGACGCATGGTGGTCCCGCCGCATCGCGATGGTGGCCAGTCGCAGTTCATCGATCACCCGATGACTCTCGAACAGCAATGCAGCCTGTCGCCCATGCTCGACTGGGTGCGGGAAAACCTCGCACTGGAGCATACCGTCGACAGCCTCGCCGAGCGTGCAGGCTTGTCACCTCGCACCTTCGCCAGACGCTTCCAAAATTCCGTCGGCACCAGCCCTCATCGGTGGCTCACTCAGGAACGCATTTTTCGCGCCCAACAGTTGCTCGAGACCACCAGTGCCTCCGTCGAGCGGGTGGCTGAAGAAGCCGGATTCGGCTCGGCCCAGGTCCTGCGGCTCCACTTCCGACGTCAAATCGGCACCACACCGTTGGGCTACCGTAAGACCTTCCAGGGCCGCGGTGCCGCTCAGATCCCAGCTTGATGCACAGCCCTCAGCCTAGTCGATGGCCCTCACCCTCGCAGGGCGTCGAGTATAGACTAGTGGCTATAAACTGAACTCCCTTCTCCTCCAAGGAGCTGACTATGCCGCTGTATGTTCTTGTGCTGCTTCTCTTCGCCTCGACGGCATTTACCACGCCAGCAGCCGCTGAGTCGGACATCTGGTCTGCGGCTCGTGAGGGCGACCTCAACCGGGTCAAGGCACTCCTCGAGTCCGGCGTCGATGTCAACGCCCAGACCCGGTACCAGGCAACGCCGCTGTACTTCGCTGCCGGTTACGGTCATGCCGAATTGGTCGATTATCTGCTCGAGCATGGAGCGGACCCTGGTATTCGGGATGCCTTTCTCTCCCGCAGTCCACTCAGCCGAGCGATCAACGGCAAACATGCCGATGCGGCTATCCGGCTGATTGAGCACGGGGTTGTCGACACGATGCACAGCACGCTGGCGGACAGCGTCCAACAACAGCTGCCTACCGTGGTTGCCGCGATTGTCGACCGAGGGCCGGTGTTCGATTTCGAAAAGAATGCCGCGCTCGCCGCCGCCCGCGAGACCAACTCGGCGGAACTGATCGAGCTCATCAGCAAGGCTGAAGTGCGCACTACACTACCGACCGTCGAGCTCGAGGCCAAGACGCTCGAGTCGCTTGCAGGCCTCTACCGCAGCCGGAGCGACGAAGTGGCCGAAGTCGAGATTCACGAAGGGAAGGTCAGGATACGTCAGGCTGAAGGCGAACCCATCCAACTCGACGCCCTGAGCCCTTTCCATTTCCGGTCGCTGACCGACCATGATCGTGGCGCCTATTTCATCGGCCGCCTGGGGATCGTCGAATGGCTGACCGTCACGACGGGAGCCGAGAGCGTTACGTACCGGCGGTTCATGCCGGATCCAACGGAGCCGGTAACCGACAGCTCCCTGGCCGACAGCTCCCTGGCCGACAGCTCTTCGAAAGACAGCTCCTCGAAAGGCAGTTCCTCGACAAACCGTGCAGCCACCGCCATCGAAACTGCCGTCACGCCGCGCAGAGCCCCGATCCACTGGCCGTCCTTTCGCGGCCAGGGTGCGTCCGGGCTCGGTGACGGCCAAGGCGTGCCTTCGGTCTGGGATATCGAAGACGGCACCAACGTCTTGTGGAAAACGAAGATCCCTGGGCTGGCCCATTCCAGCGCGGCCGTTTGGGGCGACCGCGTCTTCGTGACGACCGCTATCTCGGAAGCAGGTGAACCGGTGTCCGGTTCTCCGCAAGGTAGCTTCGCCGGCCACGAGGGCGACGACACCGCGGTCCACACCTGGAAGACCTACGCACTCGACAAGGCAACAGGCAAGATCGTGTGGCAACACGACGCCGCGACCGCGGTGCCACTCACCGGTCGCCACTTGACGTCGAGTCACGCCAATTCGACACCAGCAACCGATGGTCGTCATGTGGTGGTTGTCTTCCCCACCGCCGGCATGCTGTGTTACACCATGGACGGCAAGCTACTGTGGCGCAAGGACCTCGGCGGCTTGAACGCCGGCAACTATGTTGACGCCAGTATCCACTGGGGGTTCGCCTCCTCGCCCGTCCTCGACGACGGCAAGTTGATCTTGCAAGCCGACGTTCATGAGGGAGCGTTTCTCGCCGCTTACGACGTCACCACCGGCCGCGAGCTGTGGAAGACGCCACGCGACGAGGTCTCGAGTTGGGCGACGCCGTTGGTCTACCGCGACGCAGAACACGCTGAAATCGTCACCAACGGCCCAACCATCCGCGGCTACAACCTGAATACGGGGCAAGAGCTGTGGCACCTGCGTCCTAACTCGGAACAGGTGGTCCCGGCACCGATCACCGCCCATGGTTTGATTTACGTCACTACCGGCTACCCGCCGGCCTTCCCGATTTATGCGGTCCGTCCAGGTCAACGGGGTGACCTCTCGCTCCAGGATGGCGCTACGTCGAGCGAAGCGATCGCCTGGAGCCATGCCCGCGGTGGCGCATACATGATCACACCGATCGTTTATGACGAGCTGTTCTACCTGCCGGCCAACGGCGGACGTCTGACCGCCTATGACGCGATGACCGGCGAGCGGGTCTACCGGGCTCGGCTCAGCCAGAGCGGAAACTTCACCGCCTCACCGGTCGCAGCCGATGGCCGTCTCTTCTTGCCGACCAACAACGGGCTGGTCTACGTGATCAAAACCGGGCGAACGTATCGTGAGCTCGCCATCAACGACATGCAGGAGGGGCTGACCGCAACCCCGTCGATCGCAGACGGCGCCCTTTACATCCGCACCCGCAACCACCTCTATGCGCTGGGGTCGAACGCTGAATAGACCGGGCCAAGCCGAACACGGATAGGGCACTGATTGAACTCAAACTCCGATGTGCACCACGATCCGCCGCTCACTGTGATGGTGGCGACGATGCTCCCAGAGGAAAATCCCTTGCCAGGTGCCGAGGGCCAGGCGGCCATCGAGGATCGGGATCGACAGCGAAGTTGCGGTGAGAGCAGCCTTGATGTGCGACGGCATGTCGTCTGGGCCTTCAGCGGTGTGGGTGAAGATCGGATCGTTCTCCGGCACCAGCCGGTTGAGCCAAACTTCGAGGTCTCGACGAGCGGAAGGGTCAGCGTTCTCCTGAATCGTGAGGCTAGCGGAGGTATGCTGCAGGAAGAGGGTGCACAGCCCTTCCTGGACGCCGCGGCTAGCGACAACTTGGGCGATCCGGGCCGTGATCTCGTGCAAGCCTTGGCCTTCGCCGTGCACGCTGATTCTGTCTACTGTCATCGCGGTCGATCTCCTGATCTGGCATTTTGTTTTGACCCTCTGTGGGAACAGTTTTCGCAACTAGAAAAAATCCCCGCATGGGACGAAGCCTCGGTAAAATAAGCAACCTGCCCACTGTGACATATCGGGTTGGCAGAAAACACATCCCGCAAGCAACTTCGGCAAGCACATCCGGCAGGCACTTCCGGTAGGTACAGCGAAGAGCATCAAAAAGGGAGCTCCAACATGAAACGCTCGATTGGCCTGCCCATCGCCCTGGTGATCGCTGCTACCAGCGCGCTGTCACTCACTGCCTGCGAAGGCAGCAGTAGTGGCGGCGGTGGAACACCGCCTACCGGACCAAGTCCGATCATCATCGTGACTCCAGATAGCGGTGGCACGACACCTAGCTTCGGCGTGCGGGCCGGGGCAGGCACCACTGCATCGATCCTACAACTGGAGATTTTTGCCACCGAAGTTGTCAACGTCCAGGCGGTCGACTTCATCTTCACCCTGCCCAACACGTTGCTGCGGCTCGACAGTTTCGAACGCGGCGAGCTGATCGGCGCCGGTGCCCAGGTGCTGGTGCAAAACGGCGGGTCGAACGCACCAACGTTTCAGATTTTGCGCAACGGCAGCGCCGTGACCGGCACCGGAGTGATCCTGACGCTGAACTTCAGCGCGATCGGTGCTGGCAACGGCCGCTTCGACTTTGTGGATCCAGAGGCCGAAGACCCCTTGGGGCTGGTGATTCCCAACGTCAACTTCATCGGTGCTGCGGTTCAAGTTGTACTGTAGCTCGATCTCACCGGCTGCCTGATCCTTACGGTCTCCGAATCTGCAACAATCGAGTGCGTGAACCCTCGCGGCGCAAGCCAACACGTGACGAGTCCCCTTGAAAAGCACCACGGTCGGGCTGCCCTGATCCTGGCCTGTTGTTGCCTCGTCAGCCTGCTGACATTGGCACACTACCGCAGCCCGCTGTCTCGGGTGTGGGGCGATGAGGGAACCTACCTCGCGATGATGGAGAGCCTCGCTAGGGATGGCGACCTACAATTCGACCGCCGCGATCTGGCACGGACGCAAGCTGCCGAAGGTGGCCGCACCCATCTGATCCTGCAACGCCATGGCGACGCTGTGTCCTATTCCAAGCCCGTACTCTACGCCATTGTCGCGGCGCCTTTTTATGCTCTGTTCGGCACCCAAGGCCCTATCCTGCTCAATGCCCTGGCCTTGGGGTTCGCCCTCGCCCTCGCCTACGCCTATCTCCGACGACTCGGCAATAGCGGCACCGCAGCCTTGGTGTTGGTGACCTTCGTCGGCGGCGCGGTGCTCGTGCCGTATGTGGCTTGGCGTATGACCGATTTGTTTCAAGCCGCCTTGGCGCTGGCTGGACTGACACTCTGTTTTACCCAGACGTGTTTTGCCAGGACCGGTCTTGCAAGGACCTGTCTTGCCAAGACGCGCGATGCCGCCGGCGAGCTATCTGACCGCAAACACCAGCTCGGCTGGATCGACCGCTGGATCTGCTGGCGTTATGCACCCATCTTCGGGATTGTCTTGCTGGCTGCAACCGCCAGCTTGCGCCCCACCAACGGGGTGTTGGTGGCGGCACCTATCTTGGCGGCAATCTTCGAGCGTCGACTGAAGGATGTCGCAGCCTTGACTGGGACGGCAATCGCCGGATTCCTGATATTTTCCGGCTTGACGGTAGCTGTCACCGGCGCGCCCAATCCGTATCGCGCCGTACGATCTTCGTTCACCCCGACCACCGGTTATCCCGCCGGTGACGACAGCACCGCGGCGTTGTCGAGATTCGACACCTTGCCGTCAAGTGAAAGCACCGGGCTCAAGACTCACGCCGATTTCAGACGGAGTACCTACTCGACGTTCTATTTTTTTGCCGGGCGGCACACCGGTCTGCTGGTCTACTTCCCTGCCGCAGTCATCTTCTTGCTCTTCGCGCTGCGTCGCTCCGACGCCATCGGCCGCGCCAATCTGCTGGCGTTGGCGGCGGCACTGATCTTTTTCATCGGCTGGCGGACCAACAACTACTTTGGCGGCGATACCTTCATCGGCAATCGTTATTTCCCGTCGATCTACCCCCTCTTGTTGTTCGCGCTGCCACGGTTACCTGGTACCCGCTGGCTAGCCGCAGCCTGGGTGCTGGCGGGACTGGCCTACGGTTCGGCCATGGTCTCGGTCACCCGATTCCACGAACTCGACGCCAGCAGCCAGAGCCACACCCGAGCCGGGATCTTCCGCCTGTTGCCTTATGAGTCGACCTCGATCGACATCGTCGGACGCCGTGACCGGTATTGGGCAGGGCACTTTGTGCGGTTTGTCGATCCGTTTCTAGAAGTTGGCCAATGGCACGCCGAACTTTATGCCGGCCGACCACCAGCCGAGTTGTTGGTGGCTCACTGGCGGCCTCTGGACAAACTTCGACTATTTATCGAGACCTCGGCTCCCGAGGCCGTGCTCGAATTCCGAGACTACGGTAGGACGGTCACGTTCCCGGTCGGCACCGAAGTAGCGGATGTGATCCGTGGCCCCCTCGGCGTCCAGGTTGACCTCAAGACCTCGAGGCCTTGGCGTCTGCATCAATACTGGTGGGACGCCCACACCCAATATTTAACCCACAGCCTTCGCTTGCGTTTGCTGCTACCCCAGGGCGGGCCGGCGACAGCAGTGGTGCGCTATTTTGGCGACCCTCAACTCCTCGATCAAAGCTTTGCTTACGAACGACTCGCACACGGCATTCCGGACCGTGTCACCGCCGGTATCACGTCGCAGGCCGCCATCACGCTACGTAATACCAGCTCTCTGACCTGGGAGGCGCAGGACGTCGTTCCGGTACGGGCTCGTTATCAACTGTTCGATGGCGACGGCTCGCTGATCAACGAGAGCGGACGGATCGAGCTGCCGCAGCGGGTTGAACCCTATGACACCGTGGTGCTCCCCTTTGATGTCACATGGCCAACCGAGCCGGGGCCTTACCTGCTGAAAGTAGACCTGGTGCTGGAGCATGTCGCGTGGTTCGAGGAGCGGGTCGGATCCCCGGTGCTTGCTACCGTGGTCGACGTCACATCGCCCGAGTAGTCCAGGCATCACAGAAAGGGCGCGGCAAATCACCGCGCCCCGAATGTGGGCCGATCGTTCGGCCTCGGCTATTCGGCGGCTAGCCTACTCGCCGCCGATCACCGAGTTCGGGATCTGGAACAAGGCTCCGAGATTGATCGAGCCATGATTGTCTGGATCCTGCGGATCGCCTGAACCCGGAACACCCGCCTTCAAGCTTGACGCAGTGTCGTCGGGTGGGAACAGCACGAGGGTCTCGAGATACTCGATGATCTTGCGCTGGTCGTTTTCCGACAGGGCGGCATACGCCACTGTGACGTTCGCCGCTTCACCACCATGACGCCGAATCACCGCATCGAGATTGATGCTACGCCCATCATGACCGTAGGGGGCAGTACTGCCAACGCCCCAAAGCGGTTCGGTGATGTGCTCGGTGAGCTTAGTACCGTCGAAGTCCCGTTCATCGAAGTCGGGCCCGAGATCGTGACGTTTGAAGTCGGTGAAAATATTCTCGACCACAAACGACTCCTCGAGAGGTAACACTTGCGGATACGTATCGCCGTCTGCAACCACCTGAAAACGTGTCGAAGCGGTCGCAAACAACTCGTTGAAGATACCCTTCACCGGATCAAAGTCGGTTTGGACATCCGCTACCCGCCGATCGCTCTCGACCGTGAGATTCTGGATGTGGCAGGTAGTGCAACCGATCTGATCCATCAACTGCAAACCTCCCTCGGCACGCTGAGTCACCAGGTACTGCCCGGGCTTGAAGTAGTTGAGCAGATAGAACTCCATGAAATCGACCAGTGCAGCATCGAGCTCGTTGGCGACGCCGTCACCATCGGGATCGGCTGCAGTGTCACAAGCCGGCGGCCGCTCGAAGGTGTCGAGCGCCGGGTCATAAGAGAACCCGGCCGTGCTGACCATCGCCTGTGGACTTCCAGGATCAGTGACCGCACACAGGATCGGATCCACTGCTTGCAAACCCATCTCGGCATTAAAGGCACCGATCAAGAACTCGCGCATGCTGGCCGTGCCACCTTGAGCGAAGAACGGTAAGACTCGAAGATTCGTGTTGACACCGTCCACCGCCGAGGTATCCACCGAGCCGTCGGGCATCGCGGTGATTTGACCAAAGTTGACACCCTTGGTGATCAGATCACGAGTGACCGGACCCGGGCCTCCGCCAGCCGTCGTCAGCACCACGTTGTTATAGAAGATCTCGGTCGACTCATCGGCAAAGGTCTTCTTGTTGTTGTAGCCCCCGAGGGTCAAGGTGTGCGTGCCCGCCGTCAGACTGAGGTTGAGCGAGACATTGGTCTGGCCGGTCGTTTGTGTACCCCCACCGTTGCCGTTACCGGTGATTGTCGCGAGGGTGTGTACGGTGCCATCGACGCTGGCGAGAGCCTGCGAGAATTCGTCAGACTCGTAATTGGCAGCCTGAGCCAGCTCGAAGCGAAACGTCAGCGTTCCCGTGGTTGCGGACGGCACATTGAAGGTCGTCTGCCAACCGCCCGACATCCCCAAGATATTCGTATTGTTGATGCCACCGAGGGTCACTCTCACCGCGCCGTCCGCACCTACAAAAATCTGATCTCCGTCAGCGTAGGCTGGGTTGTTGGTGTTGTTGAACGTGTCATCGGCGTAGGCAAAACTACCGGTGCCGTTATCGAAGTTTTCGTCGATCACGGTCGCACCACTACCGGTTCCATTCACCGCATCGTCGATCGCTGCTTGACGAATAGCCCGCAGATCGGTCGTCATCTCATCAGCGAGCATCTCTGCCAGGCCGAGCCCAAAGAGATGGGGAGAGTCGCGACTATCCGGAAAGGTATTGACGTCACCGCCGAAACCCGCAGAGCCACGCGGCCGCCCGTGACAGGCGGCACAACTATCCGCCAGACCTGCACCGAGTGCCCGGTTCTGAGTGATGTCACCACTCGACGTGGCATTGCCCCGGGGACCGCTGCCCTCGGCAACCGAAAACTTACGCTGAAACAACTGTCGACCACGGCGGATAGCGCGCGCTGGGTCACGCTTCACAAGATAGATCGAAGAACCAAACGTATTGATGTCGCCCTGCCCTGGGCCGACTTGATCCTGCAGCGTTCTCCCCACACACCCGCCCGGCGCATTAACGTTGCCATTAGCATCTACCAAATCACACTCGACCAGCTGGGCCGAGGCAGTACCGGGTGACACCATCCACAGTCCGGCGAGCAACAATAGGGCTCCGCCGAAGATCAAAAACTTTTTCTCGTGCACTTGACTACTCCTGAGTCGTTCAAAGAATCTTGGGTGCGAGCTTGTGCAATCTGTCGTGGGCCAGAGCAACTCGTCGCTCAACTGGTGGACCTCTAACCTTTGGATCAAAGCCGAGCCCATGACCCTCGGCAGAGCAGGCCTCGCTCGTGCACAGGCTTCCCGCCGCCCCAAGTCGGGGAACGAGAACGCTGGCAGCGGCGCCCGATGCCGATCGTTCAGACCAGCATCCAGCATCGCGTCCAGCCATTGAACGCGGACGATCTTCCTGCAATGTCTCCCCTCTAAAGAGACTGCGTCGCACCTGAATAATGAGCCTCTTCGACGCGTGCGGAGTCGGAGCTCAAGACAGGGATTGCGGCTATTCAGCTTTCCTTCTGTTTATACCACAGAAAAATTGTAAATCCCAACCGGGATGCTGCTGAAGCTTTGCCATACAGGTCACATGCCCGCCAGATTCTTTCCATTGGGAAATTTTCTCTATTTTCTCAGCACCAACACTGTTCGGCGCTAACCTAAAGAACCACGCACCCATAGAAATAAGCAAATATTATTTACATCACTTTGCTGCCGCTTGTTCGGCAGCAGACCGGTTTTCGTCAGCTGCCCCGGCTTTCGTCAGCTAACCCGGCCCTCGTCAGCTGACCCGGTTTTCGTCAGCTGACCCGGTTTTCGTCGGCTGACCGGGTCTTGGCTGCAGACCGGCGCAAGCTGCGGGCCAGGACAACGGTGAGGATCCAGACCGGTATACCCAACAAACCAGCGCCAGCCCACAGCACGTTTCCGCCAAAATGGTCGAGGGTGTAGAGCCCGACAACCGGCGCCACCACCGTGCCTATGGAGAACACGCCCATGTACATACCCATCGCCTGGCCGATGCGGTTGGGGCCAGCTATCTTGGCGACGAGAACGTTGGAAAAGGGGAAAGCCAACATCTCACCGAGGGTCCAGACTGTTACCGACACCGCAGCAAACAGTAAGCTGTCGCCGAGGGGCAGAAGCCCAAATCCAGCACACATGAGGAAGAGGCCAAAACCGAGCACCAGCACCGGATCTCGCTTCTCCAACCCCTTGATCAAAACCATTTCGAACACCACGATAAGTAACGCATTGAAGGCAAATACAAAGCCGAGCTGGCCTTCGTTCAGCCCATAATCTGTAGCGAGGTACAGTGGCAGCGAACTGAATACTTGAAACAGAACCAGGGCCGCGAGAAAGATTAACCCGAGCAAACTCAGAAATTGGCCATCTCTCCACAACGAGCCTCCGACGCCGACTGGCTCCTCACTTACGTCGCGAGACGGCTTGGTGTGATCCCGCAGGTTGCCGTATAGCCAAACGGCAGCTGCCCAGCACGTCACTGCTTCACCGACAAAAATCAAACCGTAGTCGATCGTCGCCAGCCAGCCTCCCAAGGCCGGGCCGATGGCCATGCCGCTATTCGCCGCCAGCCGCATGAGCCCCAGACACCTCGCCTGGGTTTCGGGCGGTGCGGCCTCGACGGCCGCCGTCATGCAGGCGGGGCGATAAGCATCGCTAATCGCACCAATGAGGAACACACCCACCGTCATCGCTGCAGCCGAGCTCACTTGCCCAAGGGCCAAAAAACCTGCCCCGGCAAGTCCCAGGCTCCCGACCTGGACTTTGGTGGTGCCCCAGCGCCCCGAGGCGACACCGCCGATATAGGACCCGGCAACCGATCCGAGACCAAACGCGAACAAAACCATACTGGTGGCCCCGGTCGAGAATCCGAGCTCACGCACCAGGTATAGGCCGAGAAACGGCAGGACCATGGTGCCGGCCCGGTTCACCAACAAACCAGCCGCCAGCCGCCACACCATCGGCGGTAGGCCGCGAAACGCGTCGATATAGAACGTGGCTAGGGACCTCAACATGATCGAGGTCGAATGTACCAGGATTTGGCGTAGAACAGCCTCGACTTCGGCAAGTTGAAGCGACTGTCCTCAGAGCTCGGCACTTCATGAGTAGACCACGTAGCGAGCACTCAAAACAGCCTTCAGATAAGATCTGACCGACATCTGCAAATATGAGAGTTATTACTCTCGATCTGATCGGCCAAGCCATCGTCCGGTTGGCCTAGTCCATCGCCACGCTGTCTCTGACGAGGAGTCCATCATGCGCACTTGGCTTTCGCTGACACCTGTCCCTCACTCAGTCGGTATCCGCTGGGGTCTGGTGACGCTTCTGGTCGCGACGACGGTATTGTTCCCTCCACTGCTGTCTGCCCAGACTGTCGTCACAGTGGACGAAAGCAATCCCAACGGCTGGGTATTCTTCGACGATATCGGCAGCATGCCGCTACCCAACAACTTCACTCTGGGTCCAGCCACTCCACCCCGTGGATCGGGCAGCGCCAACATCGTGGTCGGGGGTCCTGCCGAGGGCATCTTGATCGGCACCCAGAATCATCCAGGAACACCTCTCGCTGACTTCACCATGTTGAGTTACTCGACCTACCAAGACATTACCCCGCAGGCACTTTCCCTGCAGTTCAACGTCGACTACGACAACACCGACTCCACCACCAGCTGGCAAGGCCGTCTGGTCTTCGAACCCGCCAACGGGGTCGGCGCAACGGTGATGACCAACACCTGGCAGACTTGGGATGCTCTCGCGGCATCGTCCCGCTGGTGGTCAACCGGCACGCCGGTGGTCGGCGACGCAAGTCTGGCCGCCGTCTGCCCCCAAGCCACTCCCTGCAGTTGGGCATTGATCCAGTCGACCTATCCCAACATCGCAATCCAGAGCGGCATGTTGGCCGGTATTTCCCTCAAGGCTGGCTCGGGCTGGCCAGCCTTCGACGGCAACGTCGACGACTTTCGTATCGCGACCGGAGCCTTCGACACAATCTACGACTTCGAAACCATCGTGCCGGTGGAGCTCCAGTCCTTCACCATCGACTGATCTCACCACTGGCACCACAGGTCCCTTCAGTAACACTGCCCGTTAGTAGTGCCGCCTCGCCAGCAGCACAGCCCTCAATATCGATTCAGCAGCTCGGCTTGCTGCTGGATCGCAGTCCGGAATTCGTCCTTCAGACGCTCGACCAGACCGCTCACCGGCAAGACATCGGCAATCGTCGTGACGCCTTGCCCCGCCGACCACAACGTCTTCCAAGCTTTGGCCTCGGCCTCAGCAGCGTCGAGTTCCTTGCCGAAGTCGACCTTCGCCTTCTGAGCCCACATCTCCTTGGTGATACCCATCGACTCGAGGCTGGCGCGCAGAAAGTTGGCCGGCACACCCGACACCGCAGCGGTGTAGACGATGTCCGCTGTCCGACTATCGATGATCATTTGGCGGTAGTCATCGCTGGCGCGGCTTTCTTCGGTATTGATGAAGCGTGTACCCAGGTACGCCAGATCGGCACCCATCTGCATCGCCGAGGCAACATCCTGTCCGCTGCTGATACAGCCGGAAAGCAAAATTGTGCCATCGAAGAAACTCCGCATCTCAGCGATGAACGGCATCGGGTTGAGGGTGCCAGCGTGGCCACCGGCGCCCGCTGCAACACAGATCAAGCCGTCGACCCCGGCGGCGGCGGCCTTTTCCGCATGCCGACGATTGGTCACGTCATGGAATACCAATCCACCATAGCTATGGACTTGATCAACCAGCTCAGACACCGCGCCGAGGGAGGTGATCACCACCGGCACCTTGTGTTTCACCACCACCTCCAAGTCGGCCTGGACGCGGGGATTGGAGTGGTGAACGATCAAATTGACGCCATACGGTGCTGGGCCTCGACCATCCGCTTGGCGAGCCCCATCGAGATCGGCTTCGATCTCGGTCAACCATTGATCAAAACCCTCCGTGGACCGTTGATTGAGGGCCGGGAAGGTACCGATCACCCCATGTTTGCAGCACTCGACCACCAGCTTGGGGCCTGAGATCAAAAACATCGGTGCGGCTACCACCGGGATCGACAGCGTATCGACGAAAGGATTGCGACTCATGTCTCGACCTCGCTCCTGGACAATCTAAAGTGGCGGGTGGCAGACCACTGTCTGCAACGGCAAGTTCCGCGGAGCGTACCATCTCCCAGCCCGGAATGATGCCCCTATACAGGTCGCAACAACGCGGTGGAAAACAGGCCACTCCGAAGGCTGACCGAGCTCTCGATGCGATGCGTTCTTAGAAGGTATCGGACTACCCCTGATCGAGCGGCCAAGTCCTGAGTCCCTGCTGCTCGATCACTTCATCAACGCGGGGATGGCGTACCAGGTAAAGGACTTGGATCGCATAGTTGGCATCGATGGGGATCTCGAGGACTCTGGACGACTGCGGGATCGCTTGCGGCTCAACCCCAACCAGAGAAAACCACGCCAAGCGGTGTACCGGGAACGTCGTCTCCCCTACCATGACTTCAGTCCGCAGGCCAACCCGTGGATGCCCCAACACCAGGTGGACACGGCGGCGCAGCAGATATTGAAAGTCTGCATGCCGTCCGTGGCCGGTACGAGAACCCCTGAGGACCCCGTGGCGGGCGACCCAGAGATCATTGAGCCCCAACATATCGATCGTCGGCAGCCGCGACATATAAGGCACTGCCCCGGCCGCGGTGGTCGCGATCATGACCGGCTCCGGGGCGCCACCGAACAGCTCCCCCAACACCTCGCCCACCCGTGGCCAATGGTCCCACTCGTTCTCGATATATCCCGCGAGAGTGGCCACCGAGTCGAGATTTCCACCGTCGGTGAACCGCAATGCATGCAGCCCGCTGCCCACGACCAGCAGGGTGACGAGGACAACCCGCGCTCCGCGGTGCTGCAACTCGAAAAGCAAAAACGTGATGAGCACGAACAGCAGCGGCAAAACGGGCACCACCATCCGAAACTCCATGAAGTCCCCGCCCACCCGGACGAGATAGGCCCACCAACTCAGCACCACAACACTCAGGACTCGCAGATCGACCCGACGCCACAGCCGCTTGCCCATGGCGATCGCCAACACCGTCATGGGCAGTAGCTGGTACGAGGTTAAAAAAGTCACCCCATAACCCAGGCCTTGCTCGAGAGTTGCCGCGGAGACGCCAGAAACCTTCGAGTAAAACGTGTTGGGTAAGAGCTCGCCGTAATACGCCAGCTTCCAACCCAGCCAAGGCCCCAACCCCAGTACCGCCGGCCCCACCAATCCCAGCAGGCGCACGCGGAGCTCAGGGCTCGTCGGTTGTTGGCGCAGCAGACTCACCCCCACCCAGGCAGCGAAGATTGAACACGGCAACGCAGAGTCGAGCCGGGTCATCACCGCGGCAGTGGCCACCACCGAATAGGCCACATATGGCCTCGGCCCAGGTATTTGCTGCCGCGGCTGGGTTATCCACCACGCCAGCCCGGCACAGGCAGTGATCAACAAGGTTTGCAGCTGTGTCTCCAGGCCGCCGGTGGCAAAACAACTGAAGGTGTAGTTGGTTCCCAACAGGCCCACCGCCAACGCCGCACGTCCAGGCGACCCGAGCACTCCGAGCGCAAGTCGGTAGGTCACCCACAAGGTGCCGACACATGCCGCCAACCCGAGGACCTGCGAAGTGATGATGGGCTCGAAGCCAACCGCCAACGCCGCCGCCAGGAGAAGCGTCCACAGGAAGTTGGTATACCCCTCCACCGGCACAGCCTCGCCCGGATTCCACGTCAGCTCGCCGGTTTCGACCAGATTTCGAGCGTACCGAAACGAAATAAACGCGTCGTCCATCACGAAGGCGTTGCTCACCGCCAACGCCACACAGCCGACGATCACGCCGCTGATCAGCCAGCGGCCGTCGCGGTCGAGACATCGTTCGAAGAAAAAAATCATGATTCGATCCAAGATTCTCGACAGAGTACCCCACCCCGGATCGTTCGCGAACAACATCTGCTCCCGGCGTGTAGAGCAGACCCGGTAATTCACGTACAATCGTTCAGCCGCGGAGCGCCATGCCCAATCTCGACGCCGACATCACGACAGCCGCTGGATCCACCTCCACGGTGGATACCAACGCCGTCATCGAACTGTTCTCGCCTGCGTCGGGCCTGACCTACCTCGACTCGGCGACCTATGGCCTGCCCCCGCAACCCACCCTCGACGCGCTGCAGGCTGCTCTCGTCTACTGGCAAGGCGGCACCGCCCATTGGATTGACGACTGGGATCAAGAAGCCGAAGTCTGTCGCCAACTGTTCGCTCGCTTGATCCATTCCAAGACGGAAGAAGTCTCGCTGATGCCGGCGGTATCGGTGGCCTCCGGGATCGTCGCTTCGGCGGTGCCTCGAGGCGGTGAAGTGCTGGTGGCAGAAGGCGACTTCACGTCGATCAGTTACCCCTTCTTGGCGGCGGCGGAGCGTGGCGAGCTCACTGTGCGCGAGGCCCCTCTCGCGATGCTGGCGGATGCCGTCGAAGACCAGACCGCATTGGTTGCCGTCAGTCATGTCCAGTCCGCGGACGGCAGCCTGGTCGATCTCGAAGCCCTACACCAGGCGACGCGACGAGTGGATGCTCGTCTGTACCTCGACGTCTCGCAGGCACTTGGGGTGGTACCGCTCGATGTGGTTGCGTCCGGCGTCGACTATCTGGCCTGCGGGGCCTACAAATGGCTGTGTTGTCCACGCGGTGTCGCGTTCCTCTACGTGCGTGAGGCGTTGTGGTCGCAACCATCGCCAATCGTCGCCTCGTGGCGCGGCGGTGATGATCCCTACGGTCGTTTTTACGGCCTGCCTCTTGCTCTGGCATCCACCGCCGCCCGCTTCGATGTCTCGCTCGCCTGGCATCCATGGGTTGGCGCTCGACCGTCTCTGGAAACCCTGTGTGCCCTCGACGATGACCATCGATTTCGCCTCGCTTGTGCACCGGTCCGGCACCTGGCGCAGCGCCTCGGACTGCCGGCCCCGGACAGCTCGATCTTGTCGGTACCGGTCATCGACGACCAACGTGCCGCCCAGGCGCTGCGCGACGCCTCGATCAAGGCTTCGATGCGGGCCGGCCGGATTCGATTTGGATCCCACATCTACAACACGATCGCCGACGCCGAGCACGCCGCGGACGTCCTCACCCCTCTGGTAGATCACCGGCCGACTGGCCAAGCCTGAAATGCGGCTGCGACGGTTGGCCGCCAATCTGGTGGCGGCGGCCGCCGCGGCTAGCGGTTGGCTACACATCGTTCGACGGCAACGGCATCGCCGCGGCGATTTTCGCCTCTACATCCTCGAATACCACGACGTCCACGAAGATCACGAGCACGAAGGCACCGTCTCGGCGGCACGTTTCCGTCGCCACCTGTGCCATCTCCAGCGCCGCTTCCGCTTCGCGCCCTTGACGCCAGCCCACCAACAGCTGCAGGCAGGCAAGCTCGACCGAGACTTGGCGGTCGTCACCTTCGACGACGGATATGCCGGCAACTACGAAGCTGCCTGGCCGGTCCTGCGTGACGAAGGTGTACCCGCAACCATCTTCCTCACCACCGGCTTTCTCGACGGTGACGAGCTGTGGTTCGACGTTGCCCGACGAACGCTCGCGGCGATCCAGCAATCGCCGCCTGAGGTCGAACCCGATCTGCGAGCTGTGCTGCGAGACGGGTTGGGAGTTTGGCCTATCACCCCCGCGAGCTCGATCGAACCCATCGTCCGTCGTCTCAAATACTTGCCACCACAGCGACGCCAGCAGGCCCTGGCGACCCTGAGTCAGCTCGGTCTCGACCTGACTCCCGCGGCCCGGCCCATGAGCTGGCAGCAAGTGGACGAGATGATGGCTGGCGGCATCGAATTTGGTGCCCACACCGTCTCCCACCCGATCCTCTCGACCCTCGCACCTGCCGCTCAAGAGGACGAGATAGTCCGTTCGCGCCAGCGCATCACCGAAGCCACTGGAACCCAACCGACATCGTTTGCCTTCCCTAACGGCTCGGCCCGCGACTACGATCAGCACACCGTCAACATACTTCAGCGGTTGGGTTTCGATGCCGCTTGCTCGACCCAGCGTGGCTCCAATCAGCCCGGTTGCCATCCACTGACTCTCAAACGCCTGGGGATCGGCAGCGACTCCCTCAGCCTCCTCGATGCCCGCCTCGCCGGCCTTTTTGATCAGGAAGTCCGCAATCGCTTCCGACCTGGAACACAATAGGGCCACGATGGCTTCCGACCTTTACAGCCGGGTCTTCGAGCGCCAGGTTTTTCCTTTCCTCGACCGGCTCAACGGCACCCACATCCGCCGTACTCTCAGTGAGTTGCTCGACGCCGAACACGACGATCCAGCAGAGATCCAGCGTCGGCAACACAAGCACGCCCAACGCGTCGTGGACCACACCAGAACCCGGTCCGCGTTCTATCGCCAGCTGTGGACTGAGCGCCCAGGGCTGCCGTCCGAGATCCCAGCTCTGGACGGCCTGCCGGTGGTCACCAAGAGCGACCTCGCGGCAGCCGGTAACCAGTTTCCACTACCCGACGAATCAGGTTCGAATCCAAAGATCATCACCTGCGTCACCAGTGGCTCGACCGGCAAGCCGATGACCTTTCACCGGTCATTGGACCAAGACAGCTGGTTCTGGGCATTGCGTTTCCGTATCTGGCGATGGGCCGGCTACCAGCCCGGCGATCCGTACTTGACCGTCAACCTGAATCCACGCCTAGCGTGGAAGAAGAAGCTCCAGGATCGTCTCTTCCGCTGTGCCTACCTAACCTTCAATGCCGACAACCTCGACGCCGAGCGCATCGCTACAACGCTCCAGCGCCGCAACATCCGCCACCTCAACGGCTTCTCGTCGTCACTTTTTGTACTCGCCCAACACATGCTCGATCGCGGCTTACAAGCCCCGAGCGTGACCGGCATCACGGCCACCGGCGACACCCTCTTTCCGGTTTACCGTGAGACCATCGAACAAGCCTTTGGAGTGCGGGTGCTCGACTACTACGGAGCTGGCGGCGAAGGTGTGCATTTGGCCAGCCAATGCCCGGACAGCGGCTCGCGCTATCACCTACTCCCGGAGAACGCGATCACCGAGCTGCTCGACGACGAGGGGCCGGTCGCCCCTGGCAAAACCGGCCGCATCGTCGTCACCCAATTCCACAACTCAGTGATGCCCCTGGTGCGTTACGAACTCGGCGATCTGGCGGTGCCAGCGCCACCGGACGCACGCTGTACTTGCGGCCGCACCCTACCGATGCTCGAGCGCCTCGAAGGTCGGGTACCCGACCTGATCGTCGTCTCGGACGGCACCTATCTGGTACCGCATTTTTTTGTCGTGCTGTTCAAGGGCTTGCAGAGCATCTATCGTTACCAGATCTACCAACAAGCGCCGGATCACATGCGAGTCCGCCTGGTCGGTCATACCGGCTGTCCACGGTCCGAGGTTGAAGCGGTGGTGCGCCGCGAGGTAACAACAGCCACCCGCCAACTGATTCAGCCCGAATTCGACTGGGTCGACGACATTCCGTTGTCCGGTGCTGGCAAACGCCGCTTGGTGATTTCCGACGTCAGTCAACGACGGCAACAAGGGCAACAACCCAGAGCCCAATGACCCACAACACCCTCCAGCTGACCAAACCGCGGCGAGTCCTGTTCATCATCACCACCAGCGATGTTGGCGGCACCGAAAGTTTTCTCGCCTACCTCGTCGCCGGCCTTGATCGCCAACGATTCGATCCGATGGTGTGCAGCTTGTGCCCAACCGGCGCGATCGGTCGTGGTATCGCGGACAGCGGTATTCCTGTCGTCTCGCTCGACATGGCTCCGCAGGCAAGGCTCGGAGAGATGGTCCGCGGCGCCCGTCGCCTGGCCCGCTTGATCGACCGCCAGGAGATCGACCTGGTACAAGCGTTGCTCTATCGCGCCAACATGATGGCGTCGATCAGTGGCCGTCTGGCCCATCGCAACGTTCGGATCCTTGCTGGCCAGCGCAGCCTGACCGCGATGACCGGCCACCGGGCTACCCTCGGCGTACGTTGGACGCGACGCTTGGCAGACCACACCGTGGCGGTATCCGAAGCGGTACGCGACACCGTCGTCCGCAACGACGGGGTTGATCCCGAGCGCGTGACCGTCATCGGCAACGCCGTCGATCCTGATCGCTTTCGCCCTGCAGACCGGCCAACTGCCCGTCACAATCTCGGCCTTGCCACCCACACCGCGCCAAACACCGTATGGGTCGGCGCCGTCGGTCGACTGAGCAACTCCAAAGGATTCGACCACCTCTTGGAGGCCACCGCCCTGGCGCGAAGTCGAGGCAGCCGGCTCGAACTTGCTCTGGTCGGCGACGGCCCGTTAGCTGACGATCTCGCCGCCCACGCTCACCAGCTCGAGATCGACGATCATGTTCACTTCCTAGGCCGACGCAGCGAGCTCGAGCACATCTACCCAGCGTTCGACGTCTTTGTTCTATCGTCACTGCAGGAAGGTTCCCCCAACGTGGTCCTCGAAGCCATGGCCTGTGGTGTCGCCGTCGTCGCTACCCGGGTCGGCGGCGTCCCCGAACTGCTCGACGATGGCCACTCGGGGCTGCTCGTACCCGCCGCCGATCCCACCGTCCTCGCCGATGCGCTCGAATGTCTGGCGCAAGACGCCGACCTCAGGCGACGGCTAGGCGACGCTGCCCGCCAGCACGTCGAACAGGAGCTTACGCTGGAACGGATGGTTGCCAAACACGAAGCGCTCTACGAGCGGTTGTTGGAGTAGGCCCCCAATCCCCCCAAACTAGACCCCGTCCCGTTTCGCCATTTTCGGCTCGGTGAGGGAGGTCTTGTGGAGCGAGCAAGCAGCGATCTTGTTTGAGCTTCGCACCTGTTGGCATCTCGTTTCCGTTGGCACCACAAAAAACTTAGGCCTACTGTAAGAGATCCGGCGAGTTCTGGAGCTGCGGCGCAGCCCACAAGGCCGACCGAACTCTCGACGTGTTCTTTGAATGGGACCTAATTAGATCCCGTCCAAGAACGTGGGTTGTCCGGTCGCCCCCTGTGGACTGCGCGCGCGGCTGCGTAACTCGCCTCGGCGCTCTAACGTCTGCCAACCCTACTGGTTACAATTGTTTGGAGAGCTAAAGCCTGTTCTCTTGCTCATACATACTCGCCGCGTGCTCGCTCCACAGAGGCCTCCCTGGGAGGCGAGAAACGGGTAGCTGGAAGCCCTCCTAACCTCGCCAGCGTCTCCACCAGGACACCACCGTCGCACGCTCACCCACGTCGAGGAAACCGAGCGCCAACAACAGCGTCGGAAAGCCGACACATGACGCCGCCAGATGCCAAGCAATCTGCGCCATCATGCCGGACGGCTCGAACACCACCGCCGCGACGTAGATCACGCCACCGGCAGCCAGCAGCGACAGCAGCCGCAAGGTTTCGTAACGCACCGGATGCGCCGCCTGGCTCACCACTGAGGTTGCGCCGGCGATAAAGAGGAAGGTTGCGGTGGTGGTCCAGGCGGCACCCAAGGTGCCATACCGTGGCACAATCCACAGATTGAGTCCCAGGTTGAGCACCGCCGCTACGCCTGAAATCACGGTCAAATAACGGGTGCGACCGGCGATGTGGACACCGGGGCTGAGACAGAAGTGGATGCCGTTGAAGACGTAACCCAGCGCCACCGGCACCACCACTTGATAAGCCAGGCCGTAAGCCTCACCGACAAACGGAGTCAGCACCGCCCGCGCCATCAGCGATAGACCAAGCCAGCCCCACACCAACGCCAACAGCAGATAGGTCAACACGCGGGCGTAGGACGCCTTGTGATCGTCACGTTTACTGATCGAAAACGACACTGCCGGCCAGGCTAGCTGGAAGGGCCAGACAATCGCCATCTGTAAGACCATGGCGATCTTGTAGCCGACGCCATACACCGCCACCTCTTCCAAACTGCGGTAGATCCGCAGCACGTAACGATCCGACATGTCGATCGCCCAACTCGCCAACATCACCGGCACCAGCAGGATCCCAAAGTGCAGCAGTGGCCGCACCAGGCGACGATTGAACTCGAGCACCGTGCCCCGGCGCACCATCCACAAGCCAAAGATCAGAGCCAGTACACTCGAGATCAGATTGCCCCACAACACGCCGAGGATCCCCATCTCGAACCGCACCACGAAGAGGATGTTGAGCGCCATCGCCGGCACAAATTGCGTCAGGTTGAGCCACACGAACGCTAGTGCCTGCTCCTTGGCGCGAAAACTGGCCAAGATGATCGCCATGATGCTCAGCACCACCGCCGTTGCCACCGAGAGTTGAATCAACGGTCCACGGCCAGCCTCACCGATCACGAGCACCCCGATCGGTTCGGCAAACACGGCCACCAACGAACCCACCACCAACAACACCGGCAAATCGAGCAACAGGGTCGTCGGCAGAATGCTGGCTCGGTCGTGATCGCTATCGCAGTCGCGGTGGTAACACTTGGTGAGCGCCGACGGCAGGCCGAGCAACAGGCAAGCGAAGAGGATGCCTGACAGCGCGCTCAACAGCTCGAGCACCCCATACTCCGCCGGATCGAGATAGTGGGTGTAGACCGGTAGCAGGAAAAAGGCCATGCCGCGGCGTGCCAACTCGCCGATGGCATACAGCCCGCTCGAACCGCCCAGCCGTTTGAGGTCCGCGACCGTCTGGCTCATCGATCCGCCGAGCTCGTCAGCTCGTCGGCGCCGACCGCGTCCCCACGATGCAGCCGCAGATAGAACTCTTCGGTGAGACGCGCCACCTCGTCCCAATCCGGCTGCGAGCGCGCTCGATCGATCGCTTGGCGACGGTAATCCTCCACCACCGCCGGATCGTCGAGAATTTTGGCCAGCACGCCCCGCAGCGCCTCGACATCGCCGGGCGGAAACGACAGCCCCGCCGAGCCGATCACTTCAAGATTCTCCGGGATATCAGTGGTGACAATACAATTGCCGTAACTCAAGGCCTCGAGCAACGCAATCGACAACCCTTCCATGACCGACGGCAAGATGAAAGCGTAACAGGCGCTATAAAGCTCTTCCATCTCCTCACGACCCACACGCCCAAGAAACACTACCTCGTCCCAGGCCGCGTCCTGGACTTGCCGAATGTAGTCGTCGGAATAGCTGGTTCCACCGGCCAACACCAGCGTTTTGTGGCGCGGTAACGGGCGCAACGCTTCGAGCAACGTGTGGATCCCCTTCTCTGGCGAGATCCGTCCGGCAAACAGCAAGAAGCCGTCTTTCTTCAGGCCGTGCTCGGCCAAGAGCTTGATCGGCCGCGGCTCACCGAGCACAACCGCGTTGGGGATCATGGTAGGTTTGCAGCCGTGGGCCTGCTCGTAATGCCGTTGTAAGGTCTTCGACACCACGGCAGTGGCTGTCGGACAGCGCGCCGAAGCCCACTCGCCAAAGCGCAACGAGTTGCGAGCGAACCAACCCCACTTAGCACGTTGCCAATCGAGCCCGCGCACCGACACCACGGTTTTGCGACCGAACAATCGCGGCAAAATCGCCAGCGGCGCCGAGCCGATCGCATGGTATTGCACAATGTCGAAGCCCCGGCCGAGGCAGTCGAACGTCGCCAACAGGCTGTGAGACAGGGTTTCCAGATGTTTACCGCGCAACGACGGCAACCGACGTACCTTGATTCCTCGGTAAGTTGGTACATCCGGGGTGAAGTAGTTGCGACAGTAGGCAGTCACCTCATGACCGCGCTCGGCGAGTCGCGACCCCACCTCTTCATAATACGTCTCGATGCCACTATAGGTGCCGATCACCCCGCGTGCCCCGAGAAAAGCGATGTTTAGCTTTTCGGCAGGCAACAGCAGACTTCCAAGAGACTAGCGACGGCTTCGAACGACATCCGCCTATTGTACCGAGGCGGCAAGTTCAGTGGGGTCCTACTCCGCAAGCCGCAACGATTCGGCAAGCTTTGCCAAACCCGACTCGACGTCGAAGTCCGGTAGATAGCCAAGACCC
Source organism: Acidobacteriota bacterium (assembly GCA_029263395.1). GTDB lineage: Bacteria > Acidobacteriota > Thermoanaerobaculia > Multivoradales > J023 > JAAELT01. Next base: position 48,056 of record JAJCXO010000176.1, on the reverse strand, counting down.
GCGGTGGTCGCGGCTAAATCGGCGAGAGAATGTCGCACGTCGCCGGAGCGCGGTGGCGCGTGATTCGGCTCCGGGCCGCCACCACTCAGCCGACGGATCAGCGCGGCGAGCTCATTGACCGTCGCTCGCCGGCCCGACGCTACGTTGTAAGCCCCGTGCGCCGACGCCGACGCCGTGCCGGCAGCCAATAAATTGGCCCGCACCGCATCGGCGACAAACGTAAAGTCACGACTCTGCTCACCATCACCGTAAATCAGCGGCGCCTGGCCTTCGGCGTAAGCCGCAAAAAAGCGCGGAATCACCGCCGCATAGGGCCCATCGTGGCGTTGGCGTGGTCCGAAGACATTGAAGTAGCGCAAGCCCACCAGCTCCATGTCGAAACAACGCTGGAAGACCCGTGCCAAGTCTTCGTTCATCTTCTTGCTCAGGGCATAAGGCGATAACGGCTCACCCTCCACCCCAACCTGTTTGGGGAGCTCCGGGCTATCGCCATACACCGACGAGGACGAGGCATACACGACCCGCCGGCAGCCGGCATCTCGCGCAGCGGTAAATACGTTGGCGGTACCCGAGACGTTGACCGCCAACGAGCTTGCAGGATCCTTGAGCGACCTCGGCACCGAACCCAACGCTGCCTGGTGGAACACCAACTCGACGCCCTCACACGCCCGCCGACAGGCGTCAACATCCCGCAAATCGTCTTCGATCAGCTCGATCTCGTCCGCTAGATGGGCGAGGTTCTCGCGCCGTCCGGTAACCAGATTGTCGAATACACGCACCCGGGCACCACCCGCCACCGCCGCGTCCGCCAGATGCGAGCCGATAAAACCAGCTCCGCCGGTGATCAGGACACCGACACCGTCGAGCTCAGGTAGCGGCATCCTCAGAATCCTATCGCGAGAGCGACTTGCCGCGATCCATCGGTCAGAAGATAAAACATGCTCGAATGATAACCGCAAGCTCGCTGGAAACTCACGGTTGGGCTATCGAAAAACCCACCACGCGCTCCTCACCAAGAGGATGTTGCTGCCAGCGTCGAAAGGGGCGGCTAGGCCTTGGTGCGGACGCTTTCCGGTCGCTTGATGGCGGTGCCCGAGAACTCGGCGTTGGAGCGCCTGCGCCAACCGGCCAGCACGACCGGGATCGTCGACAGCAACAGCTTGAAGTCCAGCCACAGAGACCAGTTGTCGATGTACTGCAGATCGAGCTCCATCCACTGCTCGAACGGAATCGAGTTTCGACCGCGGACCTGCCATAGGCACGTCAATCCGGGCGGCACACTGAAACGACGGCGATGTTGATCTTCTTCGAAACCCTTGAAGTCACGGATCGGCAAGGGACGTGGCCCCACCAAGCTCATATCGCCTTTGAAAACATTCAGCAGCTGGGGCAGCTCATCGATACTGGTCTGGCGCAGGAAAGCACCGAGGCGCGTGACCCGTGGATCGTTCTTGATCTTGAACACCGGACCACTGACTTCGTTGAGGTGCTCAATATCGGCCAATTTCTGCTCGGCATCTGGCACCATGGTGCGAAACTTGAACAGCTTGAAGGTGCGTTTGCGGTAACCCACACGTTCTTGCACGAAGAAGACTGGGCCTTTGGACGTCAGTTTGACCGCCGCCGCCACCAACAGAACCACCGGTGTCAAGAGGATAAGCAGCGAGACCGATACGAAGACATCGATCAACCGTTTGGCCAATTGCTGGCCATTGCTAGTCGAGCCACTCTCGAGCGTCAGTACCGGCATCTCCTGGAACGACTCGAGCTTCGCCTTCGCCAGTTTGGGTTCGAAGAACTGCCACAGGAAACGCACCGTGATGCCCTGCACTTCGCAGATGCTGAGAATACGAGAGGACTGCTCGTACGACTTGCTGAACGGCAGCGCCACCACTACCTCGTCGATCACGTGGTCGGACAGGTACTGGCTCAGGTTGTCGAAGTCGGCCACGATCTCGCCACCCTGACGCAACAGCTCAGCGGTACCAGCCCATTCCTCGTCGACAAAACCGAGGATCTCGTAACCCAGCTCCGGGTTGCGCTGCAGGGTACTCGCGAAGTGCAACGCCCGGGAGTTGGTGCCGACCACCAACACGCTCCGCAAGTTGCGCCCGCGCACCCGCGCCCATTCGAGCGCAAAACGAACCGACAATCGACCGATGATGGTCAACAGGGTACTGAGGGTCCAGAACGACAGCAGGAATTCGGGATTACGCAGCGGGATGTTGAGGATTGACGCCGCACTCGAGATCAGCAGACTACCGAGGGTCGTCGCCCAGAAGATGTCCAACGCTTCGCGGTGCCGCGGCACCAAACGCCGCGAGCCATACAACCCCATGCGATAGAACACCAAATGCCAAGCGATCCACAGCACCATCAGCACTGGGATATTTTCGAGCCTGGCCCGCTGGCCGATCACCGTCGCTAGATCGGTTGTCGACGACAACCAATAGGCCGCCACCAACGCCACCGACATGATGAACAAGTCCACCAATTTGAAGGACTCGTGCAGCAGATGTCGGTGAGGAGGAATCACTTACTTTCCCGTCCGTGGTCTTCAGACAGCTGACAGTCCATCTCATAAGCCGGTCGCAGTTGTTGGCTTCGACTATCGGGCCACACGATCAGCATTAAGAGGGCACCCACCAACAGCGGCAACTCGATCATCGTCATTCTCCTGGAATCCACCTGGCAGAAATCTCGTGTTGGCTCTGGCCAACACAAGCAATGTGGAGAGTGTTCCGCCTCATGTTGTACAGGATAGGACGTATACCTTACGGCCTATATTACAGATTACATGACAGCCGTAAATCTGCGGGTGTGATCAGCCCACCGCCACGCCATTGGCCAGCCGCCGCCATCGATGGTTGCACCTCAACCCTTAACCACTGTTAATAAGTGGTTTAGATCGCCAGAAGAAGGATGGAAACCAGTCTGGAGCAGCCATCTTCGGGCGAAAAATTGCTGCCACGACAGGGATATTGCTCACGCAAAGGCGCGTAACACTACGCCACAACATTACGGCACTCTGTCGCAACATAACGGTTCGCTCGAGGCGATTCGCTTAAGACGGTTCGCTTAAGACGGCTCGAGCGAGGCGGCTCGAGCGAACCGGCCCAACCTCACTCAGCCGCGATGCGGTCGCGATACTCTGCTGCCTTGGCCAAAACTCCCGCTGCGTCAACGGTCAGCACCTGCCCCTGCTCCATCACCACCCGACCTTCGATGATCACCGTCTCGACGTCCGACGACTTGGTCGAATAAGTGAGTAACGAATAGGCGTTGTATGACGGTTGCTGATGGAAACCGTCGGTCCCGACGAGGATCACGTCCGCCCGTTTGCCAACTTCGAGGGAGCCGATTTCGGCCTCCATATCGAGTGCGCGGGCGCCGTCGATTGTTGCCATCCGCAACGCTTCACGAGCCGAGACCACGGTGGCGTCGGCACTGGTCACTTTGTGCAGCTTGGCAGCGGTGTCGATCTCTTCCCACATATCGAGATCGTTGTTGCTGGCGGCGCCGTCGGTGCCAAGGCCCACCGCCACCCCAGCCGCCAGCATGGCCGGTACCGGCGCCACTCCAGCGGAGATTTTCATATTCGACTGCGGATTGTGTGCCACCCCAACATCACGCTCGACCAGCAGCGCAATCTCCTCGGGGCTAGGCCACACCATGTGGGCCGCCAGCACCCGGTCGTCGAGAATTCCCAAAGAATCCAAATAGTTCACCGGCGAAAACCCGGTTGCCTTCGTCACCCGTTCGATCGCGGTCCGGTCCTCCGCCAAATGGATCACCAACGGCACTTCGAGCTCGGCGGCCAAGGCGTGGGCTTCCTTCAGATGATCGGCGGACACTGTGTAAGGAGCATGCGGCGCCACCGCCGGAGTGATCCGTGGATGGCCCTTCCAGCGCGCCACAAAGTTGCGGGTATAGGCCACCGCGGCGTCCCAGGTTTTGTGGTCGGGGGTCGGAAAATCGATCAGCGACTCGCCGACCACCGCCCGCATGCCGCAACGATCCGCCTCCTCAGCGATCGCATCTTCGAAAAAGTACATGTCGACGAAGGTGGTCGTGCCACCCCGCAGCATCTCGAGACAGGCCAACCGCGTGCCCCACCGTACAAACTCTTCATCCACATGTTTGGCCTCGGCCGGGAAGATGTGATTCTCCAACCAGTCCATCAGCTTGAGATCGTCGGCCAAGCCACGAAACAGCACCATCGGCACATGGGTGTGGGTGTTGATCAGCCCCGGCATAATGATGCCTCCACCCGCCGACACCCGCCGTGCCGAGGCATACTCCGCTTGTAGCTCGCTCGCTGTGCCGACCGCAACGATTCGGCCGTCCGCCACCGCCACTGCACCGTCTTCGATGATCGTGTCAGTGGCGTCCATCGTCACCACCGTACCGTCGGTGATCAACAACGGGCCATCGGTGGCCTGTGACTCAGCAGCCGCACCAGGTGCTTCGGCGGCAACTGACGAATCCGTCGAAGGGGCTTGGCAGGCCACCAGGCTGAGCAACATCAGCCCAGTCGACATCCACCCGGTCAGTCCTCGAAGCCGATCTCGCATCATCTGTGATTTCCGCATCATTCACCCAGACCCGGTAAATACGTCTCTTGGACATGTAGCCACTCGACCTCATTCGGCAACCCGTCGCGCGCCCGAAACAACGCCGAGCTCTGCCAGCCGCGGGGTTTGTCGTCCGCAACCTGATGCTCCTCGTAGGTCACCAGCACCAACCCGTCAACCAGCGTCCGGCTCTCGACCTCACGCACCATAATCGAAAACGCCTTGCCCGTATGCTGGCCATGTGCCGCCCGTAACCCAGGCACCACCTTTGCCCGAGACGTCTTGAGACCGTTGGGGCCGATAATCTCGAAATCCGACGCCAACACCTGCTCAAACCGCCCAAAACTCGCCGCATCTTCGGGCAGCTCAGCGTTGAACCAATCCTGAAAAAACTGATGCAGCTCCACCACCTCACGGCGACAGCGCTCCTCCAGCGAAGATTCCGTCGTTGTCATCGCAGTCTCCTCGTCGGCCGTCACCGGCAGCCCCGCCACCAGCAGCATCAGTGTAAGTCCCAACCCTGGCCGGAACCACACCGCACGCTTGGCACACAATCCGCTGGTAAACACTCCGTTGGCATACAGTCCGTTGAACAGTTTCATCCCCGCAGATTACAACAGATGCCGGACCGGATGAAAATCCACACCGGGGCTAGGACACCACCAGGCCTCAGCTTCTGACGACCCCAGCAATCGACGCTGACGCACCGAAGCCGTCAGGCTGGTTGATCCGGATATCAGAGAGGCCGCCGTGCGCTCCTCACGGCGACCTCCCCTGGACGACGCTTCAGGCCAACATGCCGCCGTCCACACCCAACGTGTGGCCGGTCATGTAGCTCGCGTCCGGCGAAGCCAGGAACGCAACCCAGGCCGCAATCTCTTCCGGCCAGCCGGCCCTCTGGAGCGGCACCATTTGGGTCAGGGTCTTGTCGACGTCGAATTGTCTTCCCAGGGCATAGTTCTCAGGGCTCCTAATTGGCCACGAGAGACACTGCACACTGTCTGTACCGATTGGTCAACACATGCAAGGAGAAACTCGAGACGCTCGGGGAACAAGGTTCCGTGCGGATAGAAGGTGGATGAAACCAACGACAATTAATGTTATCATGGCATTATATGTCGCGTCGAATATGGGCTCTTCTCTTGTTTGCGTTGATCGCACTGAGTTTCACCTGGCGGGGATTCCTACCGGGTCATGTGTTACTTCCCCTCGACCTGGTGGCGGAGTTTGGCCTGTGGAAGCTCGATCCTGACCAACGGCGTCCGGTCTGGAACCGCTCGCTGTCGGACGTCACAACACAGTTCGTGCCCTGGGACACGGAGATTCGACGCCACCTCAGCCGCGGCGACATGCCCTGGGTTGATCGTTACGCGGGCGACGGCATGCCGCTCTTCGCCAATCCGCAAACCGCTCTATTTTCGCCCTTCACATGGCCACGCCTGCTGTGGGGCGAGCGCGGCTGGGCCTTCTGTGTCTTCCTGCGCCTGGCGTGCGCGGGCCTCGGTGCTTACTTTCTGACCCGCACCATGGGGGCGAATCACCAGGCATCTTGCCTGTCGGGCTTCGTCTATCTGGCCTCCGCCTACTCCATCGTCTGGGCGATGCACCCCCTCGCCAACGTCACTGCCTGTCTGCCCTGGTTGGCGGCGGCGGCCCTGCAACTGGCTCGAAGGCCTGCTCCCGGTGCCATGGTCTTGACCATACTGGCAGCCGTTGGAGCCACCGCGGGTGGCCATCCAGAATCCCTGGCGATGGCGGTATTGGCGATTGCTGCCATGATGTTGTGGCATACACCAAGGTCTGGATATCGCCGCCTGGGCTGGAGCACGGCGGCAGCCGCCACCGGCTTCCTGATGCTGGCATCGGTCACCGTTCCCTTCTTGCTGTTGATGGTCGACAGCGAAGCCGCGCACTGGCGAGGAGACGCTACCGCTCATGAGTTTCGCACCGTGGCAGCCGCCGCCCAGATCTTGCCCGGCAGTCTCGGGGGGCCGCTGGCGGGCGAAATCGACCTGTCGCGGATGGCCGCCAGCGAAGCCGGCTATCAGATGCGCAACGGCGCCTTTCTCGGGGGCGTTGTGTTGTTGGCGCTGATCCTGGTCGGCCACCAGCTGCCGCCAGCGTTCCGTCGCGGATTGATGGTCGGCTGGGTGGCTCTGGTGCTTTCCTGGTGCCCTCCTCTCGTCGAGGTACTGGTCGGCAAACTGCCCATCTTCAACCTCACCTTACCGACCTATCGTGCGGTCGGCTTTGTGCTGTTCGGTGCGGTAGCGGCCGGTCCCGCCTTGATGCTGGTGGCCGCTCGACCTCGACCTCGATTGGCGGCGGTGGTTGCGGCACTCGGTGGCAGTCTGCTGATCCTCGGCGCCGCCCCGTCGGTGCCCGCCGCTCGTCCGGTGGCCGAATCCACCGCTCTCGCCGGTCTCGAGGCCCTCCATGACCGTGGCCTGCTACCCCGTCCGCTCGCAATCTACGAGCAACGACTGCCGATATATCTCGACCTCGCTGCCGCCACCACGCGACGACGACTCGCCATGCCCGGTGCCGCCTGGCTGCTCGCCGGCATCGCCCTGGCGTGCGATCAGCCGGTGGACCTGTACTCCTTGCCACAGTTTCGCCGCGAGGCCTTCCCGAGCAGCGGCCCGTTGCCCTGGCTCGACCGCCCCGACGCCGCCGAGCAAGTGGACCAGCGCCTCGAACGCGGTGACCTCACCGAGCAGGAAAGTCAATGGTGCCGCCACTGGATCGAGCACGGGTACCTCCATCTCGAAGGTTTTCACGACCTCGACGCCATCAACCGTGCTTGGAGCGCCGTCGACGAGGCGGTACGCAGCGGCGTCATCCCCGTCAGCCCGGATCTGATGACCGAAGGCGGCGACTACGAAGGACGCTTCCAGAACCTCCATCAGCACGTCCCCGAGCTCGCCGCCATCCTGCGCCACCAGCCCACCGTCGACCTGATCGCCCTGCTGCTTGATCGCGCCATCCACCCTTTCCAGACCATCGCTTTTTACCTCGGCAGCGAACAGGCCGAACACTCCGACTCCGTCCACATGGCGACCTACCCCGAGGGTTACCTGGTCGGCGCCTGGACCGCCGCCGAAGACATCCACCCCGACTCCGGTCCCCTCGTCTACTACCCCGGCAGCCACCGCCTGCCGTATTACCTCGGCGCCGAAGTCGGCATCAGTCCACGCCAGGCGTTGATCGACTTCTACGGCGGGTACCACAACCTCTACGAGCCGTTCATCCAGGATCTCATTCGCCGCTCCAACCTCGAACGCGTCGAGCACACTCCCAAGCAAGGTGACCTCCTGCTGTGGCACGCCAACCTCCTCCACGGCGGCAGCCCGCGGCGGGACCCCGAGCCATCCCGCCGCTCCATCGTCTGCCACTACTTCGCCCGCGACGCGATCTGCTACCACGACCTCTCCGCGTCGTTGGCACCGCTCGACTGAGTGGGTCGACTAACCCGGCACGAACTCGAGGGTCAACAATCCGAAGGCTCACGCCCCTCCAGAGGCGCAAGCTCGAGGTCGCGGGCAAGCTGGGTCTCAAGCGCAGAACAGGATGCAGCGCTGGACGCAGCGGCAGAATTCGTCTTCAGGGCCAGCGGCGCAGGTCTCGTAACACAGGAAGTCGATGGCACAGGTGGGGTCAACACAACCGCTGAAGGCCGCCGTCCAGTCCTCGAACGCCATGTCGTTGAATCCCCGCTCCGTCTCGACGCCCGGTGTCACTGCGGGCTGTTCACTCGTTGACTCAAAGTTGTTGACACTCTGGGGGACTTCGGCACCAAGTGCCTCGATGGCGGACCTAGAAGCCTCGGGCATCGGTTCAGATCCGGTCACTCCAGCGGCCACCGGAAGGGTCACGAAGATCAACACGAGGGCCAGAAGACTCAGACGATGCAGCATGTTCTTGTCTCCACGGTTTTGTGCATCAGCATGCACGGTCAATTGAACCAGACAATACAACCATAACCATGAGCCCAAGATATGTCAATTCATCGATATATCGTTCAAAACCCGCTCCGTTGAAGTCAGAACGGATGATGACGAGAAGAAAGCCCAGGCAAATGGCTCGAACGAGCCCAGTTGACGCTAAATCGAGGGTTCCCAGCGCTACCGACCGTGCATTTGACGCTCGATCGTGGTCTCCCAACGGTGCAGACCGTGCGATCAACGCTCGATCGTGGTCTCCTGGCCGTGCAGATCGTGCAATCGACGGTAAATCGTACGTTCGGCACCTCGAGGAGAGTGCAATCGACGGTAAATCGCACTCTCCTGACCTCGAGGAGCGTACGATCGGCGATCAATCCCGCTTTTTCGCATCAAGGGCGAGGCGCTGAACCACAGGAGAAGACAGGGTCTCCCGCCGAGCTTCCAACCGGGGAGACAGGTTCTGATCAAACAGAAGCTTCACGCGGAAACGACCAACGTGTGGCGTTCGCGGTCCGCCGCATAACTCAGGCAAGCCAGGATGTCATCCTGGGTCAAGTTCGGGAAATCCTGCAAGATCTCCTCTGGAGTCATGCCGGACGCCAGATAGGACAGCACGTCGTACACCGTCATCCTCAAGCCTCGGATGCACGGTTGCCCACCGCGCTTGCCTGGTTCAAGAGTGATGATTTTGTCGTAATTCACAGGTCGAATTTTAGTACAAGCTCGATACACCCGATCGACGCCCGCGCCTCAGATCTCAATCTGGAATTGTCACCTAGCCACCACAGGTGGTGTGAGTATCGAGGAGTAGATCTATCGATCTTCTCCTCGACAAGCCCTCGCGATAGGTTCGGGCAGCGGAGCATCGAAGTCATCCGCCATACGGATCTTGCCTTTGAGTCGCCCCGGCCGACGCGGCTCGTCGGGGATCGCCACCAGCCTGGCGACCGGCCGCCCGCTTTTGGCAATCGTAATCTCTTCTCCTTGCGCGACCCGCTCGAGAAGGCGCAAGAGATGCAATTTGGCTTGATCTACATTGACCGTTTCCGTCGGCACAACAGTCTCCATGACTTAGTCGACGAGATCTTACAAAACGACGGCTCATGTTCAAGCGTGCGGATGATTTGCAAGAGTTGCCCGTCTCGGACAAGCCAAGTGCCCCTCACCTGGAGTGATGCCGGGCACCTCTTCAAGCGGTCTCAATCGCCATTCGAGACCGGCACGAGCTCTGCAAATCTAGTCAACAGCTCTGGAGCGTGGTCTCTAAGGTAGTGTGTCACTGTAGCGGTGTCGACACCGGCTTGGAGTAGGGCCACGACGTCAGCTTGGTCCTGTGGACGATTAGCATGCAGTTTGAGAAGAATCAAAGCTTCTACCGGCACTACCGGCACTTCTCCGCCCGCTGCCGAAGGAGCTAGATGCTCCACAAGCGATGGATAAGCCTTTGGTACAGCTAGAAAATCGATAGCTCCAAGGCGGACGAGATCGCGCAGCTCCTCACGATAGACCAGGAGCGGTGACGTATGCTCAAAGGCCTCTGTGCCGACGAGGAAATCGACATCCTTCGTCGCACGGGGATGCCCGTGAACACCAACCGCCAAACCACCGATCAACGCATGCGGTACCTCGAGCTCCGAAAGCCGCCGCGAGGCGTCGATCGCGTTGAGTAAAACCCTTGCCGCAACAGAGTCGGCCAGCCTCTCGAATCGGCTGGCCACCGCTTATTCTCCTACCAACGCAACGGTACCGTCAGCCAAGGTCATTTCGGAGACGGTTCGCACACTGTCTTCAGCCGGCCCGACTTGGCTACGCAGGCGGGTCACGAAGTCCGCTGAAAAAGTCGCGGTCGAAATCTCCTCCCGAACGGCTTCGGCTGGCGCCAGAAGCTCCACTCCGTGTGGTGTCACCAGAACATCGGACAGCTTTTCATACGGAGTGACGACGCTACGAAGCGCATCCAGTGGAGCAACGTGTTTTGCATCGTAGCGCGCTTGATGAGCCAGCCACCACTCCGAAGGCACGTCGAAGAACAAAGCCAAACGGGCCGCCATATCCAGTGTCATGGCCTGGCGTCCGGCGATCAAGTCGGAAACCCGACGAACAGCCACGCCAATCGAGTCGGCCAGTTGCGACTTTGTAATGCCCAGAGGCTGAAGATATCGCTCTAGCAGAATCGCCCCGGGGTGCTGCATTGCCGCCGACATCGGATCTCCAGCGTTGATTGTTAGTCGCTTGCCATCGGTGCCGATCGCCTGACTACGATGGGTACCGCTCTTACGAGGGCTCTTTAAAAGATTGTATCGCGGCGACGCCTGCGACGCACGACCAGAGTCTCAATCCCCCGAAGGGGCGCGGGATGCAACATGGTGGCAGTGGTGGTGCTGCCCGCCGGATACGTGCCCGGCACCATCATCGCTCGCCACCATCATCGCTCGCCGCTCGCCGTCGGTCAAAGCCCCTGATCCGGCCCTCGACAAGCACGCGCTCAGCCCGCCGTTGACGCCTAGCCTCAACGTTGATCATCACAGAGAACTGGAAGAGCGGCCCTCGCCTTCTCCAAGATTCGGGTAGACAGCCAAAGCGAAGATCGCTCGAGAGCATCCAGAGCCGCTCGCGCAGCTTCGAGATCAAATCTCCCGGTAGCCGCTGCCCAAAGCACGACACCAAGAGAACCGTGGACTTCCAACCCCTCCTGTTGGGCAATGAGCCTCGCAGCCGCATCATCCGTTAGAAACCAATCTGTTCCTAGCTGGTTACCCAAGGCGATCGCATGCGCCTCGCCGCGATCCAAGATACCTGAACGAGCCCACGCACGTGCCTGCTGCAAACAGGCGTCATCAACTGGAATGACTTGGATCCAGTCGGGCATACCGTCAAAGGTCTTCAGCTCTTCAGCGACCGCCGGTGGGACACAGAGCCTGCCAGCCGCTCTCAAGGTCGATAGTAGATCGGCTTCTCGAAGGCAGATCAGAGGCCCAGTGTCGCAGACGATCCGCCTCAAGCCTCGCTTTCCTTGAGGCTCAACGCCCAATCGATATCGTCTTGTTGAAACTGCTCTTGAAGCTGAAAGCGATGCCTGTGAACAAACTCACTGAGAGCTTGGCGAGCAAGCTCTGCTTCGCTGACGAACCACCCTTCCTCCACCAAAGACTTCACCTGGTGGGCCAAGCGGTCGGGGAGTCTAAGCTCGAGTTTCTTCATCGGCTGATCCTCAGGTGGGCGTCAAACAAAGCAATGCGAGTACCACGCGGCGTATCACAATCCAACATCCACAGCATATCTGAAACATCACCGCGGATCGAAGACACCCGCACCTTGGCCGTGTTGATCCGGGGCCTCCCGAGAAGCTCAACCCCAAGCAGGGCGCGGGATGCAACGTAGACCTCGCCGACAAGCAGTGGAAGCTGACGGGTCTCAATCCCCCGAAGGGGCGCGGGATGCAACGACATAGGCCCTGCGCATCGCTCTGTGAAGAGGTTGGTCTCAATCCCCCGAAGGGGCGCGGGATGCAACTGCGGCCGCTCAACCACTTTTTATCACAACAGTTACAACGCCATTTTCGCGAACCTCCTCGATCCTGGCAACTTCGCGGCCACTATACCACCAGGTAAATCCACCAGCCCGTCCTATCTTCTGAATCTAAAACCACTTCCAACCACCAACAAGAAATCGCGAACCTCCCGGGGTTTTCATGTCCACTTCAGGTCCGCGATACCACACCTTGTGCGGTGCCCGATGATTCGTGCTCGAAGCGATCACCAACCCCTCCGCACCTCGCTCGTCGGTCGCTCGAGCTCTGATGTCAGAGCCATTTCGGCCGTCCGGATCGTGCTGACATCCGAAGTCGGAGCCGCTTTGGAATCGCAAGGGATCTTGCAAGCTGCTGGTGCGCGACGCCGTCAACTCCGAGATCAGGCACGTATCGACCAGATAGTTCACAGATCGATATCGCGGCCGGTTTCCCTAACACGGTCGAGGTCGAGATCGACGCCGGAGAGCGGTGATTCCTGAAAGAAGCTGACGAGATCAGTTTCCGGCTGGCGCATCTTCCGGTAGTCGTCCATCGACAGTACCACTGCGGTTTCGGCACCACGACGTGTGATGACCTGAGGCCCCTGATGGAGAGCCTTCTCAACCACCTCGCTTAGACGGTTCTTGGCTTCTTGAAGCTGCCAAACCTGCATACTCGCCTCCTTCTGGCTAGACCGTCTAGGTACCGGTCAAAACTAGCATAGTAGAACGCACGTCACAGGCGCAGTTTCGACCCCCTGGCAAGTACGTGCCCGTCGCACCAGATCTTGCAGCAGAGTTTTCGCAGGCCGCGACATCCCGGCGTTTCCTCAATGGTGAGGACAACGATTTCAGATTCTCGAAGTGGCTTCCTCAACGGTGAGGAACGCTATTTGGAAGTCCGATTTGGGCGTCCTCAGTGGTGAGGAAGGCTTTCCGAGCCGGACAAATTGTCTCCTTCGGAGGAAATGTGAACGACCCAACGGTCTCGGGTCGCTCGCCTCGCGGCCAAGACGGTCACCTGAGCGTCTCAAGTCGCCGTCCTCACCGGTGAGGACACCTCCCGAGATCCCGGCCAAGGGTCCCTCAGCGCTGAGGAGGGGTCCCGGAGTCTCTGGGATGCCCGTCTCAGGGGTGAGGACACCTCTCGCGCCAAAGCAGAAGGTCCACCTCAGTGGTGAGGCAGGCGACCCGACGCTCTCAGGTCACTCGCCTAACCGTGAGGAAGATCACCCGAGCGTCTCGGGTCACTGTCCTAACCGCTGAGGAGGGCAACCAAGCGCCTTGGGTCGCCGTCCTCACCGTTGTGGGCGTGGCCCAAGACCGAGACGACGGCTCCTCAGTGGTGAAGACGTGGCCCGGAGCTTCTGAGATGGCTGTCCTCAGGGGTGAGGACTGCGCTCAACCAAGGCCAGATACACTATCGCCCTCAGGATCTCGCAGATATCCAAGCTCTGGAACATCTTCAGCCCGACCCCGGGAGTCCGACTTGAAAGCACCGTCGAAACGAGTGAACGAGGGTAAGCCAACGAACGGCCCGCAAGTCGATCACGAGCTGCTTGCCATGGGGCTCCGAATGACCCCAACCCAGCGCCTGCGATGGTTGGAAGATGCCGTCGAAGAACTGCTGCCGTGGACCGGTTCGGCTTCACGATCCGTGAGCGAGTCCGAACGCAGCTAGCTGCCGGCAGCTCACCGCCACGCTGCTAGGCACGGCCGGCCGGTTCCGGTGCAGTGCCCGGCGCCATCCAGGGGCGTCCGAGCTCGCAATGGCTCAGTTCCTGCTCGACCAAAGGTGGTCTCTCGATCTGCGAAAAGATCTCGAGTGAATCGAGGCAGCCTATCTCGTGGAGATGAAGGATCGGCCCGGTGTCGGAGGCCGCCGCCCCGACCCGCTTCAGTGAATCCCGCACATTTCCAGACGACTCAGTCCGAGAACCTGAAGAGGCAGCCATTCATGCCTCTTCCAGACCCCATGCCAGATCCCGCCGGAGGCAGTCACGTTGGTACTCGATCTCCACTAGGGACTCTGGCCCCAGGGTCTGCAGTGCCTCATCACGACTCACGCTTTCCGCGAGATAGGCTTCGATCAAGGCCTCTCGATAGAGAGCTTCGACACCAGTATGGACGGCCTGAGCCAGTAGGGCAGTCTCATCTTGACCACGCTGGCTAACCACAAAACTCAGCTTCTGAGCGAATGTAGGGTTCTCCAAGATTTCCTCCAAGACTCCGGAAAAATCCAGAGTTCGAAACACAAGTATACCCAACGAACCGATACGTCGGCGCGCGCAGGTATCTGCCGGGGACCCCAGATGCAGTCTGATCGTCTCGAGCTTCGATGCGTCGGGCACGATCTTGCGCCCTGCTGGATCGTGGTAAACCGCATTGAGCTCCCGTAGAGCTTCGGCCAGCCTGCCGATATTCTCGGACGTCCGCTCATAGACGATGTCGAGGTCCAACGTCACAACCGGCGCACCTTCGAAAACCGCCGCAATCCCTCCAACGACGATGAACTCGATCTCTGGCGGATCAGGATACGCAGCTGGTCCAGAAACCTGCTAGCTGACTTTTCTTGCATGCTGCAACGCCGTCACTCCGTCGACGAAGTTCTGTAACGCTTCCAGGCGCTGGACCGGCGTCATTCTCAGCATCCAATGGATCAAGCGGTCGTCATGATCCACCTCGGCGGGATCTTGGTCCGATGACGGAACGTCGGTGCCAGGGGTGCTGTGGATCTGAAGGTCAAGGAGTCCCATAGCGGGATCCTAGCACGACGGACTTTCTGCCTGTCCCTCAGTGTCGATCAAGGCTACATGCCGAAAGTCAGCAGTTGGCCAGAGAGGCAGCGACTGATTCCACCGGACTTTCTTCTTTGTTATCCCGGCCCTGGAGGGGTCAAATCGTACAGCCCGTTGCTGGCGTCAAGAAGCGCAGCGACGCGACATGAGCCCCGGGACAAACCACCACCGAAGTCTTGGCCCTGGAGGGGCCTACCCCTTGATTTCGGTGCTGATCTAAAGACCGACTACCCGACCTTGATCGCAAGCCTGACGACAGTCATTTCCATCTGGATCAATCTCCCGAAGAGGCAACGAACGAGTGCGACCCAATTCCTGGATGCTCCCCAACAGCGCAAGCCCTGGTGTCTCGATCCCCCGAAGAGGAGGCGATCGATTTCGACAAACGACCACAGGAACTTCGTGTGGCCAGCAATTCATCCATTCCCCGGCACCATCGACTTGGCCGAGCCAACGCCGCGGAGGAGTAGCAAACAAACAGTCGGCGACAACTACTAGCCTCCGAATCCATATGATCGGGGAGTCCAACTTGTATACTCGGTGGAACAGGCTCGTCGGAAGCCACTCAAGGAAGTAGCTCTCAGAGCTGCCCTCTTTTCTACTTCACTCGAATCTTCTTCTCAATCAACTCGGATAGCGGATCTCAGAGAATCACTCGTCATCTAACCTTGCTGATCCAAGGTTCTAGAAAGTCGAACAAAAGACAGCATAGACGCGATGGTATATCTTCTTCTAGACGGCGACTCGATCGGCGACAGTTTTGAGCTCCTCTATCTAGACGAAAAGATAGAGAGCGCAGTCACGCTGAGTCGTTCTATTAGCGATGCAATCTCTCGTCTCGCGGTCACCCTTGAAGCTCAAGGAGCATCAATCCATATCGCTGCTGGGGATGACGTCCTTGCGACCATTCCAGATGAACTGATCACATCAGGCGCCCTAGACTCATCCATCAAAGAGTTTCTTATTTCAACCGGACACACCTTATCGGGAGGGGTGGGAGACTCCCTCGCACAGGCAAGCGAGAATCTGAGACGGGCCAAACTATCTGGAAAAAACAAAGTAGTTTCACCACCAAGAGTCTAAGCCAGCCATGTATACGCTCTATGCATTTGCGACCTCTGATCGACCCGAACCCTATGTCAACGCGCTCTGTTATTGCGTACTACACAAACGCGTGAAGTCCTACAAAGTAGTAGTAGTCCGAGAACCCGAGGCAGGGACCAATCAGATCCGTCCAGCTACGATCTACGCCAACATCGTTAGGTTGCTGACAGCCCTTTCAAGAGCAACTTACTCGCCAAACGAAAATTTTCAACCAAGGCCCATTGGAAAACCTTCGGACTCAGCGTTCGATGTATATCGGGCGGCTCTAGATGTCTTGAATTCGTCTGGAAATTCCGGCCCACTTGAGATTCCAAAAACAGACCTTGACCAGAGACTCACTAGTATAATAAAGGATAGGCATAGTATTCTCGATGTAACTGCTCTAAAAAACAACTTGCTGATCGATGTCGTCGCAAATTCACTCTCATTCCATTTTAGCGAGCTGTACACCTTTGACTCGTTCAGAAAACTATCGTTTGACGAGAAGGATCTCTATCACAATCTCAGGGACCGAGACTTCACGTTTCGAAACCTGACCGACGGCAGCACCGTCAAAGCCAGTTTAACTCGCATCAAGAGATGGTCTGCCGGCTCTCGATTCTTAGTCGTCGTCACACTTTTCCTGCTAGTAGTCGGATTGGCAATCTCGACCTTGACCCCAGATTCTCGATACTACGCGGGTTTTACGCTCGCTAGCATCATCGCAAGCATTGGCTCGTTTCTCTTCCTATTTTGGGAAAACGGTCGTTGACGGAACTGTCATTGAGACCGCCTCTAACGCTGAACCAAGACCTACGATGAAATCTGAATTGCTTTTTGTCGTGAGGTCGACTTCGACCACTTCTCTGACGTCCAAACCGTCCGGGACCACTTCAACTGCTACAGCCGCACGCTTTGGCGCCTATTGTTCTCGAAAAACCTGCGATGGACTCGCAGCGCAGGTTCAAAGTCGTCCGGTATACGATCTTGCCTTCGACTCGCCCCAGGCCAACGAAGCTCATCCGGGATCGCTACCAATCTAGCGACCTTTTGCTCGCTCTTGACAGTCGTAATCTCCACTCCTAGCGCAACCCGCAAGGAGGCGCGGCTTGTTGGCAACGGGAGTCAGATCAACACAGTGTTGAAATGCGATGAAGGGACTGCTGAGTCCGTTCTCGGCAGCACCTTCGATTTCTGCCGCCTCCGAGATAGTGCCACCGTCTGTCCGATCGTGACGCAGGATAAAGCCGAACTAGCCGGTACGCTCCAGGCGCTGACATCGGTGTCGAATCGGGTTGACGATCAGGTTCAGAGCGGCCAAGGAGGACGGGCACCCGTGAGCAACAAGCCGATGCTGGTTATGAGGGCAATCGAACGTCGCAGCATTGGGAAGGGCAACATGAGGATGCAGGGGGCTGGCGCAAGCGCCAATGCATTGCGGTCCGCGATCAACCGACATCGCGACGAGTCCGGCCATGCGACATCGCACAGAGGTTTCATACCTAAAGACGGTATCCCGTCTAGAAAGCAGTCGAACAGAGCAGCAGAGAATGGCTGACGGACCGCGCCCTACAAACCAATGGCTCGAACGATGATGCCGGAGAGGGGACTCGAACCCCTACGACCTATGGCCGGCGGATTTTAAGTCCGCTGCGTCTACCGATTCCGCCACTCCGGCATGGGTCTTGGCTTTCCTGCAGGCTCTGTCGCCGACTGGGTGCCTCGACGCCTTGGATTCTATCTCTGGTGGGCGAGTATTTCAGCCAAAGGATAGCCCAACGCTTCTAAACCGGCGGCGCAGGCTTCCTCTAGGGTGTCCTGCTGCTCTTCGGGTAAGGCCGGGAACTTGAGCTTGGGAGGACGGATCACGGCACATTCGGCCTCGGCCCAGGCGATCTCTTCAGCGGTGGGCTCGCTGTCGAAGACAAATTCGGAGAAACGCTGCAGGGTGGCTGAGGTGTCGGTGATGAGTTGCTCGAAGGAGAGATCGAGCTTGCGATCTTCGGGAACGGCTTCGAGGGCATCAACCGCGTCGACGATCCAACGGTTGAGCATGGCGCCCATTTCTTCGACCGGTGGCATGTAGGTCGAGTCCCAATCCCCGAGATTTGGGTTCTTTTCGAGCTCCAAATAGAGCCGGAAGAAGGAGCCGGTCATCATCGAGATGGCGGTCTCGCGGGTGTCTCGGAAGTTGTGGATGATTTTGGCGTCGGGCCAGGTCTCGATGATCTTCCGCATGTGTGGCAGCGATCCGCCGGTGCGCTCGACCCAAAGATCACGACCGAACCGCTCACGCAGCCAATCGAAGCAGTAGATCAAGTGGTCGGCCATGGAGGCGTCACCTCGGTTGCCGAACGCTTGCTCGAGCTCTTCGTAGAGTGGCATCGGATCGCCCCCGACGAGAAACGGCAGGGCATAACTGAGCAGCAACGACACCTGGTCATCGTCTTCCGGTAAGAAGAGCAGCTCGCCGGTAGGTTGCTCCCGCCAGTACTTGATGCGTTGCTTGAACGACGGGCTGCTGAGGACTGCGAAGAAGGCTTTACCATCCACCAGGCGCTGACGATCGAAATATGGAATTTCGCCAACTGGCTCGAAGATATCCGAGACGCACAAAAGGCGAGGGTGGCGCTGAATCATTTTGGCAAGCAGAGTTGAGCCGGCACGGCCCGAACTGACGACGAAAATAGGCGTTTGTTGTCTCAAGAGAACCACGTGTCCTTTAGTTTTGAGATGAAACCGTCTAGTTACGACCAGGCTGGGTGCCACCGGGTCAATTCAATACGGTCCGGGGATGGATGCCGGCAATCGACCGACGATGTGCCAGCTATCGGATAGCGGGTTCGGGGGAAGCAGGCCAACAAGTCTATCGAAGACACTGTAGTCCAAAGACACTGTCGTCCAATTTAGAGACTGTAGCTCTTGCACCCCGACGCGAGGTGGGGCTCGTCGACTCCTCACCCACCGCCCGAAAAATCTGTGCACTTAGAATTCTGACTCTCGAATGGTAACACGCTGTTATGCCACCAACACAACGCCGCATGCCATCGCTGTCGGCAAAGGCCCCTGATTGCCTCAGCGGCGATCGAACGTAGAATGGCCCTTCCCTCGCGGGCCAATCAACATGGGCAGCTCCAAATCAAAGTCGCGACCTCCGCGGTCTAAACGCCAAGACTCTAGCGCCACTGCTGGCTCGAGATGGCGAACCGAGCACAGCATCACAGCTGGGCTGTTCCTTCTTGCGTTGGCGCTCCGGGTGTTGTTCTGGCAGGCTACGCCGGATGCAGCCTGGCCCTACTCGGCCTATTACAAGGGTGATGCCGCCATTTGGCTGGAGTACGCCGACGCACTCCAGAATGATCAACCATTCGAGCTCGATATTCCGCTGCGGCCGCCAGCGGCGGGGTATCTAGTCTCCTGGTTGTGGGATGGACAGGCCAAGGGCATCGCGACCTTACGGTTGTTGTGGTGTGTGATGGGGGCACTGATCGCACCGCTGGTGTTCGTCGCGGCGCGAAAGGCTTTCGGCGCGACCGTGGCGCTGATCACTGGCTTGCTGTGCGCCGCGTCCACCGGTCTGATGATGCTCTCGACGTCACTCGACAACGAAACGCCTTACTTGTTGCTGGTGGTCGCGACCTTCACCTTGTGGCAGCCCCTGCGTCAGCATCCAACGGTTGGACGCCTGGGTTCATGGAGCCTGCTGCATGCCCTGGCTTGTTTGACCCGGGTTGAACATGTGTTGTATTTCGCGCTGGCCACGGCGTTTCTGGCGATCGCCTGGCGATCGGATAGATCGAACCAGGGTTGGCGACGCCTGGCAACAATTGCCGGGGTCTTCACTTTGGTGCTGCTGCCCTGGCACCTCGAAGCTTGGCGTGACATCCAGCGATTCAACTCCGAAGAACCGAAGCCGAATCCGGCGACCGAAGCCGCCTGGCAACAGGTTGAAGCTGCGCTCGCACCGCTGAGTTGGGACGATCGTGCCATAGCCGAACGTCAGCAGTTACCTGCGTTCATCCGTCGCACGGCTTCGAATTTTGTCGCCGCTACGGTGCTGGTGCGCGGCGGACAAGAAGTCTCCGGGGATGATTTTGTGATCCTGGAGGAAGCTTTCGGGTATCGCCCCGAACCGGTAGCCAGTCACCCGTTCGTGACGCTTTATGGTGGCCTCAACTTCTACCTCGCCAATAATCCGCGGGCAACGGGCGGCTTCGACCGCTCGATCCTGGAGGTGAAACCTCCCCTTGACGGTGGACCCTCCCGTTATCCCGCACCACTGATCGGTGGTCTGCCACCGCCGGACTTGGCCCTCACCTACCCGGCGCATCTGCAGATCGTCAATCATGGTTATCGCCTGGGCTTGCAGTGGATTTGGGCGAACCCCGGGGTCTTCACTCAGTTACTGGCGAGTAAGCTCAGTCGGTTCTGGGATGGCGCCACCCTCGGGATCGGCGGATACAACTTACCGTTGGGGCTCTCCGGGGTACGCCGGCCAGTCGATTTGACGGTACCGACAGCCAGTCCCGGGCTCGTCGTGTGGCAGGTGCTGTTCCTTGCAGTCGTCTCATGGGGGTTGGTCTTCGGTCTGAGCGGATTCAACCGCCAGGGCAACCCACAAAGCACAGCACACAACCTGACGCCTTGGCTGTGTTTCGCGGCCAGCAAAGTAGTCGCTGTTGGCCTATTCTTCGGTTATGCCCGCCACGGAGCCAGTGTCATTCCGGTCCTGGCCTTATTGGTTGCGCTGGCCGTGGTGTCGGTCATTCGCTGGCTGGAGACGACCCAGACGGACTCGGCGAAGACCTCACAGCGTTGGCGAGCAATCCCGATTGTGCTGGCATTGACACTGATCGTTGTTGAAGGTGCCCGCACCATCAGCCAGCCCACTCTCACCCTCGATGGGGTCGAAGCTGGAGCTCGCGATCCATGGCCGGTCGATCGCCATGTCGAGCGAAGGCTTCAGGTCACATCTGCGGGTCGCGAGTAACTATCGTCCATCACAGCTCATTTGGTGATGGGCGGTCGAACCCTGTTTCTATCGAGCTGCCGCCACCACGGTTGGTCGGGGCCCAGAGCTTTCCGCATCATTCGAGCGACGCAAGCCTGCTAGACTGACCGCTTATCAAGGGGATCTGTGGGTGAAGTATCGACGCGCCAAGCAGACGGCTTGGCGAACTATCGGCGAGGAAACGATCCTCCTCGACCTCGCGGAAAAACGAATGTTGGGTCTCAACCCGACCGCCGCCTTCATCTGGCAAACTTTCGAAACGATGACCGACGTCGATGCCGTGGTGCACGCACTTGGTGCCAAAAACCAGCGGCTTGATGCCGAAGACCAGCTGTCCTTAACACCCGCCGAGGTCGAGACTTTCTTGGAAGAGCTTGTCGAGCTTGGGCTGGTCCAACGTGCCGAGCCAACGGAGCCACAACGTATCGCCATCGATCCGCCCGCCGAGCTCAAGCCACCCCGGATCCTCTGGCAAGAGACCGTGGAACAGGTCGCCGCCACCTGCGCATTCTTTCCGGCTCAAAACCCTCTGTGTTCCCAGGTACCGTTTTCGTGACGACACATCGTTATGACTTCGGCGGTATTTCGGTGGCTATCACCTGCGACAGTCACCCACTTCGCCAGCTGTTAACGTTGCGCTACGATGCCTTCAGGATAACCAAGCCAGCCACGGGGGACATTACGTGGGACATCGTCTATCGGCTCAGGGATACGCGATCACTGTGCCCGCAAGAGCTGATGGACGGGCGTAAACAGCCGATGAGCTCGACGCGTGATGGTCATCGGCAATATCTGAGCACGCCCACATTCCTGCTCGAGCTCGATCACCGGCAACGGACCGGCACACTCGACGGACCGCTAGCAACATTTCCTATCGACCGCATGATCCAGGCAGTATGGTCTGCCACCTGGGAGCACGGCTTGATCGTGCACGGCGCGGCTTTCGTCGACGGCAACCGTGGCTGGCTGGCCAGCGGGCCCTCCGGCAGTGGCAAGTCTACCCTTGCCGGCTTGTTCCCCAACGAAGCCCTGTGTGACGAGCTCACCGCAGTGCGGCTCGATGGCATCGAGCCCCGCCTTGGCGCCCTTCCCTTCTGGCATAGCCGCCCAGGGAAGGCCGCGCTTTGTGGCGTTTACATGCTGCGCCACGGTACCCGGGACCAACGACGGCGACTGGATCCGGGCGAAGCCTTCGCCCGTCTACGCAAAGAAGTTCTGTGGCCAACCTACGATGCCGAGGCGATGCGGCGGACCTTCGAATCGCTGGCCGAGCTCCTCGCCAAGGTACCCATCTGGGAGCTTGCGTTTCGGCCCACTCAAGCGGTGTGGCCGGTCATCAGCCGAGACGCGGCATGAGCTTGCCGGTGCATCAACACCGTCTGATTGTGCAGGCGGCGAAATACAACATCCCAATGGATGTTTCGATCGAGCTCACTCACCATTGCAACTTCCGCTGCCAGCACTGCTATATCCCAGACTTCTCAGCCCCGGATCTGCTCTCCACCGAGCGCCTGCTGACCTTGCTCGAAGAGCTGGCCGACATGGGTACGATGTTCCTCACCCTCACTGGCGGTGAGCTTTTTCTGCGCCGCGATTGGTTGACCGTTGCGAAGCGGGCGCGGCAACTCGGATTCGCGTTGCGGTTGTTCTCGAACGGTACTCTGATCGAGGACCAAGTTGCGGATGACATTGTCGATCTGGCTGCGGCGGTCGAGATCAGCCTTTATTCGATGGACGAGGCAACCTTCGAGCTAATTTCGCAGCGCCCGGGCTCGTTCGCCAAGACCCTCGCTGGAATCGAACGATTGCGGGACCGAAACGTCGAGGTCCTGCTCAAGGCACCGATGATGACCCACAACTTCCGTCAGTTGGATGCGATCGCGGCCTACGCCGAACAGATCGGAGCCGGCTTTCAAGCCTCGCCAACCATCATGGCCAAGAAGGACGGTGACCGTTCCACCCTAGCGTTACGGGTACCCCAGGAGGAGCTGATACCCCACTACGGTGGGCCTCACTTGGGCTGCCACGTTCCGGAACCTGACAACAACGACCCGCGTCACGACGGCCCGCTGTGCGCCGCCGCTAACCGCTATTGCAATATCACGTCTTCAGGCGACGTGATGGCTTGCAATATCCTGCCCGGGGCCGATGGCAACGTCCGTGAGCGATCGTTCCGCGATGTGTGGGAGAATTCCCCATGGCTGAATCAAGTGCGCAACATCCGGCGCAACAACCTCCACACTTGCAAGAGCTGCTCGAAGTTATCCACCTGCGGACGATGTCACGCGCAGGCGCTGGTCGAGGATGGTGATCTCTACGGCCCATCGTCCTACGCCCAGGAGCGAGCTGCGATCTTCGAGCAATTGACGAGCGGTGATGAATCCCTCACGCCCCACCCTCGGTGAGCTGGCTACCAAAGCTGTGTTTCTGGTCGCCGCGCTGCCGGTCGTGCTGTGGGCTGCTATCCGTCTGAGTTGGCTCAACCGGCGTTACGACCTCGAACAACTTGCGGACCGCTTGCGCGCGGTCAGCCCCTGGAAGCCGTCTTACCTGACCAATCCGCGGTACCTCGGGGGCAGCGCCTGGCGTCTGTTGCGCTGGCTACCGCCACGCAATTTCGGCCCCTGCCTGAAACATTCGTTCCTCCTGCTCGACCTATGGTCGCGCTGCGGTCTCGAACCCCGCATCCACATCGGCACGATGCGAGTTGATGGCGAAATGAAGTTTCATGCCTGGGTCACCGTGTTGGGGAGCGACCCACAACAATCCAACACCTCGGAATACGCTGAGGTCTGGTCGCATTAGGGTTAGGCGAGATCCATCTAGGAACGCGTCGAGAGCTCGGTCGGTCTTGTGGGCTGCGCAGCAGCTCCGGAAACTCGCCGGATCTTTTACGAGATGCCTAAGTCCTGCTGGTGTAAACGGATCCGAGATTCCAACAGATACGAAGCTCAAACACGCTCGCTGCTTGCTCGCTCGACAAGGCCTCCCTCCCTGGAGCCGCCGGCAACAACTAGACAAGACCTGGGCTAGCGTGCATTGCGCGAGGGGCCCCAGGCGACTATCTCGGTCCAGATTGATCGATTCCTGATACGTTTGGCGCCCCTTGATATGACAGCGCTAAACAATTTGGAGTTTTTTCTGATCCGCTGGTCCGTTTCGATCCCCGTTCTCGCATTCACCCTTGAGGAAACCCATCTCGAACCTGACGACCAGCCTCAAAAGGTGCTTTATGCGATCGAAGCTCTACGACAACCACGCCGTAACGGATCGACAGTCCGTCCTCCACAAGTCCGCCCACCACGGAGTCCACAGCGGTACTTGGGGTCCGGTAATCATCGAAGCCCGGTAATTATTGGAGCCCGGCAATCATCGACACGGGGTGATCAGTCGCCCGCGGTGGCATCAACATCGCCGGGCTCTGGCAACGTGCCGGCCAAGCTCAAATAGACGTGGAACTCGTCTTCATTCTTGACTGCGCCGAGAAAAGCCGAAAACGGTTTGATCCCGAAGTCAGAGAAGTTGAATGCCCCTACGGCTTCGATGGTGACTGAGGCACCATCCACTTCAAAGCGGCCAGCTATCGGCTTCTCCACCGCCTGCCCACGCACTTCGAGCCGCAACGTCACCTGATACGGAAACTCGACCTTCCCAACCGTCGCTGTCTTTTCGGTCACGCCAACGACCGTGGCGACAATCTGCGGAAAGCCCGCGGCATCGAGCTGACTCTTACCGATCATAGACTTGTGGATCTTCTGGCGATCCTTGTCGGGGACGTCACCGAAGGCTTCGTTCAGAACACCGAGCGCCTCGAACCGTGGATACCAAGCCTGCTGGAGATCACCGCGGTCGACTTCCAGCGCGGCAGCGTTAGTCCGTAACTCAAAGCTGGCTTGCAGCGGTGCGGCGGGATCAAAGTCCAGCTCAACCTGGTAAGTTGCGGCGCTGATCAGATGGTTGTGAGCCATGCCGGAGGCGAACCCACTTTTGTGGGTCACAACAGCAAACACCGACCGTGAGTCATCCACATCAACCTCGGCAGCCGCCAACTCTGACACCCATAACGTGGGCATCAATGAGATGATCGAACCGACCGCGAGCCAGCGCCCGAATCGTGATGAGGTGTTGTTCATTGATGATCTCCTGTCCTTGGATGGATCGAGTTTTGGTCCTGTGGCGGAGCTTGTGTAGTTTACCGCCTCTGATGACACGTCAGACCTTGCTATCTAGAACTCGTCCCTTTTTTGCAATTTCCGGCTCGGGGAGGGAAGCCTTGTGGAGCGAGTAAGCAGCGAGCGTGTTTGAGCTGCGTACCTGTCGGGATCTCGTATCCGTATTACACCAGCAGGACTTAGGGCATCTCGCAAAAGATCCGGCGAGTTTCCGGAGCTGCGGCGCAGCCCACAAGGCCGACCGAGCTCTCGACGTTCTTGGCTGGGCTCTAGCTATCTAACCTGTCACACTCCGCAACACCTCCACCGGCCTTCGACGCAAAGCATTGACACTGGCGAGGAGCCCCGAAACAACTGCCAGGACTACGGTCGCGGCGACCGCCCCAACCAACCACCAGGGGTGAAGCTCCCAGGTCACCTCCATACCTTGGGTCAAGACGACATAGGCTAGGACTGTCCCTCCAACGGTACCGATGCATCCCGCAACAAAGCCAACCAGAGCGTATTCGGTTGCAAAACTCGCCATCACCTGCCGGCGAGTCATGCCCAACGTCTTGAGCAACGCCACCTCGGCCCCACGTCGAATCGAACCGGCACTGACGGCACCGGCCAGAATGGCAAGGCCAGCCAGCACAGTGAGGCCACCGAGTAGCCGCACACCGAGGGCTAGTTGCGTCAGCATCGTCGCAACTTTCTCCAGCACCTCACGGGTGCGGATCATCGTGACATTGGGGAATCTTGCGGCCAGCACGTCTTGGATATGCTGCTCACGGCCTTCGGGCAGACGGGCAGCAGCAACGCGGGTCTGAGGCGCATCCTCCAAAACTCCCGGCTCAGCCACCAAGAAAAAATTGATACCGAAAGAGCCCCAGTCGACCTCACGCAGGCTGGTCACCGTGAGATCCAGCGCTACCCCTTGGATGTCGAGGGTGACGATTGAACCGAGCTCGACACCAAGCTCACGGGCAAACTCTTCCTCGACGCTGATTTCGGCCAATTCCGGTTGCCCCCAAAGCTCGCCGCTGATGAGCTGGTTGTCTTCCGGTAGTTGATCGAGGTAGGTCAGTCGCTGTTCACGCCGCAGCGCCCAAGCCTCTCGCCCACCCGCTCCCGGGCGCTGATCGGCCTCCTCGGCCTCAACTTCTTCCCTTAGCTCGGCAGCTTGGCGGCCATCGATCGCGGTAATCCGCGCCATCACCATCGGCACGGAATCGATCTGATCGGCACGCTCGTCGTGCAGCAATTCCTCGACACCTGGCCATTGGTCTTTCTGGATGTCGACCAAAAACGCGGTCGGCGCATCCTTGGGAAGATCTCTTGCCAGCTCAGAGCTCAACCCGAACTCGACTAGGAACATGGTCAGCAACGCCAGCACTCCGAGTCCCAAGGCGACGATGCCAGCAACCGTTGATGCTCCTGGACGATCGAGCGCCGCCAAGCCTTGGCGAAACCACAGTCGCGACCGCTCGCGCGGTCGAGCAGCAGCCCGGACAAGCGCCAAAGCAGCCAGGCCGAGCACAACCCCAACTACGATCAGCCCCAACGTGAACAACAAACCAATCCAGATCGAGCTTGCCTGCCACGCGGCGAGGCCAATCAGACTCGCCAACAGAATCAGCGCCGCGCCGCCAAGAGCGGTTCGGCTAGGTGGCAAAGGATCGGCATCGCGACGCAACACCCGAATCGGCGGCACTCTCATGGCGGCGACCAGTGGCGGCAAGCTGGCGAGCAACGCCACGCCAACTCCGAGGATCAAGCCACGGCTCCAAGACCACGGCTGCCACATCTCGAGATGCTCAACCGGCAACGCTCCAGCCAACAATCGGGTGAAGCTGGCCTGGAGGCCAATTCCAAGACCGACACCAACCAGACTACCAAGGGCTCCTAGGACGGCCGTCTGCCCTAAGTAGAGCCACAGAATCTCCCGCGGCCGGTACCCCAGGCATTTGAGAACGGCGATCGAGTCCATTCGGCCGGCCAGCCAGGCACGCACCGTTTGTGCAACCCCTAAGCCACCGATCAGCAGAGACAGCAAAGCAACCAGCCCCAGGTAACTGCCCACTCGCTGCAAACCTTTACGCAACGAAGGCTGCGCCTCAGTGAAAGACTCGATGCGGTGTCGACCGTCGGTTTCCAACAACGCGCCAAGTTGTTCCATCAAGCTGCCGATCTCGGCTTCGCGCTCGGCCGGGAGACGCACCAACATCCGGTAGTTGACCCGGCTGCCAAGTTGTTCGAGATTAGCCCGAGCCAGGCCAGCTGCGGACACAAACACCCGCGGCCCCAAGCTCATCGCACCGGTGATGCGATCAGGCTCACGAAGCACCACCCCGACAATCTCGAAGCGCTCTCCGCCAACCCTCAATCCGTCACCAACCGTGAGCCCGAGTCGAGTGAGGACCTCCGGCGCGACGACAACGCTGCGATCATCGAGTAGAGCGCTGAGATGACCGGTGGGCTCGAGCTCCAAATCGCCATAAAAGGGGTAGACACCGTCGATACTTTTGAGCTCGACCAACAGGCTGCGGCCGGGCGTTTCATCGTCGAATCCCTCAACCAACGAGGTTGTCTCAGTCGCACTCAGGGGCTTCTCCGCTGCCACCTCTGCTGCCACCAATGTCAACATCTCCCGCACGCCGGTGCGCTCGGCGCCGGCGATGCGGTCGATTTCAGCTTCGATCACCTCGGGTATCGGCTGACGTCCACGGACCGCCAGATCCGCTGCCAACAAGGTCTTGGCTTCACTGCGGATACCTCGATCCAGTCCCTCGGAGAAGCCCGCGACCGCAACCACCGAGGCCACTCCCGCCGCAAGGCAGGCGACAAAGAAGACCAGACGCCCGCGACTGCCTCGCGACTCGCGATGCAGATGCCGCAAGAAGACGCTCGGTGTCATCCCGTGATGACTCCCGATGCCGGATGGTTGTCTTCTCGTTCGATGCGACCGTCGCGCAGATGCACGGCTCGATCAGTGAGCTCCGCCACTGACACATCATGGGTTACCAAAACCACCGTCGTCCCTTCTCGCCGTCGCAGGTCCGCTAACAACTCGAGGATACGTTCACCGGTGGCGCCGTCCAGGTTGCCGGTTGGCTCATCAGCCAACAGGATCCGCGGGCGGGTAGCAAATGCCCGAGCGAGTGCAATCCGCTGTTGTTCACCACCAGAAAGCTGGACTGGATAGTGGTGCCCACGAGCCATCAGGCCAACCTGCTCGAGCAGTTCGTCGGCACGATCGCCCGGCGACGATTCACCAGCCAACTCCAAGGGCAGCAAGATATTCTCGCGGGCGGTTTGGTTAGCCAAAAGCTGGAAGTTCTGAAATACGAAGCCGACGTTACGTCGCCGCAAGATCGCCAGACGATCTTCGGACAAATTGTGGATTGGCTCGCCGTTGAGCAGAACCTCACCCGCCGTTGGGCGATCGAGACCAGCCATCATTGCCAGCAGCGTCGACTTGCCGCTGCCGGACGGGCCAAGAATCGCAACCGATTCACCGGCTGCAATCGCCAAATTGATGTCATCGAGAATCGTCAACATACGTCCGCCCGAGGGAAGACGATGACTCAGGTGACGAATCTCGATACTGGGAATTGTCATCTTTGTTCTGTTGTCGTGGGATAGGCCATGTTCTGGGTAGGGAGAAGGCGCGTTCATCCGTCATCAGCAAAGGGCTACCGGAGATCTTGGCGCAGCCTAACATCAGCCCACACCACTAACGGTCGTCGGCTTCGATAGACTCCCCTCATGATGATTCGCATTCTGAACCGTTTTGGTTTGTCATCCGTTTTTAGACTGTCATCCGCGTTGTTGCTAGGCCCATTGTTCCTGGGCTCACTGTGGCTCTGCAGTACGGCTTGTAGTGAACGCCTCGAGCCCCCTTCAGCCTCAGCTCCGGCGAAAGAGACAGTATCGCCGCCATTGATCGAGGAACGTGGGCCTTTGGTTATCTTCCTGGGAGATAGTCTGACCGCCGGCTACGGTCTCAGTGCCGAGCAGGCCTATCCGGCACTGATCGAGGCGTACCTCAACGAAACCGGGCAGCAGGTCCGAGTTGTCAATGCTGGCATCAGCGGCGACACCACCGCTGGTGGTCTCGCTCGCCTCGATTGGCTGCTGCGTCAACAGCCGGATATCCTGGTGGTTTGCCTCGGTGCCAACGACGGTTTACGCGGTGTCCCCCTCGACTCCTCAGAAGTCAATCTACGCTCGATCGTTGAGCAAGCCCAAGCTCAGGACATCCAAGTGCTCCTCGCCGGCATGCTCATTCCACCCAACTACGGGCCCGACTATGCCGAACGTTTTGCCGCGATCTATCCAAGGCTGGCAAAAGAGTTCGATGTCCCACTGATCCCCTTCCTGCTCGAAGGCGTCGCTGCCCACCCCGAGCTCAACCTGCCGGACGGCATTCATCCCACCGCCGAAGGTCAACGGATCGTCGCTGAAACCGTATTGCCCTTTCTCGCCCCGCTTGTGGAATCGATTTCAACACAATAGCCAACCGAGCGCAGCCAACCTCGGCTTTGTTACGAGTGACATTACGAAAATGAGCCACTCTTTAACAGAAAATGACTGCTTTCCGACTTCATGACAGCTCACATCACAGCTTTCCTGCCAACTCTGCCAACGCCAAGAATTCGATCGAAAGCGAGACGTCCCCACCCCCTCTGGGAGCCAAAAACCAGATCGATTGTTCGCCCATAAAATCTACAAAAAAGAGACTTACACTGATAGTTGACCGTAATCCTCCACGCTGTCGTCAACTCTACAACGCTGACGAGAACCGCACCAGCCTCACCAAAGTTTCGAGACGCAATTGAGACTCTTTTATTTTTTTCACTTTAATGCTGGACTGAATCCTCAAGACGGGTGTACTGTCCAAGCAGAGTCTCAATACTCTGCGACCTGGCACGCGAAGCCTGACAAGGGAATGAGATCTACTGTAAAACTGGGTTCGGCAGCACGCGGAGCACACCTGCAGCTCGTCTGTTCAGTCAGTGAGTCTTCACTCCTGACGAAGGTAAACCCTCGGCCCTGAGTTCATCATCCATGCAACGATCCAGCAACCGACGGACCCATGGCGACGGAGATCGCGTGAATTCGAACTGGCCCGGAGACGACCCTTTCAGTTCGGGTAAGAACTCCCTCAAGAAGGTATCCACAGCTCAGCCGGACGCCGGCTCAACGCAAGAGGTTGCCCTTTGGCTGTTGGGCTCGGCGGTCGAAGCGTCCCTTGATGGTTACTCCATCACAGACGCCGATCTTTCGAATGGGGGACGGATCATCTACGTCAATCCCGCCTTCACGCAGATCACCGGCTACGAGCACTCGGAGGTTATCGGCAAAACGCCAGCATTTTTGCGCGGGCCGCTCACCGACCTCCAAGTCATGGATCAGACCTTGCGCGCCCTGAAGACTGGCAATCCGTTCCAAGGCGAATCCACCCACTACCGCAAAGACGGCACGCCATTTTGTATGAGCTGGAGTGTGGTGCCTCTGACCGACCTCAGAGGCCGGATCAGTCACTTTCTTACAGTGTTTCGGGATGTGACCGGCCAGCGTCAAAACGAAACCGTTAGAAAGTGGCTGGAAGTTGCGATAGAAGGCAGCGAAGTTGCCGTGGTGGTGTATGACAAACACCTTCGGGTACAGCTCGTCAACCCAGCGTTTGTGGAGTTGGCGGGAGTGACCTCGGCGGAGGCTCGAGACCAACCCGTCTGGCGACTGCCCATCCGGCCTCGCCGCCGCGAACAATGGAAACAGCTGGCGGCTTCACTCGAAGCCAAAGGGACGGCAGAGTTGACCTTCGAGCATTCCAACGTGTCGGGTATGCCCAAACTCCTGGAGCTCACGATCACCTCTATCCGCGAGAACGGAGAGGTCGCCGCTTATATTGCTCGTTGCTCGGATGTCACTGAACAGCGCCGCCTGGAATCGGTGACCGAGGCGCTCAACATGTCCGAAAGCTTGGGTTACGTGTTTTCCGGCATCCGACACGAACTCGGCAATCCAATCAACTCGATCAAGGCTGCGCTGAGCGTGCTGCGAAGCGGGATCGACCGCTTCGATTCCGACAAGGTAAAAGACTACCTCGACAGTGTTTTGTTGGAAATTGGGCGTGTCGAATATCTACTGAGATCATTGCGCAGCTTTACAGCGTTCGAACGCCCCAGTGTCGAGTCGATGGATGCCAACCGATTCTTGCAGCGATTCTCTCAGTTGGTAGGCCCCTCTCTGAGGCAGCAAGGGATCAACCTGGAAATCGATACTCCTGCTGAGACTCTCTTCCTCTCCGCTGATCCCCGGGCTCTGCACCAGGTACTACTCAATCTAGTCAGCAATTCGGTCGATGCGGTTCGCGGTCGCGACCGGCCGAACATAAAACTTCGAGTCAGCGCTTACCACAGTCTGCGTGGGCTGATCGAAGTAGTCGACAATGGCATCGGTCTCGAGGCTGGCGACATGGGGCGTCTGTTGCAACCTTTCTACACCACCAAGAAAGACGGCAACGGGCTGGGATTGAGTATCAGCCAAAAGCTGATTTCTCGCATGAACGGCAGTTTGGAGCTGTCCGGGGCACCCAATCAAGGCTGCCGTGCGACCGTCCTTCTAGAAATCGCCGGGCGCTGATCGAGACTCTATATGTCTTCTCATCGTGTCCTTGTCGTCGACGACGATCGCCTATTCACCCGCTCGATCGTTGATCTTCTGCGACTCGACGGGATCGACGCCATACAAGCTGGTTCCTTGGCGGAGGCACGCCGGGCGGCCCCCGGGATCGACATCATGGTGCTCGACAACCACCTGCCGGACGGCGAAGGTCTAACGCTGCTTGAGGAACTGCACGACCAAGGCTGGTACCCGAAAGTCTTGTTGGTGACGGCCAACCCAGATCTCGACAATGCTATAGACGCCCTCCGACAAGGCATCGCGGACTACCTCATGAAGCCGATTGACATCAGTCAGTTACAGCTTGCGGTTCACCGCTGCTTCAGAATGCTCGATTTAGAGCGGGTAGAGGATCTCGAGCAGCGCCGACGATCCAGCGAGCAACGGCAGGTGGAATTGATAGGCGGTGCGGACTTCGAAGCGGTGCGAGCCTTGGTCGAGCGAGCCAGTCGAAGCAGTTCGCCCGTCCTTTTGACCGGCGAGACAGGGACAGGGAAGAGCCACATCGCCCGAGCCATTCACTACCACGGCCGACCCGACTCCGCTTTTGTCGCGGTCAACTGCGCTGCCTTGCCAGCGACCTTGATCGAAGCCGAGCTGTTCGGCGCCGTCAAAGGCTCGTACACCGGAGCTGACGAAGATCGACGAGGTCTGTTCGAGCTCGCGGACGGCGGCACAATCTTCTTGGACGAGATCGGTGAGCTGCCGCTCGAACTGCAGGCCAAACTCTTGGGCGTACTGGATGATCGCAAGGTGCGACGCGTCGGTGGCTCCGAGGCCACGGAAGTAGACGTGCGGGTGATTGCCGCAACCAACATCGATCCTGAGCAAGCCACTCTAGAAGGATCCTTTCGGCGTGATTTATTTTTCCGCTTGAACGTCTTGCGCATCGAAGTCCCGCCACTACGCGATCGAATCGGTGACTTGAACCCCTTGGTCGAGTCACTGCTAGATAATATGGAGGGTTCCGGCGATCGATCCTTGGCTCCGGGACAGCTAGAAACGCTCGCCAAGTACTCTTGGCCAGGCAACATCAGAGAACTCAGAAACGTCCTCGAACGTGCGCTGATTTTGCAGGAAGAGGGGGACCTTCGCCCGGCGGAGCTGCTGGTTCGAGACGAGTCTATTTCGACCGATCACCCCTGTGCACCATTGGTAAAGACTGAGATTCTGACGCTTGCAGAACTCGAAAGGCAGCACTTGCTGCATGCCATCACGGTCTGCGACACGCAGATCGAGGCTGCTCGACGCCTCGGTATCGGCGTCGCCACCCTACGTCGAAAGCTGACGCAATATCGGTCCGAAGACGGCACCCGGATTGGCCAGGCCACACATCATCAGTCGGCGGATCACCAACCGACCGCCTGATCGCCAGCGCTATTTAGAGCGCTCAATTTGAGCGCAGCGCTCAATTTGAGCGCTCTCTTCGAGTGTTGCCTCCCAGTGTCTCACCCTTGGGCCAGCAAGCTCGAACAGCCCAGCGGGATGGCGGAACCTGCACGCTGACGTCCCCCAGAGCCACTCTCATACCACGGCATGCCGCTCTCAAGTAGCTCTTAATAAAGCAGTTACCGACCCACTCTCTATTCGGTGGGGACAAACTAGATCCGTCCGAAAACGTTGTTTGAATCGATCGCCTACAATTTTTTCTTGCGGTTCATCACCTGGCACGATCTTCGCTCTATAGCTAGGCATGACCGACTGGAGCACCAAAACTGTCCTTATCGTGGATGATGAGTCACTCTTCGTCAGTAGTGTTAGAGACGCGATCAGAGACCGATTTCCAGGCATCGTCTGCCTGACAGCAGCCAACGGTCAACAGGCGCTAGACCATGTCGACGCGTCAACCGTGGACCTGCTGCTGACCGACCTCAGCATGCCGGTAATGGATGGCTTTCACCTGCTGGCCGAGCTCAGCACACGACGGTTCCGCGCACCCATCATCGTAGCCACCGCTTTTTCGACTCCGGAGTCCGAAGAAATCGTTCGTACCCTCGGCGCTCTAGAGATTATCGAAAAGCCAGTGGACGTCACCGAAATGCTCAACCGTATCGAGGAGCTTGCGACCCATCCCAGGGTGGAAGTCGGCCTGCTCAGCCCTGCAGGCTTCAGTCGCCTGTTAGCTCGAGAACAGCGGTCCGGGATCCTCACGATGGCCAACGGTGACCTGCGTGGGGAACTTGTCTTCGACCAAGGAGTTCTGATCGACGCGGTTGCTGGTGATCGAGTGGGCGATACGGCAGCACTCGAGATCTTCCGCTGGCAGGCCACTGGCCTCGAGCTGCGTGAGATCCATCCAAAATGCCGACACCGAGTCGAGTCGTTCCTCGACGACTTGCTGCTCGGTCTCCCGACGGCCCAGAAGAAAGCGGTGTCATCCGCCGCAATCAACGTGATCGACGAGCTCTGGCCGGATCCCGACGAAGCAGACTTCATGTTGCAGCCCCCCCCAGAAAAACTAAAGGAGAAAGACATGGGAAACGTCAATGAATCACTGAGTAGCGCAATGAGTATCGATGGAGCCTTGGTAGTCGCGTTGGTCGACTTCGAAAGCGGTATGACCCTCGGTACCCAAGGCAGTGCCTTCGATGTCGATATCGCAGCGTCGGGCAACACCGAGGTTATGCGCGCCAAGATGAAGGTCATGAGATCGCTTGGTCTTGAAGGTGCTATCGAAGACATCCTCATTACCTTGAGTGATCAGTATCATCTGATCCGGCCGCTGGCCAAGGAGGGCAATCTTTTCCTCTACTTGGCTATCTCCCGAGACAAGGGCAACCTCGGTATGGCCCGCCACCAGCTGTCATCGATCGAGAAGAATCTCAGCCTCTGACAACTCAATCTACGACGTGTTCGAGCTCGGGATCGGCTTCGGCCCGAGACCGTAGCTCGGGCGCGACGTTCAGCGCTCTTCCGAGGTTTTTTCGGGCAGACTCGAGATCTCCTGCCTGCACTTGCAACCGTGCGAGCTGATAACGCGCCTCCGCATACTCGCCCTCATCCGGGCGGCTGCGAGCCAGCCAAGCGGCTGCTGCGTCGCCCCGACCGAGTTGCAGGAGCACGAGCCCTAAAGCACTAGGGTGCGGGAAGGCATCCGGTCCGGTACTCTCGGCGGCGAGTTCAAAATGGCGAACGGCATCGGCTGGACGACCAGCAGCATGCTGGAGAAACGCCAGGCGGACACGCAGATCAGTTCGATCGGGAGCCAGGTCCGCCGCATGCTCGAGCGCTCGAAGTGCCTCATCCGACTTGCCACCCCGACCTAGACTGGTAGCCAGGTTGACCCACGCAGAGACTTTGCGGGGGCGCAATCGTACAAGTTCCAGCCAGTGCTCGGTCGCCTCGGCATTTCGACCGAGGCGCGATAGAGCGCCGGCCAAAACACTGCGCGTCTCGGGATCACCGGGAGTAAACTCAACCGCTCGCAGCAAGCGCACCACAGCATCCTTAGGCTGCCCCGCAGCGTTCAGCGCCGCACCTGAGCGGGACAGCGCGAAGGGGTTTTCAGGCTCCTGTTCCAGCACTTTATCGAAGACTATAACCGCAGCCGCGTGTTGCTCCTGCTCGACGAGGAGCATGGCTTCGGACAAGAGATTCCATTGTTCGACGCGGTCTTTAGGATCAGCCAGACCGGGCGGAGGCTCTCCTGGTTCTGCCCCCGCTCCAGTGTAGCCAAGGGCCGCGAGCCGTGTCATCGCATCGGGATCGGCTAGCGAGTGGGCATGAACAGCCGGTCGCGCTTCAGCTCGACGAAACGTCGCCTGTAGTTCACGGGCACGACGGCGTTCGCGCTGGACAAGGTTCACCGACTCACTTGGATCGTTAGCTAAATCGTAGAGCTCTGGCGTAGGAGCCGCGATCAACTTCCAGCCGCCCTCCCGGATCGCTCGCAGCGGGGCCCAACCGTACGACAACCAGGGCCTGCGGGTTTCTAGATAGGCGCCAGGAACGGTCTGTGTCTCTCCAGCCAAGAGAGGCCCCAAGCTCACCCCGTCGAGCTCACCTGGCAAGGGTGGCAGCCTGAGCAGATCCAAAATGGTCGGTGCCACGTCTACCAAGCGGGCGCCGGCAGCCGATTCGGCGGGCTCGAGGTGACCCGGATAATGAAACACCAGCGGCACCACCTGGGTACTGTCGTAAATGAAGAAACCGTGGGTCTGCTCGCCGTGTTCCCCCAGACTCTCGCCATGGTCGGCGGTGAGCACGGTCAGCACCGGAACCGTCGACCTGAGTTGGTCCCGCAATCGCCCGATCTCTTGATCGACGTAGGCAACCTCTCCCTCATAGGCCGCTCGCAGATCGGAACCGCCGAAAGGCTTGGGGGGTACATAGGGATCGTGCGGGTCGTAGTAGTGAACCCAAAGAAACCATGGAGCTGGGGTCGGAGTCGGCGCCGACGCCAACCAGGCTAGGGCCGCATCCGTAGTCTCACCGGCTGTGCGTTCCAGACGGCCGCCGCTTCCCGAGTCGAGGCGATCGTCGTAGTGGTCAAAGCCACGATCGAGCCCAAATTCAGCCACCAGCGGATAACCGCTGACGAACGCCGCGGTCCGGTAACCATGCTGGCGTAGATGCTCGCCCAGAGTTGCTGGGCTACTACCCAAGACTTGGCCATTGTCCCGCACGCCATGGCGCCGAGGTATCCAACCGGTGAGGATCGAGGCGTGGGACGGCTGCGTCACCGGTGCCGGCGAGACCGCGGCAGGAAACCTGAATCCTTCGGCAGCCAACCGGTCTATGACCGGGGTAGAAGGTTCACCCGCAACCCAACCGAGCGCATCAGGACGTAAGGTATCGACCGTAATCAGCAGCACATTGGTCGACGGGCTCGGTGGTTGTCCCGGGCTCTGAGCCGCAGGCAAGGCCTTGACCGCCACCGGCAAACAAACTGTGACGGCTGCGGTAAGGAACACCTTCCATTGGATCGTTCCCGTTCTCCGATACCACTTCATGACAGCTCCTGAAACACGATCGGCGCCCTTTGGGCGCCGATCCAACAAACTCGTCGGCGCCCAGAGGGCGCCGATCTAACAAGGCTCGTTACACTGAACGGCAACGGATCAAGGGGTCACGCTCGACCACGAACTCGCGTCACCGGACTCGAAGCCATCGAAGAAGATGGCACTCGGAGGGCCACACGTGTCGGACTGGGTGTCGTCCACTTGATGGTCAGCATTGGTCACAGTGACCTCGTCGTACCAGAAACCATCCAGATGTAAACCACCATCGGTGCCATATCGGATGTCTAACTGGACCGGATCGCCAGCGATCGTCGGCGAACCGAGCGCAGCAGCATTAAAGGTCGTCGAGGCCCAAGACTGCATCGTACCGGCCCAACCACGCTGCCCGTTGGTACCACAATTGCCATTGGCACCGGAGGCGTTGTAGTCCCGACCACTACTGGGCTCGACCAAGGTGCGACTGCCAGCAACAGGGTCGTAGATCCCCACGTTGGCGCGGTCGTACCAAGGCCCAGTCCCACCCGCATCATCTTCGATATTGAAGTTGGTCCACATGCTCATGGTGGAATCCGAGTTCAACACCATCACTGGCGAACGGATGTGATCACACTGCCCCGCTAGGAAT
The DNA here is from genome assembly GCA_029263395.1 of Acidobacteriota bacterium. GTDB lineage: Bacteria > Acidobacteriota > Thermoanaerobaculia > Multivoradales > J023 > JAAELT01. Next base: position 10,709 of record JAJCXO010000176.1, on the reverse strand, counting down.
CCAGAAGAAGCGGTGTAGAAGTCAGAGCCGTTACCGCCACTGCCAGCGCCGGTCGACGTGCGAGCGAACGTACCCTGTTCTATCGCCCAGTCCTCGGCATCAGCCTCGAAACTGTAGGTCCGAGTGGCAAAGTTCATCAGATCACCCTCAGTACCCGCAATCGTGAGCGGCAGGATCAACGTCTTGACCGCTGGGCTGAGCTGATCACTGGTGAAGTCGACCTCGAACGACACCGAGTCACCCAGAGCCAGACCATCAGCTTGGAAACTAATTTCCCCCGCCGCCAGATCACAGGCTGCCAAAGACGCTGACACAGTCACCGGGAAAGCACTGGTGAACACCACATCCGGATGGTCCGGAGCCCGAACATCGGCAATTCGCACGTTGGTTTGAGTACCGTTGCCAAGGTTTGAGACGCTGACCGCAACCAACGCTTCCTCGCAGTTGTCGAGGAAGATGTCGCCGTCACCTGTGACGATCGTCACCATACCGCTGGCCAACGCGTCGAGGCCAATGTTGGAACCAACAACCGGTGTGACGGCAGTACAGCTGCTGGACGGACCGTAACAGGTGTCGCCGGGACCCATCGCAAACACCGAGTAATAGTACTCCTGGCCATTTCTGAGACCGGAGTCGACATAGGAGGTTCCGGTGATCTCAGCGACCCAAACCTTACCGAAGTCGCAGCTGTGGACGCCCTCACCACGGAAGATTCGGTAGCTGGTAGCTCCTGCTACCGCGCCCCAGGTGAGTTCGGCGCCGCGATCCCGCGCCGTCGCAGTGACGACCGGCGCCGTGGTCGGTGTGGTAGCACAACCACCATCAAGCACAGCCGGTGTCGGACAAGCGATCCCGTGACGTGCGAAGGCGGCGTTGATTGCCGTCATGTGCGGCGTACCGTTGGCTAGATTGCCATCGTCATCATCCGCTGCAAGGTAGTTCAGGTAACCACCATCAGCGTTACAGCCGTCACCGGTGCCGGAGCCGGCATTACAGTTGAACCAATTGCCAACCGCACCAGAACCAATAAACGTCAGGCGGGTCGCCACCTCACGAGCGGTATCGGTGTCCATGTTGTAGGGAGCAACGGTCAGGTCGCGATGCCAGAGGTCCCACACAGCTTCACCGTAGACGGCACCTTCACAGTGTACTGAGCCACCGCAAGGTCCATTGGTGTTACCGGGACCACAGGTGTCGATAAAAGCGATGTCATGGGGATTGCCCGAAGAACGCTTCGCGAAGTCGATGTCGCGTACGCCGGTGCACTCGGTGCAAGGGTCACCGTAACCGCCGCAAGGCGAGCCGGGACGGAAGTTGCGCCCAATGCAAGAGGTATTGAGGCGCAGCGAGGCGTAAATGTCGGCGATACCTTCACCCGGACTTGAAATACCCGGCGTGGCATCGGCGCCATCCATACCATGGCCCCACTCGTGAACGAACACACCCGCGATCTCGCCGGTGTTGCTGCAACCACCACCGGAGGTGAAGAAGTTCACTCCGCCAGGGCCACCGGATGCGTTGCAATTGGAGTTGATGTTCATCGTTGCCGGCAGCTGATCTTGCAGCCAAATGTTGTCCGGAAGATGACTGCGACCCCATTCGATGGAACGGTTGATCTCGTAAAAACCGGAGCGCGTAGCGTGGGTGTTGCCGGGTGAACCACCGGGAGGCGTCGTGCAGTCGATGCCGCCGCTGGTGCCCAGGCTCAACACATCACCAGCGGTCGACTCAGAGACCGCACCGCAGGTGTCGATCATGCGGAGATACCGCCCGGTCAGCGTCGTCGAGATCTCACCGTCAACGCAGGCCAGAAGGTTGCCACCACTGTCGGAGAAGAACGTATTCCCAGCATTGGTGAGATCAGCGAACGGCATCGGATAAACCACCTCGACACCATCGGGAGGTACGCCATCGTTGGAAACCGGATAAACGCCGCCCTCGATCTCGCGGGTGCTGGCGTAGTTCGCCTTGTCTTGTAGGGCAAGGACCTCACCGGTGTGAGCATCGACCAAAGCTTCCCACTCGCCGACCGGGTCGCCTTCGAAGGCAGGGCGCAGTTCCCAGACCAAGCGGTAGTCATAACCTGTACCGACCGCAATCTGGGCAAGATCGGTGCCTTTCGCCATCGGGATGATAGCCAGGCTGTTCTTGCTCCAGGTGGCCAACTGAGCCAAGTCTCCGAGGTGGACATTAACGGCGGCGATCGCCGCTTCAGTATTGATCGACGGCACCGGCGAAATCGTGATGTCGCCCCAATTCCGAAAACCCATCAGGCTCAGGTTCCCGTGGCTGATCACCGCGTTGAGGTAGGTATCGCGCACCGGCACACCATCGATCCGGCGCGGCGCGTGGATCTGCACCATGTCGCCATCACGGGTCACCGTCACCACGCCGGGATTCTGCAACTCGGCGATATCGACACCCAGTTGAGATTGATGCTGAGCCACCCATGCAACAAACGCATCCCAGGCCAAAGTACGGAGCTCGGCGCGACCTGTCGGTGCCGCTTTGTTCAAACCGTCCCAGCTCAACTCGTTACCGAAGCCATCGCCAGGCAGCAACGGAAGGGCTGGCATCAAGGTACCCCATCGTCCACCGCGGATATCCATGTAGGCAGCACTAGGAGCCACCCCCAGATCGGCGAGATCTTGCGCCGAACGATTGCTATCGACTTCAGGAGCCGGCTGATAGATATTCCCGATGTAGAGGTCTGGATGACTGAAGGACTTGGCGCGGAGCTCGGTGACTTCCGGCTCGACGAGGGCGATCAGCGGCAGCGCCGCGACCAGGGCCAATGCAATGACAACAATCTCGAAGCGACGACTAGGACTAGCTTGGTGCATCTATCCTCCTCAGGACAGGCACGACCGATGAGGTCGTGCCGTTGGGGTTTCACGATCACGGAGAACGGACCAAGGACCGGACAGGCCTCTGGCCGAGAAATCAAAAGTCGAGCAGATATAGGCCCGAGTTAGTTGTCTAGGAATGACCGGCAATAGACGGAAGGGATCTATGTTACCAGGCAGCTCGCGACTCAGCAATAACTAGCTGCCTACGGTTTATCGCGGCACCGGCTCAGCGGTCGAGTTGCACCATGAGGGCTTGCGCTTGGCCAGCAATAGCTGACCCCGGAGCGTTCTCGATCGCACGTTCGAGGAACTTTCGAGCATCGTCGCGACGCCCCTGATCCAGTGCAATCTGGCCGCGTAAGAACCAAGGTAAAGGTAGGTTTGGCAATAAGTTACATGCCGTAGCCAAGTGTCTCTCGGCACCCGGCTCGCCAGCTGCCATCTGGAGCTGAGCCAACCGGATGTGTACCGCGACGCTTTCGACCTCGTGCGCTGCGGCCCGTTCCAACACGGCCCGTTCTTCCGCCGGCTGGCGACGATGTAATGCGAGCTCAGCCAGGCTGAGCCATGCCTGAGAGAACCTCGAATCGATCGCGAGTGCCGCCTCAAAGGCCTTTTCCGCCTCGTCATACCGCCGGGCCCCCAATAGTGTTCGGCCGAGATGATGATGCAGAAACTCGAGATCAGGGTCGAGCTCAATCGCCCGACGGAACGTCGAGATGGCTTGTTCGACTTTGCCAGCACGCTCCTGAGCAGCTGCCAGGCGCGTCAGAAACGGTACGTTGTCGGGGCTGCTGGCATTGAGCTCTTCGAGAGCTTTCAATGCTGCTGCCGTCTGGCCGTTGGCCAGCATTCCGTTGGCTTGCTCCAATCGGTCGAGCAAAACGATCCCGTCTTTGGGATCGAGCCCAGAGATTCGATCGCCTCCTCCCGAAAGGTAACCCAAAGCCCGAAGATCGGCAGCGAGGCGGCTGTCCGCCGCCAATGGAACTGCCTGACGAGCTTCGAAACTTGCCTCGATCTCCGCCAGCCGATCCCGTAAACGGCCTGCAGCCGCGCGCTGTTCTCGCACCACGTTGCGACTTTCCGAAGGGTCGGCGCTGGTGTCATAAAGCTCTGGCCTAGGCGCAACAATCAGCCGGTACTGCCCATCCCACAAGGCGGTCAAGGGACTCCAGCCGTAGGTCCGTGCCGGCATTTGCGACTCGCTGTATATCGGCTCAGGCTCAGGCTCGCCGATCCCCAGGCCGGGCAGCGGGGTGCCGGGAAGTACAGCCTTGTGTTTTGGCGTCAACAGGCGGAGCAGGGTTGGAGCCAAGCGGCGTGCGGCAACCGGTTCAGCCTCCTGCTGACCGCGGGGGAGCCTGTAACCGTGCGAGAGGCCCTGACCAGCGATGATCAACGGGACTTCGAGGGTCGAGCGATAGACGAAGATGCCATGAGTCCGCTCGCCGTGTTCGCCGAGGGCCTCACCGTGGTCACCGACGACCGCAACGATCCGTCCAGAGGACGGCTCTGGGACCTCCGCCAGTAAACGGCCGATCTGCTGATCTACAAAGGCGACTTCGTCACCGTAACGCTCGGCGAGGGGTCGTCGTGGGTCCGAACCGGGAGCCGCATACGGCGCGTGGGGATCGTAAAAGTGAAGCCAGATGAAGGTAGGTTGCGAGGTGCGTTGTTTCGATAGCCAGTCGAGCGCCGCGGTGACGACAGCAGCAGCATCTCGCTCTGGATAACCGTATTCACCGGTCACCTCCGCCACCATCCGATCGTCATAGGTCGCAAACCCTCGCGCCAAACCGAACCGACGATCCAACACCCGAGTCGCGACAAAGGCAGCCGTCAGATAACCCCGATCCGCCAACACCGTGGCGAGCGTCGGCAGTTCTTTTGGCAGGGCAAAGGATCCGTTGTCCCGTAACCCGTGCTCCGGTGGATCGAGGCCGGTCAGTAACGAAGCGTGAGACGGCAACGTCAAGGGAGTTGGCGCAAGAGCGTGCAGAAAACGTACCCCCTGGGTTGCCAGCTCATCCAACACCGGCGTACGACTGGGTCGCCCTGCGAGTGCCCCCACCGCATCGTTTCGGGTAGTGTCGAGGGTGATCAGGATCAAATTCGGCGGCGCCAGCGTCTTGGGGTTGGCGGGCACGTCCGACCCCAAAACTGCCGACACTGCGAGGCATTGCAGGGTAGCAAACAGGCATAAGCTGGCTAGAAAGTGCGGTCTCCACCTTCTCACTTGGCGAGGCCACCCTGTGCCAACACCCATCTTCGGTGGAATCGACAGTAGCCCTCGTGACGGATTCTCGTTTTGAATCACCATGAGTTTAGATCTCGAGCTTGGCAAGCGCCTCTTGTAAGCGCTCGCGATAGGCAGCATTCTTATCCCCTAGGAGTGAGATAGCCTGACGGTAGTGGATCGCAGCCTCTTGGTCACGATCAGCCTCGTCGAGAATCACCGCCAGGTTGCTGTGAGCGGTCGCAATCGATGGATCGAGTTCGAGTGCTCTGCGATAGAGCATTATCGCCTCGGGAATATGGTCGGTAAGGTGGGCGCTGAGCGCCGCCTGGTGCTGGATCGCGGCCAAGTTCGGAGCGAGCTCTGCTGCCTGTAGAGACAGCTTGCGGGCCTCCTCCAACTTACCTGCCCACCCCAGGACCCGCGACAGCTGAGACAATGCTAAGCCGTGAGCTTCGGGATCGAGACGCCCATGGATCTGAGCGGCAACCCGCTCGATCGCCACGTCGCCCCAACTCGCCGTCAGTTGTACTAAGCCTTCGCGGCTCAACGTCTCGATCAGCTCGAGCGCCAGCAACCGATGCCCTTCGATTGTTGGATGGACGTGATCGAGAAAAAGATCCTCTCCTGGAATTCCCTCGTGGGATCGAGCATCAATCAACCGAGCGAAATCGACCCAGGGTACGCTGCGTTGTTCGGCGACGTCCGCCACGATACCGGGGACCGGCCCAAGAGCGCGCAAGGGGCAGACGTCTTCGTCGCGCGCGCGCTCGAACGCTGCCTTGGCTTCAGCGGAACGGCCGAGTGCATCCAGCACCCGGCCCTGCAGATAATGCGAATGTGCATGCCGGTCGTCGATCGCCAGCGCGGCCTCGATCAAGCCCAAGGCCTCATCCGCACGTCCCGTGCGCTCAGCTTCCTCAGCCTGATCGTACAACGCCTGCCAGCGTTTCAATTCCGCCGGATCCATGGCCAAGTTCTCACTCTTGAACGGTGAGCAGTGGCGCAGGTTGGAGGCTGGCGTTACCAGGACAACCTCGGCATCGGCAGAACGAGCCATATCCACCATTCTTGTCAGGCTGAACTGGAAATGCCTCAACACTTGCTCATGTAGTGCGTCGTCGCGGTGGTACTCGCTGGGGCCAATCGATGCATCCAGCAGCGTCCGGACGTCGTCACCAAGAGTGGTCGCGGTTTCGGCTTGTGCCTCGGTAGGCTTGAACAAGGCCTGCCGAGCGGCGGTAAACAATCGAGTGCGACTGGCCAGAGCACCGAGGCCACGAACCGCTCGCGGGTAGGCGATGAGGTTACCGTAGGTCCGCTGCTCCAAGAATTCGTTGTGGCCGGTATAGATGACAAAAAGATCAGGCTGGTGGGCCAACAGCTCTTCCATCAGCAGTGCCACTCGATAGCTGGCATAACTGATGCCACCAGCATTGACGACTTCCCACTGTCGGGACGGATCAGCCACCGGCAGTAGCTCGCGCAACCAACCGCAAAACGACGTGGCATCACCATAGGGCCGACCATAAGTTGTCGATCCGCCGAGGCAAAACACCCGCACCGTGTTGTTGGATTTGTGCTGGGCGAAGCTCTGCGCGTTGAACAATCGCAGCTTGTTCTGGGCGGTCGTCAGGACCGAGTTACCATCGGTCGACGTTCCGGGGACAAAATGCGGCACCAACGACGAGAAGCCGACATAGGGATCATCATCGTAGAGCACCGGCTCGATACCCAAAGCGGCCAGTCCCAACTCGATCGCACCAAAAAAGAGGCCAACCGCCAGCAAGGAGAACAGAAGCTTCTTCCAGAGCGGTAGCTCGCTGGGCTCTCGGCGCGAAACCTTCGCTCGCTTCGCTGGCGCACCTTGCTTCGACACAGACCCTGGTTTCGGAGGGTCACGCCGAACAATGGAGCGCGCTTTGGAACGTTTCTTGGCCATCGTGCAGGGGCTCTACAACCCGAAAGGCCCGGTCGTGACAAGCACGAGCCGGGCCTTTGAGCGTTGTCCAGGCAGCAGCAGCCCGAAGAACGTCGTCTGGAGAGCTCTAATCAGCTACCAGGCTGACGTGTCTCCGGATTCGAAGCCATCGGCGAAAATCGAGCCCCCTACCGCCGGACACTCCATCGGAATGTCGAAGGCCTCGGTTTCGTTGCCGACTACTGGTGCTATTGGTGTGCCTGTATCCCCGGAAATTGCGCTGACACCTACACCGCGCTTGGCGAAAGCACGCCAGATTTCGCACTGATTCTCGCCCGCATTGTTGTTCATATCAGCAAGCAAGATCGCGTCACGCGCTTGGACAAAGTCAGGCAAACAAGGCTGTAGTTTCATGCCGTCAACCACCAACTGGATGGTGAGGTTGTTACCACCGGTACCAGTGTAAAAGTCGCTGTCAAAGCCATGTTTGGCGACCAACTCCCAATACATCTCCCAAACGGTGGCCATCCAGATTTCGCCTACACCATGCGGTACGTTGGTGGTGCCGATATCAGCATAGGTCTGCGGATTGGTCACCATATCGGTGCTGTACGGAAAGTTACGAATTCCGGGACCATCAATCGGTTCGAAAATGGCATAGTTACCAACACCGCGAGCCATCTCCGGCGTGTCGGAAGCCTCCGCCGTCAACAACATCGCCCAGAAATCACTCCAGCCTTCACCGGCTTGCTCGGAGCCACCGAGACAGGAGGCGGTAGCCGGGCCACCCGTCAAGCGATTGCTGATGCCGTGTCCGTACTCATGAGCGATGATGCCGTTGTCGAAGTCACTGTCACGGCGAGGCGGAGCGGCAGGATCTAGAGCCATGGTTGCATTGAGGCCCGTCAAGCCTGTCTTGAGGGTGTCAGAACCGGCCTGGGTGACCAATACCGACGGGATCGTGACCTGGGCGGCATTGGCACCCGCTCCCGGATGCAGAATACCTGGCCGATCGTTGCCGATGATGACACCGGTAGCGCCGACTGACTGCGCGTTGAATACCTTCAGCGAAAAGTCGCAGGTGCCACGATCGATCAAAGCAATGTTACCGGCGGTGAAGCCAATCAGCGCTTCGCAGCCATCGCTGGCTGTGCCAGGGCCACCACCATCATCAGCCAACTCAACGTCGTCAGTCAAAGGCCCGGTGGCGTCGAGTTGCGGCCCAAAGTTCGAGCTCGATGCTTCGTAGTCACCCGCGATCGATGCCGGAGTGTTGACCGTCACGATGGCATCCACCGGCGGCTTCCACTGGAACATCGACATGACACCCGAGGCACCGTCACCGGGTGTGCCGAAGGTGGCGTTGTTGAAGCTCGGCAGCGCCGCTTCGGCTCCGTCCTGAGCGTCAGCCCTGACCGCGTCATTGCCGATGCCGCCCCGGCCATAGGTGTTGGTTTGAAAGTTGCCGCCCGCCTCGTCAAAACCATATTGATACGTCAGATCGTGCATCACGTTGTTGGCGTAAAACAGGTTGATGATCGACGCGCCCAGATTGGACCCAACGGCTGGTTGCAAGGCTGGATTGAAAACCTCGGTGAAATCGAGGCTGGCCCCACCACTGGGAGCAAAGCCGCCAGCGTTGTTGCCATCGAGATCTTCCTGCGCATTGACGTTGTTACCCCGCGTCAACATCGACTCGGCACCCGCAGCGCCATCGGTATCGTGCCAACCGAACGGCGAGGCCAGAGCGTCAGCAGGATCGGTGACTAGAAGCTGGCCGCCGGAATCGTCCGGGCTGTCATTGTCCGGAAAGGGGATCACCAGATAGGAATCGCTGCTGGTGAAGTTGTGCTCGGAGAGCATCTCGCCCGTGACGGCATCAATCCGCACGTTCCACCAGTCGGTGCCCTTCACTAGTTGCAGCGTCGTCTCCCAGGCCAGGCGCACAGTACCGTCGGCGAGTGGCATGTAGACCAATTTGGCAGGAATCTCGTCGCGGGACAGACCAGCAGACGAATACGTCGCGGCTAAATTCGCGCCGCCTTTGAATTCAACCAACGACAACTCGCTAGTCGCAGTCAGTCCATAATGCTGCGCGGCCTGCTGGATAGCCTCAGTATCACTCACGATAGCGCTACGCGTATTGACCTTGTCGGCCAGATTGGCAACGAACAAATTACCGAGGTTGATAATGCTGCCGTCGCGAGCCACGTTGATATTGATCAGGCCGTTGAACACCTCAATACCTTCGAAACGCTGCTTGAGGTAGAGGTGGGTGGTGCCGTTGTGGCGGCTCACATACTTGTCGCTCACCACCATGTCGTCGAGGTCGGCGGCCGTCAGGCCGAGCTCCCCTCGATGGGCGGTGAGATATGCCATAGCGATGTCGTAGGCGTCACCGTTTTGAGGTCCTGTCAAAAAGCGAATGGGGCCTTCGCCAACTGCTCCGACCGGCGCGGTCGACATCAGCAAGGCACAGACAGCAATCGAAGCAACTGCTTTGGCAACAAAACGATGCATGTAGGGTCTCCTATGCAGACGGTGGGCCTGATCGGGGTCGAAAGGGCTAGTCAAATCCCTGGAGATTTTGACCGGTTGTTTCAAGGTCTGCAGGGGAATCAAATAGAATAGTCCTGCGGGATAGGTATCCTATCGCCCTAGAGGGCCTCGTGCAACATCTCCATTCCCCGCATGACTGCTTCAAGAAGACCTCACTTCACAAGCCCCCCAGAAGGATCGACGTCTATGACCCTCAGGCTCTCAACCCTCAGGCCTTTAACCCTATGGCCTTCAACCCTCAGGCTTTCAACCCCCAGGCTTTGGCTGACAGCGGCAGCTCTAGTGCTCGCGACCAGCTTACCGAGTCTGGCAGACGCTCAACAGCTGAGTCCCAAGGAGCTCAAGAAAATCGAACGGCAGGCTTCGAAGGCGGTAGCAGCCGGCCAGATCGATCAAGCCCATGAGCTCTACCAACAAATCCTCGATGGCTTGCCGGCAGGCGACGCGCGACGAGGTGATGCTCTCTACGCCATCGGTTTGCGGAAACTGGCACCAGCCAGCCCACACCACAACGTGAATCACGGCTTTCAGCATCTCGAGGAACTAGCGGCGTCGAACCCGAATCATGCTCGACGGGCAGAGCTAGCCGTCATCCGCGCCTTGGTGAACCAAGCACGGACCGCCGAGTCGCAACTCCTCAGCTGCTCCACCGAGCTCGATCAGGAACGTGCTGAACTCGCCACTCAGCTCCAGGAAGCTGAGGCATCAAAAGCCGATATTGCCGACGAGACCAAGGCCGCGGATGGACGCGTCAAATCACTCGAAGCTCAACTGCGCAAAGCACGGTCCGAGCTGGCGGAAACCAAAAGCGAGCTCGAGAAAAAGGAAGAAGCGCTGCAAAAGCTCAAGGACGCCCTGGTTGGACGCGCCGGTGTTTCAGGCGGCTAGCAGTCTGTGGCACCAAGGGCGCACAGCCGTGCGCCACTACTTAGATCCCGTCCAAGAACGCCGGTTGTCCGGTCGCCCCCTGTGGACTGCGCGCTGCTGCGTAACTCGCCCCGATGCCCTAGTGTCTGAGAACTCTATTGGTTACAACAGTTTGGAGAGCCATGATCTGCTCTCTGCTCATACATACTCGCCGCGTGCTCGCTCCACAGGGGCTCCCTGAAGGCGAAAAACGGTTTTCGGGATGCAATCTAAT